>DASYFL010000110.1:0-27321 GCA_036498445.1 Steroidobacteraceae bacterium
GAGCCGGCTGGAAGGATGTGCTGCTCATCGAGCGCGGTGAGCTCACCTGCGGCTCTACCTGGCACGCGGCGGGCGGTATGCACACGCTCAATGGCGATCCCAACGTCGCCCGGCTGCAGCAATACACCATCAACCTCTACAGGGAGCTCGAGCGGATCTCGGGACAGTCCTGCGGCCTGCACATGCCCGGGGGCATCATGCTCGCCGGTACGCGCGAGCGCTTCGACTGGCTGAAGATGGCGCAGGCGCGCGGTCGCTACCTCGGTATGGAGCTCGAGCTCATTTCCGCCGACGAGGCGGCCAAAGTATTTCCGATCATCGACAAGAAGTACTTCGTCGGCGCGCTGCTCGACCCGATCGAAGGCCACATCGATCCATACGGAGTGACTCACGCCTACGCGCGCGCGGCGCAGATCGGCGGTGCGGAGATCGTGCGCCACAACCGTGTGGTCGATCTCAAGCCACGCGCCGACGGCAGCTGGGATGTCATTACCGAGGGCGGCAAAGTGCACGCCGAGCATGTGGTGAACGCCGCCGGCTTGTGGGCACGCGAGGTCGGACGCATGGTCGGCCTGGAGCTCCCGGTGCTTGCCATGCAGCATCAGTACCTCATCACCGAGGATCTTCCGGCGCTCAAAGGCCAGAAGGAGCTGCTCACTGCGATCGACTTCGAGGGCGAGATCTACACCCGCCAGGAGCGCGGTGGAGTGCTGCTCGGCACCTACGAGCGCGCCGGGGTCCCCTGGTCACCCCGCGAGACACCCTGGGATTTCACCCAGAGTCTGTTGCCTGAAGATCTCGAGCGCATCGCGCCGAGCCTCGAGGTCGGCTTCAAACACTTCCCGACGCTCACCGAGGTCGGCATCCGCAAGGTGGTGAACGGTCCTTTCACCTTTGCGCCCGACGGCAATCCACTCGTCGGGCCTATACGCGGCCTGAAGAATTTCTGGGTCGCGTGCGGTGTCATGGCGGGCTTCAGCCAGGGCGGTGGCGTCGGCCTCACGCTCTCCCAATGGATGGTCGAAGGAGATCCGGGCGCCGACGTCTGGGCCATGGATGTTGCGCGTTACGGTGACTGGGCGACCCTCGCCTACACCAACGCCAAGGTGCGCGAGAATTACTCGCGGCGCTTCCGCATCCGCTTCCCGAACGAAGAGTTGCCGGCCGCGCGCCCGCTGCGCACCACGCCGGTGTATGAGCGCCTGCAGGCGGCACATGCCGTGTTCGGCGAGTACTGCGGTCTCGAGCATGCGCTCTGGTTTGCCCCCTCGGCGAAGGAGGCCCAGGAGAACATCACTTTCCATCGCTCCAACGCGCACCCACACGTCGCAGCCGAGTGCATGGCCGTGCACCAGGCGGTGGGCCTCCTGGAGATATCCAATTACGGCAAGTTCGAAGTCTCGGGACCGGCGACGGAGGAGTGGCTCTCCTACGTGATGGCAAACCGCGTGCCCAAAGTGGGCCGCATCGCCCTTAGCCCGATGCTGAACGAGCGCGGCAAGCTGATCGGCGACTTCACCATGTGCCGCGTCGATGCACAGCGGGTCTTTCTGATCTGCACCTGGGCCGCGGAGGTCTACTACCGCCGCTGGTTCGAGCGTCATCCGCCGCCGCGCGGCGTGACGGTGCGTCCGTGTGCGATGGAGTACGTCGGACTCTCAATTGCGGGTCCCAACTCGCGCGCGTTGCTGCAGGGCCTCACAAGCACCGATCTCTCGAACGGCGCATTCCCGTTCCTCTCGTTCAGGCCTACGGATATCGGCATGGTCCCGGCACTCCTCGGCCGTATCAGCTTCACCGGCGAGCTCGGCTACGAGATCTGGGTAACGAGTGACTACCAGCGGGCGCTCTACGATCTGCTGAGCTCGGCCGGACGGGAGCAGGGGCTGCAGCTCTTCGGGGGCCGCGCGCTCAATACGATGCGCATCGAGAAGAGCTTCGGAACCTGGGCGCGCGAGTATCGCCCGATCTACGGCCCGCATGAGGCGGGGCTCGGCCGCTTCGTGGATTTCGCCAAGGGAGACTTCATCGGGCGCGCCGCGGCTCTCGAGGAGAAGGAAAGTGGTGGCTCGTTGCGGCTCGCGACCTTCAGCGTCGATGCTGCGGATGCGGACGCGGCGGGTGATGAGCCGATCTGGCACGACGGACGTGTCGTTGGTTGGGTCACTTCGGGCGCTTACGGTCACCGCGTCGGCCGCTCGATCGCCCTCGGCTACATTCCGGCTGCGCTCGAATCCGCGAATGAGGGCTTCGAGATCGAGCTCATCGGCGAGCGGCGTGCGGCAAGACGCGAGAGCGAGGCGATGCTCGATCCCGGCGGCAGCCGCATGCGCGGCTGAGGAGCTTCAGGCCATGAAAATGGCGAGAGCGCTCGCCTGGATCGCGGGTCTGATCTCGCCTTCGATCTCGATGGTGTTGTCGGTGGTAACGAGATAGCGGCCGTTGCCGCGCTCTTCGACCGCAGAGAGCCTGATACGGTTACGCACGCGCTTGCCCGAGCGCACCGGGGCGTGGAAGCGCACCTTCTCGAGACCGTAGTTCACGACCGACTTCGGCGTGACGCGCGTCAGCAGTACCTCGAACGCCGTCGGCGCGATGAGCGCAAGCGTGAGGAACCCATGGGCGATCGTCGTGCCGAAGGGACTTTCACGGGCCGCCCGTTCGCTGTCGACGTGGATCCACTGGTGATCGCCTGTGCAGTGCGCGAATTCTGCAATGCGTGCCTGGTCGAGCGTGATCCAGGAGGAGATGCCCATCTCCTCACCGACGTGCTTGCCCAGATCGCTCAACGGCATCGTGTCCGCCATGGCTCCCTCGCTTGACTCTCCTAGCGGATCTTACCAAGTGCCTGCCTTCCGCTCTCGCGGCGCCGCCCGCGTCGCCCGCGCCGGCCTCATCGCACTGCAAAATTGATATGCTATGCACATAGAGAAACGAGACAGTTAATTCATTTGATACAACGATCTACGTCGGTCAATTCTGACGGATATTTCTTCTTGCACTGCATACAATTTTATGTATAATGCCTTCCCCTCAGACCCACCCTTACTTTTCGTCTCAGGAGTTCCCATGCGGGATAGCAATCACATCGACTGGAACGTGTGGCTCGATAGTTATAAGGACACGTACGCTTCTTTCAGCAAGGCACAGTACGAGGGCTTCCGCGCGCTCGAGCGCTTCGCCCGCTTCAACTATGCAGTGGCCGGCGACGTTCTCGAGGCCGGTCTCGCTCAGGCGAAGGCGACACTCGACACCCGTGCGGGCTTTGGAACGCAGGCCATCGCGGAGCTGCTCGAGAAGCAGGCTGAGCTCGGCACGCAGCTGAGTGAGAAGATCCGGGAACGCGCACAGGAATTCTCCTCGCTGGCAGCCGAAGTGCAGGAGACGGTCGGCTCGTTCGCCGCCGCCGCGAATCAGCGCGCGCGCACCAACGGCCGCTCGCACGCGGGACGCAAGGCCGCCTGAAGCTGACTGGCATCTGAGCCTCAACAGGGGCAGCCGCAAGGCTGCCCCTGTTGCTTTGGCGCAGGTTCCGCCTGCGGACCGCGCCGACCGCAAGCCCCGCCGGCTGCAGGCCGCGCTGCATGGTGCGGCCGCTTTCGCAGCGGTACGATTCCCGACATGAGCGCATCCCAGCTGACTCGCCGGCAGGTTCTCCTGAGTGGTGTGATCGGTGGTGTTCTCGGAGTGGCCGGCGCCACTCCCCGCCTGGAGGCCACGCAGGCCGCACCCGCGGCTCCCGGCGGAGCCTCGGGCGGAGCGAATCTGCCCGCCGCAGCGGCCGGTACCTTCACCCTTGGAGGCGATCTCATCGTGAACCGCATGGGCTTTGGTGCCATGCGTGTCACCGGTCCTGACATCTGGGGCGAGCCGAAGGATGCCGCCGAGGCGCGCCGCGTGCTGCACCGCGCAGTCGAGCTCGGAGTCAACTTCATCGATACCGCCGACGCCTACGGCCCCGAGGTGAGCGAGCGGTTGATCGCGGAAACTCTCTCACCCTATCCGCACGGGCTGATCATCGCGACCAAGGGAGGATTTCTGCGTCCGGCCGCATCCGAATGGGTGCCAGACGGTCGCCCCGAGCACCTGCGCGAGGCCTGCGAGGGGAGCCTGAAGCGGCTCAAGCTTGCGCGCATCGATCTCTACCAGTTCCATCATCCCGATCCCCGGGTGCCGATCGAGGATTCGATCGGCGAGCTCGCAAAGCTCAGGCGCGAGGGGAAGATCCGCCACATCGGCGTCTCGAACTTCGATGTGGAGCAGCTCGAGCGGGCGCGGCGCATCGTGCCCATCGTGTCGGTGCAGAATCGTTATAACCTCTCCGACCGCCGCTCCGAGGAAGTGCTGCGCGTCTGCGCGCGCGAGGGTCTCGCATTCATTCCCTGGGCACCGCTCGCCAGTGGCTCGACGGCGAAGCTGGAGAGTGGCTCAACTGCAGCGCGCGAGTCCGGCAGCCCGCTCGAGCAGGTGGCCGCGGCGCACGGCGTAACGGTAATGCAGGTGGCGATCGCGTGGCTCCTTGCCCGCTCGCCGGTCATGCTGCCGATTCCGGGAACCTCCTCGGTGGCACATCTCGAGGAGGACCTCGCCGCGGCGCGGCTGCAGCTGAGCCCGGCGGAGCTCAAACTGCTCGGCTGACCCGAGCTCCATCCGCGCCGCACACGGGTGACCGCGTCACCCGTTGCGGCGTTATCGGTTCGAATGGCCGCTCTCTTCAGCCGCGCGAGTGCCGTGCCGCGAGAGCCGCGACCTTTACCCCCTGCACGCGGCTCTCGGCGTCGGCGATGGCCTGCGCCTCGCAGGAGCGTGCGGCCGCATAGGCCTGCAGATCGCGCATGTCGACGCCATCGGGAGCGCAGACCTGATGTGCCGCTGCGGCAACGCGCGCGTGCAGCGTGCTCATTCCGTCGTCTTTCGTGAGGTCGAGATCGCCGTAGCGAACCGTGATGGAGGAGGTGGTCTGCGGGCTCGCCGCGAAGGAGGTGCCGGCGATCAGGCAGGCAGCGAGCGCAGCGAACGTGATGGAAGTCCGGCGGAACTCATTCAGCTTGGTCATGGGTCATCTCCCGTGGGTTGATTGTGCGGTGTTGGATCTGAACCGTCTGCAGCGTCGTGGGCCGTTGTTGAGTCGTAAATCGTGTTGCGTCGTGGTGTTGTATGAGACTCCTCCGCGCGCACGGCGCTAAGGCCCCGCAGCGCGCATTGATCCCGGTCACCGACGTATTCGTACCGCGCGGAACGCCGCACGCGGGCCGGCAACGCAGTCACGCGGCCCGGTGCGCAGTGCTCGCCGCCCGCATCACGGCGCACCGCAATTGCCCACTCGGACTACTATTGCGCAGCACATCGCGGGCTCGTCCCAGCGGCCGACGCTCTCGTCCCTGGATTTCGCCGCTGCGCGCACGGCACCCGCACTTGGAGGTACGCTATCGGGCAAAGCGGCCATGTCCGGCCGCAGCTAAGGAGTTCCAAGGGGGATGAGCGTATCGCCGCTGGAGCGGGCCACACCCGCACTTGCTACTCTCGGTCAGCGCGAGAGCGCGCCGGCGTCGGGCGCGTCCGCCGCGATCCACGGGAGCTTCCGGCCGCTACTCGGCGTGCTGACGGTGTTCTGGATCTACGTGGCGCTGTCGAACGTCATGTACGCGAACAACATGCAGGCCAGCCTCTCGGTGATGAACATTAACCATGTGTTCGCACCGTGGGACGCCCGCGTGATCCAACATCTCGTGCTCTATCCGCTCTTCATCCTCAGCATGCGCGGCGCACTGCGCACCGGCTGGCAGCCGCTGTGGCGCGCGCTTCCATTGCAGCTCCTGTGCGCCCTCGGCTTTGCGGTCATCGCCTCACCGGCCCTGGTCCTCGGGGAGTACCTGACCGGGGTGTGGAACGGCAACCCCATGATCCACGACTCGATGCAGAAGGAGTGGGGCAGCTGGAGCGGATTCGTCACCCACGAGGTGCCGATCTGGCTCGCGAGCATCACGAGCTTCCTCGTGACCTACGGCTTCGGCCTCGCACTCGTAACCGGTTTCGCGTTCTACCAGCGCCTGCGTGATTCGGAGCTGCGCTCCGCGGCGCTCGAGCGCGCGCTCACGCAGGCGCACCTCGCGGCGCTGCGCATGCAGCTCTCACCGCATACGCTGTTCAATCTGTTGCACACCATCCGTGGACACATCACCTGGGATCCGCCCGCGGCGCAGGCGATGGTGGTGCAGCTCGGAGATCTCCTGCGCCGGCTGCTGAGTGCAGGCGAGCGCGAGTTCTCGCCCCTGGCGGACGAGCTGCAGTTCGTGACGCTCTATCTCGAGCTGCAGCAGAAACGCTTCGCCGATCGCCTCACCATCCGTGTGCCGCTGCGCGCAGATGTGGCGCCTGCCTGGGTACCGAGCCTCATCCTGCAGCCGCTCGTGGAGAATGCCGTGGTGCACGGGCTCGCCGGACATGAAGGGCCGGTCACCATCCGCGTCGAGGCCTACGTGAGCGGCGAGCGGCTGGTGCTGCGCGTGCTCAACACCATCGCACCAGGGAAAGCCGCGGGACTACCCGGGATCGGACTCACCAACGTGCGCGAGCGGCTCGAGGTGCAATTCGCTGCGGGCGCGACTTTCACGGCGGGTCCCGCCGATGAGGACATGTGGCTGGCGGAGATTCATATGCCGCTGTTGCGCGATGGCCCGGGCGGGCCGCCGCGGGCGGAAGGCGCTCCGTACCCATGATGGATGTGATCATCGTCGATGATGAGCCGGCGGCGCGGCGCACGGTGCGCGAATGCTGTGAGCGCGAGACGGATCTGCGCGTGGTGGGGGAGTTTGGCGACCCGCGCACGGCGCTCGAGGCGATCCGCCGCCAGCGGCCTGCCGTGCTGTTCCTCGACATCCAGATGGACAGCATGACCGGCATGGCGCTCGCGCGGGCGCTCGATGCGGAAGATCTGCCGCTCATCGTGTTCGTCACCGCCTACGATCATTACGCGCTCGAGGCGTTCGAGGTGAGCGCCGTCGACTATCTGCTCAAGCCCTTCGACGACGCGCGCTTTCGGGCCACCATGGCGCGCGTACGCCGGCGGCACGGAGCCGCAGGGAGCTTCGACCGCCAGGGCGCGCTCGCTGCACTCCTCGAGCAGCTCGAGCGCGGTGCGCGCCTGCCGGCGGATGCGCAGCCGCGCGTGCTCGCCGAAGCGGGCAGCCGCATGCACATGCTGGATGTGTCGCAGGTGGAGGTGGTCGAGGCGGACCGCAACTACGTGCGCCTCACCATAGGGCGCGAGACCTTCCACGCGCGCAGTACCCTGCAGCAGGCGGAGAAATCCTTTCAGACGCAGCCCATGCTGCGAATCAGCCGCTCCTGCCTCGTCAACATGCGGCACGTGAGAGAGGTCAGCCGCACGCCGCGTGGAGATTTCATACTGGTCCTGTCCGGCGGCACTACCGTGACGAGCAGCGAGGGCTATCGCGAGCCGGTACGCCACTATCTCGAGCGCCTGAAACTCGCTCCGGCCTAGTTCACCTGCGGTAGAGTGTGGCGCGGGCTCACCTGAAGGGACTCGCCATTGTCCGCTGCCGCACCCGCCTCGCGCCGCGCACTCATCGCGCTCGGCGCGCTGACTGCGATCAATCTGCTCAACTACCTCGACCGCTATCTGGTACCGCCGCTCGTGCCCGAGCTCGAGCAGGCAATGGGGATCTCGCACGAGCAGGCAGGATGGCTGTGGCCCGCCTTCATGGTCGTGTACATGATCGCTGCACCCGTTTTCGGCGCGTGGGGCGACCGCGGCTCGCGCACCAGGCCGATAGCGCTCGGAGTTGCCATCTGGAGTCTTGCCACCGTGCTGTCAGGGCTCGCGCGCAGCTATCCGCAGCTCTATGCATCGCGTGCGCTCGTCGGCATCGGCGAGGCGGCTTATGCCGCGATCGCGCCGGCACTGCTCGCGGATTACTTCCCGCTCAGCGCGCGCGGGCGGGTCTATGCCGTGCTCAACATGGCGATTCCAGTGGGCGCCGCGCTCGGCTACGTGCTCGGTGGCTTCATCGGTCATCACTTCGGCTGGCGCGCGGCATTTTTCCTCTGCGGTGCCCCCGGAATCCTGCTCGCGGCGCTGATGCTGGCGTTGCCCGATCCACCGCGTGGCGCGCAGGACAATTCGCCAACCGTGCCAGCGGGCAACCGGCCGGCTGCTGCTGCGGGCGGCGTGTCTGGGGCGGTGAGCGTGTATCTCAGCCTGCTGCGCCGTGCACCGTACCTGCTGCTCGTCCTCGGTTACGCGGCATACACCTTCGGTCTCGGTGGACTCGGCTTCTGGATGCCGACATTCCTCCAGCAGGTGCGCGGTGTCTCGGCGGCTGAAGCGACGACCGGCTTCGGCGCCATCGTCATCGTCACAGGGCTCTTCGGCACGCTCGCTGGCGGCTGGCTCGGGGACTATTTCCTGCGCCGCTCGCGCCAGGGGTACCTGTGGTTCTCGGCAGTCGTCACGCTCGCTGCAGCGCCGGTCGCGGTACTCGCGCTCACCGCTTCCGCGCCGGGCGTGTTTTACCCTGCGATCGTCGCAGCCGAGCTGCTGCTCTTCATGTCCACAGGGCCCATCAACGCGGCGATCATCAATATCGTCTCGCCGCTCGAGCGTGCTTCGGCCATGGCGCTCAGCATTTTCGCCATTCATCTCCTCGGCGATGTGCCATCGCCTCCGCTCATCGGCCACCTGGCGGTCACCGGATCACTGGCGCGAGCTGTCCTCGTGGTGCCCGTCGCGCTCGCCATCGGCGGCGTGATCTGGCTCTTCTCCGCCCGTGCCGGGCGGCGCGCGCCGCAACCCGCACTGGCTTGAGTGCAGCGGCGATCACCTTCGATGCCTCGCTCCCGCCCGCCGCGCGGCCGCTCGCCCTGCTGGCGCGGGAGCGCCTCGAAGCGGGGTTACGCGCCGCGCTGCTCGCCGGGGATGGCGCAGCCGGCGCGCACTGCATCCACGAGCTCTGGGTACGCGGTGAGTTCGCCGCGAACATAGAGTCGGCGCTCGCCGCGCTGTGGCGCAGCGCGGCGGACTCCATCCCCGAGTGGCTGCCGATGCGGTACTTCGAGTGGCTGCCGACGCTGTATGAGGTGGCGCTGAAATTCACCGCCGCGCGCCGCGGCCGCTGCAACCTCTACCTGGTACTGCTCGACTTCGAGGATCGCAACCGCGGCCCGTACGGAGTGTATGTCGGCATGAGTCATTACTCGCCCGCGCAGCGCTTCGATCAGCACAAGGCGGGGATTCGTGCTGCCGGCAGCGTGCTCCATCGCGGTATCGAGGTGCTCACAGGGCCAGTGCTGCATCTGCAGCGCATCGCGCGCCCCGAGGCGGCGCGCATCGAGGCACAGCTCGCGCACGCGTTGCGCGATGCGGGACTCCTGGTCGAAGGGGGACATTAGCCGCGTTAGTGTCGGCATTCAACGACGCCGGACAGCGATCGTCGGCGCTCACTGACGCCTCACTGCTCCACGACCTGATTTCCGCGCCCCGCCGGCTGCGCCAAATTGGCGGGTAACGCAGTCACAAGCGGATAGTCATCATGTCGGCATACTCGCAAGCTAGTCGACGGGCCCCTGCTGGGACGCACAGCCGCGCCCATGCATCGGACGCGCCCAGGACGCGCCGCCTCCTGACACTCGCTCTGGCGCTTCTCGCAGCTGCGCTCTTGATGCTGTCGCATACCGCCAATGGCGCATTCGTGGCAGTGACGACCACCGTCGCTCCACCGCCGCTCCCGGTGTACGAGCAGCCGCCGTTACCTTCACCCGGCTACCTCTGGGTTCCCGGATACTGGAGCTGGAGTCCGGACGAGGGCGACTACTACTGGGTGCCCGGTACCTGGGTGCTGCCGCCGGACCCCGACCTGGTGTGGACTCCCGGTTACTGGGGCTTCAGTGAGGGCGCCTATGCCTGGAACCCGGGTTACTGGGCGCCGGAGGTTGGTTTTTACGGCGGAATAGTCTATGGGTTCGGTTATTTCGGTCACGGATACGAGGGCGGCTACTGGCGCGATAACCAGTTCTGGTACAACCGAGCGGTGAACAACGTTGGGACGACCAACGTCACCAATGTCTACAACCGCACCGTCAACAACGTGACGGTCAACAATATCAGCTACAACGGCGGTCCGGGCGGACTGAATGCGCGGCCGACTCCGCAGGAGGAAGCCGCCGCAAGGCAGCCCCGGCACGCTCCGAGCCGTGAGCAGAGTGCGCACGTGAATGCCGCGGCTCACCAGCATGAGTTGCTCGCCTCAGTGAACCAGGGACACCCGCCGGTTGCGGCCACGCCGAAACCGAGCGCGTTCTCGGGCGAGGGGGTCGTGCCGGCGCGCACCGCGGCGGCGCGTTCCGGCGCGGTGCGCGGAGCTCCGGCGAATGCGGCACACAATGGCGGACATGCCGCGGGTGAGACCGGATCGACGCGGGAGTCGACACCGGAGGCGTCGCGGCCGAATGCGGCGGAGCCACCGCGGCGACTTGCACAGGCGCCCGGCGAGTCCGCGCCGCCTCCGCGCGAGTCTGCGCCTCCGCGCGAGGCCGCACCTCCACCCACACATGCCCACCCAGGTCCCGCGGAGCGGGCCACTCCACCTCCGGAGTCGCGTGGCGCCCCGGAGCTCAGTCCGAATGAGCGGGCGCAGGTCGAGCGGCCGCCGCCCCCGGCCGCCCCACCGCCTCCGGAGCGTGCGCCGGCTCCAACGCCGCACTCACAACAGCAACCTCAACAGCCGCCGCACGAGCGCGCTCCGCCGCCCCACTCGCGGCAGCCGAACGGCCGGCCGGAGGATCAGCCGGGCCGCCACCCAGAGGATCACACGGTCCAGTGATGGAAATGGGGCAGGGCGCTTGCCTTGCTCAGGACGGTAACGCACCGCGGCGCCGCCTCGGGGCGCCGGTGCGCGCTCACGAGGGTGTGCGCGTCACGAAGGCGCGCTCGATCAGGTAGTCACCCGGCTCGCCCGTGTGCGGGGAAATGGCGAAACCACGTGAATCGAGCAATGTGCTCACATCTGCGAGAAGCGCAGCGCTGCCGCACACCATCAGTCGATCGACTGCGGGATCGAGCGCTGGCAGACGCAGGTCCTCGAGCAGCTGACCGGATGCGAGCAGTGTGGTGAGGCGCCCGCGGTTCGCGTGCGGCTCGCGGGTCACCGTCGGGTAATAACGCAAGGAGTGATGCACCATCTCCCCGAGCAACTCGTGCTGCTCGAGGGCCGCGATGCGCCGCCGCACCACCTCGGTCTCGCGCGCCCAGCGCACGCCGTGAATGAATATCACCTCATCAAAGCGCGCGTAGAGCTCGGGGTCCTGAATGATGCTGAGGAAGGGTGCAGCGCCGGTGCCGGTGCAGAGCAGATAGACTCGACGACCGGGCCGCAGGTCCGCGAGCAGCAGCGTGCCGGTGGGCTTGCGGCTCACGAGGACTTCATCGCCTGGCTGCACGTGCTGCAGGCGCGAGGTCAGCGGGCCGTCGGGCACCTTGATGCTGAGAAATTCCAGGTGGTCGTCGTGGTTCGCGCTCGCGATGCTGTAGGCGCGTAGCAGGGGGCGATCGAGCATCAAGCCGACCATTACGAACTGCCCGTTCTCGAACCGCAGCCCGCGATCCCGCGTCGTGCGGAAGGTGAACTGGGAGTCGGTCCAGTGCTCGACTGCGAGAACCCGTTCCGTGCCGATGATCGCCATGCCTTTGCCGCCTCGCGTTGCAGTGATGTGTTCATGGTAGCGAGTGCCCGGTGGCCTCAGGATGTTTCGGATCATGGACTCAGAAGCGTCCGTTATAAGCTAGACTCGCGAAGAAGTGGGGGGCCGATGAGCCGAAGGATACCGACGCCGTGCCGGGCTGCGCTGTGTGCGGCGCTGCTTGGCGTCATTCCTGCGATGCTGCACGCGGCGCATCCGCCCGCGAGCCTGGCGTTGCCAGCCGGGGCACGCGTCGGCGTCGTGAGTCTGCTCGATCCCGAGGTGACACACTTTCACACGTCACGGCAGATCGAGAACAGTTTCCTCAAGACCTACACGGTGACCTGGCCCGTGGACACCATGTTGCTCGCTGCGGTCCGCGAGCGTCTGGGCCAGCTCGGGATGACATCCGTGCCAGTCGTTGCGAGCGACGCCCTGCGCCGCGCCCGTGAGAGCTGCTTTCTCGACGCCTCACTCGCCAAGGGTCTGCCGAAGGAGTGCGGGCCGCTCTACGCGCAGCTGGCAGCGAGTCAGAACGTGAGTGCCATCGTGGTGCTCGGCCCGGGGCGCAACGACTCGGCGCATGCCGGGGGCGCGCGTCACAAGGAGCTGCCGGAGTACCTGAGGGGCTGGTGCTTCGTCACCGGCGGCGCGGACGCGCCCCCCGTGCTGCTCGACATGACGGAGCTGCTGCTGATCGGACTGAGCGGCACGCAGGCGCAGCTCGTCGGCCGCGGCTGGGGCGGCGATGGTAAGAGCTGGACCGGATATCGGGCGCCGCCCGACCTCAAAGCTTTCCCGCAGGAGTTGCTCGATCAGTTGCAGCCGGTGTACGGCGCCATGCTGAAACAACAGGCCGACACGGCGCTTGCGCCATTGCAACTCGCGCACTGAGCCGCTAGCCGCTGTGACGAATCGCCCAGGCGCAGACCGCCACCCCGAGCAGGCCAAGCGCGAGATAGAGCCCGGCGTAGAGCTTCTCGCGCCGCTCGAGCGCCGCTTCGGTGAGAGGTGCGATCAGGAACGGCTCGCCATTCATCGGTTCGGAAATAACACTATCGCGTGAGATCGAGGCTTGCAGTGTCTCGGTCTGCGATTCGCGCGCGGCGGCAGCGCGCGCGGCTTCCCATTCCGCCTCGCTCAGTTTCCCGTCGTGGTCGAGGTCGAACCGGGCGAGCAGGGTGTGCTGATCCTGCTTCCATTCGTGCAGCTTCGCGGCAAGGGCCGCGTTGAGGTCGCCGACCTCCGAGTGCGAGCGGAACTCGCCCATGACGCAGATACGCGCTCCCACCGAGAGGAGCCGCTCCGTATAACGCCAGCTGCCGAGACGCAGCAGCGTTCCCGTCGCTCCAGTCGGCGGGCCGGTCATCGGCCAGGAGGTCGCCCCGTACCAGACGCGCTGGACCGTCGGGGTGATCTCGGCCTTCACCGGGCCGATGAGGCAGCGCGCCTCGTCGTCATCGGCGAGGGCGAAGGGCTCCACACTGCTGCGTTTGTCGGTCGTCTGCCAGCGGCGGTTGCCTTTGGAATCGCGCTCCTCGTGTGCGATCTCGTACGACCACCATACGCACGGCTCGCCACTGAGTGGCGCCGCGGTCGGCGCGGGACCTGCCGGCTGGGTGCGTCCTTTGACCTTCACGTAGCCCTGCGCGGCGGAGCGGATGCGGACTTCGGGAGTGTCGGCCACCAGGCGGTCGCGGCGCAGGCGGGCGAGGAAGCGCCACAGCGCGAGCAGCGCGAATCCCGCAGCCGCCAGCGCGATCAGCGCGTAGGGGGGTAACTGACTCGCTGGCAACGGGTGCACGCTGCGTACCTCGCCAAGAGCCGCGGGTTTCCTGCGTCCCTAGCGCGAGAAGGCGGCCTTCAGATCGACGTCGGCCTTCTGATCGGCCTCGAAGTGCAGCAGCTGCACCGCGGGGAAATCACCGAGTCCGGCGATCAGTACGTCGGGGAAGCTCGCGATGCGGACGTTGTTGATGTTGGCGGCCTCGTTGTACACCTCGCGGCGGTCGGCGATGGCGGTCTCGAGCCCACTGATGCGCTCCTGCAGGTGGCGGAACGGCTCGCTCGCTTTCAGCTGCGGATAATTCTCGGCAACCGCGTAGAGCCCGGTAAGGCCGCTGCGCAGATCGCGCTCGGCTGCACCGAGCGAGCTCAGATTACCGGAGCTGCGCGCCGCATCGACCCCGGCGCGGGCGCGCATGACGCGCTCGAGAGTTGCCGCCTCGTACTGCATGTACTGCCGGCATACCTCGACCAGCTTCGGCAGCTCATCGTGCCGCTGCACCAGCAGCACATCGATGTTGGACCAGGCGAGTTTCACGGCGGCCCGCACGCGCACCAGCCCGTTGTAGACACCAATCAGGTAACCGACGAGCGCGAGCAGCAGAAACAGCAGTATCAGCATAGCCATCATGGTGGACTCCGCCGGGGCACCAGCCCGAATGCGCGAGCATAACGGTGGCAGGCTCCTGCGGCTGCCTTCCGCGATGCAATCAGAGACCCCCATCACGCCGGCCGCTGGAAGCGGCCGCAACCCCGCGTCGCGGGCGGATCAGGAACCCGTCAGCCGCAGCGCCAGGTCGATGCCGGCCAGTTCGTAACCGCGGCGGAAATCGCGAATGTGGCGCGCCATCCACTGCTGCGCTGCGCTCTCATCGCGCGCCTCGATGGCCTCGAGCAGCCGCCGGTGCGCCGTGGCGATCCGTGCGCGCGCCTGCGGCACCTTGTCGATCATGATGCAGAGCGAGGGCTCGAGCAGCTGCAGGAGCGGCTCCTGTGCCAGGCCCAACACCGGATTGTGGCTGGCGCGCGCGATGCAGCGAAACACATCGATGGTGCGCTGCACCCTCGTGACGGTGTCCGCCCCGGGGCCATCGAAGACCTCGATGGCAGCGCCGAGTGCGTCGAGATCGGCCACGGTGCGGGCGCGCGCCGCCGCCGCGGTCAGTGGCGGCTCGAGGATCGTGAGCGCCTCCCACAGGTGCTGCACCGTCACATCGTGCAGCAGCAGGGCATGGCTCACCCCCTGCGCCACGGTCGCGTGCTGCGGGCGGCTCACCGACATCAGCTTCGAGCCGGGACGGCGCTGCAGCAGTCCACGGCTCTCCAACTCGCGCAGCGCCTCGCGCACGGTCGAGCGGTTCACGCCGAACTGCCGGGCGAGCTCGGTCTCCGGCGGCAGGCGCTCACCTTCGCGCAAGCTGCGGCTGAGGATGCGCTCGCCGATCGCCGCGGCCACCTTACGGTAGGCGGGCTCGATCAACACGCGGTCGAACTCGACACTCATGCCGCGGCCTCGAACAGCTCGCGCCCGATCAGCATGCGGCGAATCTCCTGCGTGCCGGCGCCAATCTCGTAGAGCTTGGCATCGCGCAGCAGCCGGCCCGCGGCGAAGTCGTTGATGTAGCCGTTGCCGCCGAGCGCCTGAATGGCTTCGAGCGCCGCCTGGGTCGCCGCACCCGCTGCGAACAGGATGCAGCTCGCTGCATCACGCCGGCGTGCGCTGCGCGCATCGCAGGCGCGTGCGACCGCGTACACGTAGGCGCGCGCGGCATTGAGCGAGCCGTACATGTCGGCGATCTTGCCCTGCATGAGCTCGAAGGTCCCGATCGGCTGGCCGAACTGCCGGCGCTCGCGTACGTACGGCAGCACCAGGTCGAGTGCCGCCGCCATGAGCCCGAGTGAGCCGCCGGCGAGTACCACGCGCTCGTAATCGAGTCCGCTCATCAGTACCCGCACCCCGCCGTTCTCGCTGCCGAGCAGGTTCTCAGCCGGCACCAGGCAATCATCGAACAGCAGCTCACAGGTTCCCGAGCCGCGCATGCCGAGCTTGTCGAGCTTCTGCGCCGTGCGAAAGCCGGTGGCGCCGCGCTCGACGATAAAGGCGCTGAGGCCGCGCGGTCCGGCGCCGGGCTCGCTCTTGGCGTACACGATGAACACATCGGCATCGGGTCCATTGGTGATCCACATCTTGCGGCCGTTCAGCAGGTAGCCGTCCGCGCGCCGCTGCGCGCGCAGCTGCATGGACACTACATCCGAGCCCGAACCCGCTTCCGACATCGCGAGCGCCCCGACATGCTCGCCGCTCACGAGCTTCGGCAGGTAGCGCAGGCACTGCTTTTCGTTGCCATTGAGCCGCAGCTGGTTGACGCACAGATTGGAGTGCGCGCCGTAGGAGAGGCCGACCGCGCCCGAGGCACGCGAGATCTCCTCCATGACGATGACGTGCGCGAGATAGCCAAGACCGGCACCGCCGTAGCGCTCCGGTACGGTGATGCCGAGCAGTCCCTGGCTGCCGAGCGCTGGCCACAGGTCGCGGGGAAATTCGTTGCTGCGATCGATGTCCGCGGCGCGTGGAGCAATCTGGCCGGTAGCGAAGCGCCGGACCTGCTGGCGGATCTCCTCGATCTCCTCCGGCAGTCCGAAGTCCAGATCGGTGCAATCGAGTGGGGTCATGGCTTGCCTCTCCTTTAGCTCGATCGTATGATTGTCGGACAAACCGGCAACCATGGCAAGCCGCTCATGCCCCGCCTCACCACCCGCGTCGACCTGCACTCGGCCGAGTACCGCGAAAACGAGCTCGCCATGCGCGCACTCGTCGATGGGCTGCACCAGGAGGTGGCGCGCGCCGCCCGTGGCGGCTCGCGCGCCGCGGTCGAGAAGCACAAGACAGCCGGCAAGCTCGCCGCGCGCGAGCGCATCCGGGTACTGCTCGATACCGGAAGCCCGTTTCTCGAGTTCTCGCAGCTCGCCGCGCACGGCATGTACGGCGGCGATATCGCCTGCGCCGGCATCATTACCGGCATCGGCCGGGTCGCCGGACGTGAGTGCGTGGTCGTGGCGAATGACCCGACCGTGAAGGGCGGCACCTATTACCCCATCACCGTGAAGAAGCACCTGCGTGCGCAGGAGATCGCGCGCGACAATCGCCTGCCGTGCATCTATCTCGTGGAAAGCGGCGGGGCGTTCTTGCCGGCGCAGGATGAGGTCTTTCCCGACCGCGACAATTTCGGCCGCATCTTCTACAACCAGGCGACGCTCTCCGCGCTCGCGGTCGCGCAGATCTCGGTGGTGCACGGCTCCTGTACCGCCGGCGGCGCCTACGTGCCGGCGATGTCCGATGAGAACGTGATCGTGCGTAACCAGGGGCGCGTGTTTCTCGGCGGACCACCGCTCGTCAAGGCCGCGACCGGCGAAGACATCGATGCGGAATCGCTCGGCGGCGCCGATGTGCATTGCCGCGAGTCCGGGGTGTGCGATCACTACGCCGAGAACGACACCCACGCGCTCGCCATCGCGCGGCGCATCGTCGCGCGGTTGAAAGCGCCACCGGACACCGCACCGCCTGCGAAGCCGCAGGAGCCGCGCTACGGGAGCCACGAGCTGTACGGGGTGCTGCCGGCGAACCTGCGCAAGCCCTATGACGTGCGCGAAGTCATCGCGCGGCTCGTGGATGCTTCCGAGCTCGATGAATTCAAGCAGCTCTATGGCACGACGCTCATCTGCGGCTTCGCGCACCTCGGCGGTTATCCGGTCGGCATCCTCGCCAACAACGGCGTGCTGTTCTCCGAGAGCGCACTCAAGGGTACGCACTTCATCGAGCTGTGCGCCCGCGAGCAGATTCCGCTGCTCTTCCTGCAAAACATCACTGGGTTCATGGTCGGGCGGCGTGCGGAGGCGGGCGGCATCGCCAAGGATGGCGCAAAACTGGTCACCGCGGTCGCCTGCGCGGCGGTGCCGAAAATCACCGTCATCATCGGCGGCAGCTACGGGGCGGGCAATTACGCCATGTGCGGCCGCGCCTATGGCCCGCGATTTCTGTTTCAATGGCCGAATGCGCGCATCTCGGTCATGGGTGGAGAGCAGGCGGCAAGCGTGCTCGCCACCGTGAAGCGCGAGCAGCTCAAAGCGGCTGGGCGCGAGTGGCCGGCAGTGGAGGAGGAGACTTTCAAGCAGCCGATCCGCGAGCAGTACGAGCGCCAGGGGCACCCTTATTATTCTTCCGCGCGGTTGTGGGATGACGGAGTGATCGACCCCAGGGATACGCGGCGGGTGCTCTCGCTGGCACTCGCGGTGGCGCGCAATGCCCCGCAGGAGCGCCAGAGCTTTGGTGTGTTCCGCATGTAGGTCCGCCGGTAAGGCACGCGCTTGATCAAGAGTCTGCTGGTTGCCAATCGCGGCGAGATCGCCTGCCGCATTTTCCGTACCGCGCGGCGCATGAACGTGCGCACGGTAGCGGTGTACTCGGACGCGGACGCAACTGCGCGGCATGTGCGGGAAGCGGACGAGGCGGTGCGTGTCGGCCCCGCTCCGGCCCGCGAGAGCTATCTTGACATCGCCGCGCTGCTTGCCGCGGCCCGCGCCACCGGCGCGGAAGCGATACATCCCGGTTATGGCTTTCTTGCCGAGAACGCCGAGTTCGCCGAGGCGTGCGCCGCCGCCGGTCTCATCTTCGTCGGGCCGCCGGCGGCTGCGATCCGCGCCATGGGCTCGAAGATACTCGCCAAGACCCATATGCGCGCGGCGGGAGTGCCGGTCCTGCCGGGATATGCCGGCGAACAGCAGGAGCTCGCCCATCTCGAGCGGGAAGCGCGCGCGCTCGGACTGCCACTCATCATCAAACCGGCATCCGGCGGGGGCGGCAAGGGCATGCAGATCGTCCGGCGGGACGATGAGTTGAGCGCTGCACTCGCGGCCGCGCGTCGCCTCGCCGAAAGTGCCTTTGGCGATGGCGCGCTGCTCCTCGAGCGGTATCTGCCCGCGCCGCGACACCTCGAGGTACAGGTCTTCGCCGACAGTCTCGGCAACCTGCTGCACCTCGGGGACCGGGACTGCTCGATCCAGCGCCGCCACCAGAAGCTCATCGAGGAAGCTCCAGCGCCCGCCGTGCCGGCCGAGCTGCGCGAGCGGCTGCGGGCGGCAGCGCTCGTCGTTGCACGCGAAATCGGCTATGTGAGCGCGGGCACCGTCGAGTTCCTGTACGACGGGCGCGAGTTCTACTTCATGGAGATGAACACGCGGCTGCAGGTGGAGCACACGGTCACCGAGGCGGTGACCGGACTCGACCTGGTGGAGTGGCAGCTGCGGGTCGCTGCGGGCGAGCGGCTGCCGCTCGCGCAGCACGAGGTTCGCCTCAGCGGACATGCCATCGAGGCACGCGTCTGTGCCGAGGATCCGGCCCGCGGCTTCCTGCCGAGTGCCGGACGGCTGGCACTGCTCGAGTGGCCGAAGATGGAATCGGTGCGCGTCGATGCCGGTTTCGGCTCGGGCGATACGGTGCCCGACAACTATGACTCACTGCTCGGCAAGGTGATCGCCGCGGCCGCAACCCGCGAGCAGGCAGCCGCGCGCCTGGCGCACGCCCTCGATCAGACCTACTGCGCCGGCATCGCCACCAACGAGCGCTGGCTCGCGCGGATTCTCCGCGCGCCGCTGTTCCTGGAGGTGCGCCACAACATCGCGTTGCTCGATGAGCACCCTGGGGAGTTCAGCACGGCTGGCACCGTGCCACCGGAAGCGGCGATCCTCGCCGCCCTCGCGTTTCAAGCTGCGGCGCCGCAGCGGACCGGGGGTGGCAACCGCGAGAGCCCGGCCGGGACGGCGGCGAAGTTGCCGAGCCCGTGGGAGCTTCCCGATGGATTCACACCGAACCTCGTCTCACCGATTGTCTATGTCTTCACCGAGCGCGGACAGCGCTGCGCGGTCGAGCTCGAATACGCCGATGCGCGGCCGGCGGCGGGCGTGGTCGAAGGACACGAGCGTCAGTCCTTGGCAGGTGTCGACATCGAGCACGACACGATCGCCGCACGCATCGGCGCGCAGCGCCATCACGCCCGTTATCTCCGCGCCGCTGCCCACCTCTACCTATGGCTGCGTGAAGCTCAGTACGATTTTGTGCTCGATGATCCGCGCACCCACGAGTTCAGCGCCACGGCCGCGGTCGGCGGCCTGACGACCCCGCTCCCTGGCGTGGTGGTATCGGTCCCGGTGGCGGTCGGCTCGAAGGTGAGCGCGGGTGATGTGCTCATGGTCATCGAGGCCATGAAGATGGAGCACGCCATCACCGCCCCGCACGCCGGCACCGTGAAGGCCATCCACTTCGCGCGGGGCGAGCGCGTGCCGGAGGGGAGCGAGCTGCTCGAGGTGGCACCTGAGTAGAGCGGCACCGCCCGCCGCCAGCGGGCTCTGCTCACTTTCCCTTCGATGATGGCTTCGCCGGGCCGCGCTCGCTGCGCACCCGCTCGATCAGCTGATCCGTGTTCGCCAGAAGATCTTTCAGAGCCTGCTCCTCATCGGCCGAGCTCTCCGGGTGCGCCACGTAACGGCCGTCGATCGCCAGGACCGGAATGCCCTGGATGTGGAACTTTTCCACCATCTGGTCCGCCTGGACGGTCTCCTGGTTGACGGTCAGCGAGATGTAGGCTGCCGTGAACTTCTCGGCGTTCCCTCCCTGACCGCCCACCCAGTCGGCGATGCTCGATTCATCGAAGAGGGGCTTGCGCTCCTCGTGAATGGCATGAAAGAGCGGCCCGTCGAGCCGGGTAAGCTCCCCGGTGGCATTCAAGGCGTAGTACGCCCGTTGCAGATTCGTCCAGGCGTCGCGGCCGAAGCCGACCGGGACACGGCGAAACAGCACATCCGGTGGAAGCTTCGCCACCCAGGCATTCAGCAGCGGATAGAAGTGCGCGCAATGTGGGCAGCCGTAGGAGAAGAACTCGATCACTTCGATCTTGTGGTGCTGGCTCGTCGGTTGCGGCGGCACCAGCGCGTCGAAGTTCTTGCCTTCTTCCAGCGCGGCGCGCGGCGCAGAAGAGGTGAGCAGCGCGCCAAGCACGCACAGCACTCTTGCCAGTGCGCTCACGGGCCGCAACGCAGCGCGGTTCGGTATCGGCATCGAGGCTTTCCTTTCAGTGTCCACAGGAGGAGACCGCGCCCATCAGCGCGGGCGCTGCGCATTATTTCCCAAGCCGCTCGAGCGAGCACGCCCGGCTGCAAGGTGCGCGCGCCGCCGCGCGGCGGAGGCGGTCGAGACGAACGGCGAGTCGCGATCGAAGAATCGCCAGGGGCGCTTGGCCCACTCGCCCGCATAGTCGACGCCGATGCGCGCCGCACGCACGATGCGCGCCGCGGGCGGACGCTTGCGCGGGTATTCGAGCCACAGCTCATCACCGAGGAGGTCGGCGCCGTTCAGCCGGCGATCGATGCGCAGCGCGCGGCACAGGAGACCGGGGCCCCAGGTGCTCTCCTTCAAGTCTCCGAGCGGCTCGAGGGCGCGGAGCAGGACCGCGTGCGGTACGCCCGGGCGTCCGGTGACGATGTTCAGACAGTTCCAGAAGCCGTAGATGAAATAAACGTACGCATGACCCGCAGGGCCGAACATGACCTCGGTCCGTTGCGTGCGCCCGCGGGAGGAATGGGCCGCCAGATCACGCGGACCGAGATAGGCCTCGGTCTCGACGATCCTGCCCGCGCGCACGGTGCCGCCATCCCGATGCAGGAGATGCATGCCGATCAGTGCCCGCGCGACGGTGAGCGTGCCGCGTTCGAAAAAGCTGCGCGTGGGTTTTCGGCTGCGGCTCACCGCGCAACAGCGTAATGGAATTCATTACAAGAAATACAAAGTGGCAGCGCGCCGACCGCACCGTGCCCTATAATCAAACCCTGGAGTGCTTGTGTTGCGGAGATACGCATCCGATCCGCGAGGTACATGAAGTCCCTGCTGTGGAGTGCGGGTGCACTCGCTCTCGCCATCGCAGCAGGCGGTTCCGCTCGAGCGAGTCTCTATGCGCTTCCCTCCGATGGCTCCGCGGTCGTCGGTAAAGACTCCAACGTCACGACCATCTACGAAGACACGCTTCCGGATATCGCGCATCGCTACAGCCTCGGCTACTACGAGATCATCCGCGCGAACCCGGGTGTGGACGTGTGGCTTCCCGGAGCGGGGCAACGGCTGACGCTTCCTGGCCGCCACATCTTGCCTGCCGGCCCGCGCGAGGGGATCGTCGTCAACCTGCCCGAGCACCGGCTGTATTACTTTCCCAAGCCGCGCCCGCACGAGAAGCCGATCGTCATCACCTACCCGGTGAGCATCGGCAAGATGGACTGGCGCACGCCGCTCGGGGACACGCACGTCATTGCCAAGATCGTTCATCCCGCCTGGTATCCACCCGAATCGATCCGCAAGGAGCACGAGGAGAACGGCGACCCATTGCCGAAAATGGTCGGGCCGGGCCCCGAGAACCCGTTGGGGGACTACGCCCTGCGCCTCGCTGCTGGCCGCGGCGAATACATGATCCATGGAACGAACAACCCGGTCGCCGTCGGGATGGCAGTGACCCATGGCTGCATTCGCATGTACCCGGAGGACGTGGCCGCACTCTTTGCGCTCATTCCCGTCGGCACCAAGGTGCGTCTGGTGAACGAGCCAGTGAAGGTTGCCTGGGTCGACGGGCGGCTATTCCTCGAGGCGCACCCGCCGGTGAACGAGGAGGGGCAGTCGGTCGGCCCGGACGTGCGTCAGCTTTCGCAGAAGCTCAAACACGCACTTGGCGATGACACCGCAGCCGTCCACTGGGAGCTGGCACGGGCAACGCTGAAGTCCGCTACGGGCATGCCGACCCTCGTCGGCCTGGCAACCGATCCGGCCTCGGCCAAACTTCAGTCCGCAGCCACCGCCTCCGTTCAGGTGCGCTAGGAGATCTCCCGCCGCCGGCGCAGACCGCCGACGAAACTCATTACCTGAGCGGCGCGCGTGATGAGGGAAAGCGCCCCGCGCGCCCTGGCCAGCATCGTCAGCGCCTCGCGCGGCCGCCGTAGCAGCAGCAGCGCGGCGACGGCCACCGCCCAGGCGAGCGGATGCCGCCCGTGCGTTCGCGCACCCGCGGCTCCGTTTCCTCGCAGTCCTTCCGCCCATCCCTGTGTCCAACGGCGGGGACTGAGCTGTGCCAGACGCCATGACACTTCGGCACGCTGCGCCTCGCAGCGCGCGAGCAGCGCACGCCGGCGTGTCTCGAGCTCCGACAGACGCTTCATGGCCCGCCTCGGGCGCGGCGCTCATCCTCCGCCAACTGCTCGAGCGAACCCTCGAGCACATCCGGATGCACACGCAGTGCGCGTACCCCGAGGTAGCCGAAGAGCGCCGCCAGGGCGATGAACATCGCCGTGCTGCCAAGCAGCGCCAGCATGCGGTGCGTGTTCCAGAGTGCCGCGATCAACGCCAGCACGCCGAAGGCGAGGCCCAGCATGGCGCAGGCGACGGCGCCCAGCGCCCAGATCAGTGAGCTCAGCAGTGCCCGCAGGTGGATTTCCACCTCCACGCCGGCGAGCTCGAGCCGTGTATGTAACGCGTCGAGAAGCGCCGCAACGAGCCCGCGCACTGCACCCGGGGATTCGGCTGTGGCAGCCGTCTCCGGCAGTGGCGCCGGCGCATCCATCATCTGCGGCCCATGGCGAGCCCGATGAGCAGCGCGACGCCCCCAACGACCGCCACCGCCTGCCAGGGGTTATCGCGCACGTAGCTATCGACGTCACGGGCGCGCGAGCGCACCGTGTCCTCCAGTGCGCTGAGGCGTGCACGCAGCTCCTGCAGCGTCGCCTGGGCACGCTCCTGGACCTCCGCACCGCCCGCGTTCGCGGTCGAACGCAGCAGAGCCTCGGCATCGCTCACGAGCGTACGCAGCTCCTCCGCAATCTCTCCGCCACCATTTCTGTCAGCCATGGCTGCACTCCTTGATTTTCTCCGGAACCTCGACCCCTATAGCAGAGCCACATGATTTACGCATATCCGTAGTAAAACCGCGAGACTCGCACCGCCAGCTGCGCTACCCTCAAACACTGGAGCCTGCCGCCATGAATGCGCCCGTCCCGAATCCATTACTCGAGCTGCGCAAGCTCGGCGAGAGCGTCTGGCTCGACGATATCGGGCGCGGAATGCTCGATGATGGAAGCCTCGCGCGGCTGATCCGCGAGGATGGCGTCGCGGGACTCACCTCCAATCCTTCGATCCTCGCCCACTCGATCATGCACGAAGCGGTGTATGCGCAGCGCATCGCACATCGTTTGCCGAGCGTCTCCTCCGCCATGGCGCTCTACGAGGAACTGGCACTCGATGACCTGCACGATGCGGCGGCGCTGCTGCGGCCACTTTATGACTCGAGCTCGGGCGGGGACGGCTACGTCAGCCTGGAGGTGTCTCCGCATCTTGCCGATGACAGCGCCGGGAGCCTCGATGAAGCGCAACGGTTGTGGCAGCGCTTAAGTATCCCCAACGCGTTCATCAAGATACCGGGCACCGAGGCGGGACTGCCGGTCATTCGCGAGTTGATTGCGCGCGGCATCAACGTCAACGTGACGCTGCTCTTCTCTCCCGAGCGCTACCGCGCGGTGGTGCGTGCGTACCGCGAAGGGCTCGGTCGGCGCGTCGCTGAAGGAAAGCCTGTTGCGAAGGTCGCATCGGTAGCCAGTTTCTTTCTCAGCCGCATCGACACCGCCGTGGACCATCTGCTCGATGGGCTCGCCTCGCGCGGCCAGCCGGCGGCGCGTGCGCTGCGCGGCAAGGCGGCGATCGCCAGCGCTTGCCGCGCATACGAGATCTATGAAGAAGCCATTGCCGAGCCCGCCTGGGAGGCACTGACCGCCCGCGGCGCCCGGCCGCAGCGGCTGCTCTGGGCGTCGACCTCGACCAAAGATCCGGCCTACAGTCCGATCAAGTACGTCGAGGAGCTGGTCGTGCCCGGCACCGTCAATACCATGCCGCTCGAGACTCTGACCACCTATCGGCGGCTCGGGCGTCCCGAGCTCACGCTCGAGCGTCACCTGGCCGAGGCGAGCGATGTACGCGAGGGGCTCGAGCGGCTCGATGTGGATCTCGAGGCCGTCGCACAGCAGCTCGAGCGCGAAGGTGTGGCGAAATTTGTCGAGCCCTTCGACAAGCTGCAGAAGTGGCTCGAGGACAAGCGTCGCGGCCAACGGCCCTCCTGACGAGGCCCATTCTTCCCCGGGGGACTCATGGACACCAACGCGGTACGGGAGCGACTGCTCAAGCGCCGGGACGAGTTGCGTCAGCGGGCGAGTGAGGCGAGTGCGGATCTGCGCCACGAGGCGGATCCGCTCTCGGCCGACTTTGCCGAGCAGGTGACGCAGCGCGAGCACGACGATGTGCTCGGCGCGATCTCGAGCTCGGCCCAGGCGGAGCTGCAGCAGGTCGAGGCGGCGCTTCGGCGCCTCGCATCCGGCCGCTACACGACCTGCGCGGTCTGCGGGGAGGACATCGAGCCCGAGCGGCTGGCGGCTGTGCCCTACACGGACCGCTGCCGCACCTGTGCGGAAGGGGGCCGCCGGGCCGCGGGCCGTGATGCCCGCGGCTGAGAGCCCGCGCCCCTCCGGGGTCATCACCATCACGACCGATTTCGGTCACCAGGGGCCGTTCGTCGGTGTCATAAAGGGCTGCATGCTGGCGCGCTTCCCCGAAGCGCGGCTCATCGATCTCACCCACGAGATCGTCGTCCACTGGCCGGCCGAGGCGGGCTTCTGGCTCGCGCGCGCATTCGGCTACTTCCCGAGCGGTACGGTGCACATCGCGGTGGTCGATCCGGGGGTAGGCACCTCGCGCAACATCGTGGCGGTGAGGGCAGGGGGGCATTATTTCCTCGCGCCCGACAACGGGCTGCTTGCGCCGGTGGTGGCGCGCACCAGCGACCCGTTGATCGTGCGGCTCGGCGCGGCACAGCTCGCACATCTCGGCATTCACCACCCGAGCGCCACCTTCCACGGGCGCGACATCTTCGCACCGGTCGCCGCGGAGCTCGCCGCCGGGCGATGCCGCATCGAGGACCTCGGGGACGCGGTGAGGACGCTCGTGCCCTCGTGGGTGGAGGATCCGACGGTGGAGACCCGCAGCGTCACCGGTGTGGTGATCACCATCGATCACTTCGGCAACCTCATCACCAACATCGACGCACCGCTCATCGAGCGCTTCCGGCTGCCGCTCGTGCACGCCGGCAATCACGCGTTTCGCCTCCTGCGCACCTACGGCGATACGCGCCCAGGGGAGTACCTGGCACTCATCAATTCGTTCGGCGTTCTCGAGATCGCCCGGGCGGAGAACAGCGCCGCGGAGGGGCTGGGATTGAGCCGCGGGGCGCCCGTCGTCGTGCGCGACACGACCGACCAGCCGTAGCGTGCACTCGAGGCCTGCCGGGCCGGCGGCCCAGTTCCCGTCCGTGCTTGGCCAGCTGTTGAAAGCGCGCCCCCGCGCCACAAAAGTTGATCGTGGGCGCGAATCGGCTATAGTTCGCAGCCTTGTTAGTGCCACCCCAAGCACTTAGTTGTTGAATTAATTCGGGATTTAGACAGCCAGATGTCGGAACGGGACAACGAGAGCTTCGATCTGGACGACGAATTCTTGACTGGGCCGACCGAGGACGGGACGGATTACGACCGTTTGCTCGACCGTGTCGATAAGCGTGTCCGCAACCAGGGCAAGCGAGGCAAGGCGGCCTGGAGCCGGCTGGAGGAAGTCCTGGCCGACCGCAAGCTCGAGAAAGACCTGAAAGACTTCGACGACGAGCTGTAAAGCACCCCGCGAAATTTCGCCTGCTGCGCCTGAAGTGCTGCTCCAATGCCCTGGCTTCCGTTTAGCTGGGATGCGCTGCCAAGGACGTAAAGAGCATTGAGCCGCACGCCTTCGGCCTGGGTGGTTCTGAAATTTGGCGGCACGAGCGTTTCGAGCCTCGCCAACTGGACCAACATCGCGCGCGTCGCCGCAGAGCGTTGCTCGGGCGGTGCGCGGGTGCTCATCGTCCACTCGGCTCTCGCCGGCATCACTGATCGCCTGGAAAGACTTCTCGCGTGCGCGAGCTTGCAGGCTGCGGAGGAAGAGCTACACCTCATCGAGGAGCGCCACCAGCGTCTCGCGGCGGAGCTCGGGGTGGCACTCCCCGCGGAAGTCGGGCGGCAACTGACCGAGCTGCGCGAGATCGCGGCCGGAGTGGCACTGGTGCGCGAGGTGAGTGAGCGCACGCGCGCGCGGGTGATGGCGGCGGGCGAGCTCCTCGTGACCCCGATCGGGGTGCGTTTCCTCGAATCCCGCGGCCTCGAGGTGCAGGCGCTCGATGCACGCAGACTCCTGCGGGCGGGGCGCCTGGCGGGCGCCGCCCGGGAAAGTGTGCTCTCGGCCGTCTGCGGCTTCGCTCCGGACCCGGTGCTGCGCCGCGAGCTCGAGGCGGGCGTGCCGCTCGCTATCACGCAGGGGTTCATTGCAAGCGATGAGGAGGGCCAGACCGTGCTTCTCGGGCGGGGTGGGTCTGACACCTCCGCAGCCTACCTTGCGGCCAAGCTTTCGGCGCAGCGCCTGGAGATCTGGACAGACGTGCCGGGCCTGTTCAGCGCGAATCCGCGCGCGACGCCGAGTGCGCGTCTGCTGCGTGCGCTTCACTACGATGAAGCGCAGGAGATCGCAACGAGCGGCGCGAAGGTGCTGCACCCGCGCTGCATTCTCCCGGCCCGCCAGTACGGTATTCCGCTGCACGTCTATGCGACGCATGCGCCGCATCTCGAAGGCACGGTGCTCTCCGCAGACGGAGGCGACGGAGGGGCGCAGGTGAAGGCGGTGTGCACCAAGAA
>DASYFL010000111.1:0-24955 GCA_036498445.1 Steroidobacteraceae bacterium
GATACCCTCGAGCTCGACATGGGTGTCACCCGGGACGGAGTGGTGATCGTCTCGCACGAGCGCGGCCTGAATCCCGACCTGGCGCGCCGCCCCGATGGCCAGTACATCGATGCCGGCATTCCGTACATCAAACTCACGCTAGCCGAGGTCAAGAGCTACGATGTCGGCCAGATCCGGCCCGGCACTGCCTACGCCGCCCGCTTCCCCGAGCAGCTCTCGATACCCGGAACGCGCATCCCCACCCTTGCCGAGGTTTTCGAGCTGGTGCGCCGCTCGGGCGACCGGCATGTGCGGCTGAACATCGAGACCAAGATCGACCCGACGCACCCGCAGGAGTCGCTCGATCCCCAGGGCTTCGTGAGCGCGGTACTGGGTGTGCTGCGCCGTGAGCACTTCACCGATCGCGTGATGATCGAATCCTTTGATTGGCGAACGCTGCTGCTCGTGCAGAAACAGGCTCCGGAAATTCCGACCGTCTATCTCACGCAGCAGCAACAGCCCGAGGAGAATATCTACCTCGACAAGAACTCGCCCTGGACGGCCGGGTTCGATCCGGTCAAGTACGGCGGATCGGTTGCGCGCGCGGTCAAAGCCGCGGGTGGTAAGATCTGGTCGCCGCTCTACGAGGATGTGACCGCAAGCTCGATCGCCGAGGCCCACGCCCTCGGCCTGCCGGTCATCGTCTGGACCGTCAACGATCCGAACGACATGAGCCGCTTGATTGACATGGGCGTCGACGGAATCATCTCCGACCGGCCGGATCTGCTGCGCACGGTGGCCGGCAGGAAGGGCATTGCCCTTCCCCATCCGGCCCCGGTCAGTCCGTAATGGTCACTGAGTCGAGGTCCCCCATGAACGCCATACCGAGCATCCGAAACCGCAGCGACTGGGAGCGCCTGGCGGCACCGTTGCGCCCGGAAGGGCGCGCGCTGATCGATGGCGCACTGGTCGCTGCGAGGAGCGGCCGAACTTTCGAAAAGAAAACTCCGATCGATGGCCGGGTCATCGCGCAGGTCGCCCGCTGCGAGCAGGCGGATGTCGATGCGGCGGTCGCGGCCGCGCGTGCCGCATTTGAGGACGGGCGGTGGCGGCGGACGGATCCGCGCGAGCGCAAGCGCGTCCTGCTGCGTTTTGCAGAGCTGATGCGCGATGACCTCGAGCATCTTGCGCTGCTCGAGACGCTCGATGTCGGCAAGCCCATCCAGAATTCCCTGGAAGTCGATGTGCCGAAGGCGATCGACTCCATCAGCTACTACGGCGAATTTGCCGACAAGCTCTACGACGAGATCGCGCCGACTGGGCCGAACGATCTCGCGTTGATCCGCCGCGAGCCACTCGGCGTCGTTGCGGCGATCGTGCCGTGGAACTACCCGCTGATCGTCACCAGCTGGAAGCTCGGCCCGGCGCTGCTGGCGGGCAACTCCGTGGTGCTCAAGCCCGCGGAACAGTCGCCCCTGACAGCGATACGACTCGGCGAGCTCGCGCTGCGCGCGGGCCTGCCGCCAGGCGTGCTGAACGTGGTACCCGGGTTCGGTGAGGAGGCGGGCAGGCCGCTCGGACTTCACCCGGATGTCGACATGGTGACCTTCACCGGCTCGACCGAAGTCGGCAAGCTCATGCTGCGCTATGCGGGCGAATCCAACCTGAAACGGGTATCGCTCGAGTGCGGCGGCAAGAGCCCCCAGGTGGTCCTCGCAGACGCGGACCTCGATGCTGCCGCCGAAGCGATCGCCTGGGGGATCTACTACAACGCCGGAGAAACCTGCAACGCCGGCTCGCGGCTCATCGTGCACGAGAGCGTCAGAGCACCGTTGCTCGATGCCATCCGGCGCGTGACCGCAGGCATCACGCTCGGCAATCCGTTCGATCCCGCGACCCAGATGGGAGCGCTGATCGATGAGGGGCACATGCGCCGCGTGCTCGGCTATATCGATACCGGGGTCGCCGAAGGGGCTCAGCTCGCTCTCGGCGGGAAGCGCGCCTTCGCCGAGACCGGGGGCTACTATGTCGAGGCGACGATTCTCGACAAGGTGCGCCCGGAAGCGCGCGTCTCGCGCGAGGAGATTTTCGGTCCGGTACTCGCCGTCACCCCCTTCGGCAGGGAGTCCGAGGCACTCTTGATGGCGAACGACAGCATCTACGGTCTGGCCGCAGCCGTTTGGACGGGTGACATCAACGCGGCCCATCGGTTCTCCAACGCCCTGCGCGCCGGGACCGTCTGGGTCAACAGCTTCGATCGCTCCACGATCGCCACGCCTTTCGGCGGGTTCAAGCAATCCGGATTCGGTCGCGACCGCTCGCCACACGCCATCGACAAGTACACGGACCTCAAGACCATCTGGACGGCGTTCAAATAAGCCGCAGCGTGCTGCGGCTGCTGACTGATAGCTGCCTCCGGCATGATCGTCACGCTTCTTGGTGCTCGAGCCCATGACTTCGACCGTCTCGCGTAGGCCGCGCGCATGAGCCAGCCACAGCACGTTATCGCGATCGACCAGGGCACGAACTCCACGCGTGCCATCGCGTTCGATTCGTCCGCGCGGGCGATTGCCGTCGCACGCCGCGCACTCACCCAGCACTACACGGACTCCGGGCGCGTCGAGCACGATCCCGAGGAGATCTGGCGCGACACCGAGACCACGGTGCGTGAGGTGATCGAGCGCTGCCCGGGCGGATGCGCGGGTGTCGCCGCACTCGGCATCACCAATCAGCGCGAGACCGTGGTCATCTGGGAACGAGCGAGCGGTAACCCCATCCATCCGGCAATCGTCTGGCAGGACCGGCGCACTGCGGAGGAATGCGCCCGGCTCACGGCCGCGGGCGCCGAGCAGCTGGTGCGGAGCAAGACCGGACTTCTCCTCGATCCCTACTTCTCCGGCACGAAGATCGCCTGGATACTCGATCGGGTCCTCGGGGCGCGTGCGCGCGCCGAGCGAGGCCAGCTCGCCTTCGGAACCATCGATACTTTCCTCTTGTGGCGGCTGACAGGCGGCCGCGTGCATGCCACCGACATCACCAACGCCTCGCGCACATTGCTCTATGACATTCACGCGCAACGCTGGGACGAGGAGCTGCTGCGGCTCCTGCGTGTACCCCCTGCTCTCCTGCCCGAGGTGCGCGACAGCAGCGAGGTGTACGGCAGCACGGATCCTCAGCTCTTCGGTCGCGCACTGCCGATCGCCGGCATCGCCGGCGATCAGCAGGCGGCGCTCATCGGTCAGGCCTGTTTCAAACCCGGGATGGCCAAATCCACCTACGGCACCGGTTGCTTTTTGCTGCTGAATACCGGTGAGGTCGCGGTCACCTCGGCCAACCGCCTGCTCACCACGCCCGCCTACCGCATGGGCGGGCGCATCGCCTATGCGCTCGAGGGGTCGATCTTCGTCGCCGGCGCTGCGGTGAAATGGCTGCGTGACGGACTGAAGGTCATCGAGAGCGCTTCGCAGACGGCAACACTGGCCGCGCAGCTACCCTATGATCATGGCGTGTATCTCGTGCCGGCCTTCGTCGGCCTGGGCGCCCCGCACTGGGCGCCGAACGCCCGCGCGCTTTACTGCGGCCTCACTTTCAACGCCTCGGCGGCGCACCTGGCCCGCGCGACGCTCGAATCGGTGGCGTATCAGACACTCGATCTGACCGAAGCCATGCAGCGTGATGGAGCACAGCGCCTGGATGCGCTGCGCATCGATGGCGGCATGGCGGCGAACGACTGGTTCTGCCAGTTCCTGGCCGACATCCTGCAGGCCCGCGTCGAGCGGCCCTCGGAGCTCGAGACCACCGCGCTCGGCGCCGCATTTCTCGCGGGCCTCGCCACCGGCGTATGGCCGGACCTCGCCTCCCTGTCAGGCTGCTGGCGTACCGCTGCGGTGTTTGAGCCCGCCATGAATCGCGCGCAGCGTGGCGGCCTCATCGCCGGCTGGCAGCAGGCGCTCGCCCGCACCCTGTACGTCGCACGCTGAGCCCGCCGGCCCGCCTGCACCCTTGTCACGCTTCAGGCGGCCTCGAAGTCAAGCAGAGTCTCGCGGATCCACGCGAGCAGGTGCGGCAGATAGGCGCGGTCGATAGCGAGCAGCGTCTCGCCCGGGTTGACCGAGAGCGCGAGCACCGCTACATCCGCCAGACGGCTGCGGCGCGCTTCACCCGGCGCGGGCACCGACGCTGCGCCACCGAGCCGGCAGAGGAGATCCGCGGTGCGATGCCCGCTGACCCGCACGATGCGGACTCCACCGCTCAGGTCCACGATGCAACCATCGGCAGGCGTGCCGAGCCGCGCGGAAAACGCGCCGAGATGCGCGGCGCTGCGCGCTACGCACAAGGTCTCCGTCGGACTGCGCCAGGCAAGGATGAGCTGCGCGCCGGTACTTTCCCTTGCCTCGAGGGGCTCAGGGAGAGTCGCACCGGTAGCCGCCCGCAGTGCGTCCGCAAAGTTGCCTGCACGGTCGAAGTAGCGGAGTGTCGCCACCGCCATTGCCCTCTCGACCGATGCCACGAGATCCGCGCTCACGATGCGCTCATCGGGCCGGTGCTCATCCATGCACGCGTCTCCCCTCCGGGTCCACGAACGGACTCTTCACCACCTCTGCCACGGTCTCCGAGCCGAGGTGGTACACCCGTACGCGCTCACCGAGGCGCTGCGAGCCGCGTGTCAGTAATGCGAGCGCGACCGGATGTCCGAGTGTTGGGCTCATGCAGCTGGAGGTGACCCGGCCCTCGATCGCGGCCGGAGGTGCGTGTGCGGCAATGTGCGCACCGACATGCAACAGGCTACGGCCATCGACCGGCTGGAGTCCCACCAGCTGCAGCCGCTGTGGATCGAGTGCGGCCGCGCGGGTGAGCGAGCGCCGGCCGACGAAGGCGGCGGACTTGCGCTCCATGCCACGCGCGAGGCCGACATCGGCCGGGAGGGTCGTACCGTCGGTATCGGTTCCGATGTGCAGGTACCCCTTCTCGACACGCAGCACCTGCAGTGCCTCGATCCCGTAGGGGACGGCGCCGAACTCCGCGGCGCGCTGCCAGAGCCGCGCGAAGAGCCCGCTCGCCTCATCGGCGGGAAGGTTGAGCTCGTAGCCGAGCTCGCCGCTGAAGCTCGCGCGCAGCACGCGCAGCGGCACCCCATCCAGGGTGGCCTCGCGCAGTGTCATGTGCTTCATCTCGGCGGGCGCGAGAGTGCGGTCGATGCCAATGCTCTCGAGCCATTGCCAGGCGCGTGGACCTGCCACGGTGACGTTCGCCCAGCGTGAGGTCACCGGCGTCACGAGAACTTTCAGGTTCACGAACTCGCACTGGAGCCACTCCTCGAATGCCGCTGCCGTGCGTTCGGCGCCAGCGGTGCTGGTGTTGACCCAGTAGTGCTGCTCGCCGATGCGTGCCACGATGCCATCATCGACGAGCGTTCCCTGCTCGTTCAGGAGCACGCCATAACGCGCTTGCCCTAGGGCAAGCGTCGACATCGTGCCGACGTACATGAGATCGAGGAAGCGCGCGGCGTCAGGGCCGTACACCTCGAGCTTCCCGAGCGGGGAGCCATCGAAGAGCCCGGCGCGCCTGCGCACGATGCTGGCTTCGCGCAGCGCCGCAGCCTCGATCGACTCTCCCGCCTGCGGGTAAGCGGCGGGCCGCCGCCAGTCGCCGTAGGTTTCAAACAGCGCACCGTGCTCAGCGTGCCAGTCTCGTGCCGGTAGCTCCTTCAGCGGCCGGTAGAGACTGCCGGCACGGCGGCCGACGATAGCCCCGAGAGTCACCGGAGCGAAGGGCGGCCGAAAGCGCGTGGTGCCGACCTGTGCCGGTGCGCGGCCGGTGTATGCGCCCATCAACAGCAGCGCATTGACATTGCTGGTCTTGCCCTGATCGGTCCCCATGCCGGTCGTCGTGTAGCGCTTCAGGTGCTCGACGGAACGGTAGTTCTCGCGTGCAGCCAGCGCGACATCCTCAGCGGAGACATCGTTCTGCAGGTCGACGAACTGTTTGCCGCGTACCGGCGCGAGTGGGGCAAACACCTCCGCCCGCCCGCCGCCCCCCGCCGATGGCGGCGGCGCCGGTTGCCCGCGTGCCACCGCCTCGCCCACCGCTGCCGCATGGGCTCGCGCCAGCTGCGGGTTGAACACCCCCGCGCATGCCCCGACGCTCAGAAGTCCCGGCGCCGGGCCATCCGGCACGAACATCGACTCCCCTTCGAGCCAGCGCACCCGACCGCCCGCCTGGGAATGAAGGTGCACGGCGGGCGCGAACCCGCCGCTCGCCAGTATCAGGTCGCATTCGAGCCGCTCGCTGGCCGCGCTCGTCCCGGCGGCCGCGGCGAGCCGCCGCACGTGGCAGCCGCGCACCGTGCGCCGGCCAACGACTGCGGTAATGGCGGCGCCCCTCATTACACGGATACCCTGCGCTTCGACGGCGTCCGTGGCTTCGGGGCGCCGATCGACGATGGCGACGATCTCGGTCCCCGTCGACCGCAGCGCCATCGCGAACGCATACGCGGAATCGCTCGCCGCCGCGATCACCGCGCGCCGCCCGCAGGCGACACCGTACGCGAGGGCATACTTCAGCGCGGCACCGAGGAGCATGACCCCGGGCCGGTCATTATCGGGAAAGATCGTCGGACGCTCGAAGGCTCCGGTCGCCGCAATGACACTCCGGCAGCGGATCTTCCACAGCCTTTCGCGCAGCACACAGGCCGGCAGGTCGCGTCGGCCCTCGCCGCTCAGGGTCTCCAGCGCGCACACGAGGTTGTGGTCGTAGACGCCGAACGCGAGCGCACGCTCGAGAATCTGCACGCCGGCCGAGCGCGCCGCGGCCTCGAGTCTCGCCACCTCCGGATCCCCACGCCAGCCAAGCGCACCGCCCACGCGCATGCCGCTCGAGAGGAGCAAGGTTCGCGCACCAGCGCGCGCTGCTGCCGCGGCCGCGGCGAGTCCCGCGGTGCCCGCGCCCACCACGAGCACCTCGGCATCGGCGGAGATTTCCTCGTAGTGATCGGGATCGGGTTCGGTCGGCGCACGGCCGAGTCCCGCCAGGCGGCGGATCGCAGGCTCGAACAGCCGCCAGCTCGGCCACTTGAAAGTCTTGTAGTAGAAGCCCGCCGGCAGCAGTGGCGCGAAAAGACCGGTGAGAGCGCCTACATCGAGTCCGACGCTCGGCCAGCAATTGACGCTCGCGGCGCTGAGACCCTCCGCAATGGGAAGGAGTGTCGCGCGGACATTGGGCGTACGGCGCGCGCCCGCGCCCACATCCACGATGGCGTTCGGCTCCTCGATGCCGCACGACCACACCCCACGCGGACGATGGAGTTTGAAGCTGCGCCCGATGAGACGCACATCCTGCGCGAGGAGCGCGGAGGCCAGCGTGTCTCCTTCGAAGCCGCCATAGGCCCGGCCGTTGAAGGCGAAGGTGAGCGGCCGGGCGCGATCGATCCACGCGCCGGACGGCGCCGGCAGGCGGTGACTCACGGGACTGCGTTCGCTTCGACTGCCGGCGCAGGCTCGGTCATGCGATATACGGCGAGCACCTCATGCGTCAGGGTATGGCGGGCGATGTTGAACCAGCAGCCGCAACCATACGCGTGGCGCCAGCGCTCGAAATGCACGCCCTGCGGATTGTCGCGGAAGAAGAGGTATTCGCCCCAGAGCTCATCACCCGCAGCGGGATCAGGCCGCGCGATGTGGCTCGTGCCGCCGCAGACGAACTCGCTCTCATCGCGCGCGCCGCACCAGGGACATCTCAACTGCATCATGGGTTTCGCTCCACGCCCTAGTGCGCGATGCCGGAGGCCGCCGCCTCATCGATCAGATGGCCGGTGATGAAGCGCTCGAGCTGAAAGGGCTCGGCGAGCTCGTGATTGCGCCCGGTGGCCAGCACGTGCGCGAGCGTCCAGCCGCCGGCCGGAATGGCCTTGAACCCGCCCGTGCCCCACCCGCAGTTGATGTAGAGCCCCGGCACGGGCGTCGCTCCGATGATCGGACTCGAGTCGTGCACCACATCGACGATGCCGGCCCACTGGCGCATCAGCCGCAGCCGGCTGAAGGAGGGAAAGATCGCGAGCGTCGCTGCCACCACGCTCTGCAGCACCGCGAAGCTCCCGCGCTGCGCATAGGAGGCAAAGAGATCGAGACTCCCGCCGATTACCATCTCACCCTTGTCGGACTGACTGACGTAGGCGCCGGTGCCGGGTGAAATGACCACTTTGTCGAGCGTTGGTTTGAGTGGCTCGGTGACCATTGCCTGCAGCGCATAACTCGTTACCGGCAGACGGAAGCCCGCAAGCCGCGCGAGCACGGAGCTGCGTCCTGCGGCGGCGATGCCGATGCGGCTCGCGGCGATGTGTCCGCGGCTGGTGTGCACGCCCGTGACGCCGCCATCCGCACCCTTGGTGAACCCCTGCACTTCGCAATCCTGCAGGATGTCAACTCCAAGAGCGTCCGCCGCGCGTGCGTATCCCCAGGCGACGGCATCATGCCGCGCCGTCCCGCCGCGCCGCTGCATGAAGCCGCCGAGCACCGGATAGCGGGCTGCGGGCGACATATCGAGCGCCGGAATGAGCTCGCCTACCTCCCGGCGCGTGAGGAGTTCCGCCTCGATGCCGTTCATGTGCATGGCGTTCGCCCAGCGAGCGAGTGACTCGAGGTCGTGACGGCTGTGCGCCAGCATGATGTGCCCGCGCTGACTCAGCATGATGTTGTAGTTGAGCTCGCGCGAGAGCCCTTCGTACAGCTTCAGCGAGAAGTCGTACAGCCGCGCGCTTTCGGGATACAGGTAGTTGGAGCGCACCACGGTGGTGTTGCGCCCGGTGTTGCCGCCGCCGAGCCAGGCACGCTCCACCACCGCGACATTGCTGATACCGTGGTTTTTCGCGAGGTAATAGGCGGCGGCGAGGCCGTGCCCCCCACCGCCCACGATGAGAATGTCGTACGCCCGCTTCGGCTCCGGCGAATGCCAAGCCGGTGACCAGTTACGGTGCGCGGCGAGCGCGCCCCGCAGCAGTGCGAGCGCAGAATATCTCACGCCCGGGCTCAGGCCTTGTCGCGATAGTCCGTCTGGATCTTGCGGATCTTCCGGTCGGTACCGAAGAAGGCGTGCTTGGACATGTCTTTGCTGTAGCGGCTCGCCGGCGGGGTCCGGCCGAGGCTCTCCGCCAGCGCGCGGATGTGATGCGGCCCCGCTCCGCAGCAGACACCGAGATAACGGATCCCAGCGGCGCTGGCCTCCCGGCCGAAATCGAAGATTTCCGAGCGCGGCGCGAGGAAAGGATCGAGCCCATCTGGGAAGGCCATACGGTCGCCGCAGCAGGGATCCCTCAGTGCCATGAACGAAGGTTGTGCCGAAGTGGTGCGATACGGCACCGGCAGTCCCGCGACGGGGCATTTCACCGCCGCGCGAATCTCCTTGAGCAATGGCAGCATGGTCCGCGGGCCCCGGTGGCAGTTGAGCCCTACGACATCTGCGCCCGCCTCTTCCAGACGCTGGCAGGCCTGAGCGGGAGTGAGTCCCTCGCGCGTCAGTTCCTCGCGGTGCATGGCGAAGGTGATCACTGCCGGCACTCTCGAGTGCCGGCGGATTGCCTGCAGCGCCAGCAGCGCCTCCCCTGCCCAGCCGAGCGTCTCGGCGACGAAATAGTCCACCCCCGCCTCCACCGCCCAGCCGACCTGCTCGTCGAAGATGCGCTCGACCTCCTTCACGGCCTTGCTGTCGGCGGGGTCATAGATGTTCGTGTTGCAGAGGTCCCCCGCAAAGAGCGTACCGGTGCGCCGCGCGACGCGCCTGGCGATGCCGAGTGCCGCGCGGTTCATGGGCACCAGATCCTTCTCACGACCGATGACACGCAGCTTCTCGCGGTGCACGTAGTAAGTGAGCGCCTGGGTGACATCGGAGCCTGCGTGCACAAAGTCCATATGCAGCTGCTCGACCACCTCCGGGTGCTCGAACAGCACCTCGGGCACGAAAGATCCGGCCTGCAGATATCCCCGGCGCTCGAGCTCGAACACATACCCTTCGGCGCAGATCACCGCTCCGTCCTTGAGACGCGCGAGCAGATCGCGTGAGGTACCGTTGCCGCGTGCGGCGGCAGCGCCCTTGTGGCGCATCCCCTGTGCAACGCGCGTTGCCGGCCGGGCCGCCTTCGCCCTGGGTTTGGCTCTTGACCGGATTCTGGCTCGGGGCTTCGCTGCCATGGGAGTCTCCGTCGGCGACAAAAATGCTGTAAGCGCCTCGATGGCGCGCTACATTCTAATCAGGAGCCCCGTGCTTCCGATGCCTCTTTTCGATGGGGCTATTCAATTTCTAGGCTGCGACGCCCGCCGCAAGCGTGGAAGCATAGGTGTCATGAGCACGCCTCTCGCCCGCCGCGACCGCAGCAGATTGGCGCGGCTCAACCGACCGGTTTCCCTGCCATCTCCAGGTGCAGACGGTCGCCGTGGTACGGATGTTGCGCGAGAACGGCCTCGTTGAGCTCGACCCCGAGACCGGGCTCCTCCGGCGGTATGACGTAGCCTGCTTCCCAGCGGATCGGCTTCACCAGCACCTGCGCATGAAAGCCCTGCCAGCGCTCGATACCCTCGAGAATGAGAAAGTTTGGGCTGCAAGTGGCGAGCTGGATGTTGGCGGCACCGACCACCGGCCCGCAATAGAGGTGCGGCGCGAGTTGCACGTGATCGACTTCCGCGAGTGCCGCGATCTTTTTCCCCTCGAGCAGGCCACCCACGCGGCCGAGGTTCATCTGCAAGATCGCCGCCGCGCCCGCGCGCAGCAGCCGCGCGAAGTCGTACTTGGTCGCGAGCCGCTCACCGGTCGCGATGGGGATGGAGGTTGCGCGCGCGACCTTCGCCATCTCCTCCGGCGCATCGGCGGGCACCGGTTCCTCGAACCAGAGCGGGTCATAGGGCTCGAGACGCCGTGCCAGGCGAATCGCACCCGCGGCGGTCATCTGTCCATGCGTGCCGAAGAGCAGATCCGCCTTCGTGCCGACCGCCGCGCGCAGCTGCCGCATGAAGCGCTCGCACAGAGCCAATGCCTCGAGCGAGAGCTGACGTCCGTCAAAGGCGGTATACGGACCTGCCGGATCGAACTTGAGCGCGGTGAATCCCTGCGCGAGGTATTCGGCGGCCCGCTCGGCGGCGAGGTCCGGGTCCTGGTAGACGTCGGTGGCGTCTCCTGGGCGCGCATAGATATAAGTGTAGGAGCGCAATCGCTCGTGTACGCGCCCACCGAGCAGTTTGTACACGGGCTGCCCCGCTTCCTTGCCGATGATGTCCCAACAGGCCATTTCGAGCGCCGAGAGCACGGCCATGAGCGAGAGGTCCGGGTGCTGCGTGTAACCCGCGGAGTAGACACGCCGCCAGAGCGTCTCGATGTCGTGCGGGTCCTGGTCACGGAAGTAGCGCTCGAAGACATCTTCGAGCATCGCACTCACCACTCGCGGGTGAAACGGCAGACAATAGGCTTCGCCGACCCCATGCACGTTGTGGTCGGTGGTGAGCTTGACGAATATGAAATATCGCCCACCGACGCCGGGCTGAGGATTGCCGACGACGAAGATGCGCAGATTGGTCAGTTTCATGGACCCGTTTCTTACACTACATGAACGAATATGACTACATCATCGTGGGCGCTGGCACCGCCGGCTGCGTGCTCGCCAGCCGCCTGAGCGAGAGCGGCGCGCACCGGGTGCTGCTGCTCGAGGCTGGCGGCTCCGAGCGCTCGCTCTGGATCCGGGTGCCGGTGGGTTACGCCCGCACCTTCCACGATCCGCGTTACAACTGGATGTACGAGGCGGAGCCCGATCCGGCGCTCGACAACCGGCGTCAGCACTGGCCGCGCGGCAAAGTGCTCGGCGGCTCGGGCTCGATCAACGCGATGGTCTACGTGCGCGGACAGCCCGGGGACTTCGATGACTGGGCCGCGGCCGGCAACCCGGGGTGGTCATACAAGGAGGTACTGCCCTACTTCACCCGGCTCGAAAACCATTGCTGGGGGGCTTCCGAATACCACGGCGCCGCGGGACCGATCCGCGTGAGCGATATGTCAGCGAGCGTGCACCCGCTGTGCCACGAGTTTCTGGCTGCCTGCGGTGCACTCGAGATTCCGACCACTCGCGATTTCAACGGGGCGCAGCCGGAGGGGGCCGGATTCTGGCAGGTCGCGATCCACGAGGGCGTGCGGGTGTCGACTGCCAGCGCCTATCTGCGGCCCGCGATGCGCCGCGTTAATCTCGACGTGCAGCTGCACGCGCTCGCCACGCGCCTGCTCTTCGACGGCACACGGGCAACTGGCGTGGAATACGAACGCAGAGGTACACGGCAGCAGGTGCGCGCGCGGCGCGAAGTGGTGCTGTGCGGCGGCGCCATCAATTCGCCACAGCTGCTCGAGATCTCCGGAGTCGGAGATGCGCGGCTCCTGCAGCGCCTCGGTGTGCCGGTGGTTGCCGACGTCCCGGCTGTGGGCTGCGGCCTCCAGGATCACCTGGCGGTGAACTACGTGTACCGCTCGCGGGTGCCGACGCTGAACGACCAACTGGGACCCTTTTTCGGCAAGGTCAGGGCCGCGCTGCGCTACGCCGTGACGCGCCGTGGCCCACTCTCCATGAGTGTCAACCAGGCGGGTGCGTTCCTGCGCAGCCGCCCGGAGTACTCACGCCCGAACCTGCACATCTATTTCAATCCGGCGAGCTACAGCACCACGACTTCCGCGGCGAAACGCCGCCTCACGAATCCGGACCCCTGGCCGGGGTTCCTGATGTCCTTCAACACCTGCCGCCCGACGAGCCGCGGCAGCGTGCACATCCGGTCCCTGGATCCACATGTGAGTCCCAGTATCGTGCCGAACTCTTTGTCGACGCCGGCGGACGTGCAGGACGTGTTCGATGGCGCCAGGCTCGTGCGGCGGATCGCCGCGGCTGCGCCGCTCGCGGCCGTGACCCTGAGCGAGCACCAGCCCGGGGCCACGTTGCAGTCCGATGCCGAGGTGCTCGCGGACTTTCGCCAGCGGGCGGGCTCGGTATTCCATGCGACGTGTACCTGCGCCATGGGCGCAGATCCGCGCTCCGCGGTGCTCGATGCCCGGCTGCGGGTACGCGGGCTCGGAGCGCTGCGCGTGGCGGACGCCTCCGCCTTTCCTAATGTGACCTCGGGCAATACCAACACCCCAACGATAATGCTCGCGGAAAAGGCTGCGGACCTCATTCTTGAGGACAGCCGCGCGCCGGCGGGTTAACCTGCTCCCAAAGCCCGGAGCGGGACATCATGAGCGAACTGCAATCGAGCCTGGCCTCGGGCGTCGGCGAACTGACCGCGACGACCGAAGCGGTGCCCTCCACCACGCTGTTCGCACGCTGGTACGTGCTCATCATGATGTGCCTCGTGTACACGCTCAGCATCGCCGACCGGTACGTCGTGTCCACGGTACTCGAGCCGATCCGGCTCGAGCTGCACCTGACGAACCTGGGTGTCGCCCTGCTCACGGGAGCTGCGTTTGGCCTGTTCTACGTCATCCTCGGGTTTCCGCTGTCGTGGCTCATCGACCGCTACAACCGCCGCAAGATCGTCGCGGTGTGCCTGGTCCTGTGGTCGGCCATGACCGCGGTGTGCGGGCTGGCACGCACTTCATTCGAGTTCTTCTTCGCACGCGTCGGGGTCACGATCGGCGAGGCCGGCGGTACACCGGGCGCCAATTCCCTGCTGTCGGATTATTTTCCCGCCACACGGCGTGCCATGGCGCTCACCGTTTTTTCCCTCGGTGCGCCGATTGGCGCCTGGGTCGGCTACAACGTCGCGGGTGCCATCGCCGATCATTGGGGGTGGCGCGCAGTGTTCTACGCGCTCGGCATTCCGGGAGTGCTCGCCGGCACTGCCGTATGGGTCACGGTGCGTGAGCCGCAACGCGGCTGTCTCGACAGCGGCGAGGATCGCGCCGCGCCCTCGGTCAGGGAGACGATGCGTTTTCTGTGGCAACAGCGCGCCGCGGTGCACGTGATCATTGGCACCGCGGTGTGTGCGCTGTGGGGGTGGGGACTCATGTACTACACCCCGACCTTCCTGCAACGCACCTACCACATGAGCGTGGGCCAAGCCGCCACAGTCACCCAGAACATGCACCTCTGGGGCGGCGGCATCGCCACGGTCCTGACGGGTTGGCTCATGGCCCGCAGCAGCATGAGCGACGCGCGCCGCATTGTGTGGCTGCTCGCCGCGGGCATCGGCATCGCTACCATCGCTTCCGGTGTCGTGTACTACACGCGCGACCTCAACCTGGCCCGCGCGATGCTGTGGATCTTCATTCCCGCGATTTATTTCTATATAGGCCCGGGATTCGGCCTGATCAACAACCTGGCGCCCTGTCGCATGCGGGCGATGTTTTGCGCCACGGTGTTGTTTCTCGCCAATCTGGGTAATCTCGTGATCGCGCCGCCGATGATCGGCGCTCTGAACGACTGGTTCGCGCGCAGTCAGGCCAACGAGGCCGATGCTCTGCGCCTGGCGATGCTGTGCCTCGTGCCCACAGGATTCTGGGCGACCGCGCACCTTTACCTCGCCGCTCGCGACATCACCAAGGACCAGCAGCGCGCTCGAACCTTCCCCTACTGAGGGGATCGAAGCTCTGCCGGGGCGATCGAAGCCCTATCGACCGCGCAGGGAAAGTGCGTACTCCACCGCGCAGTCCGAGCTTTGGATAGCCGTGCGCGCGGCTGCGGAGCAAGAATGCGCTCACCGCAATGTCGCTGCCGATCGCCCTCCGGCCAACGAGGAGAGAACGATGGCTGACTCGATCATGGATTCGGTCCTCGCAAGGGTCACGCCGGAAATGCAACAGTCCCTCGCCGCGCGGCTTGCCGAGCCGCCGCAGTCTGTCTGTCGAGGGCTTGGCGCGGCAGCTGCAGCGACCTTGGATGGGCTGGCGAGCAAAGCCGAGGACCCGGCCTTCGTCGCTGACACACTCAATCTCGTTAGTGGAACGGGTGGAACGACCGCGGACCCGGTGAACCGCTTGCTGGAGATGGTGTTCGGATCACGGCAGAGCCAGGTGGTGCACGCGATTGCTCAGGAGCATGGGCTGAACGCTTCCTCCGCCAGGGAACTCCTGAGGACGGCTGTGGCGCTGCTGCTGGCATGGCTCGCTGAAGCGCAGAGCACGGGTACCGTTGATGGGAAAGCGTTCGCCAGCATGCTGCGCGCAGAGGCGCCGAAGCCGCGCGGCTACCTGCCGAGCGGCCTCCCCGGTAGTGCAGCCGGGGTGGCGCGCAGCTGCGTGCGCGAGACGGAACGCGAGTCTGCGAGCGATGGTGCAGAGCCTGTCGTGCCACCGCGCTGGCTGGTGCCCGCCGCCATCGTAGCTGCGCTCGTGCTCGCAGGGCTCGCGATTCGAGCGCTGACTATTCCGAAGGAGCCTGCAGCGCCGGTCGCAACAGTGACGGCGGAGGCGACCAATACGGGCGAGACTGCGGCGAGCAATGCTGCCTTCGAGGCAGCCACGGCCGCGTGGACTGCACTCGGTGACATGATGAATGTGAAGCTCCCCGATGGCAGCGAGCTCAGCGTGCCCTCGTTCGGCGTGGAAGCGAGGTTGGTGAAGTTCCTGAACGACGGTCCTGCAGCCGTGGACAATGCCGCGTGGTTCGATTTCGACCGCCTGTTGTTCGCTAGCGGCAAGGCGACGCTGCAATCAGCCTCGCAGGAGCAGCTCACCAACATCGCCGCGATCCTCAAGGCATACCCGCAGGTAAGGATCCGCATCGGCGGCTACACCGACAACACCGGGGACCCTGGCACGAATCTGCGACTTTCAGAGGAGCGCGCCAACAATGTCATGGATGAGCTGGTGAAACTCGGTATCGATCCTGCGCGCATGAGCGCCCGGGGCTATGGAGAACGCAATCCGGTAGCCGATAATTCCACCGAGGACGGACGGCAGAAGAACCGCCGCATCTCGCTCCGGGTGACAGATCAACAGGCTGCGGTTTGACGCGCGGTCAGCGCGGCGGCGAGGCCGGTGGGGGCGCGGGCGGTGGCGGTGCGGCCGATGGCGGTGCCCCGCCGGAGCGCTTGGCACGCTGATCATCGACAATCAGCATGTCCGCCTTGAGCTGCGTGCCGCCGATCTGGAGCTGATGGGGAACGCAGGTTGAGTGATAGTCGACATTACGGGCATTGAAGAGCGGCAGGACCCGCGCCTTCACCTGCTCGATCAGCTCGCAGTCTCCGGCTTCCCGGAGCGGATCGAGTTCCGTGCTGATCACCACAGTCTGCCAATGCGCGGGAACGGGAGTCGCGGCAGGGTTCGCCGTCTGTGCGTCCCAGGGCGCCGGTACGTTCATGTTCACGGTAACGCCCGGGAACTCGGTCGGTCTTCCCGCCAGTCCCGAGCACGGGACCGGCTGTACCGTAAGATCCGCTCGCGCACCGAGCTGCAGGAGGATCGCCCGCATCTTGTCCCGCAAGCCGTCACACGAGTAGTGCGAGGTGAAGCCCGAGTACACGAAGCGCAGCTGCTTCGGGGTCCAAACAGACCAGGCCGGTGGAGCAGTTTCTGCCGGTGCCTCGGCCGGCGCCTCGGCGCCGATCGCAGGTGCGAGAACGGCAAAAGCGATGACACTCGCGGCGAGACTACGGCGGTAGTGCATAAGCTTGCTTCCGGGAACGGACCACACCCAGTGTGTGACTGTTAAGACAACATCCATGGCCCGTGGTTTCAACTGCACGGCGCGCCTGGCGGCATGGCTGAGGTAGCACATCTCAGGCCTGCGGCTCGGCGAGCACCTGCACCCAGTACAGGCCGTGGCGGCCCGAGCGGCCCGTCGCATAGGCAATGCCCATCTCGGCGAAGCGCGGGTCCATGATGTTTTCGCAATGTCCGGGGCTCTCGAGCCAGCCCTGCACGACCTCCTCGACAGACTTCGGCCCGTAGGCAATGTTCTCGCCTACCACCTTCTCGCGGTATCCAACTGCCCGCACCCGATCGGCAGGCGAGTGTCCGTTGAGATCGCTATGCTCGAAGTAGTCGTGTTCGGCCATGTCGTCGGCATGGCCGAAGGCAACATTGGCGAGCATCCCCGAGCTCGCGAGCGGCGGCGCCGGCGCGAACCTGCGCGCGCCGCAGGTAGCGCCACGGGCGCGCACCTCATTCACGAGCTGCAGTGCCTGACTCGCCAGCACCGCTGCCGGCGGGTTGCGCGGCGCGGGGGCGCGCACAGCTTCGACTGGAGCCGCTGGCGGCGGGGGACTCTGAGTTGGCGGAATGTACGGAGCGACGCGCCCCGCCGCGGGCGGCAGATACGCCACACGGTAGTCGGCGCTCATGACGATCCAGCTCTCGATTCCCTGCCGGTACACCCCGAGCGCACGCAGATCCTGACTCGTGACGGTGTGACAGGCGGATCGGCGCAGCACCTCGAGAATACCGGCATCGGAGCTGCTGACGTGCAAGCCAGAGGTGGCGAGCGCAGGATAGCCGCCCCGTTCGGCCGCGGCGGCGAGCGGCTGCCCTCCGGCCCACTGCTGCGCGACTGCATCGAGGGCGGACTCGTGCCGCAGCGCACGGGTGGCTGGCGTCACGCCGCCACAACCGCCTTCGCGCAGCACCTGCACCGCCGAGAGCGCGTCGTGCGCACTTGCGAGCGCACGGCCTCCCGCAGCCCCGGCCACAGCGATCAGTATCCACACGCGCCATGAAGCAGACATCCGCGGCACACCTCTTATATGCCACCGAACGCCGGGAGGCGGCTGTGGATGACGCCCCCCGGTCAACAGGGTTCACATAATGCGCTTCCCCGACCGTGCTGTCTGAAGCGGAGGATCCGCGGGAACTCGCGCTTCGCCTATCGGGCGAGCTCGGCGCTCAGGGCCTGCTGCTCCTGGCGGCTGGTGGGCCAGGAGACGGCGCATCGCGAGGAAAGGAACGTAGGAGTCCATGAGAAGTGTTCTTGCGGGCAGGAGCTTAGGCCGTGCCGCGGGACCGACGTGTCGGGCCACGGTGTACGTCATCGCAGGCGCCATCGTACGGCGCGGGCCGGATGCATAGCTCTGCACGGAGCATCGCCAGATTCGATCCAGCGTGGAGCTAACTACCACGAAATGATCAGCGCCTAAACGCAGGCTGAACTGCGCACGCCGGCAACCGTCGCCAACTGTATACAGTTCGAAGCCGATGGCGCCTGCAGTGATCTGCGTCGCACCACGATCTCGCGCGCTGGATTAGCATCGCCGTCGTTTGCATCGAGCCGCTCGGTACGAGCCAGGAGGATGGGGTGAACAAGTCATTGGTTACTGGTCTTGCGATTGGAACAGTTGTCGCTGTGGGCGCCACGGCCTTCGCTGGCCTGAGCATGCTGCACAAGGGTCCTGAGTACGCCGAAGTACTGAAGGTCACTCCGCTCACCAAGACGATTCACACGCCACGACAGGATTGCCACGACGAGACGGTGACCCACCAGGCGCCGGTGAAAGACCAGCACCAGGTGATCGGTACGGTCGCCGGGGCGGTGCTCGGTGGCGTCATCGGGCACCAGATCGGCGGCGGCAGGGGGCGCGATATCGCCACCGTTGCGGGTGCGGCGGGTGGCGGCTATGCCGGCAATCGCATCCAGAAGAATCTGCAGGACAAGGATACGTACAACACTACCGAGCAGAAGTGCGCCACAGTGTACGACACCTCCGAGCACCGCATGGGCTATGAGGTTCGTTACCGGCTGAATGGTGAGGAGGCCACCGTCAAAATGGATCACGATCCGGGCGAGCGCATCCCGGTCCACGACGGGCAGCTGGTCCTCGATAAACCGGAGAAGGCTGCCAAGTCCGGCTGACCGCCGCGCAGTTTGCCCGGCTGCCGCGCCAGCCTCGAAGCCGAGGCTGGCGCGCTGGCGCTCAGCGCGTAAGCCCTTTGAAGTCTCCGAGAAAGTCTGTCTTGCCCACCGCCACGCCGCAGTGCCTCAGGATGTCGTACGCGGTGGTGAGGTGAAAGAAGAAGTTGGGCAATGCGAAATGCGCGAGATAGCGTTGTCCGTTGAAGCGCACCGGGCCGCGACGTAGCTCGAGCGTAATCTCACGCGATTCAGCCCCAGCGAGCCGGCCGGCCGGTAGAGCATCGAGCCACTCCAGTGTCTCCTCGATCTCCGCGAGGAGTTCGGCAAAGCTCCCAGGGTCTCCGTCATACTCCGGCGGAACTTCGCCCGTCAGGTTCGCCGCCGCCGCGCATGCGTGATAGCTGACCCCTCGCACCTGCTGCGCGAGTGTAAACATGTCCGGGGCGAGGCGCGTATCCAGCAAGACCTCAGGCGGAATGTTTTGCTCTGCGGCATAGGCAGCGCCCTTGCGCACCAGTCGTGCCAGGCTGCGCAGCGAATGGCGGAATATGGCGATCGAGTACTCGTACATCGTTGCTCCTCAGGCCTCCAGCGCCGTCGTCCAGGTCACCGGCACCTCGCCGAGGAGCGAGGAGCGCACGCTGCAGTATTTCGTGATCGACAGTTCGACCGCCCGGGCCGCTTTAGCTGCGGTGGCGCCCGGAGCCTTGAGCGTAAAGTGCAGCGTCGCCGCGGCGAGGCGCCGCGGTGTGGCGGCGGTCCGCTGCGCCTCGACGCGAATATGAAGCAACGTTACGGGGGTCCGTTGCTTGCTCAGGATCGAGACGACATCGGTCGCCGCACACGTCGCCAGCGCCGCCAGCAGCGCATCGAAGGGAGTCGGCGCGCTGGCCGCGTTCCCGTCGATCCGTACCCCTGGAGCCCCTGGACGGCGCGCCTCGAATTCGCTGCCGCCCAGCCAATCCACCTCGATCGGTCCATGCGCCACGGTGGTGGAGGAAGTTGTGGCCATTTGGACCTCGGTGGCTGCGTCGCCGCCGAACCAATGTAGCATGTCGCGCCGCATCGGGGGCGGCGCGGTCGCGCCCCGCGGAGCGAGTCCTCATTGCGATCGGACGAGAGCCCGCAGCAGCCGCTGCGCTACACTCTCATGGAGCGCGTTGGGAGCGGACAACAGCGTTTACCGCAACGCGCTGACAGGGCCGCGGGAAGCCATGAAGCTACGCTACAAGATCCTGAGCGCGATACTCATCGTGCTCGCGCTCGGCGCGCTGTCGCTCATCATCACCCTCAGTCACACCTCGGCCTGCGCCCCTTCACCCCCGCTCACCGCCGGCGCGACTCCCATGAAGGCGGTCGTGCATCGATGCTATGGCTCGCCGGATGTCGTCCGGTACGAGGACATTGCCAAGCCCGTCCCGGCGGACAACGAGGTCCTGGTCAGGGTGCACGCGGCCTCGGTCAATCCGCTCGACTGGCACTATCTGGAAGGTACTCCCTACATGGTGCGGCTGGACGCTGGCATCGGGAAACCGGCGGATCCGCGCCTGGGGCTCGACTTTTCCGGCACCGTGGCGGCCGTCGGCAAGAGCGTCACCCGATTCAAGCCGGGCGATGAAGTGTTCGGCGGCAAATTCGGAGCGCTTGCCGACTACGTCGCGGTGCCCGAGGAGCGCGCGCTGGCACTGAAGCCCGCCAATGTGAGTCACGAGCAGGCGGCGGCGGTCGCCATCGCCGCCCTGACAGCGCTGCAGGGACTGCGCGACCAGGGACACGTTCACTCCGGCGAGAAAGTGCTCATCAACGGCGCCTCGGGCGGCGTCGGCACGTTCGCGGTGCAGATTGCCAAGTCATTCGGCACGAACGTCACCGGTGTCTGCAGCACGAGAAATGTGGCGCTCGTCCGCTCGATCGGCGCCGATCAGGTGATCGACTATACCCGTGAGGACATCACCCAGAGTGCGCAGCGTTACGATGTCATCCTCGACAACGTGGCGACCCATTCGCTGTTGGAATACAAGCGCATCCTCAATCCCAACGGCGTCTATGTCATGATCGGCTCGAGCGATCCCGGGCATTGGTTCGGCTGGCTGTGGAAGCCGCTGCAGGGCTGGGTCATCTCGCATTTCACCAGTCAAAAATTCGTCACGATCTTTGCGGAGCTCAACCGGGAAGACCTTGGCACACTCGCGAGCCTCATGCAGTCCGGTAAGGTCACACCGGTCATCGACAGGACCTACAAACTGAGTGATGCGGCCGAAGCGCTGCGCTACCTGGAACGAGGGCACGCTCGCGGCAAGGTCGTCGTGACGATGCAGTAGGAGAATCCGTGGGCCAGGGTGCGCGGCAACTGATCCTCGCGACTGCAGCGCTGCTTGCCCTGCTGGCAATTGGCTGGACCGAAGCGCGGGCGACGCATGATCGTAACTTCTGGGTGACGCTGCGCTCATCAGGCTTCAAGCTGCCACCAGGCGAGCCTGCATTGCCGTTGGCACTCGAAGCCGCAGCGCTCCTTGGATCGACCGATTCAGAGCTGCGGGACGACATCGCCTACGAGGCACTCGAAACGTGGGTCTACAGGGAGCAGCGGCTCAGTTCCGCGGAGCTCGGCCGCCTGCGCATGGTTTTGAGCGCGAACGCGCGGCAGGGCCTGGGCGAAGAAGCCGGGGATGGACTCTTCCTGCGATCCTTCTCGCTGCTGGCACTTGCCTTGCTTGCGGCAGAGGATCTCAAGCGCCCTTTCCTCGATGCACAGCAATTCGACGCGCTTCTCGACCTTACGCTCACCGAGCTCGCGAGCGAGCGCGATCTGCGCGGCTACGTGGCGGGTAAAGGCTGGGGTCATGCCACGGCCCATTGCGCTGACCTCATGAAGTTTCTCGCGCGTAACCACTGGTTGCGCCCGGAGCAGCAGTCGCGCATCGTAGATGCGGTAGCCGGACGGCTCCGCTCGGCGGGGCTGGTGTTCGTCTGGGGCGAGGACGCCCGCCTCGCCGCTGCTCTGAGCTCGGTCGCCCAGCGGCCAGACGCCGACCCAGCACCCTTCCTGGTGTGGTTCCAGCGGCTGCGCGAGGAGCATGAGACGCTCTGGAGGGGGCCGCTCGAGCCGGCGCGCTACATCCCAGTCCGCGCGCAGTTGAATGCACTGAACGCATTGGCCGCGGATCTCGATATGGAGAGCGCGCCGCCGCCCGCAGGCACCATCCGCAGCGGTCTTCGCTCGCTGCGCGCTGAAGCGCAGTAAAATCGCGCGCAATCCTCCGGCTTCAGAGATCTCGCAGTGAGGCAAATAGACGCATTTCCATCGCGGCGCGCGCTCGCCCTGGTGCTCACGCTTGCGCTCTCGAGCTGCGCGACGGTGCAGACCACCAAGCCCGGCGCAGTCGGGATCGAGCGCAAGCAGACGATGCTGGTTTCGGAGGAGTCCGTCGAGCAGGGAGCGGAGAAAGCCTATGCCGGCGAGGTGCAACAGGCGAGCGCGGGCGGGAAACTCAATGCCGATCCGGCGCTGACTGCGCGTATCCGCCGCATCACCGGCCGGCTCATCCCGGTCACCGCGGCTTTCCGGCCCGACGCGCCGCAGTGGAAGTGGGAAGTCAACACGCTCACGACTCCGGAAATGAACGCTTACGCCATGCCCGGAGGCAAGATCATGGTGTACAGCGGTCTGGTGGAGAAACTGCAGTTGAATGATGCAGAGATTGCGGCGGTACTCGGGCATGAGATATCGCACGCGCTGCGCGAGCACACCCGCGAACGCGTCTCCCGGGCGTACGAGCAGAAGGTTGCGCTGTTAGGTCTCGCCGTGGTCACCGGCTTCGATCCGGCCACGCTGGACCTTGCCGACTCCGTCGCGGCAGTTACTTTTCAGCTGCCCCACAGCCGTGAGCAGGAAGCCGAAGCCGATGTGATGGGGCTCGAGCTCATGGCGCGCGCCGGCTACGACCCCCATCAGGCGGTCACTCTATGGAAAAAGATGATGGCAGCCGAGAAGAGCGCGCCGCCCCAGTTCCTCAGCACGCACCCGGCCTCCGCGAACCGAATCGCGGAACTCGAGCGCCACATTCCCCAGGTGCTGCCCCTGTACCGCGCCGCGGCGCCGGCCAATGCGAGCTAGGCAGTTCCGTGGCGCGCGCGTGACGCTTCGGTGCGCCGCCGGATGGCGGCCGACACCGACACGGTGAGCAGCGGCACGAAGAGCAGGATTGGCAGACCGATGAAGAGTGCATACGCCGCCGGCAGGCTCCATTCCCATTGAGCGTGCGCGCCGTAAATCCCGAGGCCAGTGCCTATGACCGGCACCCAACCAATGAGCAGCGCTCCGATCCAACACATGAACCACCACAGGCCGGTGAGGTGCTCGATGCCGCTCGCAGTCGCCGCAATCTGAAAGAGACCGAAGATTAGATAGCCGGTGTACCCGGCGGCGAAGAGCGTGGCCTTCATGTCCTGTCCTCCCCCGTGCTCGGCCACCATGGACATGGGGCACGACGGAAATTATTTAGAGCCGTCCTCGCTGAATGACTGCTGAACGGGAAAGCTTCGCCTTCATCCCCGCCGCCGGGTCGGGGACGTGCAGCCGCCGCTAACCCCTCGCGGCGCAAGCGTTTCCCGGCGGCGGGCCGTGGCGGATGACCTCAGGATTCCTTGCGCACTTGTCGTGCATTCTTATCTGTGCGCAGGCCGAGGAATGCGGCATGGCGCAGCCGGGTTTCGGCAGTCCATTCCGTGAAGCGGATTTGCGCGATGAGCTCGGGTTTCGTCCAGCACATCTCGTGCATGTGCTCCGCGGTGATGCCGCCTCCCCAGCGTCCGGAGCTCGTATCGGGCAGATTCGCAAACGGGCAGTCGGAAATTACCAATGGTCTGAGCCTGCCGCTCAACTCGCGGCGGATGTGTGCAGTAAAGCCCGCACGCACCTTGCCGGCGAACTGCAGCTTGCTCCCTGCGTAATAACCGACTAGCAGTGCGTCCAGCCCCGCAGCGCCCTCCGGCCTATAGCCGCCAATGACGAACTCCTGCTGCTGCTCGAGTTTCAACTTGACCCAATCGCCACTGCGCTCGCCGGGCTGGTAGCTCGAGCCTTTGCGCTTGGCGACCACGCCCTCGATTCCCGCCGCCTGCAGCGCCCGTACGATCTGAAGGGTAGTCCCAGGCAGGACCGGCGACAGCCGAATGACTGAATCGTCCCCAATGACTTTCGGCAGCAAGCCGCGCCGGGCAAGGAGCGGCTCGGCCATGAGATCGCGCCCATCCAGGTGCACGACGTCGAAGGCATAGAACACCACGCGGTGCTGCGGATGTGAGGAGCGGTGCTGCAATGCCTGGAAGGATGGGCGCCCATCCTCTGCCAGCGCCACGATCTCACCATCGATCACCGCGTCCGCCGCGTTGAGCCGCAGCCCGCCCGCGGCCACAGCGGGATAGATCGGGGTCAGGTCCTTTTCATTACGCGAGAGGATGCGGATGCGCTTGCCGTCCTTCAGCAACAGCGCACGGTAGCCGTCGAGCTTCGGCTCGTACAGCCACTCTTTCCCTTCGGGCAGAACCTTGACTCGCCGTGCCGCCATCGGGGTGACGAAGGCGGGTCGGTGACGCGATGCATCAGGGCTGCTCATCACGCCAGTATGGCTATTGGCGCGATCGCAGGGCCACTATCGTCGGCATCTCGTCGCACTATGAACGCGTTGGTGCCGCATCCGGCAATTGCGTATAGTCCCGAGGAGAACAACAGACCTCGGGTGCAGGCCGGCGATCCAAGCCGCTGCGCTGGTGGCAGCAATCGATTGAGGGATGAGCGATGAAAACCAGCAGACGCGTGCAGCGGCTCATATTTGGACTAGGGGTAGTCGTCTCAGGCGCCGCCGCGGCGGCCGACGTCGATGGAGCCACCCCGCTCTCGTGCACCGGGGTGTCAGGTTACAGCTGCGAACCCGGCAAGGCGTGCAGCAAGGTCAAGCCGGAGAGCAGCACTGCGCCGGTGGTGCTCATCGATCCATCCAACAAGACCGTCAAGACACCCTATCGCACCGATCTGTTACCGATTGCCGATCGGATGGGCGCCTACGTGATATTCGGTCAATGCAAAGCCGCAGGGGCGCCGTCTCAGTAGCGACACCTCCTGCGGCCATCGCGAGCTCCGCGGCTCCGAAACCCGCAACGCCGTGCGGCCGGTCT
>DASYFL010000112.1:0-32914 GCA_036498445.1 Steroidobacteraceae bacterium
TCGGGCGATCACCACCGACTCCAAGCGCCTGCTGCAGGTGCTGAAGAATCTGCTGTCGAACGCCTTCAAGTTCACCGAGCGTGGCGGTGTGCGGCTGCATGTCGGGATTGCGACCGGAGGCTGGAGCAGCGAGCACCCGACACTCAGCCAGGCACCCTCGGTGGTCGAGTTCTCGGTGAGCGATACCGGAATCGGCATCCCGCCGGAAAAACAGCGCATCATCTTCGAGGCTTTCCAGCAGGCCGATGCCGGCACCGCGCGCAAATACGGCGGCACGGGTCTCGGGCTCGCCATCAGCCGCGAGCTCGCGCACCTGCTTGGCGGCGAAATTCGCCTGAGCAGCATCGCCGGCAGTGGCAGCACCTTCACCCTCTACCTGCCCCTCAGCTACCTGGGGCCAGCCTACAGCCGCACCGCCGGCGGCACGGGCCCAGCGGCCGCTGCGCCCCACACCGCTGCGTTCCAGCCGGCGGTGCTGCCCGTGGTGCGCGTAGAGGAAATTCCGGATGACCGGGATGACCTGCAGCCGAACGATGCCGTCCTTCTGGTCGTGGAAGACGATCCGCACTACGGCCGTATCCTGATCGACATGGCGCGGGCGCGCGGCTTCAAAGTGCTGTTGGCGCGCACCGGCGCCGATGCGCTGGCACTGGTGCGCAAGCACCGGCCGACGGCGGTGTCGCTCGATGTGTTCCTGCCGGACATGCTCGGCTGGACCGTGCTGAACCAATTGAAGCGCAACGCCGAGACCCGCCATATCCCGGTGCAGATCCTCACCATCGAGGACGAGCGCCAGTACGGGCTCGAGCGCGGCGCTTTCTCCTTCATCACCAAGAGCGTGACCACCGAGGGCCTCGAGGAAGCGCTCGAGCGCCTGAAGAGCTTCACCGCTAACCACCTGCGGCGTCTGCTGGTCGTCGAGGACGATCCGGCCGAGCAACTGAGCGTGCGCGAGCTGCTCGGTCACACCGACGTCGAGATCATTACCGTCGGGACCGGTGCGGAGGCACTCGTGGCCATGCGCGAGGGGAGGTTCGACTGCGTGGTGCTCGACCTGCGGCTGCCGGACATGTCCGGATTCGAGCTTCTCGCCCAGGTGCAGGCGGACGACAATATGCGCCATACCCCAATCGTGGTGTTCACCGGGCGGGAACTCTCCGATCAGGAAGAGATCGAGCTGCGCAAGAACGCCAAGAGCATCGTGCTGAAGGGCGTGCGCTCCCCCGAGCGGCTGTTGGATGAGACGGCGCTGTTCCTGCACCGCGTCATCGCCGACCTGCCGCCCAGCAAGCAGAAGATGATCGAGACCCTGCACGAGAGCGATGCGCCCTTGAGCGGGCGCAAGGTCCTGGTGGTCGATGACGATATCCGCAACATCTTCGCGCTCAATAGCCTGCTCGAGCGCCATAATATGGAGGTGATCACCGCGACCAACGGGCACGAGGCGATCAATCTCGTCGAGAGCACGGACGATCTTTCGCTCGTGCTCATGGACGTGATGATGCCGGAGATGGACGGCTACGAGACCATGCGCCGCATCCGCAGCAACCATAAATTCCGTCTGCTGCCAATCATCGCCCTCACTGCCAAAGCAATGAAGGGCGACCGGGAGAAGTGCCTGGAGGCCGGTGCGTCGGATTACGTCGCCAAGCCCGTGAACACGGACCAGCTCCTGTCGCTGGTCCGCTTGTGGCTGCATCCCTGAGGCCGGTGCGGGCATCTGAGCCGCGCTATGGCAATCGATGACCGCGTGAACATTCTGCTGGTCGATGACCAGCCGGCACGGCTGCTCACCTATCAGTCGATCCTGAGCGAGCTCGACCAGAATCTGGTGCTGGCGCACTCCGGCAGGGAGGCGCTCGATAGGCTCATGCATGATGAGTTCGCGGTCGTGCTGCTCGATGTCAGCATGCCGGACATGGATGGATTCGAGACGGCGGAGCTCATCCACGCGCATCCGCGCTTCGAGAAAACCCCCATCATTTTCGTCACCGGCATCCACATCTCCGAGCTCGACCGCTTGCGCGGTTACAAGGCCGGGGCGGTCGACTACGTGGCGATCCCGGTGGTGCCGGAGATCCTGCGCAGCAAGGTTGCGGTCCTGGTGGAGCTGTACTGCAAACGCCACGAGCTGCGCCAGCTCAATCGCATACTGGCGAACGCAAACCGCCAGCTTTCGGAAGCCAATCTCACGCTGCAGGCGGAAAGAACCCGCGAGCTCGAGTCCTTCAATGCTACGCTGCAGCAAGCCAACAGCGAGCTCGAGAAGACCAACCGCAGCCTGCAGAAAGAGGTCGCCGAGCGAGCACGCGCCGAGCACGCGTTGCAGGAAGCCGACCGCAACAAGGATGAGTTCCTCGCGATGCTCGCGCACGAGCTGCGCAACCCGCTGGCGCCGATACGCAACGCGCTGCAGCTGATGCGCATGGACCCATCCGAGCCACGCCTGCAATGGGCACAGGCGGTCATTCACCGGCAGCTCGTATCCCTCACTCGCCTGGTGGACGACTTGCTCGATGTGTCGCGTATCACCCGCGGCAAGATCACGCTCTCGCGCCAACCGCTCGATGTCGCCACGCTGATCAACCGGGCGATCGAGACCATCGAGCCCTTGGTGCTCGAGCGCGAGCACCAGCTGACGCTCCGCGTTCCGTCCGAGCCGATGCGGGTGGACGGTGACCCGACGCGGCTCACGCAGGCATTGGCGAACGTGCTCGGTAACGCGGCGAAATACACCGAGCGGGGCGGCCGCATCGACCTGATCTGCACCCGGCGGGGAGCGGACGTAGAGATACGGGTGCGCGATAATGGCATGGGCATTCCGGCCGAGCTGCTGCCGAGAATCTTCGATCTTTTCACCCAGCTCGACCGCAGGTACGATCAAGCACTCAGCGGGCTGGGCATCGGTCTCGCGCTCGTGCGGCGCCTGCTGGAGATGCACGGTGGCACCATCAGCGCCCTCAGTGAGGGCGCGGGAACCGGCAGCGAGTTCGTAATCCGCCTGCCGCTCCTCGCCGAGACGGCCGTGCGCACCGAGGCCGAGAACGATGGGCAACACACCGAAGTGCCCGCAATTCCACGCCGCATCCTGCTGGCGGACGACAACGCGGATGCACTCGAAAGTCTCGCGACGGTGCTGCGATTGCGCGGTCACGAGGTCTTCAGCGCCTCCAATGGCGCCATCGCCCTGGAAGCAGCCGGCCGACACGTGCCCGAAGTGGCCCTGCTCGACATCGGCATGCCCTTGCTCGATGGTTACGAGGTCGCCAGAAGGATCCGCGCTCAGGAGTGGGGTAAGGCGATGACCCTGGTGGCACTCACCGGCTGGGGGCAGGACGCCGACCGTCGCCGCTCACGGGAAGCGGGTTTCGATACCCATCTGGTCAAGCCGCTCGACCTGGACCAGCTCTCCAATCTCCTCGCTCAGCTACCGGAACCGGTAACTGCGACCACTCCGGCTGCCACGGCCACTGCGTAGGATTTTTCCTACGCGGCGTGGCGTCGGCGGCCTCCGGACAGTCCCGGCTTGGGGGCCGACCATGACGTCACCCTAGCGGGTCGGGGAGCCCCAGGCATGAACGAACAATTGGAACCGGAGATCCTCAGCTATCGTGAATTCAGAAAGCGCGAGACGCTACTCGCGTGGGAGCGTCGTCGGCGAGCTGTCGAATCGCAGCCGGCGCGGTCGAGGGAAAGAAGGGAAGACGAGCTCTTCAGATCGCCGCGACTACCGCCAGCCACGGCACCCTCAAGCTGAGCGCGCCGCGAGCGCGGATTACTTTATAGCGCGGCGCGCGACAGGTCGTGGCGCAGCCTGAATCCTTTGCCCGCGCCGGCGAGCTGCACCAAAGCGGTGCGCTGGCGGCGCGCCGCAACGCCACACGGCTAGTGGTGCGAGCACATGTACAACAGCAGAATCACGGGAATCGGCACGCCCAGAAGCCACAGCAGTATTCCACGTCCCATGTGATGCCTCGCTAGTGTTGACGGAAAAACTTCTCCGAAGGATCGTGCGCGTTACCATCACCTTCGCGCCGCGCAAGCGCGTCTCGGAAGCCCGGCAGGACCTGCGCCAGGGTTTCTTTGAGCTTTGCCGCTGCCATGCCGATCAGCGCACTCTCGATACCGCCCCAAGCCCGGGCAATCGCCCGCCGCCGGTGATCGGAGTGCTCGAACGATGCACTCCCGCGCGGATACACTTCGCGCGCCGGGGTGTAGGCGCGTCGCGAGGCGGCGAGCGCTATCAGCAATCCGCTGCCGAATGCGACGCCGATCCACAGCGGCGGATTACTCTCAAAGTACCGGCGCCAGTCGACCGCCGACTTCACACGGTTCTCCACCTCCGCCAGGTTTGAACGCAGCACTGCGCGCTCACGGTCGATCTCCCGCTCTATTCTCTCGGTCGAGCGCTCCATGGCGCCTTCTCCTTTACGCTTGCAGCGCTTTTCGCTGCTCGGCTGCGCATGAGATTCGCCCCGGCGCGCAACGCGATCGCGCACACCGCGGCCATGCCGAGCGCCACGATCAGTGCGGCGAGCCACACGCTGACGACCAGGCTCAGTGCAGCGGCCACCGCGAGCAGCAGAAACAAGGCGCTGAGCAGCCCGCCGAGCACCCCGATCAGCATCAGGGCGCCTGCCGAGCGGAAGTTCCGCAGCTCTTCACGGGCTTCGGCCTGCGCGAGGCGGATCTGCGCGTGCAGGATGTCCTGGAGATTACAGACTACATCGGCCAGAACCTGCGCCATGGATCGCGGATCTGTCTCGGCGCGCCTCGCCTCGCGCAGCGGCTGCACTCGCGAATGCATGAGCGCTAATCGCGGCTGAGCGCCCGGCCGAGCAGAAACCCGAGTGCCGCAGCGCCGATGAGCGATGGCCCGGGATTACGCCGAATCACCTCCATGAGATCGCTGAGCATGGTCTGAACATCGTTCTCGCGCAGGTACTCGGCGCCGTAGGACACGGCATCCGCGGCGCTATGGGCGGCACTCGCGACGCGTTCACCTCTGTTATGCAAAGTGCTAGCCACGCTTTCGAGGCCGGCCGCGGCGCCCACACGCGCCTGATCAGCGCGCTGCGCGGCGCGCGCGCCGACATCCTGAGCCTTGCTTCGGAGCGAGCCCAACCTGCCGCCGTCATCGATGCTGGATGCCGGTTCTTGACCTGGGGGTGGGAATTCTTGCGCCATGGCGGTACTCCTCGTTTTGATTGCGCTGCACATTTAGCACGCGGACTGATCCAGTGCCGTAAGACGAAAGCCTAAGCTGCAGTCGGACGCGCGCCCTGCTGCCGCGGATGTGCCGATCGTCCGACAGGACGTTGTCGAGCGGGCGTTACCCGTAGGCACAAGCTGACGCTGCTTCAGCCCTTGACCCGACCGACACGGGAGTCTCCTCGTAACACGCTGAGTTCATGGCGAGAGAACTCAAAGCAACTTCGGTGGATATCGCACACCCGGTGACCGAGCCGCTGGATGCAGTTCTTACCCTCAAGCCGGCGGAGCTCGAGGCTCTGATCGATTGTTTGTGCTCGTGCAGCACGCGCCGCGCCAAATCCAACGAACCGAGGAAACTGCGGGCCGGCTGCTGCCAGAGGGCGCGCACCGAGTGGTGTCAGCTCGGCGAGCGCGTCGCGGGCAGCATGCAGTACATTGACACGAAGTTCGGCTGAGACTTCACGCCTCCCTGAGCACGCCGCTCATCCGATCCGCAGGACGATTTTTCCACCGGCTCCACGTTCGGCGAGCGTATGCGCCTGGCGAATCTCCTCGAGCGGCATTCGCCGTGCGATGGGAATCGTCAGCGCGCCTGCCGCGACGGCTGCGGCGAGCGCAGCGAGCCGCTTCGAATCCGGATGCGTCAGATGGGCGTGCACCGCGAGACCGCGCTCCTTCGCGCCGGGCGGCTCCCCAAGGACGCTGCCAATCGTGCCTCCCGGCTTGACCTTGCGGAGAAGTTTCTGCAGGGTCTCACCTCCAACCGTGTCGGCAATCGCATCGATTCGCGGCAGCCGCTCGACCTCCTTGTCATCGTCCAGCGCGAGCACATCGACTCCGAGCTTCCGCGCTTCCTCCTTCTGTGTGCCACGAACGCCGGCGAGCACTTCAGCGCCGCGGGATCGCGCCGCGAAAACCGCCGCACGGCCAACGCTACCCACAGCGCCGGTCACGAGCACCACCTCGCCAGGGCGCGGTCGCACGGCCTCATCGATCAGCTCGCTGCCCGTGAGGAGCACGAGTGGCAGCGCTGCGGCATCGATCAGATCGAGCGATCCCGGCAGCTCCGCCCACGCATCCTGCTGGGCGACCACATACTCGGCGTAAGCCCGGTTCACGAGCCCGAGCACCTTCGCTCCAGGTCGGAACGCGCTCACGCCGGGTCCGGCTTCGACTACCTCGCCCGAGGCATCTCGGCCGAGAATCGCGGGCAGCTCCGGTGGGGATCGCTGCCGGTAGGAGCCGCTGCGCAACTTCCAGTCGATCGGGTTCACGCTCGAAGCGGCGACGCGCACCTTGAGCTCACCCGGACCCACGGCGGGCTCCGGCACGGAGCCGAGCTCGAGCTTCTCGACTCCGCCATAACCACTCAGCAGCACAGCGCGCATGGCCGCGCGAGTGTGCGCCTGCAGTGGCTGTCAGTCGATCGGCTGTTCGCAGTAACTGCTGTCAGCTCCGCCCTACTGCGCAACCCCGCGCGGACCCGCAGCAGCGCTCGATTGTCATTCGAGGCGGCTCGATCTTTCGCCGCCTGGGCTTACACGGGTATGGCTGCCCCGTTGATCGCTTGCGTATCCGCCGTGCACAGCACCAGGATGACGCGCGCGATCTCTTCCGGCTTCGTCCAGGCCGCGAAGTTGGCGTGGGGCATGTCGCGCCGATTCGCTGCAGTGTCGATGATGTTGGGCAGCACCGAATTTACGCGCACCCCGGTGCCCTGCAGATCCATCGCTAACGAGTGCATCAGTGCAATCGCCGCCGCCTTGGAGGCTACATACGCGCCGGCACCACCCGGCGCCTCCAGAGCCGAGCGGGCCGCAATGTTGACGATGCACCCGCTGTGCTGGCGGAGCAGGACCGGCAGCACGCTGCGCGCGCTGACGAAGGCCGAGCGGAGGTTGAGGGCCAGCATGCGCTCCAACACCGCGCTCTCCATCTCCCACAGCTTCGTTCCGCCGGCGAACCCGCCGACGGCGTTGACGAGGCCAAGCAGGCGCGGAAACTCCGCCTCGAGCGCGCCAACCAGGCGCAGCATCGCGGCCTCGTCGGTGACATCGACCTCGTGGCCGCGCAGCTTCGTGCGATGCGCCGACGCCGCGTCCTGAAGATCGTCATATTCGTGGCGGCTGCGGTAGGTGACGGCGACCTGCGCGCCTGCCTCGAGGAAGGCACGTGCGACTGCACTACCGAGCGCGCCGGTGCCGCCGGTAACGAGTACCAGCTGTCCCTCGAAATTCATCTTTCCGCCGATGATGACAGTCTCTCGATCACGCTCGCGACGATGTGATCGCAGTGTATGCCGCCGAACTCGAAGAGATCACTTTCGGCGAGATCAATCTCCCGCGCCAGAGCCTCCCGCAGCAGGCCTTTGGCGCGAAAGTGACGCGCCCGCACGGCTTCCTGCGCGAGTCCCAGTGTCTCTGCCGTCTCTGCAACGCTCAATTCCTCGACCGAACGCAGCACGAAGACGACACGCAAGCCCTCCGGCAGCTCACCAAGCTTGCTTTCCAGAATGCCGCGCATCTGGGTCCTGGCGGCCGCGCGGTCCGGGCCCTCCGCAACGTCGGCCACCCTCGCGGTTTCGGACATTCTCGCCTCCGAACTGACGAGCGGAATAATTCCCTCGCGTCGCGCCGAGCGGCGGTGCCGGACCGCGCACTCGTTCAGGACCAGGCGCGAGAGCCAGGTGGATAGCGTCGATTCTCCGCGGAAGCTGCCGATTGCGCGGTAGGCGTTGAGGTAGGCGTCCTGCAGGGCATCCTTGGCCTCGGTATCGTCGCGCAGCGACGCGCGTGCCAATCGATAGAGGCGTCGGTTGTAGCCCCGCATGAGCTGCGTGAATGCTGCGCGGTCTCCACTCGCGACACGGCGTGCGAGGCTCAGCTCGTCCTCGGCGGGGCGCGTGCAGCTTGCAGAATCGCTGCTCAGGATGCGGCCTGGCTCACTCATTGCACTTCGATCGTGCCTTTCATGCTGGGATGAAAGGTGCAGCCGTAAGCATACTCCCCCCCTTTGCCGGCGACATACGTCCAGGACGAGTTGGCCGCGATGCTCCCGGAATCGAACGTGCGCGCTGCGGCGGTGACCGTGTGAGGGAACAGATCTTTGTTTACCCACACAATGCGCTCGCCGCGGTGCACGCGTAACTGCGCCGGGCTGTACTGCATGTTCTCGATGATGACGGTATGCGCGGCCTGCGGCGCCTGGCGCGGTGATTCAGCCGCCCAGACGCCGGAGCAGGCAACGAGCGCCCCAAGCCACAGCCGCGATAACGTGAGTACCGTAACTCTAGGCACCCTTGCTGAGCTCCGCTTGCAGCTGTTTCGCCATCTGGAGATGAGCCTCGAAGGCGGGGCGTACCTTGACCAGCAACGCCTTGAGCTCGGCGTTCTGTGCGCTTGGTATGAGCGTCTTATCCAGGGCGCTCAGCACGGCCTCGTGATAGGCGACCTCGTGATCGATGTAAGCCTTGTCGAACGCGGCCCCGCTGAGACCTTTCAACTTGGCGAGGTTGTCATCGCCGCCTTTCTTCAGGCTTTCCGCGGTGGAGTTGGTCTCAGGTGTGACGTGCAGCTTCGTCACGAGCTCGGTGGCGGATTTGTTGACACCGCCGTGATCCGTGACCATCTGTTGCCCGAACTCCTTCACCTGCTGCGAATGCCCTTTGGACTTGGCAAGCTTGCCGGCGTCGATGTCGACCTGGTTCGCGGTCACGACAATGGCGGCAATCTGTGGATCGGTCGGTCCGGCGCTCTGCGCCCACGCTCCGGTGGTGCCGAAGATCAAGGCAAGCAGCGCGTAAACCTTCATCGTAGCTTTCATTTCCGTGTCTCCTGCTGGCGGCGCCGGACCGATTGCGCACAACGCCGCAAGGATCAACAGCACCTCTGCAGCGTTAGATGTCACGAGCTGCGAATTTGTTACAGGACGTGGGGATACCCCCAGGTCGAAGCGGGGCCGAAGCGGCCCGAAGCGGCCCTGAGCGTGCTATGACGCGGCGCTACTGACAGCTGCTCCTGGCGGCACTGGCCAAGCCCGCGTCCCGGAGCTGGCCGCAGAACGGGGCGATGCCGGTCTTCTTGAGATCGCCCCACGCCACGAGCTGGCTCTCGAGACGAGAATGGAACCCGGCGTAGGTGTCGACCTCCGGCTTGTTCGGCGCGGTGTCGGCATCACCCAGGAGTTCGGCAAACGAATAGATCTGCTCGTTCAACATCCCGGGATAGTTGAGGTTGGCCTCGGACCCCTTGATGTTGACCTGCATCAGGGCGCCTTCGATCTGTGAAGCCCGCTGCAGCAGCTTGTTACCTTCGGCCGAGAGCGCAGCGCTGCCGGATTTGCCGCCCGACTCCTTCAATGCGTTCCCCACGTCCGCCTTGAAAGCGCGGATGTCATTCACCGCGCGATGCAGCGCATCCTGGTCGTGGTAGACCTCCATCGACAACGCGAACTTCTCCTGCATCCCGGTTAGCGGTCCCTTCACGCGCGGATCGGCCTTGAGGTTCAGGGGTGCGGTATGCGTCTGGCCTTCATAGGTGAGCCTGACGGTGTATTCGCCCGGCAGTGCAACCGGCCCGCGCGGCGGCAAACCCGCATAGAACGCTCCCGGAATCTGCACCGGATCGTCGTAGCGCAGGTTCCAGACGAAGCGGTTCATACCCGCTGCCGCGGGCAGGGTATTGACCGGACGCACCTGGTCCGGCCACTCAGGCGGCTGCTCGGCCTGCTCCGGCTTCACGCTCGTGAGGTGGCGCACGACGCTTCCCTGGGCGTCGAGGATATCGATCAGCAGCGGGCCTTTCGGCGCGGCGGGCAGATAGTAGTCGATCGGCATGCCACTCGGCGGGTTCTGCCCGGAAGGCGGTCGGGTGTCGACCGCATCGGGATAGTAGAGCCGATGGCCGATGGCAGGCTTATAGAGATAGGCGCCTGAAGCTGCGGCAGCAGCCTCCACCTCACGCAGCGACGTCACATCGTCGAGAATCCAGAACGAGCGCCCGTGCGTCGCCACGATCAGATCGTCGTCCTTGACTACGAGGTCGTGAATGGGAGTTCGCGGCAGATTGAGCTGCAGGCTCTGCCAGTGCCGCCCGTTATCGAACGACACGAAGACCCCGGTCTCGGTGGCCGCGTAGAGCAGTCCACGCTTGACCGAGTCCTCGCGTACCACGTGGACGAACGAGCCCTCGGGGAGACCCGGGTCGATGCGCGTCCAGGTCTTACCGGCGTCGCTCGTCATGAAGACATACGGCTTGATGTCATCGAGCTTGTGGCGGTCCACAGCCACGTAAGCGGTGTTCGCGTCGAAACGCGACGGCTCGACCATGCTGATCGTGCTCCAGGCCGGCATGTCGTGCGGGGTGACATTGCTCCAGCTGCCACCGCCATCGCGGGTGAGCTGGATGAGGCCGTCGTCGGTTCCGACCCAGATCATGCCCTTGCTGAGCGGGGACTCGGCGATCGCAAAAATTGTGTCGTAATACTCGACACTGGTGATGTCCTTGGTGATCGGGCCGCCGGAAGCCTGCTGCTTCGACTTGTCGTTGCGCGTGAGATCGGGGCTGATGGCATTCCAGCTGTGGCCATCGTCGGTGGTCTTGTAAAGCCGCTCCATGCCGTAGTAGAGCGTGTCCGGGTCGAACGGCGACATCGCGAGCGGCGAGGTCCAGTTGAAGCGATGCTCGAGATCCTTGGCCGCATGCCCGGAGGCATCGACCGGCCAGGCCGAGATCACCTGCATCTGCATGGTGTGCTTGTTGAAGCGATTGATGAGATTTTCGTTGGTGCCGTAAACGATGTTGGCATCACGCGGATCGGCCAGCACGAAGCCGGCTTCTCCGTTCGATGCGTCGTACCAGTCGCGTTGCACGATTGCGCCTTCATCCGACCTGCTGGCGATGGCGACACTCGAATTGTCCTGTTGCGCTCCGTAGGCGTAATAGGGAAAGCGCGTGTCGACCGACACGTGGTAGAACTGCGCGGTGGGTTGGTTGTACTGGGTGCTCCAGGTCTTGCCTCGATCGAAGGAGATGGACGCGCCGCCATCGCTCGACTCTATGATGCGGTCGGGGTTGACCGGATCGATCCAGATGCCGTGGTGATCGCCATGCCGGGCGGGCAGCAGCTCGAAGCTCTTGCCAGCGTCGGTGGAACGGAACAGGCCGGTGTTCGCGGCATAGACCGTGTCCCGGTCCTTCGGATCGGCGAGGATCGTGGAGAAATACCAGGCGCGCTGGCTGAGGCGCCCGTCGTCGTTGACGCGTTGCCAGTGCGTGCCGCCATCGTCGGATCGGTACAGACCACCCTCGCCCGCTTCGATCATCGCATAGACGCGGCTCGAGTCTGCTGCGGACACACTGACATGGATGCGCCCGAGAGTGCCCGCCGGCAGTCCATTGCCGGTCAACTGCTTCCAGGTAACTCCCCCGTCAGTCGAGCGGTACAGGCCACTGCCGGGACCGCCACTCGAAAAGTTCCAGGGTTGACGCCGTGCCTGCCACAGGGCGGCCCAGACGATACGGGCATCGTGTGGATCGAAACTGACATCGATGGCGCCCGTGTTCTCGTCCTTGTACAGCACCTTGGCCCAGGACTTGCCACCATCGGTCGTACGGAACACGCCACGTTCGGTATTCGGACCGAAGGCGTGCCCGAGTGCGGCGACCAGCACGATGTCCGGATTGGCCGGGTCGATGATGAGCGCACCGATCTGACGGCTGTCGCGCAGCCCGACATGGTTCCAGGTCTTGCCCCCATCGGTTGACTTGTAGATGCCATCACCGTAAGTCATGTTCCCCCGAGGCGCCGCTTCGCCTGTGCCTACATAGATGACATCGTGTTGGGAAGGCGCGACCGCGATCGCACCCACGGATGAGATCGGCGTGCCATCGGTCAGCACCTCCCAGGTGCCACCGCGGTCAGTCGTCTTCCAGACACCACCCGCCACGGCGCCAAAATAAAATGTGCTGGACTCGCCCGGGATACCCGCGACCGCGAGTGCGCGTCCACCGCGGTACGGTCCGATGCCCCGCCACTGCAGCGCCTGAAACAGGCTTGGGTTCACCGTAGGGTGGACGGCTGCCGCCGGCGCAGACGCCGCGGGCGCAGGCGCAGCGGCCGAGGCCACCGTCTGCAAGAGCACTGCCGCGCAGGCGCCGCTGAAAGTTCCGTGGCGAATCAATCCATGCCGCTGGACGCGTGCAATGCTCAAAGACATTTCTTCCCCCTTGATGCTGTCGCGGATCGAGACGAGGTGTCATCGTCTTGTTGTGTCGATATTAGGTCGTCGTCGCGGTGGCTGTCTCCCCCCGCTGCCGCAGCGCGCTCGCCATGACGAGACTGCCGATGCCCGCAATGATCAGTACGAAACGCAGCGCTGGGCCGAGCAGCGGAATTCGTGTGAGCAGAAAAAGGACGACCAGCACAGCGATCAGCATCAGGATACGGTCGCGTGGCCGGGGCTGCGCGCCGCCTCGGCTACGCGACAGCAGCCACTCGCCGAGCGCGGCTGCCGCAGCGAGGTAACCTACTGGCAGCAGCAGCAGGTAGAGGAAAAGCAGCAGCAAGGCGAGCGGGATGCCGATGATCGTGATGATGAGGCACAGCAATGCCACCGGCACGCAGATCAGCACCGCAAAACCGAGCAGCAAGACCAGCCCGGGGTTGCGGCGGGCCACCTCGCCCACCGTGTGCGCAAAGCCCGGCCACAGCGCGAGCAGAATGCTTCCGGCAATGATCCAGCCCGCGAGCCAGATCCAGGCCCCTGCGCCGAAGGGACGGTGATGACCCGCGCGATCCCAGTGCTTGCGCGCGACGTAGTGCGTGCCTCCGCGGAGCTGCGCGCCGCTGTCGATGGCTGCGGGCAGCGGACCATAGTAGGTCAGCACCCCATCAACGATGGCGTCCGGACCGACCGTCAGCTCACCGCTCGCCACATCGACGTTGCCGGCCACGTGCGCATCGAGCCGGGTACGGCCTGCACCCACTTGCAGGTACTTTCCCACCTGGCCGTTGACGGCAACCTCGCCTCCCCCGATGGTAAGGCCGCCCTGCACCTGCGCCTTGGGTCCGAGCTCCACGTGACCGCCGGCGATGCGCGCGTTTCGTCCCACCTTTCCGTCGAGCCGCACGCGGCCGCCCGCGGCATACAGGCCGCCATCGACATCGGCACCGAGAGTAAGTTGGCCTCCGGTCGCCACCTCATCGCCGTGCACCGCTCCGCCAGTGGCGATCCAGCCGCCGGCGAGAAACGCATCTCCCGGAGAGCCTTCGGGCAACTGCACCTCCGAGCCGGCCTGGAATACGTCGTTGCCGAACATCGTAGTGGCCGTATCGCGTGCGTTGGCGGGCGGTGCCTGCAGAGCGATGCACAGCCAGAGGCTGCCGAGCATCCTCAGCGTCGCAGCACGAGCGAGTGTCATAGACCCTCCCGAGCCCTGTTGCTGTTGTTCCTTGGCCGCGAGCTCGCGGGCGCAAATCATACCGGCCCGCAGGGCCCACGCGCATTTCGCGTCGCAGCGTCCCCGGCAGCGTCAGCGCAGCGGTTGCGCCGCCGCGCCGATGATGGGCCCCTGCCCCTTCGGCTGGATCAGCACCGCCACGTCGGTGGAATCGGGTGGCAACGAGGACACGGGTATCGTGAACGCTTGTGCTGGGCCGTTCCAGGCGCCGAGAGCGCGCACTTCGCGAACGATGTTGAATTCCTCGAGGTTGCGGCCCGCGTTTTCACCGCGGCTGATGGCCGAGCGCGCATGACGCAGGTACGGCACCAGCCACACATCGCACGCTGCGGATTGCGGCTGCGCGCTGATATCGACGACCAGTGCGGCGTTGCGCAGGGAAACGGTCATTGGCACGTTGCTGCGCGACTCGTGCAATGCGTCGGCAACGGCCCGGCCGTCGGCACCGATCGCATCCGAGCGCCCGTCGATGACGAGCTCGGGCGTATAGACCGTCGAGTGGTGCAGATTACGCGCGTAGATATCCTGGCGCTCGACTGACTGGTGCAGTGCGAAGCGGTCACGCCACCCCTGGTCGTCCCAGTAGTCCACGTGGAACGCGAGTGCGATCACATCGGGGCGGGTGCTCAGTTGTCCAAGGTAAGCCTCTGCCGGCGGACAGGAGCTGCAGCCCTGCGAGGTAAATAACTCGAGCACCACCGGGCGCGATGGTGCGCTCGCCGCCACTGTACAGCATAGGGAGGCCACTGCCGTAAGCCATCGTACGAAAGATCTGGTCACAGGAGCTTCCGGTAAACCTCGCTACTAAGGAGACCGCTCCAGACGTATCGATATTGCCGTGCCCGCGGGGGACTCACCGCGGAAATTCACTCCACGGCGCGCTTCGTGTCGCTCATCTTCCTGAGCAGCGCCGTCTCTGCCGGGTCGTACGGGCTGCCATCACTTCGAAAGATATCGTGGAACCACGGTGTAGGCTCACGCTCATAGGGCTTCTGCCAGGAGTTCCAGGGGTAGATCGTCTGTGTCTTCCCCTGAACGAGACCCCAGTTGAACGCTCCGATACGGTATTTGGCGGCGAGCGGTAGCGTGCCCGCGAATGTACTGCCCTCGCTGCGCGCCATGTATTCGGTGCAGATCACCGGTCGATGGTACCGGCCGAGCGCCAGCGCCTTGCGCTCAAAAACCGCGGGTTGATCGTAGCTGTGAAAGGAAACGACATCGGACTCCTCCAGCTGGATGAGCGGGGTGCCGGATATCCCCTCGGCTCTCTCCCACTCCTCACCCCATAGACCGCTCGTCAGAGGCTGCGTCGCACCCGCCGCGCGAGCCCAGGCAAAAACTTTGGGCAGCAGAGTTTGCACCCGTTGCCCTTTTTGCGGCGCCTCGAACGGCGCGTAGGCGCCCCCGACCTTGTCGGAGTAGGCTGGCTCGTTCCAGACGTCCCAGCCGAGAATGCGCTCATCCCGGGCGAAGGCACCCACGATGCCCTTTACGTACTCCTCGAGTCGTGGATATTCCGCCGGATCCGACAGGACGCCCGCGCTCGGGCTCTGCACCCACCCTGAGTTGTGGACGCCCGGAACGGGTGCATGCTGTGGACCCAGTTGGGGACGCGGATCCCACACCGAATCGAACAGCACGAAAATGATGCGCATGCGATGGCGCGCGGCGATCCCGAGAAAGATTTCGACGCGGCGCCTGAATCCTGCGGAGTCCTGCCGCCACAGCAGATCGTGCAGGAACACCCGCATGGAGTTCATGCCGATGGCTTGTGCCCAGCCGAGCTCGAGATCGATTCGCTGCGGACTGAAGGTGTCGGCCTGCCACATCTCGAGCTGGTTGATCGCGGTCGCAGGAATGTAGTTGGCGCCGAGGATCCACGGCTGTCTCTGGTACCAGTCGCGCGCCTGCTGCTGCGACCAGCGCTCGCGCGCCACTGCGGGGATGAGCGTTGCGAGCGCCACGAAAAGAGAGAAGAGCGCTGACACGCGACTCATAGCGGAGCGAGGCATCGGCATTTGACCCCAGCCCGTTGAAGAGTCCCACCGCTTTTGCGTCATGCGCGAGTGGCTTCTCCCACACTCCACTGCACCTGTGACCCACACGCGCTCGCCAAGACCATTAAAGATCCCGAGCGCATGGCCGCGGCCTCCTCAGTGCGACACGGCCGCCGCCGCCAACGGGCTGCGCAGCGGTCGTCGCGCATACACGCCATAGGCAAGAATCACGGCGTAGCACACCGCCGGCAGCACCAGAGCAAAGTGCAGCCCGCCCCGATCGGCCAATGCACCGGTCAGCGGGGGAATCACCGCGCCGCCGACGATTGCTACACCGATGACTCCCGCGCCTTCCGCAGCGCGCTTGCCGAGACCCTCGCTCGCCAGACTGAAGATGGTCGGGAACATGATGGAGTTCATCAGTCCGACCGCGAGCAGCGTCCATCCGGAGACTGTGCCTACGGTGTTGGCGGAGATCAGGATCAGCGTGATGGCCCCGGTAGCGACACAGGCGAGCACCTTGCCCGGAGCGACCACCCGCAGCAACCCCGAGCCGATGAATCGGCCAACGAGAGCACCTCCCCAGTAGAACGGCACATGCTTGCCGGCCTCCTGCGCGCCGAGGCCGAGAGTCGTGGGCTGCATCAGGTAATTCACCAGCAGCGAGCCGATCGCGACCTCAGCGCCGACATACAGGAAGATGCACAACGCACCGAGCGCGAAGCGCGGCTGCGCGAGCAGCCCGAAAGCGTGGAACATGGTGCCGCTCGTGTCGTGCTGCTCCCTGAGGCGATTGCGATGCAGCCAGACGGCCACCGCCACGATGAACAGGATCGCCGCGAGGCCCAGATAGGTCGTGACAATGGTGTGGGTCTCTGCGGTGCGAAAAGCGGTCAGAGCGGCCCCACTGAGCGTGTTGGGATCGACCGTGGCGAGGCTGCCCAGGATCAGAATCGAGCCTACGTAAGGAAACACCGTGGTACCGAGGGAGTTGAAGGCCTGTGCAAAGGTGAGCCGGCTATGGGCCGTCGCCGGGTCCCCGAGCATGGAGATGAGCGGATTGGAGACGACCTGGACGATGGTGACGCCGGAGGCCAGCACGAACAACGCGCCGAGAAACAACGCAAACGAGCCCGCCGATGAAGCCGGCACGAACAGCAGGCACCCCAGCATCATGGTGAGCAGCCCGATCGTGGCGGTGCGCATATAGCCCAGGTGCCGCACGATCTGCGCACCAGGAAGCGAGATGAGGAAGTAAGCGGCGAAGTACGCGGTCTGAATCAGCATCACCTCGGCGTACGACAGGGTGAACAATCCCTTCAGCTTCGGGATGATCACGTCGTTTAGGCTCGTGATGCCTCCAAACATGAAAAAGAGCGCAAACACGAACAGCCGCAGCTCCCGCACGTTGGACCACGGCGTCTGGGAGGCCTCGGGCACCGCTCGCTCGACCTGTCTGTTCATGAGCTCACATCCTCGATCTTTGGACATTGATCGGCGCTGGTCACGTCGGCCTCCGCGGGATACAGCGCCATGAGTTTACGCATAACACCGTTGGTCCAGCCAAAGCCATCCTGTGTCGGGTATTCCCCGCCCCCGCCCGGGCGGTCGGTCGCGATGACATCGTACTTCTCGACAAGCTTGCCGTTACTTCGATAGACGCGCATGACATTCCGCATCCAGCGGCAGGCGATGCTCTCGGCGAGCCGCGTTTGCGCGTAGTCCCTGAAACCCGCCACCGCAACCCACTGCAGCGGAGCCCACCCGTTCGGCGCATCCCACTGCTGCCCGGTCTCGAGCGGGGTGGTGACTATGCCGCCCGCGCGCAGCAGGTCCGCCGTTACCACAATCGCGACCCGGTGCGCCTGGCTTTGTGAGGCAAGCGAGACGAACAGCGGGTAGAGCGTGACCGCGGACAAGCGCCTGAGGCGCACCCGCTCTCGAAACTGGTAGTCGAGGTAGGCACCCCGCGGCTCATCCCACAGGTAGTGATCGATGGCCGCGCGCCGCCGCGCGGCGCGGTTGGAAAATTCCCGCACGCAGACCCCATCGTGCACGCGCTCGCAGCCGGCACGAATCGCCTGCTCGAGCCCGAACAGCAGGCTGTTCAGATCCACCGGCACGATTTCCGTGGTGTCGATGCTCCCGAGGCTGCGTGAGTCCGCCAACCAGCGGGAACTGAAGTCCCAGCCACTTTCCGCCGCCGCGCGCAGGTCGCGGAACAGCTGGCGTGGGTTGCGCCCGCTCTGCCGGGCAAGCTCGGTATCCTCACGGTACGACTCATCCCGCGGGCTGTCGCGATCGTCCCAGTACCGGTTGAGGATCGATCCATCGGGCAAGCCGACCACACGCGCGTGCGCCTCGCCACGTCCCATGCCCTGCGCTCCCCGCATCCAGAAGGCATATTCCCGCCGCAGCTGCGGCAGGAAATGCGCAAATGCACTGGCCGGGTCGGCAGGATCGAGCAACCCCACCATGAGATAGAAGAATGGCGGTTGCGAGCGACTCAGGTAATACGTGCGCGTGCCGTTGGGCACGTGGCCGAAGCTATCGATGAGATGGGCGAAATTCTCCACCATGCTCCTCGCGAGGTCCTGGCGGCCGCTCTCCATGAGTCCGAGCATCGTGAAATAGGAGTCCCAATAGTAGATCTCGCGAAAACGTCCGCCCGGCACGACATACGGCCGGGGAAGAGGCAGGAGCGAAGACCAGCGGGGTGCAGTGAAGGTCTCGCGGGTCAGTTGCGGCCAGAGCGCATCGATATGCTCGGTGATGTTGGAGGCCGCGTGCACCGCGGGCGCAGTGCGGATCTCTTCGGGAAGCTGAAACCGTGATTCGATGAAACGGCGCAGCGCCTCGGCAGTCTGCGGGCGCTGCTGATGATACTGTGCAACGATCTGCGCCGGAGCCAGGGTCGGAATGGCGTCCGCGAATGTCTTGCCGTCGGCATACATGCGCGCAGACTGCACCGCGACGAACAAGCCATCGAGGAGTTCCTGCGGTGGAGCGGGGTAGCGCTCTCCCGCGGCTGCCGGCAGCGGCCGTGACTCAGCCGATGCGGCCCCGGTGCCGACGAGTTCCGCGGCACCGCAGAGCACGAGAGCCAGAGCCCATGCGACGCTCGCTGGCGCGACCGAGATCATGCCGGGGCTCGGTGTGGCGTGCGGGTGAGCCGCACCACGCCGCTCGGATCGCGCTCGATGCGGATGTCCATACGCTCGCCACGGAACCAGAGGTTCTTCAGCGTAAGTGATTTCCACCGCGCTGGCAGCACCGGAGGATACGCCTCGATGAGCCCGGCCTCGCGAATGCGCACTCCGCTGAAACCGTACAGGAGGCTCTGCAGGTAGCCGCCGGAGCCGGTGATGAAGTAACCGACGTTGTTGCCCGCCGTCTCGGTGCGCACGTTGAACGGCGGCTTGAGCGAGCCGCCGGTGAAGTTGGTTGCGAACCACGCGGCCGCATCGGACTGGCTGCCGATCATGGCGGCGGCGATCGCCTGGGGCGCAATGCCCATCGGGACTGCGCCGATCCTCTCCTTCGCATTGCGGCGAATGCCGTACTCGTAATCGTTGCGACGCAGCTGCGCGCTCATCTGCAGATCGAGCGATGGCAGGAAGAGCAGCGCGAGCGGACCTCCACCGAAGTCCTCGTTACGCGGCGCGATCGAAGGATCGAAGGCGAGATGGTGTGCCCCGCCCGGGGCGAACGGGATGTAGAGCGCGGCCGCGATGCGATCCCACAGAGGGTCAGCGCGCTCGCCGATCGCCTGTGCGGCCATGGTGGCGATCCGCAGCGCCCGGGCCGCGGAGACATTGGTGAAGGTGTCGTTCGGAATATCGTTGTTCGATTCGGCCACCGAGGTGACATGCAGGATCTCGTAGCGCCTGGCGGTCGCGTTGTAGCTGGCGCGGCTCGCCCAGAAGCGAGCCACCTCACGAATGACCGGCCAGCCCTGCGAGCGCAGCCATTCGCGATCCTGCGTCGCGAGGTAGTACTGCCACTGTGCGATCGCGACATCGGCGTTCACATGGATCTCCGTGTCGGCGAGCACTACCGCGGAGTGCGGGGTCTGGTCGCTGCCATTCTCGGGATCGGATTCCCATGGGAACATCGCGCCCTGGAAACCATGCTGGCGAGCGCGCTCCTGCGCCGCTTCCAGGGTGCGCGTGCGGAAGGCGAGCAGTGAGCGCGCGCGCTCCGGGTGCAGCAGCAGCAGCGCCGGCATGATCCAGGTATCGCTGTCCCAGAAACCGTGATTGGCGTAGCCCGGTGTGAGCGCACAGGCGCCGGCCGGCCACGCCGTGTGCTCGCTCGAGCTCGCGAGCAGGTAGTAGAGCTCGGAGTGCACCACCTGCTGCGCCGGCACATCGCCGTCAATGAGCACGTCGGCCTGCCAAAGCCCATCCCAGGCCGCGCGATGCTGTTGCAGCAGGCGGTCGAAGCCGGCCTCGCGTGCCTCGCGCGCGAGGCGCAGATCCTCCGTGGCACCGCCGCCCCATCCGCTGCGCGATACCGCGACGTATTTGGTAAAGGCATAGGTGTGGCCGCGCTCGACCTTCATGCTGACATCGAGCGCGAGCCGGTAGCGATCCTTGCGAAGGCTGACCTGTGCTGTCGGCACTCCCTGCGGCAGGGCCACGGTGGCCGCCATCGCCATGCTGAGCCCCTGCACCGCCCGGCCTTCGAGCCACAGCGACAGCGATGCGCTCTCGCCTTCGCGCGCCTGCACCTCGGTGTAGCCCGGGTACCAGACCGCCGCCCGGTCGGCCGTCGCCGGCGGCTGCGGCTCGAGTGACAGGCCCTGCGCTGCGACGGCCTCCTCTATCTCCGCTCCGCTCATCTGCGCGAGCGGGAAACGCGGCGCATACTGCGCCCACAACAGCAGCGCGAACGACAGTTGCACCGTGCCATCGTAGTCGGGCGTGATCCTGAGAGTGGTCGCGGCGAGATGCGAAGACGCCTCGCTCACCAGCGTCGACACTTCGATCGCGGTGGTGCGCCCGCGGTCGGCGTAGCGATAGCTCGTCGTGAGAGTAGCCGCGCGCAGATCGAGCGTCTGCCGATAATCGCTGAAGTGCTGCGCATCGAGCGCGGCCCGGTTGAGCCATCCGTGCCTTTCGGCGGCCGCACCCGGGTTGAAATCGATCTCGGTCCATGCCGGAATCGCCGCAGGGCGCGACATATCTCCCGCCGCATAGTCCATCAAGCCGGCGAGGTAGGCCCTCGTCGCCTCGGTGCCGCGCGGGGCGGTGAGGGTCGAGAGATAGCCGTTGGCGAGATAACCCGGAAAATAATCGGGCAGACCGTCGAACCCCGCGCTCAACTGGAAGCTCGCATCATTCGCGGCTCCCGCCGCCGCACTCAGGAGCAGGCTGAGGCACGCCAGAGAGCGCACGGCGAAGGTCCGCTGATGGCTCATTGCAGCGCCGCCTCGTTCGCTGTCATCGAGTCACGGGCGCGCATCCGCACGGCAAGGCGAGCACCGGAGGCGGCCCCCACCGCCACGACCGTGCGCCTCACCGCAAGATACGCCGTGCTCCAGAGCTGCGCGGCATCCGACTCATCCACGTCCGCCGCGGCCGAGCCGAATGGCGCGATCTGATAGTGGCCGTCGGCATACGACCATGACCAGAGCTCCGAATTACTCACCGAGCTCGTGGCATCGATGGCCGCCCACAGCGTTCGCTGCGCGGCGGCAAGATGCGCGCGCACTGCGGCCGGCAGGTCGCTGCGAGCGAGCTGGCGCACGAGGCCGGCGGCGAACAAAGCCTGCTGCCAGGACCACACGACGGTGCCGTGGTACGCATTGCGCGAGAAGCTCGCCTGAACCGATGGAGCGCAGAAGGCGGGATTGGCCACCAGCATTCCGACTTCGGTCATGAGGCCCGCGGGGAAGCCTCGCAGCAGCACTGTGACCGCTTCATCGACGCGTGCCGGATCGAGATCATCGAACAGCAACGCAAACCCCTCATCCGAGTGCATGACCGGGATCGGATGACCTGCTCCATCGAGCGCCAGTGCCGGGAAAGTCAGGTCGCCGTCGGCGAGCGCGTGGAGGGCGGGCTCGGGAGCCATGCCGAGTGAGACGGCGTAGCTGCGGATCGCATCCTCGGCCGCGCGGTGCGAGAGGTGGATGGCGAAGAGCCGGGGCGCTTTCTCCCGCCACAGCTGCGCAAGCTGCGCGGCGCGGGCGAAGAGGGTCTCATCTTCCGCGCTCAGGTAGGGCGAGAGCAGGCCACTCTCCTTCAGCTGGCTGGCGGCTGCGAGCGCTGCGGGGACGAGCGCGGCGTTGACATCATAGGGGTAACGCCCGCCCCCGAGACCGCTCTCGCTATCCCGCCAGTCACCGACCGTTATCCCACTCTTCAGTCCGATGAGGTGCGCGGCATCGGGCTGCGCGGCGAAGCCGGTCGCGCTCTGCAACACGAGGCGCAGATTCGCGCTGAGCGCAGCGCCGCGTGTGCGCCCTCCTGGCGGCCCGGCGGCCGCGGCGAGAAAGGCAGCAGCGCGCGAACGGCCGCGCTCATCCCGAACCAGCCATGCGCTCGCCACCGGCGCGAGCAGGTAGTTCCCATCGACCATCTTGTAGTCGAGAACCGGGACGGCGGACCGGGAGCCGTCGCGCTCCATGTGATCGAGCACGGCTCGCTCGCCGATGTCCTCCTCGTGTGCGACCTCTCCCTGCGGCGAGAGCCGCTCGAGCACCGAGGCAAGTGCAGCTTCCACAGCCGTCTCGCTCAACACGGGCATCAACAGCTGCGCGGATATCAGGGTGTCACGGCCGAAATAGGTCTGGAAGCGCCATGACCCGGCGAGGAGTTTCTCGCGGTAAGCGAGGAATGCGAGCGTATTGCGCGCCGCGCTGTCGGAGCTCGCGAGATCATTCAGCAGATCCTTCCCCGCGAGCGCACTGAGCGGCGGCTCCCCGGTGAGACCGGTGATGCGAAGCCCGATGCGCCCGTCGGACCCGGCGGTGATGCGCTCGCCGCGCAGTCCACCGTGAGTGACCGCGAGCGTGAGCTGGAAGCCCGCGGCGCCGTCGAGGCGGTCACGACTCCAGCTGATGGCGCGAGCCTGCACCGCGGGCCTGGCGCCCACTGCCGCTGGAGCGGCGCCGAGGGATTGGTAATCGCGCAGAACGCGGACACTGGAGAGCAGCACCTGACGGATCTGCAGGTCCGCCGCCTCGATGGTGGCATCGGCTACGATGCCGTGCAGAGCTCGACCCCGCCCATCGAGCCGCTGAATCGCGCGTGGGGCGCCCTGGAGCATCCAGCGGATCTTTCCAGTGCGGTGCGCGAACCACACCCCTACGCCGCTGTCACCGGCAGGGAAAGCAATCAGGATACGCGGATCACTCCCGGAGCGGAGCACCAGGTGCGCGGCCACGCTGCCCTCGCGTACGAAACGGTTGATGTTGAGGCCTTCATCAACCTGGTAGTCGAGCCGTGCAGGAGCGGGTTCGAGCGCGGCGGCGGGCACGGCCGCGAGCAGCCCCGCAACAGTGAGCATCGCGCCCGCACGACTCGAGGGGCACCCGAGCTTCATGGACGGCCTCCAGACACGCGCGCGACTATACCTGAGAGAGCCGCCTCAGCTGGCGCATGGCCGCCGTGGGCTCATGGCGCTCCGCTAGCACCGCGCCATGCGCGGTACCGCATCGATGACCTCTTGCATCGAGCGGAACTGCGCCGGGTGGGTCAACAAGGTGCGCGCCATGGCGAGCGCGCCGGCCTCGCAATCGGCCCGCAGCCGAGCGTCCTCGATCCGCTCGAAGTCGATCACGTGCGCGAAGCCGACGATCCGGCGAATCATCTTGCAGGCCGCAAAACCCAGCATGTCGGCAAACAAGCCATCGAGGAAGGCGCTGCGCGCCGCCGTGAGCGCGCTCGCCTCCTCGGCTCGGGGGAACATGGAGGGGGGAAGCACGTCGCCGCTCGCATGCTCGGCCCACAGCGCGAGAAAACGGCTGCGGAATGCCTGCCAGAAGGCGGCCGCCTGCTCGAGGATCCAATGCTGATAAGCGACGCGCTGGTCGCGCCTCGAGGCGTGGCCCGGTTGCGAGTACCAGCTGAGCAGCAGGTTGCCGAAGAATGCACCGAGATCGAACCCGATGGGTCCATAGAAAGCGAACTCCGGATCGATGACCCGCGTGTTGTCTTCCGTCACCATCACGGAGCCGGAGTGGAGATCACCGTGGACGAGCGCCTGCGCTTCGGTCAGGAATTTCTGCCCGAAGTGCGCTGCCGCCACCTTGAGCCGGCTGTCGGCTCGAAGCTCGGCGACCAGCTCATCGAGCTGCGGCGCAGTGTGGCGGTTGCGTGCGTTGAATCGATAGGGATCGCAAAACACCAGGTCGACCGTGATGCGCATCAGCTGCTGATTGCGAGCGAACAGCGCCACTCCATCCAGTTTGTGCTCGAAGGGACGCGCGAAGTCCGAGGTAAAGAAGCTCGCGCGAGCGATGTACTCGCCGATGTCACGGGCCACCGCCGGGTAGCGGCGCGCGGCAATCAAGCCCTGTCTGAGGATGATATGCGGTGATAAGCACTCCATCACCGTGCAGTAAAGCTGCTCATCGTAGTGGTACACCCTGGGAATCAGGCCGCCGACGTAAGGCGCAACTGCCGCGTAGTAGGAAGCTTCGAAGAATGCCCGCTCGAGCGTCATCGGCCAGGACGCTCCAGCAACACGCACGTACGGCAGCGCCTGTTTGGCGCAGACCGACCCGGCCGCTCCCTGCACGATGAAGACCAGATTGAGATTCCCATCGCCGACTTCGTGTACCCGCCAGCTCTCCGGGCTGCCGCCCAATAGGCCGCGGATCTCGGGCACGGAGCCGACAAAGGCCGCAAGGGTGTCAGTGTCGAGGATGCGGTAGGTGGAAGCTGTCTCTCGGTCCCCCGCCATGATCAACTTCCCTCGAGGGCACCGGGCTGCGCTCCGCCGAAGACGAGCTCGGGATCGACGGCATCCTGTGTCCCGTAAGTGCGGAACTTCTCGACCACTCGGCGCATCTCGGCCTCATCGAGGATAGTGACTCGTCCCAGTGCCAGCGCCGCACAATATTGTACGGCGAGATTTTCGACCTCCGCGGCGAGCGCCAGGGCGCTGCGGAGATCTGCACCGAGCGCAATGACGCCGTGATTGGCCAGCAGGCATGCCCGGCGATCTTGCAAAGCGGCAAGGGCCGCATCCGAGAGCTCCTGAGTGCCGAATCCATGGTATGGAGCGCAGCGGATGTCGCTCCCGCCCGCAACCGCCACCATGTAATGGAATGCGGGAATGCCTCTTCCCGTGCAGGCGAGCGCGGTCGCCTGGGGGGAATGTGTGTGCACGATCGCTCCAACCTCCTCCCTTGCCTGGAAGATGTCGCGGTGGAAGCGCCATTCGCTCGAGGGGCGGCGGTCCCCGAACCAGTGTCCGTCGAGATCCATCAGCGGAACATCCTCGGTTTGCAGCGCTTCGTAATCCATACCGCTCGGGCTCACGAAAAAGCGCTGCTCGCCGCAGCGCACGCTGACATTGCCGGAGGTGCCATGCGTCAGACCGCGCCGCGTCAGCTCGCGACAGGCGGCAACCACCTGCCCGCGCAGGTCGGGGTCGCTGCTGCAGGCACTGAGACCGGTCATTCCGCAGCTTTCAAATCAGGGTACAGCCGCTGCAACCCCGCGCGACTCGCCGGGCAACTGCCGCGCTCGGTGATCAGGCCCGTCACCAGCCTCGCCGGTGTGACATCGAAAGCGAGGTTCAGTGCGGCGCTCTTTTCCGGCACCAACCTGACACTTTCAATCCGGCCCGCAGCGGTACGTCCGGTGATGTGCGTCACCTCCTGAGCAGATCGCTCCTCGATGGGAATTGCCGACCCGGCCTGGATTGACCAATCGATGGTGCTCACCGGCAGCGCTGCATAGAAGGGCACCCCGTTATCCCAGGCCGCGAGTGCCTTGAGGTAGGTGCCCACCTTGTTGCATACGTCTCCCGCCGCCGTCGTGCGATCGCTGCCCACGATCACCATATCCACCTGCCCCCGTTGCATCAGATGCCCGCCCAGATTGTCGGCCACGACCGTATGCGGTACGCCGTGCGCTCCGAGCTCGAAGGCCGTGAGCGCTGCGCCCTGGTTGCGCGGGCGCGTCTCGTCGACCCACACGTGCAGCGGAATCCCGGCGTCGTGTGCCATGTAGATCGGCGCGAGCGCCGTGCCCCAATCCACACAGGCGAGCCAACCGGCGTTGCAGTGGGTAAGAATGTTGAGGGTTCGCCCCGCAGTGCCCGCCAGGCCGCGGATGATTTTCAGGCCGTGAACACCGATCGAGTGGCACTGCTCGACATCGGCATCGCAGATGGCGGCAGCCTCCCGAAACGCGGCATCGGCGCGCTCCCGCGGCTCGAGTTCCGCCAGGCGCTTGCGCATCCTCGTCAACGACCATGTCAGATTGATCGCGGTTGGACGCGTCGCTTGCAGGGTCCGGGCCGATTCGGCCAGGTGTGAGTCCGAGGGGTTCGCGCGTGCGGCGAGCGCCATGCCATAGGCCGCAGTCGCTCCGATGAGCGGCGCGCCGCGCACCACCATGGTGGTGATCGCCCGGGCCGCATCCGCAACGGCGTCGAGATCGAGGGTGAGGAACTCAAAAGGCAGACGCGACTGATCGATGACTCGGACGGCTCCGGTCTCGGTCGTCCAGATCGTACGGAAGTGAGTACCCGCTACTTTCATGCTTCAACTCGAGGCTACGGCAGGTGACCCCGTGCCGCCAACTTCGCGCTCGATCAAGCTCGATGCCTGTGACCTGCGCGCCCCCCGGCGACTGTTTTGCTGCAGCTCAGCTCTCGCTTGGAGCAGATCGGCTCGGTCGGCTGATAGATGTATTTATCGCGGTCTCACGCCGCAGCTCCTCGAGACGTGCGGCCGGGTGGCGGCCGATGCGACGATTCATGGTTAACGCCACTCGACGGTGATGCGCTCGCGAATCGGGCGAGTGCGGATATCCACGGTCGCCATCGACCGCACGCCATCCCAGCGCCAGGGTCCGGCGTCCTTGCCATCGATCGAAATGGAGGACGGCCTGACATCCCCATACAGGCGCAGCTCATAAGAGCGAGTGGCTGGCTCCCCTGGGTATCCCCCCTCCACCGCTCCGACCACCACACGGTTCACCCCGTCGCCGCCGGTGCTGTGAGTCATCTTAGTGCGGGCGTGCTGCGCCTCGTAGTCGAGTGACTCTCCATCGTCCTCGTAGAGCTCGAAGGCGCCGTTGCCCGCTCCATAGACGCTCAGCACCAAGTGGTCCTGGCGCTGCGCATTCGAGTAGTCGCTCGGCCTCTGTTCGGGGACGATCGCTCCTTCGCGTACGAACACCGGCGTCTCATCGACCGCATAGCGCGCCGTGAAGGTGGTGCCACCGCGGTAGCGCTTGCCGTTAAAGAAGTCGCGCCAGTCACCCGGCGGCAGATAGATGCGCGGCTCGCTCCCTGGCCCGACCACGGGTGCCACCAGCATCTGCTCCCCGAGGAAATACTCGTAGGGGTGCCGATAGGCCTCCTCCAGCTGCGGATATTCGAGATACAGCGGCCGCAGGATAGGAAGCGACTCGGTGTGCGCGCGCCAGCTGTAGGTATAGAGGTAGGGAATGAGCTGCGTACGCAGGGTGAAGTATTTCCGCATGAGCTCGACGCCACGCTCGCCGTAGATCCACGGCATGCGCAGGTTGCCCTCGCGCGGATTTGCATGGGCACTGTGCATGCGCAGCACGGCGCTGAAGGTGCCGAACTCGATCCAGCGTGCGTACAGCTCGAAATCGATCTTGCCGCCGTGGAATCCACCGATGTCGTGACTGACGTATGGCACGAGCACATTGCCAGCGCGCGCGGCGAACGCTACTTCGTAGGCGAGCACCGGCCACTCGGAATAGGCATCGCCGGTGAAATATCCCGGATAACGCTCGCTGCCCCACTCCCCGTAGCGTCCCAATATGAAAGCTCGCTTGCCAGTGTGCTGCTGGCTGAAGTCGTAGAACACCTTGTTAGTCCACAGCTGCGGATTGAGCCCCGCCATGCCCGTGGCCCCGCTTCCGCCATCGACCCACCAAACATCCACGCCCTGGTCCATCAAGGGTCCATGGAGGTAGCGCATGAATATATCGGCCTGCTGGCGATCCGCGAGGTCGAAAGCGATGCGCTCCGGCGCGGGAACATCGCGTAGCGCCACCGGACCGCGCACGATACCGCTCGCGTATTTATCCCCCTCCACGCGCAGCACGATGTCGTTTGGCTTTCCCCCCGAAACGTACGGAGCGATGTCGCTGTACGTTACCCGCCGCGGCCAATGGTCATGGCTGTGCGCGACTTCATGGCCGTTCACGAACAGGCGATAGCGGCTGCTCACTTCACCGAGGTAGAGGTAGAGCGGTGCCGGCAGCTTCGCGGGCAGTCGTACGGTTGCGCGGTACCAGCCAACACCGTGGTAGTTCTCATTGCCCTGCTGCTCCCATGAGAGCCCGGTTCGTATCGGCTGCCCACCTGTCCCATGCGAATGATCCGCGTACCAACGCCGCGCGAGCCCGAGATCGTGCGGATCCTTGCTAAAGCTCCACCCCTGCGAGATATCGAGATCGAAAGTGGGTTTCGGCGGCAGTGGCCGCCCGAGCGCCTGCAGTACCTCGGGCGCATGGCTGTCGCTGAATGACAGGATGCTCTCGTCGGTATGGATGTAACCTGGATGGTCGTTGAGGCTCAGCTTCACGCCCTGCGCGTGCAGCCAGCGCATGAGCTCCAGCGGCTGCGGTAGCAGCGGACTCCAGTCGTAGCCGCCCTGCCAGCCATAGTTGTGCCAGGCGAAATCGAGCACCAGCGTGTCGAATGGAATGTGGGCCCGGCGCATGCGCGCGACCTCTTCCATCAGGTACTGCTGGTTGTAGCGCTTGAAGTCAGGCTGCTGCGACTGCGGGCTGCCGGGGAAATATTCGAAGTTCAGATCCGTGATCCAGGCCCCGAGGACGAAGCGCGGGATCATGGGGATGGGTCCACAGAGCTCCGCGTACTGCGCCAATGCGCTGCGGTAGTCACGGCCGTACACGAAGAGATACCAGTCCTGGCCGACGGGCTGCAAACGCGGCTCGATCCAACTGCGTTGCGCGTTCAACACGGGAGTCGGGCTGTCGTCGATGAAGGCGTATCCGCTGCGGCTCAGCAAACCCGGTGTGGCCTTCGCGAGCACCAGGTCGATGCCTGGGATCTCGTCATTCACCGGGCTCGCGAGCGCCGTCTCATCGGCTGCTAGATTGGTCTTACTCACATTGTCGAGTGAGTAGGTGAGCCCGCCGAGATTGAGCGGATCGAGCTCACCGGGATGCCAGGTGTGTGCCGCTCCGCGAGTGCTCCAGCTGATGGTGAGATTCGCAGCCGTGAACGCGCCGGACCCGAGGCGGTAACGCAGTGTCAGCTCGCTGCTCGCGACGATCAGCCAGCCATTCTGCTCGCGCTGTTCGACCTTCACTGACGGCCAGTCGCGTTTCTGCACTACCGCCGTCGGCGCATCGACGAACCTCCCCGACGGGGAAAACTCCATGCGCACGAGCGACGCTGTCAGGAACTCAAAGCGCGCTTTCCCCGCGGTGATGGTGCTCGTGCCTGCGGTATTCGCAGCGCCGCAGCTCAGCGCCGGAATACCTGCAATCAGCAGCCACCACGCAGCAGCGATTCGGGGCGGACAACGCGTGCACATGAGGGATTGCGACTACCGCTGAGGCGGAATGCCCAACAAGACGCCGGTCGCTGACAACCAACCTGCGATCCGAGCCGCACGCCTCATAGCATGAGCGGCGCAGTGGGAAGTTGTTGCTGATGCGCAACAACTATTGTTATGGCAAATCATTCGCATTACATTTCCTTTAAGGCATCTCGACGAGCAAGTCCAACTTGGCTGTATGCCGCTATTTCCGGGGCGTACAGCGGGATGGACCGCCGCTCGCCCGAGCCTACTGCGGTTCTGGAGCTCACATTCTTATCGGGGAGGGAATCGCCATGAGAGTGAAAAGCAACAAGGCACTTCGCCGGACTGCGTGTCCGACCCGCCTGGTCTCCATTTCACCACTTCTCGCCCTGCCGCCCGGCAGTCCGTTCTGGAGGCGGTCCGCGCCCCGAGTCGGCGCGGCCACCACAGTCGCCGCTGCGGTGGCGAGCATTCTCTACGGCGGGGGCAGTACCGCGATGGCGCAGGAAGCCGCACCGGCGGCAGCGAGCGCTACCGCTCCTGAGTCGCTGCAAGAGGTCGTGGTCACCGCGAGCGCCCAAGGCGTCAAGAAGCTGGACGCGAGCTACAGCATCGTTACCGTGGACGATAACCTCATCAAGCAGCAGAACCCGAAAAGCACCGCGGACCTGCTGAAGGTCTCTCCGGGCATCTGGCCGGAATCCTCCGGCGGTCAGACCGGCGCCAACATCGAGGTCGCCGGCTACTCGAGCGGCGGCGACGCTCCCTTCTTCACCAACATGATCGAAGGCATGCCGCTCTACGGCATGCCTTCGCTCTCGTTCATGGACTCGAGCTCGCTGTTCCGTCTCGATGACACGGTCGAGCGCGCCGAGGTTGTCATCGGCGGACCGGGCGCTCTGTACGGACCGGGGCAGATGGGTGCCACCGCCAACTTTATCCTCAAGCGCGGCAAAGAGCAGACGACTGGCGCGGTCGGCGTAACCTACGGCAACGAAGGCTTGTACCGGGTGGACGCCAACGTTGGCTTCAAGATCGCCGACGGCTGGTATGGGAGCGTTGGTGGCTTCTACCGCGAATCCCAGGGGGTGCGCCCGCCGCAGTTCCCGGCGGACCAGGGCGGGCAGTTCACCGCGACGCTGAATCACGATCTCGATGGCGGGTCGCTATTCTTCTGGGGACGGGTGCTCGATGACAAGAACCAGTTCATCGTGCCGGTGCCGGTGATCGAGAGCGCATCGGGAACCAATTTTTCGAGTTATCCCGGTTTCTGCCCGCTCAAATGCTCATACGGCAGTTACAACATCCAGAATGCCACGCTGCCGACCCCCACCGGTGGCTTCGAGAGTAATGCCAATCTGGCCAACGGGCGCGGCGGCAACCTCTACTATTTCGGCGTCAAGTACGACCAGCACTTCGGCAACCTCGAGGTGCTCAACAACCTGATTCTCGATGGCGGCGGGCTCGATACCAATGCGCTGTTCTCCGGACCGAACCCGCGGCCATTGGGTATCTTGCTGTATGGCTGCCAACCGGTGCCGGGCTTTACGCAGCCGGCGGGATACTGCACGGGCGGTGTCGGTGGTACGCCGGTTGACACCCAAAACTATGGCATCGACCCCAAGACTGGAGCCATTACTTACCCCAATGCCGGCGGCCCCGGCACAGGTCTGCCGGTCGGCTACAACGTGCAGGCGACCTACTCCGGAAGTGGCGTGCCGGTACCCTTGAACCAGGACGTGGTTCAACAGGGCTGGTGGTACATCCAGAAGTCGCTGTCGAATTTCGCCGACGAGCTGCGGCTCAGCTGGACGATTTTCGAAGGCAACACCCTCACCGGCGGAATCTACTTCGCCAAGTACAGCATGAACGACAACTGGTCGCTCGGTAACCAGATGCTGATGACCAATACGCCCCAGGCCACGGCCATCAACCTGCAGTACCTCGGCGGTACAACCTGTACCACTGCGCCGGCACCCGGCGCGACCAACGTCTGTCGTTTGACGAGCAACCAGGGCTTCCTCAACTTCAACTCCAACTACAACATTCTCCAGCACGGTAACGCGGACAATATTGCCGGTTACCTGTCGGATTCCTGGCGCATCGGTGGCTTTCTGATCGATCTCGGAGCACGACTCGAGAACATCGATGTTCGTTGGCGCGGTTGCGGCACCAACGATGCCAGCAAGACCCACGTGGCATTGGGAAGCGCATACGACCTTTGGGACAACAATGTCCCCGTGTGCAACGGCTCTTGGGAATACGAGCACTACACCACCACGAAGCCGACCTTCACCGGCGGCATCAACTACGAGTTCAGCGACCACCTGAGCGTGTACGGGCGCGCCAATACCGGCAACCACTTCAACGACTTTGACAACAACATCCGTGGGTCCGGCGGTAAGTACGCACCCACGCAGACCATCACGAACTACGAAGCCGGCTTCAAGTTCCAGGCGAGCTGGATCTACGCGGACATCAACGTGTACAAGCGCGACTTCACCGGTCTGCAGTACACCGAGTCCGATGCGGCGGGCAACACCCTCAACATCACATCCACCTACGGGTCCACTGCGAAGGGTGTCGACTTCGTCAGCACCATTACGCCTTTCCAGAACTTCGTCATCAGGCTGGTGGGTGACTACATGGATGGCCATTACGAGAACTACATCGGATGCCAACCGTACTTCGACGTCTTCGGACACAAGCAGTGTGTTCAGATCAATGGTGCGCCGATACTGCGGCAGCCGAAGTGGCAGGGCCGGGTGACGCCGAGCTATACGCTGCCTCTGGGCGCCGACAGTGATCTCACCGGCTTTGTAACCTACGAGTACGTCGGCCAGCGTTACCAGGACCAGACGGGATTGCAGCCGCTCGGCACCTACTACATGCTCGGGGCGGGCGTCGTCGCCAACATCGGACGCCACTGGCAGTTCCGCGTGCAGGGAACGAACCTGACGAACCAGATCGGCCTAACAGAGGGCAACGCGCGCAAGACCGGCCAGGCCACGGGTATCGGTGGGGTGCTGATGGCACGTCCGATCGAAGGCCAGGAGATCAACTTCACCGCTTACTACAAGTTCTGACGAGAGATCCCCTGCGTCCCTGCCGCGGGACGCTGTGACACCTCCGTGCCTCGGTGTTGACAATGACCCCGGGGCACGCGTTTTCTTGTGCCAGCAATGACCGGGATGACCCCCACGTTGATCGAGGCCATGCGTGGCATCACTGCGCTGCTGCGCGCCGGGAGCTTTCGCAACGCACAGGAGCAGCTCGAGACGATCGTCGCGGCAAACCCCGACTTCGTCGAGGCGCTGCGGCTGCTCGGGGGCGTCAAGCAGGCGCTCGGCGACCCGCCCGGGGCCGAAACTCTCCTGCGGCGCGCCCTCGAGCTGGATCCGAACTGGACGCCGACGCTCGCGACACTCGGGGAATTGCTGCTCACCGGTGGCCGCAGCAGCGAAGCCGAGCCGCTCCTGCAGCGGGCCCTCGCCGGCACACCACCCAATGCGCGCGCCGCGCTGCTG
>DASYFL010000113.1:0-4359 GCA_036498445.1 Steroidobacteraceae bacterium
ATGCACCCGCAAAATAGTCGAAATCGTGCACCGAGCCGGTCCGTGAGGTGGAATACCCGGAGGGCACGGGAGCCGGTGGCCTCTCACCGCCTGAGTCTGCGCCAGCGACAGCTGTCGCACCGATCGCGCAGAACAGCATGACATCGAGGTGCCGCAGGTCGACCTTGCCCATCACTCCCTCCGTTACACGTCACCCCGCACGGGCTCGTTTCGCCAGCGCAGTCATTGTAGGCTGGAAGTCTGATTGTGAGTGGGGAGTGCGGCGGTAGACTGCCGACACGATGTCGCGGCCATTCTCTCGCCGAGCGGTCGGGCACCGCGCCCTGTGGATGTGTGTTGTCAGCGCCCTTGCGGCGGGCGTCGCGGCGCAGGAGAGCCCCACCCCGGCGCCACACGGCGGTGCTGTCGCGCAGCCAACGGCAACCGCCGCGAAGCGCCCGCGTATAGCGCTGGCGCTCGCCGGTGGCGGGGCGCGAGGCGGCGCCCACATTGGTGTGCTGAAAGTCCTCGAGGAGCTGCGCGTTCCGATCGATTGCATCGCCGGGACGAGCATGGGAGCGTTGGTCGGCGGGGGCTACGCCTCTGGCATGCCTGCGGCGGATATCGAGAAATTCGTCGCGAACGTCGACTGGAAGTCGGTCGTCGCCGGTGTCGGCACCCGGCACCTCGTCCCGGCTGAGCAGAAGCGCTTCAATGACACCAGCGGTTCGGTGGAGTTGGGCGTGAAAGGTGGCAAGATCATCCCCCCGAGCGGGCTGATCGCATCGAGCCGCATCGAGGATGTACTGCGCGGGTACGTCGCGAAGGCACGTGCCGTAGCGGATTTCGACCGGCTGCCCATTCCCTACCGAGCCGTCGCGACCGACATGCTGACCGGTGACATGGTGGTGCTCGATCACGGTGACATCGCGACGGCCATGCGCGCGAGCATGGCGATTCCCGGTGCGTTCGCGCCGGTCACGACGGATCGGTACGTCCTCTCCGACGGCTATGTCGTGCGCAACCTGCCCATCGATGTGGCGCGCAACTTGTGCGGCGACATCGTGATCGCCGTGAACCTTGCCAAACCGACGGCTACCCGCGAACAGCTGGTCGGCCCAGCGAGCCTCATCTCGCGCAGCCAGGACATCATGTCGGAAGCGAATGAGCGGGTGCAGCTGGAGACGCTGACGGACCACGATATCCGTATCGACGTCGATGTTAAGGATTTCGGTGCGGCGGACTTCGAGCGGACGGCGGAAACCATACCGCTGGGCGAGAAAGCTGCCCGGGCCATGGCGGCGAGGCTCGCGAGCCTGTCCGTTTCTCCCCGCGAGTACGCCGCGTGGCGCAGCCGGGTGACGGTGAGCCAGAATCTCGCGATCAAAGTTGCCGACGTCCAGTTCCGGGGACTCAAGTACGTCAATCCGGAGTACCTGCGCGCACTGACCCGCATCCACGCCGGCGACACGGTCGACATTGCAGCGATCAGCCAGGATGCTGCCCGCCTCGCCGTGCTCGATGATCTGGACAACGTCGAGTACCGCTTCGAAGGAAATCCCGACAATCCGGTTCTCGTGTGGGAGCCGCGGGAGAGGCAGATCGGCCGGGACGTGCTGCGTCCGAGTGTGGGTATCTACGCGGGCGGAAGCGGCGAGCTGCGTTTCGAGCTCGAGGTGCAGTACGTGCGGCGCTGGCTCAATGATTACGGGGGTCAGTGGCGCAACCGGGTGCAGCTCGGTACCTCGTCGCTCTTCGCGACCAGCCTCTATCAGCCGCTGGAGACCTCGCAGATCTTCTTTGTCGAGCCTGGTGCGCTCATCGGCCGCTCGATCGAGGACATCTACAACGACTACAACCGGATCGCACAGTACTTCTTCATCGATTTCGGCGGCGCGGTCGATGTCGGCGTCAACCTCGGTTCCAACAGTCAACTGCGGGCTGGCTACTGGGCGGACCGGCGCCGCATAGAGGTCGACACGGGAACCACGCTCCTGCCGACCGGCAAGCACACGGACGCGGGGCTGCTCGCGAGCGGCTTTTTCGACAATCGCGATGCATCGACCTTCGCAAACCGGGGCACGGCCGCGGAAATTCAGTACTTCCGTTCCGATGACGGGCTAGGCGCAGATCGCCGCTGGGAGACGCTTGAAGCTGCGGCGCGCCACGTGATGCGAGCCGGTGTGACCACCCTGTGGCTTACGGCCGCTGGCGGCACGGATCTTGGCAGCACGCTGCCCGCCGACCGCGCCTTCTCGCTCGGCGGTCCGCAGAGCTTTCCCGGCTACTCGCCGGGGGAAGTGCGCGCCAGGGCTTACTGGACGGTGCAGGGGAATGTTCTTTGGCGTGTAGCCGACATTTTGCCGATCGCGAATCAGGCTCTCTACGGCGGATTAGGAGTGGAGGCGGGGCATGTGCACGATCGCGTCGACCCGGTGGCGGATGGCGATCTCTACGGCATATCGGGCTACCTCGGCGGCCGCACCCCCATTGGCACGCTCACGATCGGTGTCGGCAAGGCGACGGGAGCCTGGGCTGGGTGGGTCACTCTCGGCACGCCGGTAGGCTCGGGCTCGATTCTCGATCAACCCATATTCCGGTGAGCCGCATGGTGAGTGCAGTCGCCCCGACAGGTCCCATCGCAACCCTGGCGCGCCAGGTGGGGCAGGTCGCGGGCCTGCTGCTGCTCGCCCTGGTGATGCTCGGCATGGGTGGGTGGGGAGCGCTGGCGCTGCACTACTGGGATCACGCGAACCCCACGCTGCGCAAAGTGCTCGTTGTGGCGTGGATACTCGCCTGCATCGCGCTGATCGCTCTCTTTCTGCTCACGCGCTGGCGCTGGCGCTCACTCGCGATCTTCATCGGCCTGTTCGCGGCGTTGCTCGTGGCCTGGCGCGCCATCGAGCCCTCCAACGACCGCAGCTGGGAGCCTGAGAACGCGGTGCTCGCCTATGCGGATATCGATGGGGATCGCATCACGCTGCACAACATCCGTAACTTCGACTACCGCACCGCGACGGACTTCAGCCCGCGGTATTACGACCGCAGCTTCGACCTGAATCAGCTCGACTCGGTCGATATGTTCGCGGTCTACTGGATGGGTCCGGCCATCGCGCACGTGTTCGTGAGCTTCGGCTTCACGGACGGCGCGCATGTGGCGTTCTCCATCGAGACCCGCCGCGAGAAAGGCCAGGCCTACTCGTCGGTGGCCGGCTTCTTTCGCCAATATACGCTCTACTATGCCGTGGGCGATGAGCGTGACATCGTGCGCGTGCGCACGAATTACCGTCACGATCCACCCGAGCGGGTGTATCTGTACCGCTTGCGCGGCAGTCCGGATGCGCGCAAGCGCCTGTTGCTCGCGTACCTGGGGCAGATCAACGCTCTGAAGCAACGCGCCGAGTGGTACAACACCGTCACCAGCAATTGCACCAATAGCATCTGGTTCCTGACACGGCTCGATCCACAGCACGTGCCCTATTCGTGGAAGATCCTGTTGAGCGGCCACCTGCCCGAGTACCTCTACGAGCAGGGCAGGCTCGACGCTACTGTGCCGTTCGCGGAGCTGCAGCGCCGCGCATACATCAATCCGCTGGCGCAGGCAGCCGATGAGGCCGCGGATTTCTCGCAACGCATTCGTGCCGGCGCCCCCTGACGCCCGCACGAGTCCGCGAACTGAGACCCTTGTGCGACGGAGCGTGCGCAGTCCCGTCATCGCCTGAGATACACTCGCCACATCGTCATGCTGGCGGAGCGAGAGTCATGTCGATGCGCGCAGGCAGGGAGCTCGCCGTGGTGGCGTGGGGATTGGTGCTGCTCGCAATCTGCGCGGCTACACCGGCCGCAGGTGGCGCTGCAACCACGGTGGGCGCCGCGCCGCACGATGGTCAGCACGATTTCGATTTTCTGATCGGCTCCTGGAAGATTCACCTGAAGCGGCGGATTCGGCCACTGAGCGGCTCGAACGAATGGGTGGAATTCGACGGCACGGTGGTCTGCCGCACGATCTGGAACGGGCTCGCGGAGGTCGAAGAGTTCAAGGTCGACAGCCCGGAGAAGAACATCTTCATCCAGGGTCTCGCAGTGCGACTCTACAATCCCAACACGCGCCAATGGAGCATCTACTGGGCCAACAGCAAGAACGGCGTTTTCGCTGCGGCGCCGCAGACCGGTCAGTTTGAGGGGGGACGTGGCGAGTTCTACGGTCAGGACACGCTCGAGGGCCGGACGATCTACGTCCGTTTCACCTGGACCAACACCGCTTCGCCCGCGCCGCACTTCGAGCAGGCGTTCTCGCAAGATGGCGGCAAGACCTGGGAGGTGAACTGGATTACCGAGCAGACGCGGACCGAGGACTCACCCGTGTCGCGCGCGCAGGGG
>DASYFL010000114.1:0-31230 GCA_036498445.1 Steroidobacteraceae bacterium
GTTCTCTCAGTGTTGCCCAAGGCCGCAGAGATGTTCCGCCGCCAGGTGGAGCAGGGCCTGGATGGCGATGAGCGCGCCGCGCTGAAAGCGCGAGTCTTCCTGCGGGAACTGCTGGGCCGAATCGACTTGAAGCCGGAAGGCGACGGCGAGCTGTGGGCCGAGTACGGCCTACAGCCGACCGCCCTGCTTGAAGTCGTAGGCTATAGTGGTAGCGGGGGCAGGATTTGAACCTGCGACCTTCGGGTTATGAGCCCGACGAGCTGCCAGACTGCTCCACCCCGCACCAGGAGGGGCGCGCATTCTACAAGCCGACACCGCAAGCGGCAATACCAGAGGCTCGGTCGCCGGTGGCCCGCGGGCCTCGCGACGGCCGCACGGCCCCGGTCCTGCTGCGGCATGGCTTCCCGAGGCCTCCGCCATAAGGCGGATGCCGTTCCGCTCGGGCTCAGGAAAGTGCAGCCGCGATCTTTTTTGCCAGCGCAGCGGCAGCTTCTCGATTGACCCCTTTCGCTGGCCAGCCAATGCCAAGGCCTTCGCGCGCATTGGGTTTCGGGATGATGTGGAAGTGCACGTGCTCGATGGCCTGGTGCGCACCGGCTCCGTTGTTCTCGAGCACGTTGTATTCCTTAACGCCGGTCGCGGCGACCACCGCGCGGCACAGACGCGGAAGCACGCGGCCCACTGCGGCGGCTGATTCGTCCGAGAGACGATCCAGGGTCTCGGCTGACTCCTTCGGTACGACCAGCGTGTGCCCTTCGGCGAGGGGGCTGATATCGAGAAATGCCAGGACCTTTTCGTCCTCATACACCTTATTACAGGGGATTTCTCCGCGCACGATCTTGCCGAATACCGTGTCCGCCATGAGGCGTTCCTCGCAGGGCATTGAGATTTCAGCTCATTGTCGCTCAGGATGGGCACATTGCGGCAAGCGATTTTATGAATTCAATCGCAGGCCGCATAAACTTTCCGCGCTACTCGTCGGCTTACTTCTGCGGTGCTCGAGCGGGTGGCTCGATAGTGGCTGAAAGGTCGTGGTGTATGAGCGATCCGGAGCACGCGCGCTGCGCGCGTTGGTGCGAGCGGGCATACGGTGCCGGTGCAATACGCTCGGCAGTGCTGTTCCTCGCTCTCGTGCCTCTGTGGACTGGAAGTGTTGCGGCGAACTACCCGCCACCGGTCGAAGGCGACTTTATCGCACGTGATTTCCGCTTTACCTCCGGAGAGTCGCTGCCTGAGCTGCGAATCCACTACCGCGCCTTTGGCCAGCCGCGTACGGACCGAAACGGGATAGTGCGCAACGCAGTACTGATCATGCATGGCACCGCGGGCTCGGGCGCAAGCTTGGTTCGGGATGAGTTCGCGGGGGAGCTCTTCGGACCGGGACAGCTGCTCGATGCCACGCGCTTCTTCATCGTGCTGCCCGATGGCATCGGACATGGCAAGTCGAGTAAGCCGAGCGACGGTCTGCATGCGCGCTTCCCGCGCTATGGCTATCACGACATGGTGCAAGCGCAGTACCTGCTGCTTACCCAGGGCCTGAAGGTCAACCACGCGCGGCTGGTGATGGGGACTTCCATGGGCGGGATGCACACCTGGCTGTGGGGCGAGGAGCACGCGCAGTTCATGGATGCGCTGATGCCGCTCGCCAGCCTGCCAACGCAGATTTCCGGCCGCAACCGCGCCTGGCGGCGCACCATCATCGATGCCATCCGCAACGATCCCGGCTGGAAAGGCGGGGACTATCAAAGCGAGCCGCCATCCTTGCGCACCGCAAGCGAGATGCTGTGGCTCATGAGCAGCAACCCGGTGTTGCGCCAGCAGGAAGCACCGACACTGGCGCAGGCCGATAGGGTGCTCGATAGCTATGTCGAGAGCAGCCTGCGCAGCAGCGATGCCAACGACCTCATGTACGCTGTTGCCGCCTCGGGCGATTACGACCCGGGTCCCGCTCTCGAGAAGATCGCGGCACCGCTCATCGCCGTGAATTCAGCGGACGATCTCATCAACCCGCCTGAGCTCGGCATCCTCGAGCGCGAGGTGAAACGCGTCCCGCACGGGCGGGCCGTGGTCATTCCCTTCGGCGAGCGTACACACGGCCACGGCTCGCACACCTACGCGACACTCTGGCAGTCGTACCTGGAGGAGCTGCTCAAGTCCCCCGAGCGCTAGACGCGCTCTACGGCCCGCGCACGAATTGCGGCGTAAGCTCGGCGATGCTGTTGCAGCCGAGCTGCCCGAGCACGCGGTCGATCTCGGTGTTGAGAATCTCGAGCGCGCGGTCCACGCCGGCTGCACCGCCCGCGATCAGCCCATACAGCGTCGCGCGGCCGAGCAGCACCGCCTCGGCGCCGAGCGCGAGTGCCTTCACGATGTCCGTGCCGCGGCGAAATCCGCCATCGATGAGCAACGCGAGCCGCGTACCGACCGCAGCTTTGATCTCGCTCAGCACCTCGATCGGTGCGACGCAATAGTCGAGCTGACGGCCGCCGTGATTGCTCAGGACGATGCCATCGGCGCCTAGCGCTACGGCCCGCTCGGCGTCCGCCGCGCTGAGGATCCCCTTCAGCAGGAACTTTCCCTGCCAGTGCTCACGTATCCACGCGATATCGTCCCAGCAGATCGTGGCATCGAACAGGCGTGGGATGACGGTGCTCGCCCCCATGGGGGTGAGATTCGCCGGCACGAAGGGCTCGAGGTTGCGAAACCGCGGCATGCCATGCCGCAGGAGCACTTCCCAGATCCAGTGCGGGTGGCGCAGTGCATCGAGCGAGGCGCGCAGGGTGGGTTTGCCGGGCGCACGATAGTTGCGCTGATCCCATTCACGATTTCCAAAGACGTTCGCGTCCGTCGTGAAGACCAGGGCCTCATAGCCGGCAGCCGTCGCCCGCCGCATGATCTCGCGGCCGATGGCGCGCTCCTTCACCACGTAGAGCTGCATCCACAGCCGTCCTGCGGCGCGGCTGGCCACATCTTCCAGGCTCGTGGTGGAGACCGTGCTCAGCGTGTAGGGAATACCCAGCTTCGCGGCGGCGCGTGCGAGGATGACGTCGCCGTCGTGGCGCAGCAGCCCATTGAGGCCCGTGGGGGCGATGACGAGCGGCGCGCCAGCCGGGCGGCCGAGGATCGTGCTGCGCAGATGGCGGCCGGAGGTGTTCACCAGCGTCTGCGGAAGGAGCCGCAGGCGCTGCAGCGCCTCGCGGTTCCCGCTCGAGGTTGCCTCGTCCTCGGCCGCGCCCTCGACGTATTCGAACACGAAATCCGGCACGCGGCGGCGCGCGATGTCACGCAGATCAGCGATGTTCAATGCACGCGCGACATGAGGACTGGCGAACGGCCGGCGTTTCCAGGGCATGGCGCTGCGTGCTCGGCGGCGGGTCTACTCGCGCAGCGCGACGTGGATGCGCGAGGCGATGAAGGTATTGGTGGCGCTGTCGTATTGCCCATAGGCCACGAGACGGAAGATCTTGTTGCTGCCATTGAAGGTGGCGGCGACCGCGCTCGCGAATGGAACGGCGCTGTTGTATACCGAAATACCCTTGGCCAGCGTGGTGCTGCCGATCGCAAGCTGCAGATGGGTCTGGTCGGCGCCGGTCGTGGTGATGAGCGGGCTTGCCGGCAGGGTCTTCATATCGAGGCTCGCCGGCCCGGTGCGGATTTCATGCGTGGTGCCGAGAGCGGGATCGGTGAGCTTTACCACCAGCCCCGAGCTCGAGATGCTGCTGAAGGGCGCCGTCGAGCCCGTGCTCCCCCAGTCGACCACCAGCGTCTGCAGTGAGCTCGGGCCGGGTGTGGCTGTGCGGGCAGCGAAATCCGGCGGGGCGGCGCCGAAGCGCGCGACCGTTCCCTGCACCTGCAGCAGCTCGCCCGTCGGGATGACAGGCCCCGGTGGCACCGCGCTCATGTCCACCACGTAGGCGCCCGGGGCGGCATCGTGTCCGGAGCTGCCGGTGCCGGCGAAGTTCAGTGCTGCGGGTGCGAAGCGCCCAAGCGAGAGCAGATCGAGTGTTCCATCGATATTCTGTGTGCCCCAGAGAGTCGTCGGGCGCAGCCGCACGAAACCCTTGGTCGCATCGATGCTCGCGAGGCTTCCCGTTGAGCTGAGCACCGTTTGGCCGGCGACCGTGATCTGCTGGCCGACCGAGATATCCGCGGTCGTAAGTCCGGGGGTTGCGCTGCCGTCCTCGTACACCGCGGTGCCGCTGCCGAGTGTCACCGGTACGCTGTTGACGTAGGAGGTGATACCGAGCGGAGTCACGAGGTCTGCGCCGCGCAGGGTGATCGTGTCACTGCTGCGGGCGGTGATCGTGCCGGTGAGATAATAAGCGAGCTGGCTCTCCTGGCTCGTGCCGAAGTAGACCTCGGTGGCATTGAACGTGGGAGTGACGGCGGAGAGATTGCCGAGCGTGCCATAGACCGCCAGCGGCGTATTCTGCAGCTGCTGCGCGATGACGCCGAGCCCCGCCGAGCCGGTATAGACAACACCATTGATATTGAAGTACGTCTTCTCGTTCGTGTTGACGATCACGGCGCCGAGCGGCGACAGCAAGTCGTAGAACGGACGGGCGTTCATGTAGAAGCCGCTCGCAACGTTCTCGGTAGTCACGAAGAGCCCGCGAAGTCGCATGACGGTGGCATCCACTGGCGCCGGCGTGACGACCGCGAAGGGCTCGACCACTACCTCAGGCCCTGTGGTGGCGTTGGTGCGTTGATTGGACGCGAGCAGATCGAACTCGACTTGTAGCCTTACCGACTGGTTATGAGTGATGACGAGCGGATGACTCGGATCGAAAGTCACCGTGACAGTGGCGGTCGTCATGGGGATGCCTGAGAAATTGATAGGCACGGCCTCGAGCGGCTCCCCGTTCACGTTGAACCACACGGGCTGCGCAGCGCCGGTGCCGATTGTCCAGTCGAACGCGAGCAGCGCCGAGGTGTAGGTGCCCTCCGGGACAGCCGGCGCCTCGACGAGTTCGGGCATAGTGTTCAGCCGTGCGAAATCGACGGTCTGCGGCGTAACGAGCGGGGTCACGATGCCGCCATCTTTGCGGATAAGCTCGATGGCGTTGAGGTTGATGAGGTAGCTGATGAAGTCGCCGCTCTCGGTGAGGTTACTCATGGTGACCACCGGCGTACCGGGCGGGGCCGGGTGGCTCGTGCTGCAGGCGGCAAGGAACGCCGCGGCTCCGCACAGCATGGCGCGCAGCGACCGCGCACAGCGGGCCCGCCCTGGACGAACGACTGTCATTTCGGGATATCCCCTTCGCTGCTCACTTTTATCGGGGCGCGGCCCGCGCGCCGTGCATTAGAGAGGACCACCGGCAATACGTTCCCTGGAAAATCAACGAACTGATGCCGGAGCGGCCCGCGCAAAGCGGGGTAGTGTAACGGTTTCGGGCGGGTTCAGTTGACCGGGAGTGTGATCGAGGCGCTCGTGCTGGTGCGCATATCGATCGCCTGCGGATACCACTGACGCTGCACGCTGCTGCCGGAGTCGGTTGATTTCCAGGCAAGCACCGTCGCGTAGTACAGCGCATTTGGTGTACCGCTCGGGAGGTTCGCCATCTTGACGACGCCCCCCGTCCCCTGGGTGAGCACCGCATCGAGGGACGCTGCTGCGACCAGCGCGCCGTCGTGGCTGAGGAGCAGCTCTCCCTGATCGTATTTGCCTGGTGCCGTCGCGATCACGTTTGCTGCGAGCGAGCCTGCCGTGGCCCCCGCCCCGAGTTTGAGCGTGGGCACTACGACGGTCGCCGTCCCCGAGCTCGGTTTGGATACGGAATCTTTCGGATCGAGAGCGCCGTCGCTGTAGCCGGGCGCGACCGCGGCGACCTTGTAGGTTCCATCACCCTCAGCCGGCGAGGCGCTCACTATGATGACCGCGCCGTTCGTCGACCAGGTGCCCGAATCGACGGTCGCCGATGAGAGTGTCTGCGTGTTGAACAGCACCTGATTGAACGGATCGATGGGGCTCGACTCGATCACGTAGGGCGCTTCACCCTTGCCGCCGAGAGTCTGATAGAAGTTCACCAAGGCACCGGCCGGCAATGGCGCGCCCGGGGCGGTGGCGATGTTGGCAGTGTAACTGTCCGGGTCCGCCCGAGGTGTCAGCGTTCCGATCGACACCGGGTTCACGTTCGGGTTGGTCGTCGTGCTCGAGGTGCTGCTGGTACCGGTGGTGGTGTTCCCCGTCGTGTACGGCGTCGAACTCGTGCCCGTCGTCGAGGTCGTGCTGGTCGTGGTCCCAGTGGCAGTCGAACTGGAGGCCCGGGGGACCTGCACGCCCTTCACGACGATGGTGGCAATGCCGGGGCCGTGAATCACCACGTCATAAGTCAGCGGACTGGTGGCGGAGGAATTCGTCGCGAGCGGATACAGCAGGAAGCTGCCATCCGATTGCACCGCGGTGGCGCAGGCGATGATGTGGCGCGTCCCATCTGCATTCAGAGTCTGCGCGCTTACGCGCAGCCCGCTGGAGTAGTTGGGAATGTTGATGAGCGTGAGCTGCCCCGAGATAGCCCCTGCCTGCGCGAGATCATAAGCCGCCCCGTGTGCGCTCAGGAGTATGGCACTGCCGCCCGTGGCGAAGCTGAATGGCACCAGATCGCTGCCGCCATCGAGTGCGACCGCAAAGGAATTCGATGCGGTGTTGCTCGTTGCGGAGCTGGTGGAGTTGACAGTGCTCGTGGTGTTGCTCGTCATCGTACCGGTCGTGGAGCCGAACGGACTGGTCACGGTCCCCGAGGTTGAGCCAAAGGGCAGGGCGCCCGTGGTTGTCGCGCTGGCCCCTGTGAGGCTTCGGCTGCCGTTTCCTACCGGCACCTTGATGGAGGTCTGGATGCCGATTCCTTTGTCGGGGTTCAGCAGCGCGAGCGGCACCTGTTGTGTGACGCCCTTGCTGTCGACATAGTCGGCTTCGAAATTGTAGAGCGCACCGGCATTCTGCGCAGAGGCGCTAAGGGCGGCCGAGGCGTCGACCGGGATGAGGCGCACCTGCGAGTATGTGGCCGCCGGGATGCGCAGGCCGCTCGCAATGCTGTCGAGATTGCCGCCGTTTTGTGCGACGAGATCGACGGTGCTCGGCGACGACAGGGGGAACTTGGCCCAGCCTCCATCCTCGGGACCAGCGGTCGCGCTGCTGTTGAGCCACACTTCCTGCACGGTCATCCACACATGCGAGTACTGCGCCGGGGTGTTGCCGGTGAGCGACACCTCGGTCCTCGTTGAGCAGGCCGCGAGCAGACCGCTGAGTCCGCAGATGGCGGCGAGGAACGCGATGGGCAGGCGCTGATTCATGCGGGTCCTGGTACGGTGCTTCAGTGGATCATGCTACGAAGGTCGCCCGGGCCGCAACGCGGCCGCTCGAGCCAGGATGTGTCAAATTGTCGCCAGCGCGGTATCGCGGTTCCCGGGTCACGGACCCTTCATGATGGCGTGCCGTACGGCAGCGAGCGGCGCGTCGTCCACGAGTTTCACCGAGTTCCCAGCGGGCAGCACGCCGAGCTCGCGCCACAGCGCCACGAGATCCGGTGTCATCGGCTTGTCACGCATCTGCGCATAGAGGTCCTCCAGAGTTCGCGTGCCGACCGCGGCATCGCCAGTGCGCAGCACACGTTCGATCGGCCAGTCGGCCGCGAGCCCGCCGCTCTCGCTGAGGATTGAGCGCAAGGCATGCTGCAGCCCGAAGCGCAGCTCGGTGCGCCGGCGGATGTCGACGTCCGCCAGCAGACAGAACATCGCGCCCCCCCAGTAGGTGCGTCCCCAGGTGTGGGTGTGATCGAGACCGCGGTCGCCCCCCTCCGGCAGCCCACGCGGCATGGAACGCATCTCCTCGGCCCAAACGTCGGCCTCACTGCGGTTTCCGGCGTGCACCCGGGCGATGCCTTCGACATAAGTCGCGACTCCCTCCGAAAGCCACGCATGTGTTTCGCCCGTGTCGGGAAGGGCGAGATGAGTCATCTCGTGCACCAGCACCCAGTCGGTGCGCAGCTCAGCCGCGCTGACCTCGCGGCCGAGCTGTACGCGGATGTACGCGTTGGGATTGGCGAAGCTCTTGCCACCGTGCACCCCCTCGCCCGGTTGCGGCGCGAGGCGGATCGCCGCGCGGCGCGCCGGGAAACGGGTGTAGTAGCGCGAGACGATGTCGGCGGAGCGCCGCACCCATTCGAGAATCTCTGCGTCTCCCGCGCTGAATGTGCCGCGGTCGAATTCGAGCTGCAGAACGCTGTCGCCGGCGCGCAGCTCCTCATCTGCGCTCGCCGCGCAGGCAGCGAGCAGCATCAGCAAGGCAAAGAGGCGAACCATCGGTGATTGCCCTCAGACCACTGCGCGGCAGAATCGCATGCGCGGCGATTCGACGCGAGACTTCTGCAGATCGATTGCGTCTTTCGGGGTAATCTCGGCCGCGCGGCGCAGGCGGTAGCTGCGCGCGGCGCTTTCAGGAGCCTGCGGCGGCAGGTGGCTGAGTTTGAGTCAGCTCGCGCGAGCTCTTCCCATCGATCCAGGTCTCGCGCACATTCAGCTCATCATCGGTGAGCACCAGGTTGGCGCGCTGTCCTGCGGCGATACGCCCATATTCGTGTGCGACTCCGAGGAATTCCGCCGGGATCTGGCTCGCCATGCGCACGGCCTGCGGCAGCGGCACCCCGAGCATGGCGACCGCATTGCGCACGCAGCTCGCCATGTCGATGTTGGATCCGGCGAGCCGCCCATCCTCATCCACGCAGGTGTGTCCACGCACCGTAATCCGCCGCCCCTGCAGTTCGAATGAATGCTGGCTGGTGCCGACGCTCGGCATGGCATCGGTGACCAGCATGAAGCGATTGTGCGGCTTGCAGCGCAGTGCGATGCGCAGCACCACCGGGTCGGTGTGCTCGCCATCGACGATGATGCCGCACCAGCTGCGCTGATCATCGAGCGCGGCGCCGACGGTGCCGGGCTCGCGGCCGGTGAGCTGCGACATGGCATTGAAGAGATGCGTGAAGCCGGTGAGGCCGTGCGCGAGCGCCGCGCGGATCTCCGCGTAGCTGGCGTTGGTATGTCCGGCGGACACTACCACTCCCGCCGCGACCAGCTGCTCGATGAGTTTCGGTGTCGTCATTTCCGGCGCCAAGGTCACCAAAGTGCGGCCGCCCTGGAGTGAGGTGAGGAGCCCGAGTGCGCTCGGATCGAGCTCGCGCAGCTTCGCTGGGTCGTGTACGCCTTTGCGTGCGACGCTGAGAAACGGTCCCTCGATGTGGATGCCAAGAACACCGGGGACGCCAGCGGCGATCGCGCCGCGCACCGCGGCGATGGCACGCGCGACGATGTCGAGATCGGCGCTGATGAGGGTCGGCAGGAAAGCGGTCGTGCCGAAGCGCCGATGCGCCGCGCCGATCGCGCGAATCGACTCGACGCTCGGCGCATCGTTGAACAGCACGCCACCGCCTCCATTCACCTGCAGGTCGATGAACCCCGGCAGCAGCAGGCCGTCGCCGAGGTCGACGCGAACCGCTGCGCGGCAGCGCGCGTCATCCGGCGGCAGCACCTCGACGATCCGCCCCTGCTCGATGAGCACGCACTGGCCGCGCACGAAGCCATCCGCACGCAGTATTCGCCCGTTGACCAGTACGGCGCTCATCAGAGGGTCTCGGTCACCTTGCGCAGATGGGGCGGCGCATCAGGATCGTGTCCCCGGGCCAGCGACAGGGCATTGGCCGCTCGGTAGAAGCTCTGGGCGAACAACAGCGGCTCGATCACCGAGTCTGCCGGCTCGGTTGGCAATTCGGTGGTGTGCGCCAGGTGCGTGCCGGCGAGCAACACATCGGCGCCCTGTGCGGAGAGCTCTGCGGCGAGCTGCACGATACCGGGACGGCTCTCATCGTTTTGCGAGAACACCAGCAGCGGAAATCCCGCGCGCACCAGCGCCATCGGGCCGTGGCGCAGCTCCGCGGCACTCACCGCCTCGGCGTGCAGGCCACAGGTTTCCTTGAATTTCAGTGCCGCCTCCTGTGCGACCCCGAGACCGAGCCCGCGGCCGATGACGTACAGGTTGTTCGCGGCGGTGAGCCGCGTCACCACGGCGCTCCAGTCGAGTTGCCAGGCACGCATCAGCAGTTGCGGGACTCCCTCGAGAGCCGCGGCGAGCGCTCGATCGTTCGACCAGGCCGCCACGAGCTGCACGATGGCGCCAAGTGACGCGAGAAAGGATTTGGTCGCGGCGACGCTGCGCTCGGGTCCCGCGTGGAGCGGCAGCAGGTCATCGGCGAGCTGCGCGAGCGGCGATTGCTCCGCGTTGACGAGCGCCACGATGCGTGCGCCGGCCTTGCGCGCCTGGCCGACGACGGCAAGCAGATCTGGGCTGGCACCTGACTGTGAGATGGTCAGCATGAGCGTGCCGGCAAGATCGGTCGCCGTCGCGTACACCGAGCTCACCGACGGTGCTGCGGAGGAGGTGAGCACGCCCAGGCGCGTCTCGATCAGATAGCGCGCGAAGGTCGCCGCGTGGTCGGAGCTGCCACGCGCGCAGGTGACGACCGCACGCGGAGGTGTCCGGCGCAAGCGCTTGGCAAGACGCGTCACCTGTGCAGCATTGGCGGCGAGCTGCGCGCGCACGGCTTCCGGTGCCTGCGCGGCCTCACGGAACATGCGGGTCATCTCGGCGCGCGTGCTCACGTGGCGATGCTGAGCTCCGCGACGAAGTCGTAGATGTCGCCCCGGTAGTAGGATTGCGTGAACTCCGCGGTGCGTCCATCGGTAAGGAACCCGAGCCGCTCGACGAGGAGTCCCGGATCCTTCTCCTGCGCCTGCAGCAGCTCCGCCTGCTCGGCGGTGAACAGCACCGCGCGCAGCCGCTGCAGCGCCCGCACCGGACGGTGGCCCGCACGCTCGAGCGCAACGTAGAGCGAGGATTCCACGGCGTCGAGCGAGGGCAGGCAGGAGGCGAGGATGGTGGCGTACTCGAGTGCCATCGGCACATCGTCCGCAAAGCGGATGCGGTGAAAGCGATACACCGGCGTGCCGGGACTCGCACGCAGCGTCAACGATTCCTCCGGTGTCACGGTTCCGGCTGACTTGCGCAGCCATACGCTGCGTGGCTGACGTCCACGCGCGCGCATGTCCTCGGAAAAGGACGTCAGCTTGGAGAAATTCTTCTCCACCCGCGCGCGCACGAAAGTGCCCGAGCCCTGGCGGCGCACGAGAAGTCCCTCACTCACGAGTCCATCGATCGCTTTGCGAACCGTGATACGCGAAACACTGAAATCCGTCGCGAGATCGCGCTCGGGCGGGAGCGCGTCATCGGGACCTAACAGCCGGGTTTCGATCGCGTGGCGCAGGGCGCGCTGCAGCTGCTGGTAAAGCGGCAGCCCGCTCGATTGGTCGAGCTTCCCCACGGTTTGCGACAGTGCTGCCACCCCTTGACTCCGGCCGATTTAGCTTGGTAGTCGGACAGACATTACCATTAAAATACCACTAAGGCACAAGACAATACCGCCGGATGTGCCGTAAGTATTTGGTTGTACGGTAAAAGCAAAATGCACGTGCTTGAGGCGGCAATTTGAGTTGTTCTTTTCCCACGACTGGTATTATATTGGACATTAAGAGGTCCTACCAAGGTGCGGGCCACCCTGAGAGGGTCTCCAGGGGAGTTTCTCGAGAAGCCGTGACGTAGCAATTGCAGAGCATAACCCGGGGGTGGGCAAGTCATGAGAATCGCAAGGTCGACATTGATCGGTACGGCAGTCGCGATGGCGCTGTTTGGGCGCGAGAACACGGTTCAGGCGCAGCAGGCGAGCGGCGATCAGACGGCTACCAAACCGAACGAGCTTCAGGAGGTTGTGGTCACCGGCATCCGCGCCTCAGTCCAGGAGTCACTGGCAATCAAGAAAGCATCGATCAACGTCGTGGACGTGGTCACCGCGGAAGACATCGGCAAGATGCCCGACAAGAACGTCGCGGACTCACTCAAGCGCGTACCGGGTGTCACCGTGAGCCCGGCCGGCGCCACCGAAGGCGGCTTCGATGAGAACGACCGCGTCAGTATTCGCGGTACCGGCCCCAGCTACACACAGACACTCATCGATGGCCACAACGTCGCCTCCGGTGACTGGTTCGTACTCGATCAGTTCGGTACCGTGGGCCGCAGCGTCAGCTACACGCTGCTCCCCTCGGAGCTCGTGGGCAAGATAGTGGTGAACAAGAGCTCGGAGGCCTCGCTTGTAGAGGGCGGCGTCGCCGGCACGGTCAACATCGTCACCCGCAAGCCGCTCGAGGACTTCAACAAGCCCCTCACCCTTCAGGCTTCCGCGGGTGGGGTGTATTCGGATCTGCCCCAGAAGGGCGCCCCGCAGTTCAGCGGACTTGTCAACTGGAAGAACGATGGTTCGACTTTCGGCGCCCTGGCGCAGGGCTTCTACGAGGATCGCTACCTGCGACGCGATGGCGCGGAGATCCTCGGCTACCAGCAGATTCAAGCGGGCAGCAACCTCGCGCTCGCGCACCCGGATCTGGTCAACGTGTGGACCCCCTACCAGATGGGCTCGGCGCTCTTCACTCAGGAGCGCAAGCGCTACGGCGGCTTCCTCAACGTGGAGTTCAAGCCGAGCGATGCAGTCGGCTTCGACCTCTCGGGCTTCTATGCGAAGCTCGAGGCGCCCAACTACAACCGCAACTATCTGCTGTGGGGCAACCATTTCATCAACCAGGGTGCCGGCGCAGATAATGCCTCGGTCCCGGGGCTGGGCCTGCAGCCCGGTTACGTGGTGCAGAACAACACGCTGGTGAGTGCCACGTTCGCGGGCGTTCCAAAGACCCTCTACCCCATCTACGACCAGATCTCCCGTCCGGATGCGTCGTCGGACTCCGCCTTCATCAACCTCGACGGCAATTTCATACTCACCCCGCATTTCCGGCTGGACGGCCAGGTCGGCTGGTCCGAGGGCCACGGTAAGTCTCCGACCCAGAACGTCTCCGAGACCAACCCGTGCCCGGGCTCCGGCGCCACCTATACGCTGAACGGCCTCTCGCGCGCGCCGGATTGGTCGTTCCCGGGCTGCAATAACACGCAGCCGTTCCCGCCGGGCAACCCGCAGGCGCTGCCGTTTAACTGGATATTCGGCGCCCAGGACGTCGACACGGTCGACAAGGAGACCTGGGCCAAGATCGACGCCGCCTTCGACGTGTCGGATTCCGGCAGTGCCTGGCAGGACCTGAAGTTCGGCGCGCGTTACACGAAGCACGAGCGCGAATCGCTCGGATCGATTGCGCAGGGCCCGACGTTCAGCTGTGACCCCAAGCTTTGCTCATTCCCCGGCGGCGGCACTGACCCGTTGAACTATCCGACGACCTATTCCAACTATCCGTCGAACTACAACACCTTCGGTGGCAATCATCCGACGGGCATCTGGTACTGGACGCCGGCGCAGCTGGCGGCCTACAACGGCCCGGGGCTGGTGCAGCGCGATCCCGTCAAGCGGGCCTACCCGCCGTTCTGGTTCGCGATCGAGGAGCCTGACACCTCCGCCTACGTACAGGCCGACTTCAAGGGCGAGCAGTGGGGCGCCAACCTCGGCTTACGCTACGTGCACACGAAAGAGGACACGACCCGATGGGATTTTCTGACCTGCAGCACGCCCGAAGTGCCGAACAGCAATCCACCGTGCTCGCCTGATCTGCCTGGCCTGGTCTCCGGTTCGTTGTTTGGGCCTTATCAGGCCGTTCCAATCAGTAACTCCTACAACGACTATCTGCCGAGCGCCAACTTCCGCTGGCAGTTCAATCCGGAGCTGGTCGGCCGCCTGGCGGCAGCCGAGACCATGACGCGCGCCGACTACTCCGCGCTGTCGGGCTCGTCGAACCTCCTGCCGCCGGGGGTCTACGACCCCACCAAGACGAGCAGCTGCACGCCGCCGGTAGCGAACTGCGGCAGCGGCAGCGGCCCCAACCCGTACCTGAAGCCGATCCGCTCCAACAACTTCGATGCGGGACTGGAGTGGTACTTCGCGCCGCGTTCGCTGCTCGCGGCAAACCTGTTCTACATGGACCTGAAAAACTACGTCGGCTTGGGTACATCGATCCAGAACGCTCTCACGTTCGGCGGCGGGACCTCCGGATTCCCCGCGGCGGGCGCCACCATCCCGTACCTGCTCGACGTTCCCATCAACGCCCAGGGCCGGGCGCGGGGCGTGGAGATCGCCTATCAGCAGGCGTTCGGCAACTTCGGCATCGACCTGAACTACACCTTCACTGATGCCAAGCAGACCTCCGGCATACAGCCCAACGCCGACGGCACGCCCGGTGACACCCGCCTGGTCGGTGCTTCCAAGAACGTGTACAACGTCAGCGGCTACTACGAGAACGCGCACTTCAGCGCGCGCGTCTCGTACAACTACCGCTCGGCGTTCTACAGCGGCCTGGATCGCAGCACGGCGTTCACGCAGGACAGCATCGGCACGCTGGCGGCCTCTCTGGCGTATATCATCAACGAGAACTTCAGCATCAACGTCGACGGCCAGAACCTGAACAACCCGACCCTCAAGTACTACGCGCTGAACACCACGCAGCCGCGCGCGTTCTACACGAACGGCCGGCAGTACTATCTGACGTTGCGGGCCAAGTTCTGATCGAGACGAAGTCGGGGCGGGCCCTTGCGGGTTCGCCCCGCCGCGGCCGGCGGCGGCACGGGGGCATCCCCCACGCTGATCTGGCAAGCGGACCGAGGGATCGAGTACCGTGCGAGGGGCGTACGCGCCATGACGACCGCCACTCTCTTCAACTATTCCTATAGTCCGCAGGATGCGGTACATGCCGGACCAGCACCGGCGGGACTGAAGCGAATCGTGATCGTCGGCGGCGGCACGGCCGGCTGGATGACGGCGCTCATCCTGGCGCGGGCCTTCATTAGCCGCGGCGTCGCCATTACGGTCCTCGAGTCGCCGGCCGTGCCGATCATCGGGGTCGGCGAAGGCTCGACGCCCTGGTTGCGCGGGTTTTTCGACATGCTGGGGATCGAGGAGGCGGAATGGATGCCCGCCTGCCATGCGACCTACAAGTGCGGTATCACCTTCGAGGGCTGGTCGACGCGACCGGGCTTCACCAGCTACTTCCACCCCTTCGCATCCATGCTCGACAACCTCACGATGAGCCAGTTCGTGCACAACGTCGAGGCACGGGTGCAGGGCGCCGACCTGCACGCGCATCCGGACCGCTTCTTCGTCGCCACGCGCCTGGCGCGCGAGCACCGCGCGCCGAAGGCGCCGGACGCCTTCCCTTTCGACGTCTGGCATGGCTACCACTTCGACGCGGTGCTGCTCGGGCAATTCCTGCAGAAGAAGGCGCTCGAGCGCGGGGTGCGCTATCAGAGCTGCCACGTCACGCACGCGACCCTCGATGAGCGCGGCGACATCGCCTCGGTGAGCACGCGCGAGGGCGAGACCTACGCTGCCGATGTGTTCGTCGACTGCAGCGGCTTCGCGGGGCTGCTCATAGAGAAGGCGCTGCACACGCCTTACATCAGCTTCTCGGAAAATCTCTTCAATGACGCCGCCGTTGCGCTGCCCACGCCGATGGAGGAGGCCATTCCCTGCGAGACGGTCTCCACGGCGCTGAAGCACGGCTGGGCGTGGAAGATCCCGCTCACCAGCCGCTTCGGCAATGGCTATGTGTACAGCAGCCGCTTCTGCGACGCGGAGGCGGCCGAGCGCGAGCTGCGCGAGCGCCTCGGGCTCCTGGACGCGGACGTGCCGGCGCGGCACCTGAAGATGCGTATCGGCCGCGTTACGCAGCATTGGAACAGGAACTGCCTCGCGGTTGGCCTGAGCCAGGGCTTCATCGAGCCGCTCGAGGCGACCGCGCTGCTTTTTATCCAGCAGACCGCGACCACGTTCACGGAGTTTCTGGAGAAGGGCGACTTCGGCGAGGAAGCCCACCGGCGCTTCAATTCGATGATGAACAGCCACTTCGAGGGCATCCGCGACTACATCGTCACGCACTACAAGACCAACACCCGCACCGATACCGAGTACTGGCGCGCCAACGCGGCGAATCTCAACCTCTCGGACGAGCTGAAGAAGCTTTACTCGCTGTGGATGACGGGCAAGAGCATCGTGCCGCCCGTGCGCCAGCAGCTGATCGGGCGCGGCTATCCGGTGTTCTCCTGGTACGCGCTCATGGCGGGCATGGGCGTGTTCCCGGACGCGCCGGATCTGCGGCCGCCCACTGCCCAGGAGGCGTGCTACAGGATGGCGGAGATCGACGACCTCATCCGCCGTAGCGCCGGCAACTTCCCGGACCACAAGCGGACGCTGGCACAGATTCCGCCGCGGCGCTGCGAGCCCGCGCTGCAGGCCTACTTCTGGTAGTAGATGTCCGGAGCGGTGATGGTGGTTCCGGAGCAATCTCCCGCGGCGATCCGCGAGCTCGACGGGTGCGATGCCGCGCTCATCCGCCGCGAGATGCAAGAGAGCGGCGAGCCGTTTGTGCTCCGCGGCCTGGTGAATGACTGGCCGGCGGTGGCCGCGGGCCGCGCGGGGGCGGCGGGCCTGCTCGAGTACCTGCGCCGCCTCGACAGCGGCGCGCCGGTGGATGCCATCATGACGCCGCCGGAGGTGGAGGGCCGTATCTCCTATGGCGAGGCGCTGAACGGCTTCAATTTCGTACGCAACCGCCTGCCGCTTACCGCCGTGGCCCAGCAGGCGCTGCGCTACGCGGGCCACTCCGGCGCCCCAGCGGTCGCGGTGCAGAGCGCCCTGATCAAGGACTGCCTGCCGGGCTTCACGGCGGCAAACCCGCTGCCCCTCGCCGACCCATCCGCTGAGCCGCGCATATGGCTCGGCAACGCCGTCACCACGCCCACGCATCTCGATGAATCTTTCAACCTCGGCTGCGTGGTGCACGGGCGGCGGCGCTTCACGCTGTTTCCGCCGGAGCAGATCGGCGACCTCTACGTCGGGCCCCTCGACTACGCCCCCACCGGCGCGCCGATGAGTCTGGTGCAGCTGCACGCGCCGGACTTCGCACGTTTTCCGCGCTTTCGGCAGGCGCTCGCCGCCGCCCGCCGCGTCGAGCTGTCGCCGGGCGATGCGCTCTTCATCCCGCCCCTCTGGTGGCACAACGTCGAGTCCCTCGAGTCTCTGAATGTGTGGGTGAACTACTGGTGGCTCGCGAGCGGCGCAGCGCTCGGCAGCAACTCCGGCTACGACAGCCTGCTGCATGCCATCCTCAACATCCGCCAGCTCCCGGAACCGGCGCGCGCCGCGTGGCGGGCGCTGTTCGAGCATTACGTCTTCGGACCCCAGGAGCCGGTCACGGCGCACATTCCCGAGCCGCGGCGCGGTGTTCTCGGACGGCTCACGCCCGCCGATGCCGAGCGCGTGCAGGCGCAGCTCGCGAAGCGGCTGCAGCCCCGCAAGTGATCCGCGGCGCGCTGCTGGTTCTGCATCGCCTGGCGGCCGCGGCACTCTTCGCGGCGGCGTCGGGTGTGGGCAACACGGCTCCTGTCCCCGGCGATGCCAGTGTCATTCCGCGCCCGGCGAGTGTCAGCTACCGCGAGGGACATTTCGCGGTGCGCGACGGCACGGTGATCTTCACCACGGGAGACACGGAATCCCGCCGCATCGCGGAATATTTCGCCGCGCTGTTACGCACGAGCCACGGGATGACGCTGCCGGTGCGAGTCCTCGAAAAGGGAGCGCCGGCGGCTGCCGAGGCGCACGGCATCGTGCTGCGCCTCGACGCGCAGGCGCCCGGCACGAGCGCCGGGAGCTATCAGGTCGAGGTCTCGGCGGAGCGGGTGCGCATTTCGGCGCGCGAGCCGCAGGGCCTTTTCTACGGCGCCGTCACGCTGTGGCAGCTCTGCAGTGCACCGGCCACGCACGGGGAGATCGAGCTCGCGGGTACGCTCATCACCGACACGCCGCGCTTCCGCTGGCGCGGCCTGATGCTCGATTCCGCGCGTCACTTCCAGTCGCCCGAGTTCATCCTGCGCTACCTCGACTGGATGGCGTTGCACAAACTGAACGTGCTCGGCTGGCACCTCACCGACGATCAGGGATGGCGGCTCGCGATCCGCAAGTACCCACGCCTCACCGAGGTCGGTGCCTGGCGCGTCCCGGCGGGCGCGGCGGCGCTGCGCGACATCGATCCGGCGACTGGCCACGCGCGGCTCTACGGCGGCTTCTACACCCAGGAGGACGTGCGCCGCATCGTCGCCCATGCGCGCGAGCGCTACATCAACATCGTCCCGGAAATCGACATGCCGGGGCACGCCACCGCAGCGATCGTCGCCTACCCGCGTCTCGGCGTGACAGAGCATCCTCCGACGGCCGTACCCGAGGAGTGGGGGATTTTTCCCAATCTCTATAACGCCGAAGAGTCCACCTTTTCCTTTCTCGAGGACGTGCTCGCCGAAGTCATCGAGCTCTTTCCCGGTGAGTTCATCCACCTCGGGGGTGATGAGGCGGCAAAGGATCAATGGAAGGCCTCGCCGCGCGTGCAGGCGCGCATGCGCGAGCTCGGCGTGCCGACGGAGGAGGCGCTGCAGGGCTACTTCACGCAGCGCATGGGCAAGTACCTCGAAGCGCATGGCCGGCGGCTCATCGGCTGGGATGAGATTCTCGAAGGCGGAGTCCCGGCGGGCGCCGCCGTCATGTCCTGGCGCGGTGTCGATGGCGCGATCGCTGCCGCCGCGAGCGGACACGATGTGGTGCTCTCGCCTGCGCCGACGCTCTATCTGGATTTCCGCCAGGGCACGGGCCCGGGCGAGCCGCCGGGCCGGGGCGAAGTGGTCTCACTCGAGCGCGTCTATCGCTTCGACCCGCTCCCGGGCCCACTCGCTGCGGCAGCCGGACACGTGCTGGGCGTGCAGGCCAATCTCTGGACCGAGCACGTGCGCACGGAGGAGTGGGCGGCGTCCATGACCTGGCCGCGGGCGGCGGCGCTCGCCGAGATCGGCTGGTCGCCGGCCGGGCAGCGCGACTTCGCGGACTTCGAGCGCCGTCTGCCGCTCGAGTTCGATCGCTACCGCGCACTCGGGATCGCCTTCTCCGACGATGTATTTGCGCCGCCGCGCAAGCTCGGGCCCTGGGATCGGCAGATGAGTCAGGACCTCGCCACCTGCACCGACAAGGACGTCCTGAACCTCGAGGACGATGCGCCGCTCGCCGGCCGGCGCGCGGTGTTTCTCATCGACATCCAGAACCCCTGCTGGATGCTGCCCGCGAGGGACATGACGAGCGCGCGCAGGCTCACCGCAGCGGTTGGGCAGGTGCCCTTCAACTTTCAGATCGGTCACGACATCGAAGCGATCCGGCTTCGGCCCCCGGGCACACCTGCGGGAGAGCTCGAGGTGCGTCTCGATGGTTGTAAAGACGCCCCGATCGCGGTGCTCCCGCTCGCTCCCGCCGCGGGCAACGATGCCGTCACCGTGCTGCCCGCGGCCGGGCTGCCGCCGCTCAAGGGGACCCACGCGCTGTGCTTCACTTTCACCCAGCGCAAGCTCGATCCGCTGTGGGCGATCGATTGGGTGCAGCTCGCGCCATGAGCGCCGCCGGCACCCTGACGCTGGTCGCGCCTCTCGCGGGTTGGAGCACGGCCCTCGCGGAAGCGCCCGATGAGGTGTTCGCGGCTCGCCTGCTCGGGGATGGCGTCGCGATCGACCCGACGGCGGGGACACTTCATGCGCCCTGCGATGCTGAGATTGTGTTGCTTCCCGCTTCGCGCCATGCGGTGACGCTGCGCACCGCCGCGGGCTGCGAGGTGCTGCTGCACGTCGGCATCGACACCGTGACGCTCGGTGGCGAGGGCTTCGAGGCTCATGTCCGCGAGGGCGACCGGGTGCGCGCTGGCGATGCGCTGCTCACTTTCGACCTCGACTTCCTTGCCCGGCGCGCCCGGAGTGTGCTCACCCCCATCATCATCACCACCGAAAGCGGCTGGGAGATCCGCAAGCGAAGCCTCGATCGGCTGGTCGCGGCCGGTGAGTGGCTGATGGAGGTCGCTGCGCAGCAAACAAACGCCATCCAGCTGACACCGGCCACTGCGAACGCTCCCTCATTTGCCACGCGCCGCCTCCGGGTCAGCTTCGAGCATGGCATCCATGCCCGTCCCGCGGCGCTCCTCGCCAGGTCGCTGCGCCCGCTCGCTGCCGATGTTCGCCTCCTTGCCCGTGGGCGCGAGGCTAACGCGCGCAGCACGGTCGCTCTCATGGCGCTCGGCGTGCAGCATGGCGAGGAGATCGAGATCCGTGCGAGCGGCGCCGACGCTCAGAATGCTCTCGATGCGCTCACGGCGGTGTTCGGCGCTCGGGCTGCTCCCGGTGAGTCGCCAACGTCGTCGTCTCGCCCAGCGTCACCTCAGGCGGCCGTGGCCCAACATTCAACCGCGAGCGCGTCCCCGGTCGCGCGCGGAGTGCTGCGGGGCGTCACCGCGAGCCCCGGACTCGCCGTCGGCCGGGCGCTGCAGCTCCAGCGTCCCGAGATCTTGCTCCGAGAGATGGGGGCGGGCATTGCCGAAGAGCATGCGGCGCTCGACCGTGCCCGCGCGCAGGTGCGCGGCCGGCTCGAGCGGCGGACGCGGGGGCCATCCTCGGGAGAGCGGGAAGAGGGCGCGGCGAGCGAGATCGCAGCCGCGCACCTCGAGCTGCTCGATGACCCGGAGCTCCTCGCGGCCGCACGCGCCGCAATCGAGGCCGGCCGCAGCGCAGGTTTCGCCTGGCGCTCCGCTGTGCGGGAAAACACGGCGGCTCTCGAGGCACTCGCCGATGCGCGGCTGCGGGAGCGGGTCGATGACCTGCTCGATCTCGAGACGCAGGTGTTGCTCGCTCTGCAAGGAGAGCCGGAGGGCAGCTCTGCAGACCTCCCCGCGCAGGCGATTCTCATCGCTCGCGAGTTGTTGCCCTCGCAGCTCATTGCGCTCGATGGCGCGCGCGTTGCCGGCATCGGCATGGCCGCCGGCGGCGCGACCTCACACGCGGCAATCCTCGCCGCCGCCATGGGAATCCCGACCCTCATCGCGCTCGGCAACGAGGTGCTCGCGGTGGCCGATGGCACCGAAGTGGTCCTCGACGCTGCAGGCGGCCGGCTCGAGATTGCTCCCGGTCAAGAGCGCCTCGAGGCAGCGCGCGCGCAGGTTGCTGCGCTGGCTGCGCGACGAGCCGCGCTCGCGGCTGCGGCGCAGCGCGAGTGCCGCACCGCCGATGGCATTCGTATCGAGGTGCTCGCCAATATCGGCTCCCAGGCGGAAGCGCAGGCGGCGAGGCGCAACGGCGCCGAGGGGTGCGGACTGCTGCGCACCGAGTTCCTGTTTCTCGATCGCCACCGGCCGCCGAGCGAGGCCGAGCAGACTGCCGAGTATCAAAAGATCGCAGATGTGCTCGGTGAGCGACCGCTCACCATCCGCACCCTCGATGCAGGCGCAGATAAACCGATCGCTTATCTGCCCATGCCACCGGAAGAGAACCCGGCGCTCGGCCTGCGGGGCATTCGCACGAGCCTCGCCTGGCCGGATCTGCTGCGCACGCAGCTGCGCGCAATCCTCGCCGTGCGGGGACCCGCGCACTGTCGCGTGATGTTGCCGATGATCACCGATCCGGGAGAGATAGAACCGGTGCGCAGGATGCTCGAGGAGCTGCGGCGCGAGCTCGGAAGGGCTGAGCCCGTCAGCCTCGGGGTCATGATCGAGACGCCGGCCTCTGCGGTGCTCGCGGAGCGCATCGCCGCGGCGGCCGATTTCCTCTCGATCGGCACCAACGATCTCACGCAGTACACACTGGCCATGGACCGCGGCCACCCGCAACTCGCGGCGCGTCTCGATGCCCTGCACCCGGCAGTGCTGCGCCTCATCGCGCGCACCGCCGAAGGCGCACGCGCGCAGGGCCGACACGCGGCCGTGTGCGGCGGGCTCGCTTCGGAGCCGCTCGCCGCGCCGCTTCTCATCGGGCTCGGGGTGAATGAGCTCTCCGCCGTGCCTTCCGCCATCCCGGAGCTGAAGGCGCGTGTTGCGAGCCTCACACTCGCTGCGTGCCGCGCGCTCGCCGCGGAAGCGCTGCAGCAAACGACCGCCGCCGCGGTGCGCGCACTCCTTGCCACGGCGCCCACCGCCATGGAGGCGCAGGTATGAAGGGAGTGCTTGCGAGCCTGCAGAAGATCGGCGGCGCGCTGATGTTGCCGATTGCGGTGCTGCCGATCGCGGGACTCTTGCTGCGCCTGGGCCAGCCTGACCTGTTCGATTCCGCATCGATGACGGCCGCCGGATCGGCGATCTTCGCCAACCTTGGGCTGCTCTTTGCGATCGGTGTATCCGTAGGCCTCGCGCGCGAGAACCACGGCGCGGCGGGCCTCGCGAGCGTGGTCGCGTACCTGGTGGCGACCAAGGGAGCGGAGGCGCTGATCACCGTGCCTCCGCAGGCGCTGGCGGAGTTCAGCGGTCGGGCACGGGAGCTCGCGGTCGCAGCCTACAAGGCGCACGAGATCGGCAGATTGAGCGTTCCGGTCGGCATTCTCTCCGGGCTCATGGGCGGGTTGCTTTACAACCGCTTCTACAAGGTGAGCCTGCCGAGTTACCTGAGCTTTTTCGGCGGCCGCCGCTTCGTGCCGATCGTGAGCGGCCTTGGCGGCCTGCTGCTCGCGCTCGCTTTCGGCACGCAGTGGCAACATCTCGAGGAGGGCATGGACACCCTCAGCCGCTCGGTGCTGCATGCCGGCGCCTTTGGTCTTTTCGCCTATGGCGTGCTCAACCGCGTGCTCATCGTCACCGGGCTGCACCACATCATCAACAACATCGCCTGGTTCCTGCTCGGCGACTACCACGGCGTCACCGGCGATCAGACGCGCTTCTTCGCCGGCGATCCGAGCGCGGGCGTGTTCATGTCGGGCTTCTTCCCGGTGATGATGTTCGGCCTGCCGGCAGCGTGTCTCGCCATGTACCGTTGCGCGCTGCCCGAGCGGCGGCGCGCGGTCGGAGGACTTCTCGGCTCGATTGCGCTCACCTCGATCCTCACCGGCGTCACCGAGCCGATCGAGTTCACCTTCATCTTTCTCGCGCCGGTGCTTTACGCAGTGCACGCGCTGCTTACCGGCGTCGCCTTCATTGTCATGAATGCGTTGCAGGTGCGGCTCGGCTTCGGTTTTTCGGCGGGACTGATCGACTATGTGCTGAATTTCCGGCTTGCCACACGGCCGCTGTGGCTGCTGCCGGTCGGCGCAGCCTACTTCGCGCTCTATTACCTGTTGTTTCGCCTCGTCATCGTGCGCTTCGACCTGAGGACTCCCGGACGCGAGCCGCTCGATGCAGTCATCGAGGAGGAAGCGGCGGCTCCCGCCGCCACGGCGACGGCGTGGATCACGGCCCTGGGAGGCGCGGACAATGTGCGCTCGGTGGATGCGTGCACCACGCGCCTGCGTCTGCTCGTGGCGAGCCAGAGCATGGTCAACGAGCAGGCGCTGCGGCGGCTCGGTGCGCGCGGACTCGTCCGTCCCTCTGCAGAGGCTCTGCAGGTGGTGGTCGGTGCCACCGCCGACCAACTTGCCGGAGAGATCCGCGCCGCGTTGCCGAAAGCCTCAGCAGCCACCACTTCTCATGTCGGATCCGCGCCGCTCATGGCATCGACTGCTGCGCCGCCGCTTGCGTGTGGGACGGTTACCGCACAAACCGTCCACGAAGCCTGGCGCGGGGATGCAACGCGGCTGCTCGCCGCGCTCGGCGGCGCAGGAAATATCCGCAGCCTGACACTGGCAGCAAGCCGGCTGCTCGTGGAGGTCCAGCAAGCCGCACGAGTCGACCGTGTGGGCCTCGTGGCGCTCGGACTGCGTGCTGTCGCGTTGCCGCGTCCCGATTGCGTGCATCTCATCGTCGGGCCGGCAGCGCCGGCGGCTTCTGCGGCGCTGCGAGAGCTGCTACCGGCGAGCTCACACGGCTAGCCGGTTTTGCCCCCCATGACGCGACCGTTCAAGCCAGCGCTTGCCGGCATCGTTACTATTTTCTTTTGTTCCCGTTTACGCGTACGCTCCGCAAAACAAAAAGAAGGGGGCAGGTGGCGAACTTGGGTCGCTGCCGCAAACCTAAAACTAGAACGGCAGAGGATATGGAAGATGCTCATTCTTACACGACGTGTCGGCGAGACCGTCATGATTGGTGACGACGTGACCATCACGGTTCTGGGGGTCAAAGGGAACCAGGTCCGCGTCGGCATCAATGCGCCAAAACACGTCGCCGTGCACCGCGAGGAGATCTACGAGCGCATCAAGCGCGAGCAGCAATCCGAAGAGGTGGAAAAACCGAAGCCGGCGGAGTGCGCGCCGGCCTGAGACTCGGGTAGGTGCCGGCCGTGGGCTCGCCGCGGCGGCGCCACAGCACCGATCTATAGCGCGTCAATATGCGGACCGTGACCGGCGCCGAGGCCGGCCGGTCGCTGTTGCTAGTCTATAAAGAGTGCCGATACCCATTATCAGGAACGCTGATGGGTGGCTGCCGTCGCATTTGTGTGGACGAAAGCCGGTCGTCCGCGCGCATTTAACAGAATATGGCTGGGTGGCGGGCTGTGCGGAGTGCAGCCGGTTCCTTGTTTGGCATCCCGCTCAGCGGTAGCTCGGCAGAAGGGAACTCGCCTCCGACTGCACTTCGGCACGCCGGACCGTGGTGGCGGCTTCCTCGATATCGAGCGCAAGCAGCCGGTCGCTCGTCGCAAATGGCACCTTGAGGCGCAGCGCACCATGGGCGGCGGCGAGTCGCGGCGAGGTTTTGAGCGGCGCGCGCAGGTCGATGCCCTGACAGGCCGAGAGAAATTCGATGGCGACGATCTTGAGCGCGTTGGCGGTCATGTCGAGGAGCCGCCGCGCACCGTGCGTCGCCATGCTGACGTGATCCTCCTGGTTTGCGGAAGTCGGGATGCTGTCGATGCTCGCCGGATGGCACAGCATGCGATTTTCCGCGACCAGTGCCGCCGCGGTCACCTGCGCCAGCATGAAGCCGGAGTTGACTCCGCTGTCGGGGGCCAGGAACGCCGGCAGTCCGCTCATTTTCGGATCGACCAGCAGCGCAACGCGCCGCTCGGTGATCGAGCCGACCTCGGCACAGGCGAGCGCGAGCACGTCCGCGGCGAAGGCGACGGGCTCCGCGTGGAAATTCCCGCCCGAGAGCACTTCACCGCTCTCGGTGAACACGAGTGGATTGTCGGTGACGGCGTTGGCCTCGGTGGCGAGCATTCCGGCCTGCTGCGTCATCAGGTCGAGACATGCCCCCATCACCTGCGGCTGGCAGCGCAGCGAGTAAGGATCCTGCACGCGCGTGCAGGTGCGGTGGGACTCGCGGATCTCGCTCCCCGCGAGCAACTCGCGATAGACACGCGCCACCCGCGCCTGCCCGTCGTGACCACGCAGATGCTGGATGCGCGGATCGAATGGCACGTCGCTCCCCTGCAGTGCGTCCACCGACAGAGCGCCTGCCACGACTGCCGCGGCAAAGACCTTTTCGAGCTCGAAGAGCCCGCCGAGGGCGAGCGCGGTCGACACCTGCGTGCCATTGAGCAGCGCGAGTCCTTCCTTGGGGCCGAGCGCGGGCGGCGTCAACCCTTCCTGCGCGAGGGCCTCCGCGGCGGGCAACGCTTCGCCGTGTCGGCGCACCGTGCCGAGTCCGAGCACCGCGAGCGAAAGATGCGCGAGCGGCGCGAGATCACCCGAGGCGCCGACCGAGCCTTGCGAGGGTACACAGGGGAGGAGTCCGGTGTTGATCAACCGCTCGAGAAAGCGCACCAGTGGCTCGCTCACGCCGGAGAATCCCTGCAGCAGGCTCGCGAGCTTCAGGACGAGCGTCAGGCGCACGATGGAGTCATCGAGCAACGCACCCACCCCGGCGCTGTGAGAGAGAATGATATTGCGCTGCAGAAGCGTACGCTGCGCCGGCGCTATGCGCGTGTTGGCGAGCAGTCCGAAACCCGTGTTGATGCCGTACGCCGGGGCCTCGGCTGCCGCGAGGCGCGCCGTGAGGAGGTGCGCCGCGCGCACCGCGCCGAGCGCCTCGGGCGCAATGCCGACCGTCACCGGCCCCTCGTACACGCGCCGCAGCTCGGCGAGACGCAGCGGTCGCGCGCCGAGTTTCAGGATGTCTGATTCGGCCATCGCACAACCTCCCCCGCGCGGACTACCGTGCGCCGCGGGTTGAAGCCTATCCAGTAACCGAGCTCCTCCGGAGAGCGGACGTTCCAGACCACGAAATCGGCCGCGGAGCCCGGAGCGAGTGCGCCGCGCGAGGCCCCGAAGCCGAGCGCTCGTGCGGCGTGACGCGTCACACCGAGCAGTGCCTCCTCCGAGGTGAGCCCGAACAGCCGCGTCGCCATGCTCATGGCGCCGAGCAGCGAAGCGCCCGGCGCGGAGCCCGGATTACAGTCGCTCGCCACGGCCATCGCGGCACCGGCCTCGCGCAGCGCGGCGATGGGCGGTGGGCGCTCGGCTGCCAGGCAGTAGAAGGCAACCGGCAGGAGCACCGCCACAGGGCCGCCCGCACCGAGTGCGGCCGCCTCGGCCGGACCCGCGTACTCGAGGTGATCGCAGGAGAGCGCGCCGTGCCGAGCCGCCATCAGCGTGCCGCCCAGGTTGGAGAGTTGCTCGGCGTGCATCTTCACCGGCACTCCGAGCGAGCGCGCTGCGTCGAACAGCACCTCGGCCTGCGCCACGGTAAAAGCGATGTGCTCGCAGAACACATCGAGCGCATCGATGAGCCCCTCGCTGAGCAGGGCAGGCAGCCACTCGCGCGCGATGACCTCGATGTACTCCTGCGCACGCCCACGGAACTCCGGCGGCACCGTATGGGCGGCGAGGAACGTGGTGCGCACCGTGACGGGGAAAGCCCGGCCCAGGGCGCGGGCGACCCGCAGCATCTTGGCCTCATCCGCGAGCGTCAGTCCGTAGCCGGACTTGATCTCGACCGCCGTAACGCCTTCCGCCATGAGTGCCGCGAGACGCGGCACGCTCTCATCGAAGAGCTGCTCTTCGCTCGCGGCACGCACCGCGCGCACCGTGGAGAGGATGCCGCCGCCCGCGCGCGCGATCTCCTCATAGGATGCGCCGCGCAGCCGCTCGGCGTATTCCCCGGCGCGCGTGCCTGCGAACACGAGGTGCGTGTGGCAATCGATGAGCGCGGGAGTGACCCAGGCGCCGCCGAGATCATGCGTCTCCTCGGGACTCAGGGCGGGGAGTGCGGCTTCCTCGCCCACCCATTCAATGCGATCGCCCCGAGTGAGGAGCGCGCCGCGCGCGATGCGGCGCGCGGTCGCATCGCAGGTCGCGAGCTGCGCGTTGCGCCAGAGCTTCAGCGGGACGTGCACGGGTGTGGCTATGGCGTGGGAGCGAGGAAAGGCAGATTGAGTCTGTGGTTGCGCGCGCAGTCGATCGCGCTCTCATAGCCCGCATCGGCATGCCGCATGACGCCGCTCGCCGGATCGTTCCACAGCACCCGCTCGATGCGGCGTGCGGCTGCCTGGGTGCCGTCACAAACGATCACGACGCCGGCGTGCTGCGAGTAGCCCATGCCGACACCGCCGCCATGGTGGATCGACACCCAGGTGGCGCCGCTTGCGGTATTCAGCAGCGCGTTCAGGAGCGGCCAGTCGGCGACGGCGTCCGAGCCATCGCGCATCGCCTCGGTCTCGCGGTTGGGACTCGCGACCGAGCCGGAGTCGAGGTGATCGCGGCCGATGACGACCGGCGCCTTGAGCTCCCCCCGCGCCACCATCTCGTTGAATGCGAGCCCGAGGCGATGGCGATCGCCGAGTCCCACCCAGCAGATGCGCGCGGGCAGACCCTGGAAGCGGATGCGCTCGCGCGCCATGTCGAGCCAATGATGCAGATGTGCATCGTTCGGCATGAGCTCGCGCACTTTCTCATCGGTACGCAGGATATCCTCCGGGTCCCCGGACAGCGCCACCCAGCGGAACGGGCCGACGCCGCGGCAGAAGAGCGGCCGCACGTATGCCGGTACGAAGCCGGGGAAGGCGAAGGCTTCTTTCAGTCCTTCGTCGAATGCCACCTGGCGGATGTTGTTGCCGTAGTCGAAGACGGGAATTTTCAGCTTCTGGAACTCGAGCATGGCGGCCACGTGCGCACGCATCGAGGCGCGCGCCTCGCGCGCGACCTGCGCCGGGTCCGCCGCACGCAGCCGATCCCACTTCTCGAGGTTCCAGCCTGCGGGCAGATAACCGTTCACCGGGTCGTGCGCGGAAGTCTGGTCGGTCACCGCGTGCGGGCGCGCTCCGCGGCGCAACAGCTCCGGCAGCAGCTCGCTGGCGTTGCCGAGAACCCCAACCGAGCGCGGCACACCGCTCGCGCGGGCCCGCTCGATGAGCTCGAGCGCCTCATCGAGATTGCGCGCTTCGACATCCAGGTATTTCGTCTGCAGACGCTTGGCGATGCGCTCCGGGCGGCACTCGATCGCGAGCATGGAGGCACCGGCCATCGTGGCAGCGAGCGGTTGCGCGCCGCCCATCCCGCCGAGCCCGGCGGTGAGAATCCACTTTCCCGCGAGGTTGCCGCCGTAGTGCTGGCGGCCCATCTCGACGAAGGTCTCGTAGGTACCCTGCACGATGCCCTGGCTGCCGATGTAGATCCAGGAGCCCGCCGTCATCTGTCCGAACATCATCAGTCCGCGCCGGTCGAGCTCGTTGAAATGCTCCCAGTCCGCCCAGCGGGCGACGAGATTCGAGTTGGCAATGAGGACGCGTGGGGCATCGGTGTGGGTGCGGTAGACGCCCACGGGCTTCCCCGACTGGATGAGGAGCGACTCGTCGTCCTGCAGCGCGCGCAGCGCCGTCACGATCTGCTCGTAGCATTGCCAGTTGCGCGCCGCCTTGCCGATGCCGCCGTACACCACGAGCTCGGAAGGCCGCTCGGCGACCTCCGGATCGAGGTTGTTCATCAGCATGCGCAGCGGCGCTTCGGTGAGCCAGCTGCGGCAGGAGAGCTGTGAGCCATGCGGGGCGCGCAGCGGCGCGCGGGCGGAAGGAGCGGTCATGGTGACCTCGGCTGACAGTTGGCAGCGAGCTCGTAGCGCGAGCCCGGATGATAGAGATCGGCGACACTGGCGATGCGGCCATTGGAGAACGTGCGCCGCAGGATGAGCAGGCACGCCTCGCCGTTCTGGAGCTTGAGCAGGCGGCGGATCCGCCGCTCGGGCACCAGCGCCCGTACCGTGTGTTCCGCACGCTGCAGCGGGGCGACGCGGATGAGGAACTCGTGCGGGGTGAGGCGCGTGAAGTCATTCTGCAGGTAGCCCGCTGCCACCTGCGGGTTGACGTAGCGCTCCTCTACCTGGAGCGGCATGCCATCCTCGAAGTGGGTGATGAGCGAGTGATCCAGCATCGTCCCGGGTTTCACGCCGCAGCGCTCGGCGAGCTCGCGCGGCGCGCTGAGTGACTCGAGCGTGAGCACCTTCAGGCGATGCTCGTGCCCGCGCGCCCGGATCTCATCGGCGATGTTGCGCACCTCGAGCGGGTGGGCGTGCACGCGTTGCTCCGCGACGAATGTACCGACCCCGGCGACCCGCACCAGCACCCCATCGGCGGCGAGCTCACGCAGCGCCCGGTTCGCGGTCATGCGCGAGATGGCGAGGGTGCGGGTCAGCTCGTTCTCCGAGGGCACGCGCGCTCCAGCGGGCAGCGCCCCGCCGGCGATCTGCTCGAGAATGAAGTGCTTCACCTGCAGATAGCGGGCGGCGGCGGCCTGGAGTGACATGTGGAAGCTGCCTTGCCGGTGAGCGGGGGCCGAATGATGCACGGGAGCGCTCAACTTGTCTATACAGGTCCAGGGCGGGCGGCTGCCTGGGCCACCTTGAATCATTGCGTTCCTGTTCCCTCCGCCGCGTAAGTTCCGGTAGAATGCGCGGCCCCCCGGTGGTTCGAGCGTGCGGGCGGGGGCGGGAGGCAGGTGCCAGGGGCGTCCTTCGCAGGACGCTGCGGCATTCCCGAGGAGCACATGAATGGAAAGCCCCCCGCGGGGCTTTTTGTTTTTGGCGGGCCTTAAGGCCCTTTTTTGTTTGCCAGGGCGCCACGCAGCGCCCGCAGAGGTGTTGCGAACGTGCTGGGGACCTTGCGCGAGCGGCTCATCGCCCTCATCGAGCCTTTACTGGCGCCGCTGGGCTATGAGCTCGTCGAGCTTGAATACTCGGCCGGCCGGGCCCACGCGCTGCTGCGCGTGTTCATCGACCGCGAGTCCGGTGTGACGCTCGATGACTGCGCACAGGTGAGCCGCGAGATCTCCACGCTGCTCGATGTCGAGGACCCGATTCCGAGCGCCTATACCCTGGAGGTGTCCTCACCCGGTTTTGACCGGGTGCTGCGCACGCAGGCGCACTTCGGGCGCTTCGTCGGCTCGCGGGTGTTCATCGAGCTGAAGGAGCCGCGGGCGGGCCGGCGCCGCTACACCGGGAAGCTCCTCACCGTGGACGACGCGGGCATCGCGCTCGAGGTCGACCGCGAGCAGGTGACGGTGGCATTCGCAGAGATTGGCAAGGCAAGGCTGGCGTCCTAGACGCGCTTGCTGGTGCGCACGCACGAACGCGAGGTACGAGAGACGTGAACAAAGAAATCCTGATGGTGGTCGATGCCGTCTCCAACGAGAAGGGTGTCGACAAGGAAGTGATCTTCGAGGCGCTCGAAGCCGCACTCGCGTCGGCTACCCGCAAGAAACACGGCGAAGAATGGGACGTGCGCGTTGCCATCGACCGCAAGAGCGGAGATTACGATACCTTCCGGCGCTGGAAGGTGTTCGCGGATGATTCCAAGGAGCTCGAGGTCCCGGAGCGCGAGCTGCGGCTCGAGGATGCGCTGGAGACCGACGGCAAGGCGGAGGTCGGCGGCTTCGTCGAGCAGCCGATCGAGTCGGTGGTCTTCGGCCGCATCGCGGCCCAGCAGGCCAAGCAGGTCATCGTACAGAAGGTGCGGGAGGCCGAGCGTGCGCAGGTGGTCGAAGCCTACCGCGACCGCGTCGGCACGCTGGTCGGTGGCGTCGTGAAGCGTGTCGACCGCAACGGCATCTACATCGACCTCGGCAGCAACGCCGAGGGGTTCGTTCCGCGCACCGACATGATTCCCCGCGAGCAGGCCAAGCCGCAGGACCGCATCAAGGCGTACCTCAAGGAGGTCCGTTCGGAGCCGCGCGGCCCGCAGCTGTTCCTCACCCGCACGGCGCCGGAGTTCCTCATCGAGCTCTTCAGGCTCGAAGTGCCGGAAGTTGGTCAGGGCCTGATCCAGATCCTCGGCGCCGCGCGCGATCC
>DASYFL010000115.1:0-8846 GCA_036498445.1 Steroidobacteraceae bacterium
CGCGCTGAGCGTGCAGCCGAGCCGCCGCAGGACCCTCGACGATATGCGCCGGCTCAGCGAGGCGATCCTGCGGAACCGTCGTTCGGCGAAATGAGCGTTTGAGCCTTTGACCGCCTACCTGATGAATGCGGTGGTGTTCGGCGCTCCGCAGATGAAAACAACACTGGTGGTGGGGTCGCCGATCACTCCGCCGATAGTCTTGTCATCGAAGCTCTCGACCACAGCCCGCTGACCGCTCCGGCCGCAGTACCGGTTGGCCAGCCTGACAGCCAGGTCGCGCGCTGCGAGCACACCATGTGTGGAAGTGGCCGTTACGCTGTGCCGGCCCGAGCCTGCATCGCTCACCGGTTGACTCGAGCACGCGCTCAGCATCAGCAGGGTGGCCATCAGGTATCTCATCGGGGTCTTCCTTACCTCAGCAATGGCGCGCGGCGGCGCGCCACGGCGACAAGCTGAGCACACGCTCTGCCGCTTCGCGAGCGACCACGGCATAGACTGCGACGGAACTCACGCGCGCCGCGCTGACGATGCAGCAGACCTGTGCGCGCTCCGCGGGTTCCCGCAAGGCGCGCAGATCTAGGGAAGCGTGAACATAAAATGGGTGTCGCTACCGATTCCGCCTGCCGCCCACACCGATACCTTGTGCGCCAGTTCGCAGCTGTGCGATTCGCGCAAGGGAGACCCATATGTATCGAAGCTTCCGGCCATCAGCGCTCACTACGTTAGGTGCGCTTGCCGTTCTGTCCTTACCGACCAGCCCGGCACTCGCCGAAGGACCCGAGGAGTCATCGCCACTCATCTCATCGCCACTCATCGCGAAGGTGCGGCACGCCACGGCGCGCTTTCTCAACATCAATGTCGCGCTCGCGGAAGGATGGGTGCCTGCCACGCCTTGCGTCAGCGGACCGGAGACCGGCGCCATGGGCGTGCACCTGGTGCTCCCACCGCGCCTCGATGATGCGATGCTCGATGCGACCCAGCCCGAGGCCTTGATCTACGAGCCCACGGCGAGCGGGTCGATGCGCCTCGTCGGCGTCGAATTCATCGTCAAGGCGAGCGTTTGGGCATTGCACAACGCGCCCCCGGCGGTGCCGGCACTCGAGGGCAATCTGCTCAACTACGTGGGCGAGCCGAATCGTTTCGGATTGCCCGCGTTCTATGAGCTGCACGTGTGGGCCTGGGAACATAATCCGACCGGTAGCTTCGCCGACTGGAACACTCACGTGACGTGCGACCATCAGCCGCTAAACGCCAGCAGCGCCACTCGCTGACGGCGATCACTCGGGCTACACCCCAGGCACGGGTGCGCCGCCTGACCTCGGCGGCGCACCCGCTGGCGGGCCGGAGCTGCGAGCGACTTGAAGCGAGGTAACCGCGGAAATGACCAAACGTAGGGTCCTTTGCCCAATGTCAACGCTCCTGCGGGGCAGTAGACTCAGCGCGTGACCGGGACACTTTCCCAACTGCGTACCCGCAGGCGGCTGGCGTGGCTGTTGATGCCGGCGTTCCTGCTGCGTGCGCTGATACCGCTTGGGTTCATGCCGTTCGCAGGACCGGGCGGGGCATACCTCGGATTGTGTCCCGGTGCGGGAGCGCTGCCTTCGACGGCGAGCGAGCTCGCCGCTCACGCCTCGCACGCCGGGCACACACACCATCCGGGTGGCGCTCCGGGTAGCGCGGGCTCTCATCAGCCGTGTGTCTTCTCCGGCGGCGCGACCACCGAGTTCGCGGCCATGCCGTCCGCCGCGCCGGGGTCGCCGGTATTGCACGCTCCTGCCGAGCCTGTCGCTTCGCTCGCCTTCCTGCCGACCATCCTGCGCGCACAGTCCTCGCGCGGTCCACCCGTAGTCGCCTGAAGCTCTCGAGGCCTGGAGGCGCACCAGCTTTCGGCTCGGTGCGTTTCCGGTGGCATCTGCGGGCGACTGCGGATCGCGCGTTCATCGCTGCGCATCGCAGCTTCCGTCATCGCCCGCGCGGTCGAACGGATACATAGGGACATATATGAACCCCCCGGTTGCGGATGGCTGGCTTGCATCCTCCGGTGCGCAGAGGCTGCGCACCGTGGCGGCGTTGCTCATTGCGGCGCCCATGCTCCTTGGCGCACCTCAGCGCTCGCAGGCATGCGCGTCGTGCGGCTGCACGTTGAGCGCCGATGCCGCCATGGGTTACTCGGCGCTGCCCGGCTGGCGGCTGAGCATCGAGTATGACTACATCGACCAGGATCAGCTGCGCAGCGGCACTAACACGGTCACTGGAGTGCCGGCCGGTACCGAGCTGGAGCATCAGACGATCAACCAGTACGTGACCGCCGGAGTGAGCTACAGCCCGAACTCCCGTTGGAATTTCACGCTACTGGCTCCGTATGTGATTCGCAGCCATTCGACCTATGGCGAGTATGACCCGACTCAACCGTTGCCGGAGCTGAGCCGCTCGTTCAGCTCGAGCATCGGTGATGTGAAGCTCGTTGCCAGCTACCAGGGATTCCTGCCGACCAACAATCTCGGCGTGCAGCTCGGCGTGAAGCTGCCGACCGGCCAGTACGGGACGGCGGTGGACTTCTACTCAGGCCCCCACGCCGGAGAACCGCTCGATGCGAGTCTGCAGCCGGGTACCGGCAGCACCGATATCATCGTCGGCGCCTACTACTACCAGGCCCTCAGTCAGAACTTCGACGCCTTCGTCAATGCCCAATTCCAGAGTGCGGTGAAGCACCGCATGGATCAGCCCGGTAATGACTTCCGGCCTGGCAACTCGATCACCGTGAGCTTTGGTCTGCGCTACGAGGGAAATCCGCGTTGGGTCCCGCAACTGCAGGTGAACCTGCTGCACAAGTCTCCCGATCAGGGCGCACTCGCGGACGTGCAGAACACGGCCGGCAGCGTCGCCTATCTTAGCCCGGGTGCGACCGTGCAGCTCTCGTCGAGGTTGTACGCGTTTGCCTTCGCGCAGCTTCCGGTCTACAGCAACCTCTATGGAATCCAGTTGTTTCCCCGCTGGACCGCGAGTGGGGGAGTGAGCTATGCCTTCTGACCGTCCTCGCAGCCGCGCCCGGCGCAGGTTTATCCAGGGGCTCGCGTGCCTCGCAGGCAATGTGTGGCTGGCTCCTCCATCATGGGCCGGTGGCCTGCGTGTCGGCGCACCGGCACCCGCCGCGACCCTGGTGACACTCGATGGCCAGCGCATCTCGAGCGCGGATCTCCTCGGCCAGGTGGTCATCCTCACTTTCTGGGCGACCTGGTGCTCGCCTTGCCGCGAAGAGCTGCCGCTGCTTTCCGATTATCTCGTGAAACATGCCGACGCCGGATTACAGGTACTCGCTTTCGGCCTCGACACGCGCGAGAGACTCGGCGATGTCCGGCAGGTGGCGCGCTCAGTGCATTTCCCCGTGGGCCTCATGAGCGACTCGAGCGCCCCCGGTTACGGTCGTATCTGGCGTCTGCCGGTCAGCTTCACTATCGATCGCGCCGGACGCCTCGCGCAGGATGGCTGGAAAGAGAAGCAGCCGGCGTGGACGCGCGAACGTCTCGATCAGGTCGTGACCCCGCTGCTCACCGCTGGCTGAAGGTGCGGCACGGCGGCGGCGCGCCGCTGCCGGAGAGCGGCTCGCGGGCCGCAGCCCAGGGGTCGGGTATACTGACGTACCCAACCGGACGTATTCCCGCGCATGTCAAAAGTCCTGCCTCTTGCCGGTAAGGCCAGCGCATCGCCGCCGGCCGCGCCACTGAACTCGGTAGCCGAGATCCTCGCCGAGCTGCGTGCTGGGCGCATGGTGATCGTCATGGACGATGAGGACCGCGAGAACGAGGGCGATCTGATCATGGCGGCCGAACACGCCAGCGCCGAGTCAGTAGCGTTCATGATCCGTCATACGAGCGGCATCATCTGCGTACCCATGGAGGAGGCGGCGCTGGCGCGGCTCGATCTGCCGCAGATGGTGCCGGTCAACAGCGAATCGCACCGTACCGCCTTTACCGTGTCGGTGGATCTGCGCGCGGGCACGACGACCGGTGTCTCCTCGCGCGATCGAGCCGCTACGATCTGCGCGCTCGCGAGTCCTGGCTCGACGGCAGCGGATTTTGCGCGTCCCGGGCACATCTTCCCGCTGCGCTCGCGCCGTGGCGGAGTACTCGTGCGCGCCGGCCACACCGAAGCGGCGGTCGATCTATGCCGGCTCGCCGGACTCACGCCGATGGGCGTGCTGTGCGAGCTGATGAACGACGATGGCAGCATGGCGCGCCGCCCCCAGCTGCAGGAGTTCGCGCGTGTGCATGGGCTGAAGATCGGCACGATCGCCGATCTCATCCGCCATCGCCTGCGCACCGAACGCACGGTGATGCGCATCTCCGAGCAGAGCGTGCAGACCGAGCTCGGCGAGTTTCGCCTGTATGCATATCAGGACGAGGTGAGTCTGGAAGTGCATGTAGCGCTCGCGCACGGCCGCCTCGATGGACGCGACACTCCGCTGGTGCGCGTGCACGTTGCCGACACGCTGCGGGATCTGCTCGGTGTGCGCGGACCGGTGCGTGCCTGGACGCTGCGCGCCGCCATGCAGCGCATCGTCGAAGCGGGCAATGGTGTCGTGGTGGTGCTGCGCCAGCAGGGAAGCGCCCGCGAGCTTGCCGAGGCGGTACGCTCGTTCGCCGCACCCGCCACCACTACGGCCTCCGAGAGCGTCGCCGAGGACACCGAGGGGACGGTGCTGCGCACTTTCGGAGTCGGAGCGCAGATCCTCACGGATCTCGGCGTGAAGCGCATGCGCGTGCTGTCGGCCCCGAAGCAGATGCACGGTCTTTCCGCGTTCGGTCTGGAGGTCGAGAGTTACGTCGGAGCTGAGGGATGAGCGCCGAACTCATCGAAGGCGAGGTGAGCGCCCGCGGGCGGCGGGTGGCCATCGTCGCCGCACGCTTCAACGAGTTCATCGTGACGAGTCTGCTGAAGGGTGCGCGCGCGCTGTGGCACGAGCGCGGCGGTGACCCGCACGATCTCACTGTGGTGCGGGTTCCGGGCGCCTTCGAGCTGCCAGTCGCGGTTCGCAGGCTCGCGGCAAGCGGCCGCTATGATGCGGTGGTTGCACTCGGCTGCGTCATCCGCGGCGACACACCACATTTCGACTACGTCGCGGGCGAAGCGGCGCGCGGTCTGCAGCTCGCGAGCCTCGAGACCGGCGTGCCGGTGGCCTTTGGGGTGCTGACGGTGGATTCGCTCGAGCAGGCGCTGGAGCGCGCCGCTACCACCGCCGGCAACAAGGGCGGGGAGGCCATGGAGAGCGCGCTCGAGATGGCCGCCGTCATGGCACGCCTGTGAGAACGGGATCGATGAGCCCGCCGGGAGCGTACGCACACAGCGGGACGCGCAGCGTCGCGCGCAAGCTCGCATTGCAGGCACTGTACCGCTGGCAACTGAATGCGGCGCCATGGCAGGACCTGGTGCAGGAGTTCGACGAAGCGCAGGACATGTCGCGCGCGGACGCCGACTACTTTCGCACCCTGGTCGAGGGTGTATGGCGTGGCCGCGAGGAGCTCGACGCAAGGCTCGCCGCGTTCGCGGACCGGGAGCCGCGATTGCTCGATCCGGTCGAGCGCGCGGTGCTGCTGATCGCGCTCTATGAGCTCACGGCCCGGCCGGAAGTGCCGTACCGCGTGGCGATCAACGAGGCCGTGACGCTTGCCAAGCGCTTTGGTGCTACCGACGGCTTCAAGTTCGTAAACGCCGTGCTCGATCGCGCCGCACGCTCGCTGCGGCCGCACGAGCATTGAGCGGGCAATGTGCGCATGGGACTCTCGGAGTTCGCGCTGATCGAGCGCTACTTCCGCAGCGTTGGCGCGCAGCGCGCCGATGTGACTCTCGGAGTCGGAGATGATGCGGCGGTGCTGCGCGTCCCGCCCGGGTCCGAGCTGGTGGCCGCCACCGACACACTCGTGGCCGGCGTGCACTTTCCGCAGGACTCCCCGGCAGACTCGATCGGCCACCGCGCACTCGCGGTCAACCTGAGCGATCTCGCCGCGATGGGCGCGCGGCCCGCCTGGGCACTGCTCGCACTCACTCTGCCGGAGGCGGATGAGGCGTGGCTCGGGGAGTTTGCACGCGGCCTCGGCGAGCTCGCGCACACGCACGAGGTCGCGCTCGTCGGCGGTGATACGACACGCGGACCGCTGTGCATCACCGTGCAGCTGCTCGGCTACCTGCCCACCGGCGCGGCGCTCAACCGCGGCGGCGCCCGCGCCGGGGATGTGCTGTTCGTTTCCGGAACGTGCGGCGACGCGGCCGCCGGACTCGCCATCGAGCAACGGCGGCTCACCGGTCCCGCCGAGGCGCGCAACTGGCTGCGCGAGCGCTTTCTCTGGCCTACACCGCGTGTGGCGCTCGGCGAGCAGTTGCGCGGCTTCGCGAGCGCCTGCATCGATGTGTCCGACGGGCTACTCGCGGATGCCGGCAAGCTCGCGAGCGCGAGTCACCTCGGAGCAGAGCTTGCCTGGAGCGATGTGCCGCTCTCCGAGTCGCTCACAACGCTCCTCGGGGAGCGGCGTGCGCGTGAGCTCGCACTCACCGGCGGCGACGACTACGAGCTCTGTTTCGCGGTCCCCGCCGACAACATCGCTCGCCTCTTTGCGCAACTGCCAGCGCAGCAGTGGCGTTACACGCGCATCGGCGCGTTGCGGGCTGCGCCCGGCACTGTGGTGGTGCGCGATGGGAGTGTGATGGAGTTCTCGCATTCGGGTTACGAGCATTTCGTGTGAGCGCGCAGCGCGCGAGTTGCTGCGCCGCTGCCGCTGCCGCGGGTTGCGTGAGGGATGCATCACAGTCGCTACAGCCGGCGACGCCTTATCCTGATGCGCCGTCTCGCAACATTGCGCCACCCGATGACCCTACCGGCTTCCAAGTCCGTACCTATGCCCAAGCCCGGCGCGCGCACGCCGGAGAGAATTGGCAAGTACGTGGTGATCAGGGAAGTCGGCCGCGGCAGCACCGGCATCGTCTATCTCTCACACGACGCCTACTACGGGCGGGACGTGGCGATCAAGGTCTATAACATGGACGCCGGCGGCGACGAGGAGCGCGCGCGCATCGCCCGCAAGATGTTCCTGTCCGAGGCGCACCTGGTGGGCATGCTGCAGCACCCGCATATCCTGCCGATCTACGACGCCGGCGAAGAGAACGGTCACTGCTACATCGTCACCGAGCATGTGCACGGTGCGCGTACGCTCGCCGCCTACTGCCGTCCTGACAACCTGCTGCGCATCGACGATACCGTTGAGATTATGTTCAAGTGTGCGAAGGCGTTGCATTACGCGCACTCGCGCGGCGTGATCCATCGCGACATCAAGCCCTCGAACATCATGCTCACGCAGGACAGCGACGTGCGCATCATCGACTTCGGCATCGCGCTGGTCTCGGACTCTGACATCTCGCGTATCGAGGGCATCGCCGGCAGCCCGTCCTATATGTCGCCCGAGCAGGTGCAGAGCCTGGAGCTCACCAACCGCTCGGACCTGTACTCGCTCGGCGCGGTGATGTATGAGCTGCTCACCGGGGCGCGCCCCTTCCGTGCCGGCAACCTGCAGAAACTTCTGCACCAGCTCGTCTACGCCACGCCGCCCCCGATCCACACCCTGCGCAAGGAGGTGCCGGAGGAGATCGAGATGGTGGTGGCGATGGCGATGCAGAAGGACCCGGAGAAGCGCTGCAAGACCGGGCTCGACTTCGCTGCCGAGCTCACCCGCGTGCACCAGCGGCTGCGCGAGGAGAACTCACGCATCGACCGCCAGGAGCAGTTCGGCGTGCTGCGCCGTCTGAAGTTCTTCCACGAGTTCTCGCACGCGGAGATCTGGGAAGTGCTGCGCGCGAGCCACTGGCAGGACTATGCCGCAGGTGAGGAGATCGTCAAGGAAGGCGAGATGGACGATCGATTCTATATCCTGGTGACCGGGGGCTGTTACGTCGAGCGGCATGGCCAGCGCATCGGCGCGCTCGATACCGGCGACTGCTTCGGCGAGGCGAGCTACGTGCCGGGGGCGAAACGCACCGCCACCATCCGCGCGGCCGGCGCGGTAACGGTGCTCAAGGTGAGCTCAACCCTCCTCGAGCAGGTCTCCGCCTCCTGTCAGCTGCGCTTCAACCGGGTGTTCCTCAGCACGCTCATCGCGCGCCTGCAGAGCGCAGAAGCGCGCCCTGTGCCGGCCGCCTGATCGTTCAGCTTCCCCGGCGGGCCACTGCGCCACCGCTGTGAAGCTGCGCCGGCTGCGGGCCGCGGCCGAAATAATCCAACGTCTGCTCCCGCCACGCTGCACGCTTCGGCATCGCTTCCTTCACTGGAGATCGACCGCGAGCACGCGGACCCCGAACGTCTTCGGCAAAGTGAGGCTGGCGACGGTCTTGGCCGGGTTGAGTGCAAAGGAGTACCCGTAGAGGTAGAAGGTCTGGTTGTTGAGCGTGCCGCTGGGAGTGATGCGGTAGGCCATGGTCAACGCCTTGGATTCGCCGGCATAGTTCTGCGGCGTGAACCAGTCGCTGACGCTCTGCGTGAAGCTCGTCGAAGTCCCATCGGTGTAGTTGACGGTGAACACCTGGTTTGGGCGATTACCATTCACTCCGGTGCCGAGCAGCGACAGCGTGGTGTAGTTGCCCGCCGGCAGCGGCAGGGTGATGTTGCTGATGACATCGGGGATCTCGGCGCTGCCGAAAGAATAAGTATTACCGTTCCAGGTCAGGGACGAGCCGAGGAGTGTCGCGGCGTAGGCAAAGCCGTTGCCGTCGAGCCCGCGGCTTGGCACGGGGGAGCCGGTGTTCGCGATGCCGACTACGGTGGCGCTGCCCGAAAATGGGACCACGATCGTAGTACCCGTGCT
>DASYFL010000116.1:0-106866 GCA_036498445.1 Steroidobacteraceae bacterium
CAGCTCGTGGATGGGCTTGGACTTCAGCTCCGTCAGATTCATGGAGCTGCGCGACTGCGTCAGCTCGGCGGGACTGATGATCTCGGAGTCGTCGGCGTCGAACACCTCGGGCTCGTGCATCATCTCATCGGGACGGCCGCCACCGTTGCCGCGGTTGCCGTCACGGTTACCGTGGCGCGGGCCCTTGTTGGGCCGGTTACGGCCCTGATTACCGAGGTAGCCTCTCATTTTCTAGCCTGTGCGCTCGCGGCGGCGTCCAGATTGCTTTCCAGGAAGGCCGCGAGTTGGGATTTGGAAACCGCCCCGACCTTCTGCGCCTCGACCGTGCCGTTCTTGAACAGAATCAGCGTCGGGATGCCGCGGATGCCGAACTTGGGCGGGGTCTGCGGGTTCTCGTCGATGTTGATCTTCGCGACCTTGATGCGGTCGTGATACTCGCTGGCGATCTCATCGAGAATGGGAGCGATCATCTTGCACGGACCGCACCACTCGGCCCAGAAATCCAGCAGCACCGGCTTTTCGGACTTCAGGACGTCCTGTGCGAATGTCGCGTCCGTCGTGTGCACAATGTGCGGGCTACTCACGCGGTTCAACCTCCGTCAAATACAGAGCGTGAAAAAATCCTTTGGAAAGTGAATCCGCCGCGGGGTCGGCCAGGAAGCCGCGCAAGGCGATGCCAGAGACTCCCGGTAAACGGTTACACTACTAACTCGTGATTGAGTATGAGTCCAAAAGGAGCTAAGGGTAGGTATGGCAGGCGCGGACCTGCCGGTCCGCTGTCTTACGAACACTTTGTAGCGCTTCCCGGTCCGTTTTTCAAGTCTATGAGCGCAATTCCCCTAACTGTTCAGTCTAACTGATGACCGATTCACGCTCCGATTCAATAACCTTCGCCTCGCTCGGCCTTAAGCCTGAGGTAATGCAGGGCATCCGCGAGGCGGGCTTCGTCACCTGCACTCCCATCCAGGCACAGACATTGCCGATCGCACTTGCCGGGCGCGATGTCGCCGGGCAGGCGCAGACCGGTACCGGCAAGACCGCGGCGTTCCTCGTCGCGCTCTATCAGGCATTGCTCACGCGGCCGGCGGCCCCGAGCCGCTCCCCCACCTCCATCCGCGCTCTGGTGGTGGCGCCGACCCGTGAGCTCGCGGTGCAGATTCATCGCGACGCCCTGGTCCTCGGGGCCCATACGGGACTTACCCATGTGGTGGTGTTTGGCGGCATTGACTACGAGAAGCAGCGGCAGCAGCTCGGTGCGGGCTGCGACGTCCTGATCGGCACCCCCGGCCGGCTGATCGATTATTTCAAGCAGCACGTTTTCGATCTCAAGTCGGCACAGGTGCTGGTGCTCGATGAAGCCGACCGCATGTTCGATCTCGGCTTCATCGCCGATATCCGCTACATCATGCGCCGGCTGCCCGCGCCAGGCCGCCGCCAGTCGATGCTGTTCTCCGCGACCCTTTCTCACCGGGTACTGGAGCTCGCTTACGAGCATATGAACAACCCGGAGCTGGTCCGTATCGAGCCGGACAAGATGACCGTCGACCGCGTCCGCCAGCTCATGTACTACCCCTCGATGGAGGAGAAGATTCCGCTGCTCATCGGCCTGCTGCATCAGAGCGAGGCCGTACGCACCATGGTGTTCGTCAATACCAAGCGCATGGCCGAGCGGCTCGAGGCCATCCTCAAGGTCAATGGCTTCCAGGCCCAGGCCCTCTCGGGTGATGTGCCCCAGAACAAGCGCCTGCGGTTCCTGCGGGATTTCCACGAGGGCAAGCTCGCGGTGCTGATCGCCACCGACGTCGCCTCGCGCGGCCTGCACATTCCCGATGTGAGTCACGTGTTCAACTTCGATCTGCCGCAGGATGCCCCCGACTATGTGCATCGCATCGGCCGCACCGCGCGCGCCGGAGCCGAGGGAGATGCCATCAGCTTCGCGTGCGAGGATACGGCGGTGTCGCTCCCGGACATCGAGAATTACATCGGGCACAAGATCCCCTTTTCTCCCATCTCCCCGGAGCTGCTCGCGACGGCAGTCCAGAGCGCACCTCATGTGCATCGCACCCACCCCGGTGGCGGCCGGCGCCAGGGTGGCGGCGGCGGCGGGCGGCGCGGCACGCGCGGAGCACGTCCCGAAGGCTCGCACGCACACCGGGGACGGGGACGCTAACGCACCCCGGAAAATCGCGCCCGCCGGTGTCATCGAGTGCTTACCGTGCGACAAGACGCGCGATTTCCCGGGGACCCCGCGCCACCCCAAAAAATCATGCCTGAGGCTGGCAGCGAGACTCACGCAGCGTAGTAAGGCGCGTGATTTCGTGGGGGACCCCCGGCTCGCCTGCGGAGCGGGCGTGGCGCTTGGAACGCCGCTCGGCTAAGCTTTCCTACCCTGGCGCCCGCCGCCAACAGCCCCATTGGGGCACGCTCGAAATGGCGGAAATCGAAGACAATGTCGACCGCGAGCTGTTCCGCAACGTCGAGAAGCTGCGCCAGCTCCGCATCGAACACCGGGATCTCGATGAGGTCATTTCCAGGCTGTCGCTCGATCTGCACGTCGATCAGCTGCAGCTGAAGCGCCTGAAAAAACGCAAGCTCATGCTCAAGGACCAGATCGCCCGCCTCGAGAGCCAGTTGATCCCGGACCTGAACGCCTGATGAACAGCGCCGACAGCGCCGTACGGGGCGCACTGCTGCAGCTCACATCGCCGCAGGTGCTTGCCGCGCTCGTTGCCATGCTGCTCGCCTTCGGGGTAGGCCTCTTCGTGGCGCGCGTCCTCGCTGCGCGGCGGGTACGCACCGCACCGGATCTGCCCCTGAATGAGCACACACTCGACCATGCGCTCGATGGTCTGGTGATCCTCGCGCCCATTCTGGCGGCGCTCGCCACGCTCGTTGCCGGCCACGCGGTGCTCGCAGCACTCGGTACACCCACCGCTGCGCTGGATGCCGCGGCGCGCATAGTCACTGCACTGCTGCTGGTGCGGCTCGGAGTGTTCGTGCTCGGTCTGCTGCTCGGGAGCGGCTCCTGGGTCCGCACCCGCGGAACGCGCATCACCGTGATCCTGTGGGTAATCTGCGCCGTCGCCCTGCTCGGCTGGCTCGATGAGATCGAGGGCGGCCTCAACCGCATCAGCCTCGTGCCGGGGAAGTTCAGCCTGTGGGCGCTGCTCAAGGGGCTGGTGGTGGTCACCGCGTTCGTGGTGGTGGCGAGCCTGATTGCGCGTGCCATCGAACGGCACGTGATGCGCCTCGATCAGCTCGCCGTCTCGACGCGCGTCGGTGTCTCCAAGTTCACCTACTTCCTGCTGGTTGGACTCGGGGTGCTGCTGGGAATCAACGCCGCCGGCGTCGATGTCACGACGCTCAACGTACTCACCGGCGCGATCGGGCTCGGACTCGGTTTTGGCCTGCAGGCGGTCGCGAGCAATTTCGTGAGCGGCTTCGTGCTGCTGATGGATAAGTCCATCAAGCCGGGCGATGTCATCAGCTTCACGACTCACAGCGGTGCGAGCACCGGCAACTTCGGCTGGGTGCAGGAGCTGCGCGGGCGTTACGTAGTGGTGCGCGATCGCGACGGCGTGGACACCCTGGTACCGAACCAGAACCTGATCACCAGCTCCTTCATCAACTGGAGTTACTCAGACCAGCGCGTGCGCCTGAAGCTTCCGGTGATGGTGAGCTACGAGGACGATCCCGAGGTGGCGCTGAAACTACTGGTGGAGGCCACCGAGAACCATCCGCGCATCCTGCGCGATCCAGCGCCGGTCTCGCGGCTGATCAGTTTCGAAGACAATGGCATGCGGCTCGAGATCCGCTTCTGGATCGCGGACCCCGTCAATGGCGTGAACAACGTGCGCTCGGATGTCAACCGCGCCATCTGGCGCATCTTCCGCGCGCAGGGAGTAAAGATTCCCGTGCCGCAACAGGAGACGCGCCTGCTCGAGCCGCGCGTGCGGACCTACCCGGGCGCGGCGGTTTCCGGACCCGCGGCCGGAGTGGACCAGGCCGCGGATTAGCTTCACGCCCGTGCCGTTAGCCGTAGCCGCTGGCATCGAGATTCCGGATCACGAGCTGTCGGAGTCCTTCCTGCGCGCATCCGGCCCCGGTGGACAGAATGTCAACAAGGTCGCGACCGCGGTACAGCTGCGCTACGACCTCGAGCGCAGCCGCGCGCTGGGCGAGGACATCAAGGCGCGGCTGCGCGCCCTGAGTGGCCGGCGTCTGACCGCAGACGGCGCCATCCTCATCACTGCGCGCAATCACCGCACACAGGAGCGCAACCGCCGTGAGGCCGGCGAACGGCTCGCCGATCTCATCCGGCGAGCACTCATTGCGCCGAAGGTACGCAGACCGACCCGACCCACCCGTGCCGCGCGCGAGCGGCGACTGGAGCACAAGGCGCAGCAACGCCGCACCAAGCAACTGCGCCGCTCGCCGCGCCTGGATGACTGACACCTCGAGGAGCCGCCGATGTACGCCCCTGCCCTCATGGCTTTTCTGCACCACGCCGCGGCCTTCACGCTGGTAGGCGCTCTGGCGGTCGAGGTGGCGCTGTTCAAGCCGCCACTCTCGCTCACGCAGGCGCAACGGTTGTTGCGCACCGACATGATTTTCGGCGTATCCGCCGGGGTGCTTCTGGTAGTCGGGCTTCTGCGGGTGACGTACTTCGAGAAGGGACCGGGCTACTACTGGCATGATGGGTTCTTTCTCCTCAAGTTCGGCGTGTTCCTCCTCGCGGCGCTGATATCCATCTATCCGACCGTGACTTTCCTTTCCTGGAACCGCGGCCTCAAGGCCGGCGTTGCGCCCGAGATCGCAGTGGGGCACACAAAACGGGTGCGCATGTGTCTGATGCTCGAGCTCGCGGCCATCCTCGTCATCGTGTTGTGCGCTGCGCTGATGGCGCGTGGCTTGGGCTATCTGCGCTGACGCCACCTTGACCGCAGCCGTGACCGGCGAATCACCTGTCCTAAAGGGCAGTTACTGACGCGGTGGGTGGGCGGCAGAATCACCGCATAAACGACAACAAGCCTGGGGAGGGTGTCGCATGGCTACAGAAGGTCCGGCTCTCAAGGCCGCGCGCAGCTTCTCGGGGTGGCTCATCGTCGCCGCCATCCTGTTCATCGTGGTCGGGGTATTCGCGATCATCGAGCCCGCAGTGGCAGGACTCGGTGTTGCACTGCTGGTCGGCTGGCTGCTGATCTTCGGCGGGGTCAGCCATTTCCTTTCGGCGTTCGAGGGCGGCGGTGCGAGGCGGGTACTGTTTCAGGTCCTGGCCGGCGTCGTGTTCGTGATCGGCGGCTACTATCTCCTCACGCACCCGCTGCTGGCCCTCGGCACCCTGACCTTACTGCTCGGCGCAGTGATCCTCGCGGCCGGCGTGTGCGAGATCGTCACCTACTTCCGCCTCAGGCACGAGCAGGCCTCTGGCTGGATGCTGCTCAACGGCATCGTGGCGCTGGTGCTGGGCCTCATGATCTGGCTCCAGTGGCCATCGAGCTCGATATGGGCCATTGGCACTCTCGTCGGAGTGAATCTGCTGCTGACGGGTATCACCCGTCTGATGGTCGGACTCACCGGGCGCAGGCTCACCCGGCACGCCTCGGCATGAGTCGGGCCTGACCCTGAGCTCAAGCGCGTCTGGCGGCGTCTGCACCGGTGCCGAGCGGGTGGATCAGCCATGCGGCGAGCGCCGGCAGTAACACGATCGCGGCCAGCATGTTCACGAGGAACATGAACGTCAGCATGATGCCGATGTCGGCCTGGAACTTCAGCGGCGAGAACACCCAGGTCGCCACCCCGATGGCGAGCGTGATGCCCGTGAAGATGATGCTGGCACCGGTGACCCGCAGCGTGCGCTCGTAACACACGCGCAGCGGCAGCCCCTGGTGCAGGAACTCCTGCATGCGGCTGAAGAGGTAGATGCCGTAGTCGACGCCGATGCCGGCACCGAGCGCGACCATAGGGAGCGTCGATACCTTGAGCCCAATACCGACCAGCGCCATGACCGCGTACACCAGCACCGACACCAGTGCGAGGGGCAACACCACGAGCACCGTGCCCACCGCGGAGTGAAAAGTCAGCAGGCACATGACGATTACCGCGGCGAACACGCCCGCGAGAATCAGCAGCTCCTTCGCCTCGACGGTCTCGTTGGTGGCGGCCATCACCCCGACGTTGCCGGCCGCGAGGCGCAGCTGCGCGGGCGCCGCGGGATTCGCGCTGCGCCATCGCTTCACCTCGGCCACCGCGCGTTCGATGGTGGCGGCACGGTGGTCGCCGAGGAACATCAGCACCGGCACGACATCGCAGTTCTCGTTCAGCAGCCCGGTACTCGTCTCGATGTAGCGCGTCGACTGTGTGAGCTGGTTCTGCTCGCGCGGGATGCTGCGCCACTTGAGGCTACCCTCGTTCCAGCCGGCAATCGCTATCTTGGCGATGAACGGCAGCGTGATGACCTCCTGCACACCGGGAAGGTTGCGCATGTGCCAGCCGAAGCGGTCCATCCAGGCCATGAGATCGTGGCTGACGCACACTGGCTGCTGCGACTCCACGATCGCCGTGAGGACATCCACACCGATGCTGAATTTGGAGGTGATGACATCGTTGTCGCGGTTATAGCGAGAGTCGGCTCGTAGCTCGGGTACGCCGGCCTGAGTGTCTCCGATAGGGGTCTCGCGCCCCTTCCACCAGCCGAGCAGCGCGAGTACCGCGGCACAGACGATGACGACGAGCGCGGTACGGCGGCGCGTGATGCGCGCCAGTCGATGCCAGACGATTCGCAGCCAGTGCTGCCGCCGTGCGACACGCGCGTGATAACCGGCATCGAAATGTACGTAGGACACCAGCACCGGCAGCAGCACCAGATCGGTGAGAATGACGATCGCAACCCCGATGCTTGCCGTGATCGCCATCTCGCGGATCACCTGCACCGGTATGAGCAGGATGGTGACGAAGCCCACCAGGTCCGCAAGCAACGCCACGATCGCGGGCGCGAGCAGCCCGCGGAAGGTGCGCCGCGCGGCTTCCATGCTGCCGAGTCCGGAAAATGCACCATCGGCGACCGCGCTGATCTTCTGCACGCCGTGGCTCACTCCGATGGCGAATATCAGGAACGGCACCAGCAGGCCGATCGGGTCGATACCGTAGCGCAGCAACACCAGCGCACCGAGCTGCCACAACACGGCGATCACCGAGCACAACACGGGCACAAACGCGACGCGCCACGACTGGCAGTAGAGGCGTACCGCGAGCAGCGTCAGCACGAGCGTGATGACTGCGAACAGCAGCACGGAGGCGGCCCCATCGGCGATGTCGCCCACCACCTTGGCGAAGCCGATGATGTGCACGTCGATGCCGTGACCTTCGAGCGGTGCACGGACGCGCCGCTCGAGCTGGTGCGCGATCCGGATGGGATCGACCGGCTTGCCCTGCGCGTCGGTGTCGAGCACGATGGCGCTCACCAGCGCACCGGAGAAGTCATTCGCCACCAGCCGGCCGATGATGCCGGCCTTGCGGATGTTGTCGCGCACCCGCGCCATGTTCTCGGGTGTGGGCGTGAAGTCGGCCGGGATCACATTGCCCGCCTCGATGCCGTCCTCGACCACCTCGAGATAGCGCACGTTGGGAGTGAAGATCGACTGCACCTGCGTGCGGTCGATGCCGTCCATGACGATGACCTCGTCGGTGGCCTTGCGCAGCGCGGCGAAGAACTGCGGCGTGAACATGTTGCCATCGGTGGCGATCAGCGCGATGAGTACCCGATCGGCACCGCGAAACTCGGCCACCCGTGGATCGAGATAGGTGCGCATGTACTCGTGCCGCACGGGGAGAGTCTTGTTGAACGAGGTATCGATACGCAGTCCATGAATGGCGGTTGCTCCGAGCAGCAACGTGCCGAGCGCGAAGAGCGCGAGGATCGCGGTGCGGTGTCCGAAAATCAGCCGCTCGAGCCGGCCGACCAGCGTCGGAGAGAGGTGGGGTGCATCGCCGCCTGTCCTCATGGCGCCGTGCTCCGGGCGCCGGTCTCGATCCTGAGACTGATGAGCTTCGCACCACCCTCACCGACCACCGCGAGCTTTTCACCGCCGACGGAGGCGAGCGCTGAGAGCCCGCCGTGATCGGCCTGCTGCAGCAGAGTGAAGCTGCGCCCGTCATCATGGCTCACGAGCACCACGCCCGAGAGCCCGACAAGGGCGATGTCGCGGCCACCGAGCGGCGCAGCGCCAGTCAGCATCGCAACCGTGCCGGTCTCGATCGGTTGCCAGCTCGTGCCCGCATCGGCGGATCGGTAAAGGTGGCCGCGCAGACCAAAGGCGAGCAGGCCCTGGTCCGGGAGCGGCAGCACACCGAAGAGGGAGCCCTGGTAGGGCGAGGGCAGCGTACGCCAGCTCGCACCCCAATCATCGGAAGCGTACAGGTGGCCGGCTTCACCTGCGATGTAGAGCCGGCGGTCAGCCCCTGAGACGATGCGGTTGAGGTGGAACCCTCCGCCCGCCGCTTCCGCGCTCGCAGCGGCTACCGAAGGCGCGGCCGCGTCCGCCGCCGCGGTGGCGTGACGCGCGCGCGGCGCCGGCATGGCTACCGGCATGAACTTCAGCTCCCGCCAGCTGGCACCCCGGTCGGCGCTGGTGAAATAGGCACTGTAGGCACCCACCGCGATGACCGTAGCGCCTGCGCCGCACCAGACATCGAGAAGCGGCCGCTGTGCCTGTGGAGCATAGTGAGCGCGCTTCCAGTTGCGCCCCGCATCCTGGGTGGTGAGGATCAGCTCGTCGTGTCCGACGGCCACCCCGTGCGCGGAGTCGAGGAAGCAGACTCCGGTGAGCAAGGCCTGCGAGGGCACGTGGTCGGCCTGCCGCCAGCTCGCGCCCCGATCGTCCGACAGCACGATGATGCCGCGGTCACCGACGGCCACGAGCCGTTGCCCCGCTGAAGCGATTGCGATCAGCAGGCCGCGCGCGGCGAGCCGTGCCGGTTCCGCGTCCCGCGGCGGCTGCTCCGCGTCCTGACTCGACTGCAGCGGTGCCTGCGGTGGCGGCTCGCCCCGCGTCGCCCCGGCGGCGAGCAGCAGCGCGGCCACGAGCACGGAGCCAGCAGCCTTGTCCACGGCAGCCCGACCGGCTTATGCGCTCGCAGCGGCGTTCAACGGATGCCGCGCCGCTCCAGCACGCTCGGCTGGTAATCCGCCGGCGTGCGCTTGATGTTGAAGTCGTACGAGCCGTGCTCCTCGCTCTGCAGGCCGAGCGCGAGGTAGCGGCCATTGGAAAGGTCCATCACCAGCTCCAGGTCGTCCCACAGCGAAGGGACGTTGTAGTAGTTCATGGCGTGGCCTTCCTGCACGCGGTAGAGCTGCCCGCGGGTGTCGTAGCAGTCCACCGCCAGGATCTGCCAGGAGTCCTCGTCCACATACAGCGTGCGGCGGCTGTAGACGTGGCTCACGCCGGGCTTGAGCGTCGAATCCACGACCCACACGCGGTGCAGCTCGTAACGGGCCAGATCCTGGTTGATATGGTTCTTCTTGAGCAGATCGGCATACCTGAGCTTGCCATCCTGAAGACGATAGGCGTTGTACGGGACGTAGATCTCCTTCTTGCCGACCAGCTTCCAGTCGTAGCGTTGCGGGCTGCCGTTGTACATGTCGAGCTGGTCGGAAGTGCGCAGGTTGTCCGCGTTCGTGCCCGGATTGTCGAACGCGACGTTGGGCGCACGGCGCACGCGCCGCTGGCCGGGGTTGTAGACCCAGGCACGCCGCGCTTCCCGCGCCTGATCGAGCGTCTCCTGGACGAGCAGCACTTCTCCCGCGAGGCGGGCGGGCGCGGTGGTCTCCTGCGTGAAGAAGAGCAGGATATTGTTCAGCGCCGCCTCGGTCATCCCCGGCTCGTAGTACTGGAAGTAGAACTCCTCCTTGAAGTTCACCAGCGTGAATCCCCCGCTCGCGGTCATCGGCGCCTGCCCGATGTTCACCGCCGCGGCCACTCCTCGCCAGCGGGTCACGTGGTTCCAGAACACCTCGACCCCGCTCTGCGGGATCGGAAAGGGGGTACCGTCGACCGCGCCGGTGAAACCGTTGCCGTCGGCAACCAGCTTCGCCGTAGTCGCGTTGCGCTTGGTGGCCTCGTACACCCGCTCGGGCGAGGCTCCACTGCGATGCGTGGGGTAGACGATCATCTTGTAGTCGGGGTAGGTCTTGAACAGTGCCTTGTGCCCCTCGGTGAGCTTCGCCGCATACTGAGTCAGGCTGGCGGAGGTGATGGTGAACAGCGGCTTGTCGCTCGCATAAGGATCGGAGTAGTGCTCGCCGTTTTTGTAGTTGGGGAAACCGGCATCTGCGGCGGACTTCAGCCCACCGGTCCACGCCGGAATGCTGCCGTCGGCGTTAGCGGCCTTCTCCCCGCCGAGTGGCGTGAGATCCTGACCCAGCCGCGCAGCCTCCTGCGGACTCACCGCGCCAAACGCCGCCGATGCGAACAACATCAATGCGGCGGCAGAGCGAATCGGCATTTTCATGACGCCCCCTTCAATGTGCGTTCACGGCGCAACGCGTCACGGCGCTTCAGAACGATACTTTGACGCTGGCCGCGATGAAATCGCGATCGTTCAGCAGGTTGTACTGACCGGCGCCGCCGTAGTTGGTGTACGAGACATCGATCTCCCACCTGTTGTGAAGGGTGGCCGTGAGCCCCAGGGTCGTATCGATGCGGCCGTTGACGAAGGCCCCGCCGGGACCTGGCGAAACCCCGTTCACGTCCTGTATCCAGGTGAAGTGCGGCAGCAGGTTCCACTCGCCGATCGCGTTGTCGTACTCGAGCCGCCCGGAGACCACGTAGCCCCAGGCGAATGTCGTCGCAAACACCGAGCCGCGCTCGAAGCATTGCCCGAGTGGATTCGGGACTGCGGTCTTGATGCACTGACCGTTGACCGCCGGAAACTGCGGGTAGCCGCCGAGGTTCGGATTGCCACTGAGGTTCGTGCCGGGCCCGTCATAACGCAAACCAAAGCCCTGCGGACCGCCGGTGAGCTTGTCCTCGAGGCCGGGCACGTAGTCAGCCCCCACCTCGAAGATCAGCACGGCCTGCGAGGCCTTGAAGACATTGGCAAACACCTGGGTCGCGGTGACATCGAAGTGCCAGGTGTCCTTCAGCTCATAGCCTTTGACCGTCTGACCAGGGCCGTATGCGCCGAGCTGGTTGCATCCGGTGATCGGAGTGGCGGAGTTCGGCACGCAGTGGCCGGCAGGAGTGACCGGCTCACCCAGCAGTTTGGCGATACCCGCCTCGAAGGGCGTGAGCGCGGCATAGATGAGCTCGACATCATCGATCTGTATTGGAACGTCGTGGCGGTACGCGACCTCGCCCTGGAGCGCCGTGCCGGTCTTCTGTATCTGACTGTTGAAGGACAGGCCGAACATCTTGATGTCCTGCGGAAACTCTGCGTAGATGCCCCCGGTCCTGGTGAATTCGGAAGTGGCGATGCTCGCCGCCTGCGCATTGACGTTGCCGCCGGCAAGCAGAGTGTTGGCGCCGATGGTGGCGTACTGCTGAGCAGTCGCTGCGCTCAGATTTCCGCCCGTGGCCGCAGCGGCCTGCTGCCCAGCCGCGGTGCCGATCTTCACCGCCGCCGGGAGCGCATTACCGGAAGCGAGCGCCTGCGCTGCGGCGGCCACGGCATTGACGGCACCGTAGGCGTTTCCGAGCCCTGCCTGCGAGCCGGTCTGCAGCGACACCACTGGCACGCGGCTCGTGTAGTTGAGGAAGTAGAAGCCGAGCTGTGTGCCCTGGCCGAAGTTCGGCAGGTAGTACTTGAAATTGATGCCGTACTGGCCGGACTCGGAGGGCTTGTGATCGGGCAGGCGCGGTATGCTCTGAAAATCGTGGATCAGTCCGCCGCCAAGCGAACTGAAGTCCACCCCCATGTCGGAGATTGCGCCGAAGCCCAGAACCGCCTTCTGGTTACTGCCGGCGCCGGCGATGTCGTTGGTGCTGAAGTATGCCCCGGTCGGCTCGATGATGTCCGGGTGCCAGGTGAACAGGTACAGCAGCTGCGTGCTCAGGTTCTGCGACAGCTGCGAATTGAACAGCACCATCGTGTCCGGGAGCAGTGCCTGCTTCAGCTCGGCGCCCGGTACCTGCAGTGCGGTGACATCGAAGTAATCGACCGAGTTGAGACCGCCCGGGATGAAGGTACTTTCACCCCAATTCACCACCTGCCGCCCGCCGCGCAGCTCGGAGGGCAGGCTGCCGAGGTTGAATCGCAGGAAGCCGTAGGCATCGAGCAGGCGCGTGTAGCTGCCGACCACGCCCTTGGCCTCGTGGCTGAGCGGCGTGCGGTCGACGTGGTCGCCCATGACCGAGAAGTCGTACAGGCCCGAGGCCCGCACGAAACCGCCGAATCTGTCCTTGTAGTTGAGCGAGAGCTCGGTGACGCCGGTCAGCGCCTCGGTGTACTCGGCCTTGTGCAGGTAGTTGAGATCACCATCATCGATGTTAGGGGAGTAGCCGCAACCGCCATTCGCGGTCGCGATCAATCGGCAATCGGGATTCACCACGCGCCAGCCCATGCCGTAGCCGATGGTCGTGTCCCAGCTGCCGGTCCAGTCGCCCGAGTCGCTGCGGAAAGTGAAGGCGTGTGCGTGTGGCCAGCCCCCGGCCGCCAGAGAAGCGGCCAGCGCGGCAATCTCCAGGGCGCGCCCGGCGTGAACCTTCCTCATGTGTTTCCCCCTGCTCCCCTTGCAGACTCGTGGGCCGCATCCTTTCAGCCTCGACCTCCGGTCTGCCAGGAAGGCTGCTTGCGTTTGAGCACCGTGTGCCGCTAAGCCAAGTCGCGTTCTTGTTTGTTGCGCACTACAAACCCGACTGCGGGCAGTCTATTACTCGGCAACGGAGCGCGGCAAGCTTCCTCAGCCATGCATGATCTGCAGAATGCTGTGGCGCAGCTGCTCGCTGAGCACGAACTGTGCGTCCTGCGCCACAAGCGTGAGGACCTCATCGAACTCGAGCCGCCCGCCGCCGCCGGTCCGGATGACGGCGCGGGCACGCAGCAGCGCGATGAAGTTCGCGAACATCGCTTTATCGAAGAACTCCGGGGAGTTGAGGCCATAGAGCTCAGCCATGCGTTGCGCGACCTGCTGACAGCGTTCCTCGAGAGCGGCCTGGGTGATCTGCCCGCTTCCAGCCACCACCAGCTGCACCACCACCATGTAGTAGCGCTCGATCGTCTGCAGGGTCGCCTGCGCGAGGAGTGAAAGCTGCATCGCCTGTGCCGAGGCGGGCGGCGGGCGCCGCCAGCTGCCCTGCGCGTCCGGCTCGATGAGACCGTGTGCCGCCAGCGAGGTGAGCGAAGCTTCCACCACCGCGATCAGCTCCGTCTCGCTCCACCGCAGGAACAGCTCCGCGCCGATGTAGGGATAGACGCGCCAGGCCAGGCGTTGGATGTCGGCCGTCGACACCCGCGCATTGCTCACGAATACGCACGCGATCAGCGAAGGCAGTGCGAACAGGTGCAATACGTTGTTGCGGAAATAGGTCGCGAGCACCGCGTTCTCCACCGTCATGCGCACGATGTCGCCGAGCCGGTGCGGATCGCGCCCGATGATACGCAGCGACTCCCCGTACGCGACCATCTCGGTGCCGGTGAGCGTGGTGACGGTCACGCGGTTGCTGTAGGGAAAAGACAGGAGCAGCGATCGATACAGGTCGAGCTGCTGCACCAGGTCCGCCTCCGGCAGTGCCTGGCGTGGCATGGCGAGCAGCGCGAGCGCCAGCAGGTTGACCGGCGTCACCGCCGCCGCGGAATTGATGTTGCGCATGATGCGCTCGGCGAGCTCGTCTACCGCGCCCGCGAGCCAGGGAGCGCGTGTTTCCTCATCGAAGCGCCGCGCGCGCCAGTCGCGCGCGTGGCGGTCGAGGATTTCCTCGAGCGCAATCGGCTCGCCGAGATTCACGTGCACCTTGCCGAAACGCTGCCGCAGCACGCGCCACGAGCCGAGGAGTCCCCGGATGCTCTCCTTCTCCTTCGGCCGCCCGGAGAGCTCCCCTACGTAGGTTGCACCCTCGACCAGGCGCTCGTAACCGAAATACACCGGCACGAACACTACCGGGCGCGCCGGATCGGCCAGAAAGCTGCGCACGGTCATCATCAGCATCCCGGTCTTCGGCTGCAGCAGCCGCCCGGTGCGGCTGCGCCCGCCCTCTATGAAGTACTCGATGGGATGGCCGCGGCTCATGATCGCGGCGAGGTACTGCATGAACACGAGCGTATAGAGCCGGTTGCCGGCGAAGCTGCGGCGCAGGAAGAAGGCCCCGCCTTTGCGCAGCAAACGACCGACCACCGGCAGGTTGAGATTGACGCCGGCGGCGGTGTGCGGCACGGCGTAACCATGCACATAGATGACGTAGCCGAGCAGCATGTAGTCCATGTGGCTGCGGTGACAGGGAACGTAGATGATCTCGTTTCCTTCTGCGACCGCGGCGAGCGTCTCGGCGTGGCCGAACACCACACCGTCGTAGAGGCGGTTCCACAGCCACCCGAGCGCGTGTTCCATGAAGCGCACGAAAGCGTGCGAATAGTTGGCGGCGATCTCCCAGGCATAGCCGCGTGCGCGCTGCAGGACCTGGTAGCGTGGCTCGCGTCGTTCGCGCATCTCCTGCGCCACTGCTGCGCGCACCGCGCGCGTGCGCAGCACGCGGTTAACGATGGTGCGCCGGTGCGAGAGGTCCGGGCCGATGCGGGCGGCGCGGCGCCGGGCGTAAAGCGCACGCAGCGTGCGCGTCACCCGCCGGCCGCGCTCGGCACCGCCGAGCTCCTCCCCGAGGAGCGTACGGAGCGACAGCGGCTCATCGAGCTCGACCAGCGTATCGCGGCCGTTGAACAGCACCTGCATCAACTTGCGTGCGCGACTGCCGACGTCGAAGTCCTCGCTCAGCATCAGCTGCAGCCACGACGGCTCCTTCTGCGGTGCGCGTCCCCAGTACACCGCCGCCGGCACCAGCTCGAAATCCAACTGCGGATCGGCCCGCAGCGCGGCGATCATCTGCACGAGCTGTCGCGGCGGTCGCCGGTCGATGCGGCGCGCAATGACTCCGCGCAACTGCGTGAGCCAGAGATAGGAGCGCAGCTCGCGGGTCCCGCCGCCGAGCAGCCTGCCCGGCCGAGGGATGCGTAGCCGCGCGCACGCCTGCTGCAGAACGGCGAGGTCGGTGGCGCTGCGCTGCTCGAGCACGTAGCACAATGGCCGCGGACGCGCGCGCAACTGCGTGGCGGCATCCTCCGGCAGGACTTTGAACCGCACCCAGATCGCGAGGACTCGGCGCAGCAGCCAGTTCATGCCGGATAGGATGAGCCCGGGTACCGCGGACGCGGCGCTGTCCGAGGTCTACTCGAAGGCGATCGCAGGCAGATCGAGGGCAACGAGAAAGTACTCGAACAGGTACTGGATGACCCGCACCTGATTGTGCAGCCGGTGGTCGCTCTCGACCAGGTGCAGCGCGCAGCGGTACGCATGGGCAAAGCGCACGCTGTGCTCATAGGGAATCACATCATCGCGCCAGCCGTGCACCACCGCCGCGGGACAATCGAGCACGCCGCTGCGCAGCTCCGGTAACCCCTGCATGTAGAGCGCCGGCGCCATGAGAAACACACCCCGGGCGTGCAGCAGCGAGGCCGAGGCCACCGCAACGTAGCCGCCGAGGCTCGACCCGACCAGCACCAGATCGCCGGTAAGCTCCTTGCAGAACTCCACCAGCCGCGCCACGCGGGCTCGTGGCTCATCGATGCCACGGTAATCCACCGAGTGCGCGTCGTATCCTTCGGCGCGTGCCACCTCGGCGAGCGCGGTGATCTTGCGTCCCCAGGGACCGGCTTCCTGACCGTGAGAGAAAACGACATGACGGGAAGTCACGGGCGCTTGCATGGCAGGGCATCCGGCGCTGGGCGCACGAGGAGCATGGGCGAATAATGCAGGCAATGGAAACGGGAAGCCAAGCACCGCTCGCTGCTGCCCGCCGCGCGGGCTGGCAGTTCTGGATCGATCGTGGCGGAACATTTACCGATGTCATCGGACTTGCGCCCGATGGCGCGCTGCACGTGCGCAAGGTGCCCTCGATCGCGATCGATGCAGCGGCGGGCGACCCGGGCGTGCGCGCAGCGCGCGCCATACTCGAGGACGCAGCGCCGGCCACGGTGACCGCTGCACCCGCGCCGGCGCTGGTTGCGGCCGTAAAGGTCGGTACCACGGTCGCCACCAATGCACTGCTGACGCGCAGCGGCGAGCCGGTGACCCTGGTAACCACTGCGGGGTTCGGCGACGCGCTGCGCATCGGCTACCAGAACCGTCCGGACATCTTCGCTCGCCACATCGTGCTACCGAAGCGGCTGTACGCGAACGTGATCGAGGCGCACGAGCGCATCGACGCCGAAGGCGCGGTGCTGCAGCCGCTCGACCTGCCGAAGCTCCGCGACGAGCTGATGCGGGCGCGCGCTGCCGGAGCCCGTGCGGTCGCCATCGTGTTCCTGCACGGCTGGCGGCATACCGCGCATGAGCGTGCCGCCGCGGCAGCGGCGCGTGAGCTGGGGTTCGATGAGGTGTCGGTATCCCACGAGCTCTCGCCACTCGTGCGCTACGTCGTGCGCGGCGATACCACCGTGCTCAACGCGTACCTGGCGCACCCGCTGCGAAGCTATCTGCAGCTCCTGCAGAGCGAGGTGCGGGCCCTCGATCCGGGCGCACGCCTCGCGCTGATGCAGAGCAACGGCGGCCTCGCGGCGCTCGAGCGCTTTCATGCAATGTCGAGCGTGCTCTCGGGCCCGGCGGGAGGCCTGATCGGCATGCGCTGGGCCGGGGAACGCCTCCACTATGCCCGTCTCATCGGCTTCGACATGGGTGGCACCTCCACGGATGTCTCGCTGATCGACGGTCAGCTGCCCCAGCGTTTCGAGCATCTCATCGGCGGTGTGCGCCTCACGCAACCGATGCTCGATGTGCACAGCATCGCCGCGGGCGGCGGCTCGATACTGAGTTACCGTGACGGCCGCTTTGCCGTCGGCCCGGCTTCTGCCGGGGCAGATCCCGGTCCCGCCTGCTACGGGCGTGGAGGGCCGCTCACCCTCACCGACGTGCAGGTGCTGCTCGGGCACCTGCGCCCAGACACCCTGCCGGCGGTGTTCGGCCCCGATGGCTGCGGGCGTATCGATGTCGCGGTGGTCGCAGAGAAATTCGCCGAGCTCGCCCCTCAGGCGGCGGGTGCGCTCGGAAGGGGCCGTTCTGCAGAGCAGGTAGCCGAATCGTTCCTCGAGGTGGGCGTGGAGTCGATGGCCAATGCCATCCGCCAGGTGTCCACGCGTCAGGGACTCGACGCGGGTGACTTCACGCTCTTCTGCTTCGGCGGTGCCGCCGGGCAGCACGCCTGCCGCGTGGCACGCGCCGCCGGCGTGCGGCGCATTCTGGTGCACCCACTCGCGAGCGTGCTCTCGGCGTTCGGTATCGGTGTGGCCGACCGGCTCGCCGTGCGCCGTGCGAGCCTGCGCACGGAGCTCACCGCTGCAGGACTCGCCGAGGCTCAGCGCGCGCTGGGGCACCTCGGGCAGCAGGCGCGTGCCGAGCTCGCCACCGATGGCAACGAGATCCAAAACGTGCGCCTCAAGGAGCTCCTCGAGCTGCGCGCCGGCGACAGCGAAGTCACCCTGTCGGTGCCGCTCACGGCGCTCGATGAGGTCCGGGCGGGATTCCATGCGGAGCATCTGCGGCGCTTCGGCTTCGCCGCACGCTCGCTCGAGGTGGTCATCGAGGCCCTGCGGGTCGAGGCGAGTGCTCCTTCCGTCGAGCTGAGCTCGCTCAGTTTCCCGCCGCCCGGCGCCATCGCCGGCCTGCCGCACCGGGTCCGCGCCTGGTTCGGCGCATGGCGCGAGGTGCCGGTGGTGGCACAGGGCGCGCTGCGCGCGCCGCTGAGCGGCCCGGCGCTCATCGTCGAGCCCAACAGCACGGTGGTGCTCGAGGAAGGCTGGCGCGCACAGCGGCTCGCAGGCGGTGAGCTGCTGATCGAGGATCAGCATGCAGCGGCGGAGCCATGCCCCGCGATTGCGCCTGCGATAACAGCTGAGCTCGCTCCAGGCGGGAGGACGCGGGCCCGGACGCCGCAGTCTACGGGTGCGGCCGCGGATCCTGCCCGCCTCGAGATCTTCAACAACCTGTTCATGCACATCGCCGAACAGATGGGCGAGGTACTGAAAGCGACCGCGCAGTCGGTCAACATCCGTGAACGGCTCGACTACTCCTGCGCACTGTTCGACGGCACGGGTGCGCTCATCGCCAATGCGCCGCACATGCCCGTGCACCTCGGCTCGATGGGTACCAGCGTGCGCGCAGTGTTGCGCGCACAGGCCGGGAAGCTGGCTTCCGGGGATTCCTGGCTCCTCAACAGCCCCTATCACGGCGGCACCCACCTGCCTGACATGACGGTGGTCACGCCGGTATTCATGGCCGCGGGCGGGCGGCCCGAGTTCTTCGTTGCCTCGCGCGCGCACCACGCCGACATCGGCGGCATGACACCGGGGTCCATGCCACCCTTCAGCCGCAGCATCGAGGAGGAAGGCATATTGTTCGAGTGCTTCCATCTCGTGCAGGGCGGCGCGCTGCGCGAGGGCGAGCTGCGCGCGCAGCTCGCCGCTGCCCCCTGGCCAGCGCGCAATCCGGCCCAGAACGTCGCAGACCTGCGCGCACAGCTTGCCGCCAACGCACGTGGCTGCGCTGAGCTCGAGCGCGCCGTGCGCCGCCACGGACTCGGCACTGTGTGCGAATACATGCAGCACGTGCAGCAGAACGCTGCGCAGTGCGTGCGGCGCGCCATCGCGCGGCTCGCCACCGGAAGCTTTCGCTATGAGCTCGACGATGGTTCGGCGATCGCTGTACGCATCGACATCGACCGGGCGAGGCAACGGGCGCGGGTAGATTTCAGCGGCACCTCGGCGCAGGGAATGCACAACTTCAACGCGCCGCGCGCGGTGTGCACCGCGGCCGTGCTGTACGTGTTCCGCACGCTCATCGAAGAGCCGATCCCGCTCAATGAGGGCTGTCTCGCACCGCTCGAGCTGGTAATTCCATCGGGCTCGATGCTCGACCCGCGCGCCCCGGCCGCGGTGGCAGCCGGAAATGTAGAGACCTCGCAATGCATCGTCGATGCACTCTATGGTGCACTCGGCATCCTCGCCGCATCCCAGGGAACCATGAACAACCTGACTTTCGGCGACGCGCAGCTGCAGTACTACGAGACCATCGCCGGCGGTGCGGGCGCTGGAGCGGATTTCGACGGCTGTGATGCGGTGCACACGCACATGACCAACTCACGGCTCACTGATCCGGAGATACTGGAAAGCCGCTTTCCGGTGCTGCTGAGCGAATTCGCGATCCGCCACGGCTCCGGCGGAGCCGGCCGTCATCGTGGGGGCGATGGCATCGTGCGCAGGCTCCGTTTCCGCCAGCCGCTCGCGGGCGCGTTGCTCGCCAATCACCGGCGCGTCGCACCCTTCGGCCTCGCCGGCGGTTCGCAGGCGGCGCGCGGCGAAGCCTGTATCCGGCGCGTCGACGGCACGCTCGAGCGGCTCGGGCCGACGGCGCGATTCGAGGTGATGCCCGGAGATGAGCTCACCATCCTCACCCCCGGTGGGGGCGGGTTCGGCTCACCCGCGTGACGGCCGACCCGGGCAGTTCTTCAACCTCTCAGAATGGAAGTCTCAATCTCCCACTCGACGCGCTGCTTCGAAGTTGCCGAACGATTCACCGAGACCGGCCGCACCCGGCTCACGCCCGCACGCTGAGTCACGAGCCAGGTATCGAACTCGCCGGGCTTGCTGGTGGCGAAGCCGAACAGCAGGTTGAACTTGCCTTCCGCGAGGGTCTCGGGACGATTTACCCGCTCATCGGCGATGACGAAGTGCGATTCCTCGGACGCAGCCGCGGCGAACGCGCCCTGCGCGGCGAGCTCATCGAGAAAGGTCTCGACCTGGGTCTGGGCGCGCTTCCAGGTCGATGGTCCGTTGTGCTCCAGTGGCACCCAGCGGGTACCCTGCTCGACGCTTGCCGCCACGAACAGCGCCAGCCGTCGTGCCGAAAGGTATTTCCAGTCCGAGGCCCCGCTACCACCCCCGGCGAGCGTGCGCGGACTGATGCCGTTGCGTACACCGGTGCGCACCGCCAGCAGCGTGTTCACCCCGGCCTGCGCGAGGCGCGCCCGGTCGGCCTCTGAGACCGCTACCGCGGGACGCAGACCCGGGCGCAGCACGGCCTCCTCGCCTTCCGCAGCTGCCCACACGGGCCAGATCTCGTCCGCGCGCGCGATTCCCCCGGCTGCCGCACCACACGAAGCGAAGGTCTCGACACGGCCGCGCAGCCGGTCGAACGCCTGCACCCGGGGGAAATACATGACGGCGCTATCACTGCGAAATGGCCAGGTGCGCAGGCCCTCGAGAGCGGCACGAGCGGAGGTCCATGCGGCCGGCGGATCGACGACGAGCAGCGCATGATGCTCACGGCATAAGCGCGCGGCGACGAGCAACGTCGAAAGCCCGACGTCGCGATCACGGGCCAGGGGAGGAATGCACAGCAGGTTGAAACCCGCCGCGCCGCCGAGTGCGAACAGCCCGGTACCGCTGCCGGCGGCGCCGATAACGTCATAGTCGGTGAGCGGCGCGCCATCGTCCCCGTCGGGGTTGGAGAGGGTGTAGCCGATCGCCACACCGCCGGGGCCGCTCGCAGAACGATCCGGACGCTGCGCGGGGAGATCTCCCAGCATTCGCACCAGGCGCGATTCGAGCAGCACGTCCGCGACGAAACGCCCCGAGGCGCGGGCCACCGACAAGCGCCGGTAGATCTCCTGGTCTTCCACCAGCTCCGAGCCCGCGGCGCGCACGCGCTGTACGACCAGGTTGAAACGTTCCTGCTCGCTCGCAGTCACTCCGTCGTAATCCACCGAAGCACGCAGGTATTCACGCGAGCCCGGGTTCAGGGCCGTGAGGTACAGCGCGCCGCGGCCGGCGGGCAGGGTCAGAGTCGGCGGCCGTGCACCGTTGGCGACGCGCACGATGCAGGCTGCGCGACCGCCATTTTCGAAGAACTGCTCGACCGCGTAGGCGAGCGAGGAGGGTTGCCAGAGGCCGCCGAAGTGCTGCTGGAACTCGTTGAAGCTGCGGATCGTGACGGCCTGACCGACCGGTCCCTTGAGCGTCCGGCCGACGAACGCAGCGACGGCGGTAGGCACGCGCTCGATCGCGCGATGGTCACGGCTTTGTTGTGCGAGTTGTATGCCGGACGCGGGGCTGTCGGCCACTCAAGCGCCTCACTGAATTGCCGGCGCGACTCTAACACAGCGTTTCATGGCGTGGTCAGGGTCCGACACTGTAGTGCCGATGGGCTGAGATGCTCTCCTATTCGGTGGCCCGCCGCTGCTCCTCGGCACGCGCCTGCTCGAGATCCTCGCGTTTGCGTGCAATCTCCGCCAGCATGAGCCGTAGCCAGGGAGAGAGAGTCGAGGGGTGCGCTGGCTCATCCGGCAGCGCGCGCCGAATTGACTTATCTCGATCGGCCCCCGGCGCGGTCATCGGCTTCGGTTCAGCTGCCATTCTTCTGGCTGCCGCGCTGGCCGCTCCTGGTAGCCGCGCCGCCCGCTGCGGGGTTCGCGGCCGGTGCACCGGTAGCGCTCTCCGGCTCGATCTCGGAGACGATTTGCCGGAAAGAGGCCTCGTCCATGGGCAGATCCGAGCTGCCATCCCATGTCGAGCCTTCCGGCAGTACGTTCTGCACCCGCGGCGCAGCGGCCAGAACCTGCTCGATGCTCGCGTTGGACGTGGTCACCGGCACCGGCACTCCCCGCGGGCTGTGCGCGAGGCTCGACACGAGGTTCCAGTCGACCTGCTCGTGGTGCGCCTTGACCTCCTGCTGCAGCCGCGTGGCAAGGGAGGTGGTCAGCAGCTTCTTCTGCGCGTTCTTCCAGTCGCGGGTGTCATCCTCCATGACATCGTAGGCCTGCATGTACAGCTCGCCATCACGCCAACCGAACACGAATGGCTGGTTGACGACGCGCACCTGTGTGCCGATGGGGACGATGTTGTAGAACTGCTCGATGTCCTCCGGGTACAGCCGGATGCAGCCGTGGCTCGAGCGCAGGCCGACGCCGGCCGGCTTGTTGGTGCCGTGAATGAGATAGCTCGGCCACTGCAGGTAGAAGGCGTACTTGCCAAGTGGATTGTCCGGTCCGGGCCCTATCACCGGATCGAGCTCCTCGCCGTTCTCGTGGTGTTCCTTGCGCACCGATTCCGGTACGCGCCAGGTGGGATCTTTCTGGCTACGGACGACCTTCGTGACCCCTTCCGGTGTGCGCCAGCCGACCTTACCGATTCCGATCGGATGGGTGATGACCACCTGCCGCTCGCCATGCTTCGCGGGCGGAAAATAGAAGATACGCATCGCCGGAATATTGATCACGATGCCGGTGCGCGGCGCATCCGGCAGGATGAACTGCGACGGTATGACGATCTCGCGTCCCTCACCCGGCAGCCAGGGGTCGACCTGGGGGTTGGCGCGCAGGATCTCCTCGTAACCGACGTTGAAGCGGCGCGCGATGTCGGTGAGCGTGTCCTCCTTGCCGGCGGACACGACCTGCACCACTCCCACCACGTCCTGATCCGCGCCGAGTGTGAAGCGCTCGTTGGCGACCGGCGGTGGCTGGGGCGGTGCCGCCGGCGGAGCCGGTGGGGGTGCGGACGGCGCGGACCGGTGCCACGCGCCGAACAGGGAGCACCCGGCGAGTGCAAGGCTGAGGAGTGCCGCCGTGGCGGCACGGGCTCTGGAACTCTTCATGACGGCTCGATTATGGCCCATGTCACGGCACCGACGCTGCTCGGGCGGCTCCTCAGAGCAGTACCGGCTGGTTCGGCAGCTCGTTGTCACTGCGGCGCTTCCCGGGGAAGTGACGTCCGAGGAGGGCACCCACCCCCAGAATACCGACTACCGAGCCGTCGCGGAAACGGCCGGCACGGTAGTGCTGCTGCATCTGCCGGCATACGGTATCCCACTCGGTCTGCTGAACACGGGCGGCGATGCCACGGTCAGCGACAATCTCTACGGCATGGTCTGCGATGAGCACGTAGATCAGGACGCCGTTGTTGTGCTCGGTGTTCCAGACGCCGAATTGGCCGAACAGCTGCAGCGCCCGCGTCCGCGGCGCGAGCTCCCGCCACAGCTCGGGCAGGTCGAGGGCAGTTTCGATGACGAAGCGGATCTCCCCGCCGTGACTGGCTTCGCACTCCCCGATCGCCTGCTCGATGGCATCACGCACGGGCTGCGGAAAGTGCCGCCGCGTGCTCCAGCGGGTCGTAGCGATATGACGCATGAGACGCAGGATATTCATCGACCGCTACCAGCTGCCCGAGGAGCCGCCACCGCCGAATCCGCCACCCCCACCGCTGAACCCGCCTCCACCAAAACCCCCGCCGCCAACTCCCCCGCCGAATCCACCCCAGCCGCCGCCAAAGCCACCCGAGCGTGGATAGCTCGACCAGCCGCTGCCGCGCGGCACTCCCATCAGGAGGGTAAGGAGAAAGCCGCCGAGCGCTGCGAGCGCCACGAGGCCGAGCGCGTACCCGGCAATCCAGACCAGTGCCCCTGCACCGATTCCGGTAAACACTGACCCGAGCGTACGCCCGAACACCGCACGCAACAGCACCGATCCGATGAGCACGGCGAAGAGCAGCTGCGGCAGGATGCTGCCGCCGGAACCGTGTCCCCTCGTTTGCCATGAATGTTCGGGCGGCGGCAGCGGCTCACCCTCGATCAGCTTCATCATCTGCCCGAGTCCCGCATCGATGCCCTCGTAGAAGTTACCCCCGCGGAAAGCAGGCGCGATGGTCTCGGAAATGATGCGGTTCGACATGGCATCGGTGAGCACCCCCTCCAGACCATAGCCCACCTCGATGCGTATGCGATGGTCGTCCTTGGCGATGAGCAGCAGCGCGCCGTCATCGACCTTCTTGCCGCCGACCGTGCCGCGCCCGAGCTTCCACTGCTCGACGACTCGTATCGAGTACTGCTCGATCTCCTCGGGGCGCGTCGTCGACACGATGAGCACCGCGAGCTGCGAACCCTTGCGGGCCTCGAAGGCCGCGAGCTTCTGCTCGAGCGCGGTCTGCTGCTCGGCGGTGAGCGTGCCGGTGAGATCGGTCACCCGGGCGGTGAGTGGCGGAATCGGCTGCAGTCCCGAGGCCGGGCCCTGTGCTCCGGCAGGCAAGCACGGAGCGAGCAGCGTTGGGGCGAGGAGCGTCAGCGCCGCCAGGCGCGCGCGCCGGGCGGCGCCATGCGCGGGCGCGATCATTGCCTGGGCGATTGTCCGGCAGGTGGGGCCGGGGCGGCTCCGCCGGGTGGGCTCGTGTCGAAGCTCACCGTCGGGGCGGTAGAGATCTGCTGCTCATTGGCGACCGTGAAGTTGGGCTTGACCTGGAAGCCGAACACCTTCGCCGTGATATTGGTCGGGAAGCTGCGCACCGTCACGTTGAAATCCTGCACCGCCTGGATGTAGCGGTTGCGCGCGACGGTGATGCGGTTTTCGGTGCCCTCCAGCTGCGACTGCAGATCGCGGAAGTTCTGGTCGGACTTCAGCTGCGGATAGTTCTCCGCGACCGCGAACAGGCTCTTCAGCGCGCCGCTCAGTTGGTTCTGCGCGGCCTGGTACTTCTGGAACAGCTCGGGGTTGTTGAGCACTTCGGGCGTCACCTGGATCGAGCCCACCTTGGCCCGCGCCTCGGTGACGCCAATCAGCACCTTCTGCTCCTGCGCGGCGTAACCCTTCACGGTGTTCACCAGATTGGGGATGAGGTCCGCGCGGCGCTGGTACTGATTCACGACCTCGGACCAGGCGGCCTTCACGCCCTCATCCTTCGCCTGCAACGTGTTGTAACCGCAACCCGACAGGGTCAATACCGCGAATGCCAGAGAGGCAATAGACCAAGCGCGCATCGGCTTCTCCTTGCTGTAGCACCCGCCCGGCTCCGGGGGGCGCGGCCGATTATTGTCACATGGCCGTGAAAGCCGCGTCGATCGGCTAAAAAAAACCCCAGGTTTTGAGGCCTGGGGTTGGTAAGGGCGGACCTTCGATGAAGGGAAGGAAGTCCGCCAGGGGATTCCTCAGTGCAATCGTGCCCAGTGCAGGATGCGGATATCGTCCGAATCCAGATCAAAACTCTGTGCCAGCAGCGAGCGCAGCTCGCGGTTGGCGCGTGCGTGCGTCAGCGGCTGCCGCAGCTCCACCACGCCACTCCATTCACTGCCGGCGGCATTACGCGCCTTGCCGGTGTGGGTCACGAAGTGCGTGTAGTACTTGGTAGCCACGCCAAAAGGTTAGTAGCCCTGCCCGGGGACGTCCGTGAGATGCTCCACAGAACCCCGGGTTTCTGTAAAAGTAAGTGCGACATAATCCACAGGATCAACTGCATGGGACGCTTCCGGGCGCCAGCGGCTGCGGCATCGAAATACGTTACGCCTGCGGGTGCAGAGCGGCTGCGGGCGGAGCTCGAGCAGCTGTGGCGCGAGGAGCGTCCGCGCGTCACACAGGCCGTGGCCGCGGCCGCTGCACAAGGCGATCGCTCCGAGAATGCCGAATATACCTATGGCAAGCGGCGGCTGCGCGAGATAGACCGCCGGGTGCGTCACCTGCGCCGGCGGCTCGAAGGCATGGTGGTCGTCGACCAGCCACCCGCAGATCGCGGCCGCGTGTACTTCGGGGCGTGGGTGGAGCTCGAGGCGGAGGATGGACTGTGCGAACGCTACCGTATCGTCGGTCCGGACGAATTCGACATGGCGCCCGGATACATCAGCATGGACTCGCCCCTCGGCAGGGCGTTGCTCAGACGGGGCATGGACGAGGAAGTCACCGTAGAGACCCCTGGCGGCCGCCGGGTCTATCTCATCGTACGGATCGAGTACGAACGCAATTGAGCCCGGGCGGGTCGTCGCCGGGAGCTACCAGATCACGCGCACGTTCTTGAACTGCCAGGGATCGCTCTTGTCGATGTCCTCGGGGAACAGCCGCTCGCGCTCATGCAGCGGTGTCCAGTCGGTGTACTCCCCGACCACAGGCCCCAGGTACGGCATGCAGATCTCCAGGTTGCGGCGGAAATCCATATCGTCGGGCTCGACGATCCCGACATTCGGATTTTCCATCGCCCAGACCACTCCCGAAAGCACCGCCACGCACACCTGCAGGCTGGTAGCATTGTTGTAAGGCGCGAGCTTACGGGCTGCTGCGATCGAGAGCTGCGAGCCGTACCAGTAGGCGTTTTTCTTGTGGCCGGCGAGCAGCACGCCGAGCTCGTCGATGCCGGCGGTGATGTCGTTCATCAGGATGCGCTGGCGCTCCTGCTGCACGTAGTTGCGGCCGGCGAGCTCGTACACGGACATGACCGCCGCATCGCACGGGTGATATGCGTAGTGCACCGTGGGGCGATACGCCACTTGGGCCCCTTCGCGCACCGTCAGGTAATCGGCGATGGATATCGACTCCCCGTGCGTGATGCAGAATCCGTGAAAGTGTTGTGCGTTTGGAGTCCAGGTACGTACGCGCGTGCCTGCGCCGGGCTGAGTCAGATAGATCGCCGCCATGCAGCCGAAGTCGTGACGCTTGCCATCGCGCGGAAAGTTGCGCTCGTGCGTCCCCCAGCCCATCTCGCTCGGCTGTGAGCCTTCGCTGACGAAGCCGTCGATGGACCAGGTGTTGACGAACTCGCCCAGTTGCTTCGGTGCGCTCGAGACCTGCGTATCGCGCTCGGCGATGTGTATTACCTTCACCCCGAGCCGGCGCGCGAGCTCGCCCCACTCCGCCCGTGAGGCGGGATGTCCGGCACCCGCCTCGGTGTCGCGCGCGATGTTGAGCAGCGCCTGCTTGACCAAGTGCGACACCAGCCCGGGGTTGGCGCCGTGGGTGAGCACCGCGGTCGGCGCCCGGGCGTTGCCCGCGCGCAGCGCCAGGACCTCTTCGCGCAGCGCGTAGTTGGTGCGGCGGCTCGCCGGCACGGTCGGATCGGTGTACCCGCCCGGCCACGGCTCGATGCAGGTGTCCAGGTACATCGCGCCCTTTTCCCAGCACAGCTTGATGAGAGCGACGCTCGACACCTCGACCGAGACATTGACGAGAAAGTCGCCACGACCGAGCAGTGGGTTGAGCACTCGCCGGTGATTTTCCCGGGTCAGCCGCTCCTGCACGAACTTGATGCCGTACTTGGCCGCTTCCTCCTGGCCGCGCTCGTCGGCGGTGACGATGGTGATCCGCTCGGGCGCAATGCCTATGTGCCGCAGCACCAGCGGCAGCACCCCCTGGCCGATGCTGCCGAAGCCGATGAACAGAATGCGCGCCGGGAACTCGACGTGAACCGGGTACTTTTCGCTCATGATGCTGGGCTGACACTCCAGTGCGGCGGAACAGCCGAAGAGTATCAATCGGCTACGCGCGGCTCAATTTCCCACGCGGCCACCCGTCGCAGGCCGCAGTCAGCTCGTCCGCCAGTGCGGCGGATAGGTGCGTTCGTAGCCGGGCAGCTGAGCGACGCGGGCGAGCCAGCGTCCGAGAGCCGGATACTGCACCTCGACCGGCATGAAGCGCGATGACAGCTCGGCAGCGCGTGGCTGCTCGAGCGCGCGCCTCAGCAACTGGATCCCGGGGAAGATCACCAGGTCCACGGCCGAACAGCGCTCTCCTACGATCCACTCGGACTTCGACAGCCGGCCCTCGATGGTGCGCGCCTCGCTCGCGACCGCATGCATCGCCGAGGTGATCGTGTCGCTGCCGAGGTCAGTGCTGCCGGAGAACACGGCGCGGCTGATCACCTGGAGCTGCGGCTCGATGTACGCCTGGTACTCGCAGATCACACGCATGATGGTGCCCGCTTCCTCCGCAGTGCGTCCGAACAGCGGGGGTTGTGGGTACTTCAGGTCGAGGTAGTACAGGATGGCGAGTGACTCGAAGCACACGTACTCGCCGTCCTTCAGCACCGGTACCCGCCCGCGTGGATTGAGCGCCAGCATCTCCTGCGACTTGTGCTCCTGCTTGGAGAACTGCAGCAGGTGGCTCACGTACGGCAGACGTTTGTATTCGAGCGCCAGCAGCACGCGCCAGGAGAATGGGCTGCCGCTGCCCCAGAAAACCTCGATTGCCATCGTCGCCTCGCCGAGGTAGTGCTCGCGATTGTAACGACAACCCCGCGGCGCCGAAAATGCGCTCCATGCCGACCACGCTCATCGCTGCAAGCGAGCTCGCCACGCACCTCAACGATGCCGACTGGGTGATCATCGATTGCCGTTTCGACCTCGCGCGGCCGGACTGGGGCGCGCAGGCTTATGCCGCCGGGCACATCCCGCATGCGCTGTATGCACACCTCGACCACGACCTGTCGGCAGCGCGCACACCGCGTTCCGGGCGCCACCCGTTGCCGCAGGTCGAAGCGCTCGCGATCACTCTGGGCCGCTTCGGCATCGACGGGCGCGTCCAGGTCATCGCCTACGACCAGGGCCCGGGCGCGTACGCCGCGCGGCTGTGGTGGCTGCTACGCTGGCTCGGTCATCCTCAGGTGGCGGTACTCGATGGCGGGCTCGCGGCCTGGGAGCGGGCCGGGCTGCCGCTCTCGAGCGCGATCGAGCCGCGCGCTCCGCGCCGCTTCAGGGCGAGTGCCGACGCGCGTCAGGTGGTCGGTGACAGCGAGGTCGCACAGCTCGCGAGCTCGGGGGCGCTGCGCACCCAAGCGCAGCTACTGATCGATGCACGCAGCGCGGATCGCTTTGCCGGTGAGAACGAGAGCATCGATCCGGTGGCGGGGCACGTGCCCGGAGCGCGCAACCACCCGTTCGCCGCCAATCTCGATGCGCAGGGCCGCTTTCTCGATCCGGGTCAACTGCGCGAGGCCTGGGAGAAAACCCTGCGTGGTGCCTCGGCGCGCCAGGTGATCTCGATGTGCGGCTCCGGGGTCACGGCGTGCCACAACCTGCTGGCTCTCGAAGCTGCGGGACTCCCCGGTGCGCGGCTTTACTCAGGCTCCTGGAGCGAGTGGATCACCGATCCCACTCATCCGGTCGCGCGCGGCCCGGAATGAGAGCGCGCCAATCGATAACTGAGACACTCTTACTTCACATACATTTTTGATATAAACGCGCCCCGTGGCAGCCGATCCCAAGAGCGCCCTCAACGCTGGCCGCAAGTTCAATCCCGCCCAACCCTGGCGGATCGAGGATTCGCTCGATCTCTACAATCTGGCGGCCTGGGGTAAGGGCTACTTCGGTATCAATGCGAGCGGGCACGTGGTGGTGCGCCCTGATACCACCGCGCAGCACGAGATCGATCTGTACGAGGTGGTCGAGGGCCTCAAGGCGCGCGATCTGACCACCCCGGTGGTGGTGCGCTTTTCCGACATCCTGGCGCATCGTCTGCGCCGGCTGCACGAGGCGTTCGCACAGGCGATCGCCGAGAACGACTACCGCAACCAGTACGCGGCGGTCTACCCGATCAAGGTGAACCAGCAGCGTCTGGTGGTCGAGGAGGTTTACCGCTACGGCAAGGAGTTCGGCTTCGGGCTCGAAGTCGGCTCGAAGCCTGAGCTGCTCGCGGTGATGGCGATGACCGAGAACGCCCCCGAGCGGCTGATCGTCTGCAACGGCTTCAAGGATGACAGCTATATCGAGGCGGTGACACTCGCCACCAAGCTCGGCCGCACCATCATCCCGGTGGTCGAGAACTTCGAGGAGCTGGATCTGATCCTCAAGCACGCCGAGACCTACCAGGTGCGCCCGCGGATCGGCGTGCGCGTCAAGCTCTTCACAGAGGGGTCCGGGCGCTGGAGCGCCTCGGCCGGTGAGAAGTCCAAGTTCGGCCTGTTCATCACCGAGATACTCGAGCTGTTCAACGTGCTCAAGGCACGCGACATGCTCGATTGCCTGCAGCTCGTGCACTGCCACCCGGGAAGCCAGCTGCAGGACATCCGCCGGGTGAAGGACGCCATCAACGAGCTGGCGCACGTGTACGCCGAGCTGAAACTGATGGGTGCAGGGCTGCAGTACATCGATGTGGGGGGCGGACTCGGTGTGGACTACGACGGCAGCGGAACCAACTTCGCCTCCTCGATGAACTACACGCTGAATGAGTATGCGAGCGATGTCGTCTACCGCATCGCGAGCGTCTGCAACGCGCGCGACATACCGCACCCGAAGATCGTGAGCGAGTCCGGCCGCGCCGTGGCCGCCTATCACAGCGTGCTGATATTCGATGCGCTCGGCTCCTCGGCGCTCGATAAGTTCCGGGTCACCGGCGACCGCGCCGAGGATTACAACGGCGAGGAGGAGCTGCCCCAGCCGGTGCAGGACCTGTTCGAGGCGTACCGCGCGGTGAGCGAGCGGCGCCTGGTGGAGTGCTATCACGATGCACTCACCGCGCGTGAGCAGGTGCTGCAGATGTTCAATCTCGGACTGCTGTCGCTCGAGTTCCGGGGACTCGCCGAGCGGCTCTACTGGGCCACCTGTGCCCGGATCCGCGACGCGTGCCGCAAGCTCGAGCGGCTGCCCGAAGAGCTCGAGGACCTCGAGTCGATACTCTCCGACACCTATTTCTGCAATTTCTCGGTATTCCAGTCGCTGCCGGACAGCTGGGCGATCGAACAGCTGTTTCCGATCATGCCGATCCACCGCCTGGATGAGCGTCCGACGCGCACCGCGGTGCTGGCCGATATCACCTGCGACTCCGACGGTAAGATCGATCACTTCGTCTCGCTGCGCGATGTGAAGCGCACCCTGGAGCTGCACGAGCTGCGGGCGGAAGAGAAGTACTACCTGGCGGCATTCCTGGTGGGGGCTTATCAGGAAACGCTCGGCGACCTGCACAATCTGTTCGGCGACACCCACGTGGTGCACGTGCGGCTGCACGATGAAGGTGGCTGGTGGATCGAGGAAATCGTCAAGGGCGACACCGCGAACAAGGTGCTCGAGTACATGGAGTACGACGTCGCGGAGTTGTATCCGGCGCTGGCACGTGATTGTGAGCGCGCCATACGGGACGGGCGCATGACCCTCGCGGAGAGCCAGGCGATCAAGCGCTTCTACGAGAACGAGTTGAACGGTTACGCGTACCTCGAGCCGGCCGGCGCCTGAAGGCGGGGCCTCATTCCAGTACCAGGGCGGGCCCCTGGAGCCGCACTCCCCGGGGGATAGCCTCGCGGCCGCCCCGGGGAGCGACTCCCCCCGCCGGGCCTGTGGGGCGCTCTCGATCCCGACTTATGTAAGAGATCGGACGCTCCGCGAGCAGCCCGTGGTTTGCTTAGCGGAAAAGCCGGGAGTAGCATGGATCGCGCGTTCGTATCCGCCGTGGATTGAGTGCCTTTGTTTGAGTTTGTTGACTTCGTTTCCGCCCGCCCGCGCTCTTCTATCCGCGCGCGAACGCAGGTGCAGGCCGCCGGCCCAAGCGCTGCGCATTGACTGAAAACTGCCGATCGTGTGCCTTGAAGCCTTGACCTGTTTGATTGTCACGCGGTACATGCGACCGAGGCCCTCGGCTCGCCGCTGTCCGCCTATTGAGAAGAGAGACTGACGGATGACGACGATCTACGTGGGGAACCTCCCCTTCACCGCTACCGAACAGGACGTGAAGGCTCTGTTCGAGCGCCATGGAAAAGTGGAATCGGTGAAGCTCATCAACGACCGCGAGACCGGCAAACCGCGTGGCTTCGGCTTCGTCGATATGCCGCAGGGCGAGGCGCAGAGCGCGATTCAGGCCCTCAACGGCTTTCAGATGGCTGGCCGTCCGCTGCGGGTCAACGAAGCACAGGAGCGTCCGCAGCGCCCCCGCCAGGGCGGCGGTCCGTTCCGCCGCTGACAGCGGCGCACGGAAGTCCAGCGGAACAAAGACCCCGCGGCACACGCGGGGTTTTTTGTGCGAGGCATGAGGCGATGTTTGCAGGGAAGCTAACGATGTCAGCCGGGCCGAAGCTCGCCAGCGGCGCGGCTCTCGCGCTGCTCGCCTGCGTCCTGTTGATTGCGGCGTGCGCCGCGGGCAGCTCCCGCCAGAGCACGGCCGAAGCGCTCACCGTAATCCTCGCAGGCAACCAGCGGCCGCCCGAGGAGCAGGCGCGCGACCTGTATCGCCATCCGAAGGAAACGCTGCTGTTCTTCGGCATCCGGCCGGAAATGAAGGTGCTCGAAGTGTGGCCCGAGCCCGGCTGGTACACCGCGGTGATCGCACCGCTGCTGCGCGAGAAGGGCAGCTACTACGCCGGCGTCATTCCCGAGGATCCCTCGAGCAAGTACATCACCCATCGCCTGGAAGAGTATCGCGGCCGGCTCGCCTCCCGCCGCGACCTGTACGACCGGGTGAGTGTCGTCAGCTTCCCGAATGATGGCGGCGATGCCGTACCGCCTGGTTCGGTCGACATGGTCCTCACCTTCCGCAACATCCACAACTGGATGGCACGGGATCAGGCGCCACAGGCCTTTGCCTCCATGTACCGTGCTCTCAAACCAGGGGGGGTGCTCGGCGTCGTGGAGCATCGCGGCAACCCGGCCACACCGCAGGACCCGAAAGCCAAAAGCGGCTACGTGAACGAGGACTACGCCATAAGACTGATCGAGGCGCAGGGCTTTCGACTCGTCGCCAAGTCCGAGGTGAACGACAACCCGAGGGATACCAAGGACTACGAGGCCGGGGTGTGGACGCTGCCGCCGGCCTACCGCCTCGGAGCGAAGGACCACGACAAGTACGCGGCCATCGGTGAGAGTGACCGGTTCACGCTGCGCTTCGTAAAGCCGGCGCGCTGAGGCACGCGGCGGATTTCCTCTGGCGGTGTGAGTGCGCGGCGTGCGGGTCCGCGCTCACCACATTTCGCGCAGCCGCGCACCGACATCCAGTGTCACCGTCGCGCTGCTGTCCTGCAGGGCATCGCCCGCGCCGGGGGCCGAGCCGTGGAAGGTGAGCGGCTCGAGCGTCTTCATCACCCGCTCGGTCATGAAGCGGCTGCGGCCGCCGTAGACGTGGCCGTCACCCTGACGCGACTGCTGGGTGAGGTGAAACTTCAACGGCACCATTACCGCGAGCTCGTTCTGCGCCCGCGTCAGAGCCACGTACAGCAGGCGTCGCTCTTCCTCGATCAGCTCGGGTTTGCCGGCGGAAAATTCCGAGGGAAAGCTGCCATCGACCACATTGAGCACATACACGCTGTCCCATTCCATACCCTTGGCGGAGTGAATGGTGGAGAGCACCAGATAATCCTCATCGAGCGTCGGCCGGCTGGCGAGGTCGCTGGTGGCGTGCGGCGGATCGAGGGTGAGCTCGGTGACGAAGCGCTCGCGCGACGGATACTGCCCCGAGAGCAGCTCGAGCTGTTCGAGATCGCCCTGGCGAGTATGGTGGTGCTCGTAGAGCCGCTCGAAATAGCGCTGATACCACTCGCGCACCCGGTGCAGCTGGCCCGCCCAGGGCAGCTGCGGGTCTGACAGTGACTGCATGAGCTCGATCAGCCGCCGCCAGTCGACCTCCGGAGTCTGCTGCGGTGGGGTGAACCCGCTCAGCGTTCCGAACGAATGGGCGCCGCGCTCGAGATACTCGATCGCACCGCGTGCATGCACCGGGCCGATGCCGGGCAGCAATTGCAGGGTGCGGAAGGCCGCGAGCGTGTTGCGCGGGTTGTCGGCCCAGCGCAGCACCCCGAGCAGATCCTTGATGTGGGCGGCCTCGAGGAATTTCAGGCCACCGTACTTCACGAAGGGCACCTTGCGCTTGGCGAGCTCCACCTCGAGGATGTCGCTGTGGCTCGCGCTGCGGAACAGCACCGCCTGGCGCTTGAGCGGTACGCTCGCCTCGCGTTTCTTCAGCACCTCGCTGCAGATGAACTCCGCCTGCGTCTGCAGGTCATCGACGGTCACCACGCGTGCGCGCGCCCCTTCACCGCGGATCGACAACAGGTACTTGCGGTGCTGCCGCGGTGCCTCGGCCAGCACCGCATTGGCGACATCGAGCACCTGCTGAGTCGAGCGGTAGTTCTGTGCCAGCGTGACCACCTCCGCCGCTGGCTCGAAGTGCTCGGGGAAGCCGAGAATGTTCTCGACAGCTGCCGCACGGAAGGAGTAGATCGCCTGGGCGTCATCGCCCACCACCGTGACACCCGCCCCATCGGGCTTCATGCCGTAGAGGATCTCGGCCTGCAGGCGATTGGTATCCTGGAATTCATCCACCAGCACATGGTCGAAGTGCGCGCCGATGTGCTGCGCGAGGCGCGGCTCGGCCATCATGCCGTGCCAGTAGAGCAGCAGATCATCGTAATCGAGCAGACTCGCGTGCTGCTTCTGCTCGACGTAAGCGCGGTAGAGCTGGGTGAGCTCGGCCTCCCATTGCGCGCACCAGGGATAGCGCTGCTCGAGAACTTCCGCGAGACCCACGCGCGTGTTGACGCGGCTGGAATAGATCGCCAGGCACGTGTCCTTGCGCGGGAAACGCTGCTGCCGGTCGGCGAAGCCGAGTTCCTCCCGCAGGCTGTCCATCAGATCTGCAGCGTCGGAGCGATCGATGACGCTGAAGTGGGGATCGAGCTGCAGATGGGCCGCATAGTGGCGCAGCAGGCGGTTGCCGATCGAATGGAAGGTGCCCGCCCAGCTCAGGCGCTGCGCGATGCTCTGGCTGACGCCGCCGAGTGTGTCGTTGAGCGCTTTGCGGGTGATCTCGTGCGCGCGGCGGCGCATCTCGAGCGCGGCACGGCGCGTGAAGGTCAGCATGAGGATGCGCGCGGGATCGACGCCGTTGATGACCAGGTGCGCGACCCGATGGGCAAGCGTGTCGGTCTTGCCGGTACCCGCGCCGGCGACGATCAGCAGCGGTCCGGCGCGATACCCTTTCTCGGGTAGCGCCTCGCCATGTGTCACAGCCTTGCGCTGCGCGCCGTTGAGCCGGTCGAGGTGCGAAGTCGTCGTAGCCATGGGCATACGGATAGCAACTATACCCTTTCGTACACGAGCGCGGCCCGAGGCGGCTAGGATGCACGTCATGAAACCTGACAAACAGAGCCTGCATTTTGCCGGGCGCGTCGTCCGGGTAACCACCGACGAGGTGGTGCTGCCGAACGGCCACCGCACCGTGTTGGAGGTCGTGCATCATCCCGGCGGCGCGGCGGCGGTGGCGCTCGATGGGCACGGAAGCGTGTGCCTGTTGCGCCAGTACCGCTACGTGGCGGGGGGTTGGCTGTGGGAGCTGCCGGCGGGCAAGCTCGAGAGCGGCGAGCCTCCGCTCGCCACGGCGCAGCGTGAACTGATCGAAGAAGCCGGTGTCAGCGCCCAGCACTGGGAAAGCCTCGGGACCTGTCTGAGCTCACCGGGGGTATTCACCGAGCGGCTGCACCTGTTTCTCGCTGGCGGCATCAGCCCGGCGCCTGCGGCGCGGGAGCATGCGGAGGTCATCGAGGTCCACTGGGTGCCGTTCGATGCGGCCTGCCATTGGGCGATCGACGGCACCATCAGCGACTGCAAGACGGCCCTCGGCCTGCTGCGCGCGCGCGCCAAGCTTCGGACGAACGGCACATCGCAGGCAGCCATTCCGTGACCTGTCTCGCGGAATTGCAACCGTGCCCGCAGGTACCCTGCGACGCGGGGAAGCAGGCCCTGCAGTAGGTTCATACATAATCTGTGAGCGAGAATCCGAAAAAATACCGATCAGCACAGGCACAGCCGCCGGGCGAGCGGCGCCGCGCCGGTGCGGTGGTCCACGACGAGCGCGGCAACGCCTCGGTCGAGTGGCGTGATGCGCCCGCCGACCAGGAACGGCCGGTACTCGAAGTGATAGGCGAGAACGGGTTGAGTGTGAAGACCGACGAGGTCTCCTACGATCCGTACGCCCGCCACCGTCCGCTGCGCACCGGAGCCGGCAAGCGCACGGATCTGCGCAAGCTCTCCGAGTGGATCAAGAAGATGCGCGAGCTCGAGGAGCGCAAGCGCAACGGGGGAGATCCGGAAGGGGAGTGACGACGGCCTAGCCGATCCCCTCGATCAGGGCGCGTTTGCGCGCATGTGTCAGGCGATAGAAGCGCCGCAGCTCGGGCAGCACCGCATCATCGGCCGCACCGCCGTGCAGCGACGCCCGGCCGCGCGCCAGCAGCCGCTCGAGGCGGGCGCAGAACTTGTCCGCATAGCGGCTCGCCTCGCGATACAGGTCAGCCCTGCCCGCCGCCGCGGCGCGCGGATCGACGCGCGTGCGCTCGAACAGCACGCGCCGCAGCTCCGCCGGAAAGTGCTGCGGAAACTGCCGCCGCAGCAGCCAGTAACTCGCCACGTACTTGTCGACCTCCGCCTGCATCTCCAGCTCGAGCAGTGACACCGGCTTGTCGTGACCGGCGTTCCAGGCGAGGTACAGAAAGTGACTGACGCCCTCGAGTGCCGTGCACCAGTCGGCAACGTTGCCGCCGTGCAGCCGCACCAGCGGATCCTCGCGCGTCAGCCGCGAGAGCAGCGCCGGATCGAGATACAACGACAGCCCAACCTCATCGGTGCCGTCCGCGGGCTCGGCGACGATCAGCTCCTCTTCCGCTGTGCCCCCGCGCGCGCCGAGCGGTAGCCGGCGGCGGTCCGTGACCAGGAAGTCGTAAACGTCGTGAGCCACGCTCACGTCGTAAATGCCGCCGATGAGACTCTGCAGCCGCGACAGCAGCATGCGATCAGTGCGTGAAGGCCGTACCGCCGGCGGCGGTCGGATCGACGCCGAGGCGCTTCAGCTGCGTATAGCAGCGGGCGCTGCCGGTCTTCAGCCAGATTTCGTACAGGCGCAGGATGTCGCGGTCGGACTGCGCGCCGGAGCTTTCGCTCACCTCATTCAGCGCATCGACCATCGGCTGAAACTTCGCGGAAAGCTCGGCAAACACCGCGGCCAGCACATGTCCGCGCCCGCGGGCCGTGGCCTGCGCGAGTGCGCCATAGGCGCGCCCGCCCATGCCGATGTGGTAATCCACGTCGATGAGCTTGGTAGCGAAACTCTGTGCGAAGAAGCCGGCGATGAACAGCGACACATCCCCGAGCCGCTGCAGATAGCGGTGGCGCTCGGCGGTGCCTGGCGCAGCCGACAGTGCCTCGCACAGCATCGCTACCAGTGGCTTCAGCCGCAGCCCATCGGGAGTGCTCTCGTACAGCGCCTCCGAGCGGGAGAACAGAGTCAGCAGATTTACGACGTAGTGCTCGGTCTGGTCCTCGACCGACAGGTGTTGCCTCACGAGCGCGCCATGCAGTGTGTCGCGGAAGAATTCGCGCAGGTTCGCTACCGGCTGCACACGCTTGTCAGCATCGTTCATCGCCGCTCGCCTCCTCCTCCCTAACCTGTATGCGACAACTTATAAGCAACAACCTATATGCAACAACACCAACACTGGAAGATTCACCGCAAGCGGGCCTGAATTCCGTGACCGACTGCGCCGAATGAGCGCGACAGCGCTGGCCGACGCTGGCAGCCTCACACAACGAGTGCTGACAACAGCCGCGAATTGCACACTGCGTCACGCGCCGCGCGGGCGCGGGCTGAGGCCCGGTCGGGCTTCAGTGGTGTGCCCGGCTGGGCGGCACACGGTCTAACGCCGGGCTGGGCAGCCCACGGCCCGGCCGGGCACTGAGGTCGGGTCTCGCCGCAGCCTGTCAGGCGTGCAGCGCTGCCGCGAGCTGCGCGCAATCGTTCACGGTCAGATCCGCGGGCGGCAGCTGCTGCGGCCAGGCGAGCGCCCGGCGGTTCATCCACACCGTGCGCAAGCCCGCGGCGCGGGCCGCCTCGATATCGAGGCGCGGATCATCGCCCACGTAGGCGATGGCAGCGCCGGGCAGCAGCAGCTCCTGCGCCAGCCGCTCGAAGCAGCGCCGCTCGGGCTTGGCGGCGCCGATCTGGCCGGCATTGAGCGACACGCTGAAGACCGTTCCCAGGCCGATGCGTACCAGATCGGCATTGCCGTTGCTGAGAGAGGCGAGCGCATAGCGGCGCCGTAGCCGCGCGAGCGCCGGTGCGACGTCCGCGAAAATTTCCACCGCGTTGCGTGCCGCCAGAAATACTTGGAAAGCCTCAAGGGCGAGCTGCTCGTCGTAGCCGTGCTCGCGCGCGTGTGCGGCGAGCGCGGTGAGGCGCAGGTAGCTGACATCGTGCGCATTGTGCGGCTCGCGGCTCGCGAGCCGCTCGCGCGCGGTGCGCATTTCCTCGCGCGACAGCGCGATGCGCGGGCAGTGCTCCTGCAGCCAGGCGGCGAGGCACTGCTCGGCGCGCTCCAGCACCGGTTCGACGTCCCAGAGTGTATTATCGAGATCGAAGGCGATAGCGCGCACGTCGCTCAGCATCGAGGCAAGGTTAGCACCTCATGGCGCCGCTCACCCTGGTCATCGGCAACAAGAACTACTCCTCCTGGTCGCTGCGGGCGTGGCTGTTCATGAAGCACGTCGGCGTGGAGTTTCAGGAGATTCTCGTGGCGCTCGACACCGGGGATACGCGCGATCAACTCGATCGCTACGGCCCGAGTGGGCGGGTGCCGGTGCTGCGCCAGGGGAAGCTGTGCGTGTGGGACTCGCTTGCGATCTGCGAGTACGTCGAGGAGCTCAGCGGCAAGGGCTGGCCGCAGGCGCGCGAGGCACGCGCAGTCGCCCGCTCGGTGTGCGCGGAGATGCACTCCGGCTTCACCACGCTGCGTTCGCTGTGGCCGATGAACGCCCGGGCGCGCAACCGCCGCACCGCGGTCACCGCGGCACTCGAGGCCGATGTCGAGCGAATCGATGAGATCTGGAACGACTGTCGGGTCCGCTTCGGCAAGGACGACGGTCCATGGCTGTTCGGTGAATACAGCGTTGCCGATGCCATGTACGCCCCGGTGGTGCTGCGCTTCAACACCTACGGCGCGCACGTCTCGCAGACCGCACGCTGGTACATGGCGACCGTGCTCGAGGATGCAGCGCTGCAGGAGTGGCTGCAGGCCGCGAAGCAGGAGCCGTGGACGATCGCCACCGACGAAGTCGGCTGAGACTGCTCAACTTCACGACCATGCATCGCCGTAACCACCCGTGGGCCGCGCTCGGCGTGTGTCTGTGCGTGTTCGCCCTCGCGCAGTGGCGCAGTGCGCAGGCCGCGGAGAAAGGTGTGCCTTTCACCGTGGAGGACCTGGTGATGCTCAAGCGCATCAGCGATCCCCAGGTATCGCCCGACGGACACTATCTCGCCTTCGTGCAGCGCGAGACCGACCTCGCCGGCAACAGGGGACGCACCAGCCTGTGGCTCATGGCGCTCGCAGCCGGCGCGCATCCGCTGCAGCTCACCGATGCCTCCGGGGGAGACTCGAGCCCGCGCTGGGCCTCCGACAGCCGCACGCTCTACTTCCTCTCGGCGCGCTCGGGCAGCCAGCAGGTCTGGCGTGTTGTCCTGAGTGGGGCCGAGGCGCGGCGCGTCACCGACTTTCCGCTCGAGGTAGGCACGCTGAAGGTCTCACCCGCGGGGCACTCACTCGCGGTATCCATGGAGGTCTTTCCGGACTGCCCGACACTCGGTTGCACGCGCGAGCGTCTCGATGCCCGTCCCGGGAACAAGGCTACCGGACGGACCTACGAACGGCTGTTCGTACGGCACTGGGATCGCTGGGCCGATGGGACCCGCTCGCATCTTTTCACCCTTGCGGCAGACACAGCCGTACCGACCTCCGCCGCGGTGGATGTGATGCGCGGCCTCGATGCCGACGTACCCGGCAAGCCGTTCGGCGCCGATGAGGACTTCGCCTTCAGCCCCGACGGCCGCTCGCTGGTGTTCTCGGCGCGCGTCGCGGGGCGCGAGGAGTCCTGGTCCACCAACTTCGACCTCTACCAGGTGCCGGTCGAGGGCAATACGGCGCCGGTGAATCTCACCGCCAGCAACCCGGCCTGCGATGCGCAGCCGGTCTTCCTCGCCAATGGCGATCTCGCCTGGATTGCCCAGCAGCGGCCTGGCTTCGAATCGGATCGCTTCCACATCATGATCCGCCGTGCGCAGAGTGGCGCGGTGAGTGCGCTCACCGGCGGCTGGGATCGTTCGGTCGCCCGACTCGGGGCGACGCCCGACGGACGCTCGCTTCTTGCGGCGGTGGATGAGCTTGGGCAGCGCGTGCTCTATCGCATCGATCCGCGCAACGGAATGCCGGCGCGACTCACCGCGGCCGGCGAAGTGGAAACGTTCAGCGCGAGCGAGGACCGCGTAGTATTCACCCGTGCCGATCTAGGCGGGCCGGCCGACCTGTACATGGTCCCGGTGCGTGGCGGAGAGGCGCGGCGCCTGACCGATGCGAACCACGATCTTCTCGCCTCCCGGCAACTGAGCGAGTACCGGCAGTTCAGCTTCCGCGGCTGGAACGAGGAAACGGTATACGGGTATGTGGTGAAGCCCTGGGGCTTCGAGCCCGGCCGGCGTTATCCGGTCGCATTCGTGGTACATGGCGGCCCTCAGGTCAGCATGCAGAACCTCTGGACCTACCGCTGGAACGCTCAGGCGTTCGCCGGGGGCGGGTACGCCGTGGTGATGATCGATTTCCACGGCTCTCCGGGGTACGGGCAGGCCTTCACCGACTCCATCAGCCGCGACTGGGGCGGCAAGCCCCTCGTCGACCTGCAGAAAGGTCTCGCGGCGGCGCTCGAGCAGTTTCCATGGCTCGATGGCGAGCGCGCCTGCGCGCTCGGCGGTTCCTACGGCGGCTTCATGGTGAACTGGATCGAAGGAAACTGGCCGGAGCGCTTTCGCTGCATCGTCGATCACGATGGTCTGTTCGACCAGCGCATGATGTACTACTCGACCGAGGAGCTCTGGTTCCCCGAGTGGGAATTCGGCGGACCCTACTTCCAGGATCCGCAGGGGTACGAACGGTTCAATCCGGTCGACTTCGTCTCGAAGTGGCGGACACCGATCCTCGTGATCCATGGCGAGCAGGACTACCGCGTGCCCTACACACAGGGTCTGGCAGCTTTCACGGCCGCGCAGCGCCTGGGGATTGAAAGCCGGCTACTGGTATTTCCCGACGAGAATCATTGGGTACTGAAAGCGGCCGACAGCATACTGTGGTACCACACCGTGCTCGCGTGGCTCGACGCGCACCTCAAGGACTCACCTCAGCAGCCGAGCACTCCGTAGCAGCGTTTCTAATGCGCGCGCGCCCGGCGGAACTTGTATTCGCCGACAGTGAGCACGCCGCCCGTGAACTCCGCCTGCGGCACCACGGCGCCGCCGCCAGCATCCGGACACGCCTTCGGATCGTGGGTCGCCACGAATCCATCGTCCTTCTTCTTCCACAGCAGCTGACAGGCTTCGGGCTGCACATCGTCGGTCACCAGGCTGGTGAACAGATCCTTGTTGTGCTGGCCATCGCGCCAGCGCAGTGGCTCGACGAACTCGTACAGCGTCTCGACGATGCCGCGTTTCTCATCGACGGTGAAGGAATACATCTTCTGACTGAACACACGGCGGGGATCGTCGGCCGCGCTCTCCTGCGCGTAGTAGACATGATGGCCGAGCCGCGGGGTAAACACGTGCGTGATGGTGAGTGCGACCGCATCGTGCGGAGCACTCGCGTGGTTGCGTGCGTCCGCATCCACCTGGGCGGTGTTGTCGTAGCTGCCGGGCAGCACCACCAGCAGCTCGCTCAATTCGGTTTCGTGCACCTTGGTCTGGTCGGTGCAGGCGGGGAGCAGCAGCATCGCGAGCGCGAGTGCAGCGCCGCGCACAGCGATGCCGCGGGCAACGGCGTCAGCCATACGAAGCGCGCCATTGCGCGCGGTACTTCAGGCCCAGGTCCATGAGCCGCTCGAGCAGCTCACCGTACGGTGTGCCGGCCGCACGGGCGGATTCGGCAAAATCCTCGCCAGTCTCGAGATTGGGGTTGGCGTTGGCCTCGAGCACGTACACCTGGCCCTGCGGGGTCACGCGAAAGTCCATGCGAGCATAACCCGACATGCCGAGCGCCCGGTAGATGCGGCGCGAGAGACGATCGAGCGCGGTGAGCACCTGCGGAGGCAGGTCCAGCGCGGCGTGTGTGGTGATACCGTACTTCTTCTGGTAACGCTTGTCCCACTTCACTTTGCGGGTTGCGATAGCCGCGAGCGAGTCGGGCATCGAGCCGAATACCATCTCCCACACTGGCAGCCTGGTGAGCCGCTCGTTGCCCATGATGCCGACATACAGCTCGCGGCCCTCGACGTACTCCTCCACCAGCGCATCGGACTTCACCTGATCGTGCACGAAGGTGATGCGCTCCTTCAGGCGCGCGGCATCCTCGACCACCGAGGCCTGCGCGATGCCGAGCGAGGCGTCTTCCACGGTCGACTTCACGAACAGCGGGAACCGCAGCTTGCGTGGCACGCGGAAACGCGCACCGCGGCGGAACACCGCGAATTGCGGCGTGGCGACACGGTGAAAGCTCAGCAGTTGCTTGCACAGCGACTTGTCGCGCGACAGCAGCAGCCCGCGCGGATTGCAGCCGGTGTAGGGCTGGCGCATCAGCTCGAGGAATGCGACGACATGCTGATCGTAGGTGACGATGCCGTCGAACTCCTCCAGCAGGTTGAAGACGATGTCCGGCTTCCAGTCGGCAATCGCGCTACGCAGCTCCGTCAGGCTGTCGAGCACGCCGAGGCAGCGCACCTCGTGGCCGAGGTTGCGCAGGTTGCTGATCACGTCGTACTCCGTGCGCCACTCCTCGATCTCCTTTTCGCCGTGGCCTTCCAGGCTCTCCGGCGGCACCAGGCTCGCGTGCACCACGACGAGCGTGCGCAGCCGCTTCATAAAGGCAAGTGAGGAGTCTCGCCCTGGGAGTACACCGCGGTGAGGCGCTCGACCATCCAGCGTGAGTAGCGCAGCGCGTCGCGGCGATTGCCGCGTACATACAGCCGCAGCTCCGCACTGCGCTCGATCAGCATGTTCAGCACCTGCTCGACGCTGTAGCGCTCGCTGCCGAGCGCCCGCGCGACGGTCGTGGTGAGTGCGCGCGCATGTGTCCGCAGGAGCGTCGCGGCGCGCCACGCGCCGCGCCGCGCCGGTTGCGTCGCAAAGGCGCGCTGCAGCAGCTCATCGGCGAGGCCGCGCCGGATGAGACGCGTGCGCGCGAGCTTCCGCCGGTAGTGCTGCGCGAGGGTGCGCCGATTGTGCTCGAGCGGCTCGATGCGCAGACGGTTGCGCACCGGGGCGCGCCAGCCGCGCACGCTCGTGACGAGCTCGTCCACCGCCTGCAGCTTGTGCAATGCCGGCCAGTCGGCGTAGTTCTTGCGCCAGCCCGACTTGGGCGCGAGCCATACCGCGAAGGTTTCCGCGAAGTCCTCGGTGGGGTGTGCCTGCGCATACCATTCACCGAGGTGATGCACGTAGCGGCGGCTGCCGGCGCGCGCGCGGTAGCGCGCCGGGTAAGGCCGCGAGGCGGGGCCAAACACCTCGCGCCAGCGACGCCGCCTCCTCAGGCGATAAGCGTTGTCGAGAGCGTGCCCCGCTTCGTGCCGCAGAATACGCATAAGCAGACGCGGATCGCCGCCCTCGGCTTCGCCCATGATCCGCCGCTCCAGGCGCTCGAGCCGGGGGTGCGCCAGATAGAACGGCACGGCGATGCCGGGCACCCCATCCGGTGAGAACCATTCCTCCGACAGCCAAACATGCGGGCGCAGCGAGAGGCCGCGCCGTTCCAGGTCCGCATAGAGCAGCCGGATGTGAGGCGCAATCGCCGAGCGCTCGAGGGTGAGCCGCAGATCGCAGAAGCGCATGCGCAGCAGCTCTTCGTCCGTGAATCGCACCCACGGGCGTACACGGGCGGCCGCTGCGGCCGACGCACGCTTCGCGCGCGCGGATGCGGCGCGCGCGAATTTAGGGCGCAGAGCGACGCGTGGCGGAGACATAGGTTCCGAGCAATACCAGAGGAGGACCGTCCGAGAGCGAGCTTACCCAAGTGCCTGCACCCTGTCTGCGGCCTGCTAAGCGCCGAGGCCTAGCAGCGCGTGAGCGAGCAGCCGGTCCGCGAACCCCTCGAGCCGATGCCTCTGCAGCAGGCTGTCACGCCACAGGGCCGGTATGGCCTCCGACGAGTAATGAGCGCCGGCGATGGCCCCGCAGACCGCGGCGACGACATCGCTGTTGCCACCCAGATTGGCCGCGGCGAGGACCGCTTCGCGAAAACTGGCCGTGCGGTCGAAGCTCTCCACCGCCGCCGCAAGTGCTGCCGGCGCGCCAAGCGCAGCCACATTCCCGGAAAGGCTGTCCGGCAGCCGGGCTGCCGCCAGAATGGCGGACTTCGGCCGGCCGGAGAGTGCCGCGTGCAGCGCCTGAGCGAGTGCGCGGCAGGAGGCGAGGACGAGTGGCGCCTGGCAGGTGGTGCGCGCCGCTTCGGCCGCCTGCTCGGCGGCCACCGTTGGGCCATGCCCAAAGAAGTACATCGCGACGGAGGCGACCCGCGACAGGGTCTCCGGATCCTGGACGGCGGGGTCGTGCGTACCGGCAAAGAGCTGCCTGCGCCATTGAGCCACTGCCAGAGCGCGCGCGGTGCCGGAAGTGATCCCGACGCACTGACCGGTTGCAGAAAGGTGTCCCTCCTGCTGCCAGCGGTGGTAACGCCCCACCTGGTCGCGGGCATCGAATCCCTCGCGCTCGAGCAAGCTCTCGGCGAGGCAAAGCGCCATGGCCGTGTCGTCGCTCCAGCCCCCACGAGGAAGATCGAAAGGACCGCCGCCCAGCATGTCGCCGACCGGTGTGAAGCGGCCCTGTCGGCGATGCTGAGTCGCCGCGGCGACGGCATCCCCAGTGGCGAGCCCGAGCAATGTGCCCTGAAAACGCCCCCGCAGGCCGCGAGCCGCCGCGAGCGTCCCGGCCTCGAGCAGCGGGTCGGGGTCAGAAACGGCCTGTGGTGTCCAGCGACGTACGTACTCGACCTGTTCGGCGGTCTCCGGCACCGACGGCCAGAGGCCCGAGCGCGCGCACTGGCGCCACAGCCGGTTGAGCTCATCGAGGGCGTCGCTGCCCACAAATCCCTGCTGCGCGAGCAGGCAGCCCGCCACCATGCCGGTGCGCCCGATTCCCGCGCGGCAGTGCAGATATATGACGCGCGCCTCGCGCAGCGCACGCTGGAGATCCTCGAGGATCTCCACCATGTCGGCGGAGTTTGCGGGCGTTCCATGATCGACGATTGGGCGGCGCAGGTACTGCACACCCGATGGCAGAGCGGACTCGTAGGGAAGGAGCTCGTGCGGTTGCGTCAGGTCGATGAAGCAATCGATACCCGCCTCGAGCAGCCGCGCAAGGCGCTCACGGGTAACCTCCGCCGTCGCGCCGCCCGGGTGCTCGCCGGCAAGCAGGCGGCCCGGCAGCACCCAATATGAATTAGGCAGCGGTACTGCGAGGGCCGACGCGGCGGGAGACAGGCTCACGGCAGGTCAGCCCTTCGCTGCAGCTCAGCCCGGGCCGGCCGCGAAATCTCGCAGGCTGTGGCTCACGGTGTGCCCGCCCGGCACGGCAAGCGCGATCTCGCAGGGCGCTCGAGCGCCGCGAGCGTATCGGCAAGCTCCTCTTCCTCGCGCTGAGTCATTGCAGCCGCACGCCGCGCCTCCAGGCCCGCAAAGTCGAAGAGGCTCGGGTCTGCAAGGTGCGCGGGCTCGACATGGCGCAGTGCAGAGGCAATGGACTCGGTGCGGCCGGGAAACTCGCGCTCCCACCCGGCCAGCATCTTCTTTACGGCCACGCGCTGCATATTCTCCTGCGAGCCGCACAGGCGGCAGGGGATGAGCGGAAAGCCGCGGCCCCGCGCGTAGCGCGCAATGTCGCGCTCCGCCACATAGGCAAGCGGGCGGATGATGATATGGCGGCCGTCGTCGGACAGCAGTTTCGGCGCCATGGCCTTCAGACGCCCGCCGAAGAACAGGTTGAGGAACAGCGTCTCGACGATGTCGTCGCGGTGGTGGCCAAGCGCAATCTTGCTGATGCCGTTCTCGGCGGCGAAGCGATAGAGTGCGCCGCGACGCAACCGGGAGCACAGCCCGCAGAGCGTACGTCCTTGCGGAATGACCCGTTTGACCACGCTGTAGGTGTCCTGCTCGATGATCCGGAACGGCACACCGAGGCCGCGCAGGTACTCCGGCAGCACCTGCTCGGGAAACCCGGGCTGCTTCTGATCGAGGTTCACCGCGAGGAGCTCGAAGTCCACCGGGGCGCTGCGCCGCAGAGACAGCAGCAGATCGAGGAGCGTGTACGAGTCCTTGCCACCGGAGAGGCACACCATCACCCGGTCACCGGCGCTGATCATGCGATAGTCGGCGATGCATCGGCCGACCGCGCCGCGCAGCTGCGCGGTGAGACGCGTCAGGGTACGAGAGGGTCTGGTCAAAGGCTCTTCAGGCCGCTTCGCTGCTGGCGACCGTCTCGAGATACTTTGCCTCGACATAGCGTATGAAGGAAGCCGCCGAAAGCGGTTTGCCCGTGGCGTTCTTCAGCAGCTCCTGGACCGGGACCTTTGCGCCGAGTCCATGCACATGAGTGCGCAGCCACCCGAAAAGACCCGAGAACTCGCCGTGAGCCAGCTGCTCATCGAGCGCGGGGAGCTCAGCGCGCAGACTCTCGTACAGCTGAGCGGCGATGACCGCCCCGAGCGCATAGGAGGGGAAATAGCCGAAGGACCCCACCGCCCAGTGAATGTCCTGGAGGCAGCCCTCGACATCGTTCGTGGGGCGAATCCCGAGCCGCTGCTCCATGCCGGCGTTCCAGGCTTCGGCGAGATCGCGCACCGCGAGCTCCCCGGAGAGCAGCTGTTTCTCCAGCTCGTATCGCAGCATGATGTGCAGGGGATAGGTGAGCTCGTCGGCGTCCACGCGGATCAGCCCGCGCTGCACCCGGGTGAGGTGGCTGTAGAGGTTCTCCACCTCCCACTCAGGCCCGCTCGCGCCAAAGTGCCTGGCGAGGAGCGGCTGCACGTAGCGCACGAACGGGCGACTGCGGCAGACGATCATCTCGATGAGCAATGACTGGCTCTCCTCGAGTGCCATACCGCGGTCACGCCCGACGGGCTGATCGCGCCATTCCTGCGGTAGCCCGAGGTCATACATCGCGTGACCGGTCTCGTGCAATGCGCCGAGAAGCCCCGTGAATACCTCATCCGGATCGAAGCGCGTCGTGACGCGGATATCCCCGGGAACCCCCTCGGTAAAGGGATGCTCGCTCTCATCGAGCCGGCCGCGATCGAAGGGGAAACCCACCGCCTTCATCACTTCCACGGCGAGCGCACGCTGCTTCCCGGCGGGGAATTTGCCGTTGAGGGGTAGCAGTGGCCTTCCCTCCTGCGTGACGATCGCCTCGCGTATCAGCGCGGGCAGGCGCCGCGACAGCGCTTTGAACATCGCGTCGATATCGGCCGTCGTGAGCCCCGGGCTGAATTCGTCGACCAGAGCGTCGTACGGAGCGAGATTCAGCGCCTGGCCGAGGAGCGCCGCCTTATCGCGCACCAGGTGCACGACCTCTTCGAGATAGGGAGTAAATGCCTCGAACTTGCCCTGAGCACGTGCCTCGAGCCAGCGCGCCTCGGCCCTCGAGGCCGCTTTGGTGAGCCGCGACACGAGGGTTGCGGGAGTCGCGATCGCGTGATCGCGCTGGCGACGCATCTCGCGCAGGTTGGCGATTTGCCAGTCGGCGAGACCCTGTGTGTTGGCCTGAGCCCGGTCGAGCAGACGCGTGATCCGGGGCGCAGTGAGCAGCGCATGGTGCTCGGTCTCGAGCGCGGCGAGCTGCTCACCGCGCACGTCCGCGCTCCCGCGCGGCATCATCACCGCCGCGTCCCAGCGCAGCAGTGCGAGCGCACCACGAAAGGCATGGAGCCGCTTGAACTCCTGCTCGAGCTGCTTGTAGGGCGAGGCAGACATGGATCTTTCCGGCGACCGGGGGGACGAGCGCAGTTTACCAGCTCTCGCGCCCCTGCGCCCGCGCCACAGCAACAATTTATCTTTTAATTCAGATAGTTAGTGCATATGACAGGAATTTGACGATGCGCGGGTCTTGACGGCGGCAGCGTAAAGTGCGCCGGCGGGTGCCAGGGTCGAGGCTATCGGCGAAGGGGGGCCGCGGGGTCTCCGTTATGTCATCTGGCCGCGCCTGCAGCGGCGCGGTCGGGTGCGCCCGGCCCGGCGGCAGGAGGAAACCTGCGGAGCGAGGCCCAGGCAAGCATGGCCCGCTTGCGCTCGGCGCCCCAGCGGTAGCCGCCGAGTCGGCCGTCCTTGCGCAACACGTTGTGGCAGGGGATGAGCCACGCCACAGGATTGGCGCCGACCGCGTTCCCCACCGCCTGCGCCCCGCCGGGGACACCCGCCGCGCGGGCGACTGCGGCATAGGTCGTAGGACCCGCAGAGCCGAGCTCGAGCAATGCACGCCAGACCTTGATCTGGAAGTTGGTGCCCCGGACGGCGAGCTGCAGCGCCCCGCCCTCACCGCCGCCGGCCGCTGCCGCGTCCCAGATTCGCCGCGCCAGGCCTGCCGCCTGCCTGTCATCACGATGTTGGCTCGCGTTTGGCCAAAGTGCACTCAGCTCCTCGAGCGCCGCGGCCTCTCCGCCCGGCTCGATGAAAGCCAGGTGGCTGAGGCCCCGCGAGGTGCTCGAGAGGAGAGCGGTCCCAAAAGGCGTGGCGCTAAAGCCGTAGCTCATCTCCACGCCGAAGCCTCCCGTCTTCACTTCGCCGGGCGTCAGGGCATCGAGCGTGACCAGGAGGTCGTGGAGCCTTCCGGGCCCTGACAGTCCGAGGGTGTACGCGGCATCCAGCACCGAGGCGGGGCCGGAGAGTGTACGGTGAGCGGCGTGGGCGGTGACGAAGGCAAGGTACTGGCGCGGTGTGACACCGGCCCACCGTCGGAAGAGGCGATTGAAGTGAAACTCCGACAACCGCACTGAGGCGGCGATCGTCGCGAGGCGCGGCTGCTCGCGGAAGTGCTCATCGATGTAACTGATCGCGCGTGCAACGCGGGAGAAGTCGCGGCTGTCGATGAAGCCATCTGCTCTGTCGAGGTCCGTCTGATTCATGCGCAGATGATATCCAGACCTCAGCCGCTCGCGACCCGATTCTTGCGGTGCCAGGGCCCCGCGCGGACACTCGCCGCGGCCCCTTCGGTTACACTGGCCGCTCTAGGGCCACAGGTGCGGATGCGGCCAGCGCGCAACGGCCACGCCCACGCCGATCGACACAACGACCAGCAACGTGACCGTAAGCCCAATCAGCAGCCGCCGCATGGCCGCATCATAACTGACAACTGACACCACGAAATCGCGGTCTTTCCGTGCCAGAAAAGTTAGCGATCTGCCTGCTCGCCGCGGAGGTGGCGCCACTCTCGAAGACCGGAGGCCTTGCCGATGTGGCGGGTGCGCTCACCGGTTACCTCCACGGCGCAGGTCACGAGGTGCGGCTGTTCTCGCCCGCTTACGACTTCATCGACCGCAGGGCCTGTGCGGCAGAGCCGGTTGCGGGGCTCGCGCAGATCCCGCTCACCCTTGGGTCCCACAGCTACGAGTTCTCGGTGCTGCGCGCTTCGCTGCCGCAGGGCGCTACTGCGTACCTGATCGACTGCCCCGAGCTCTATGCGCGCGGGCCGATCTACACTTCCGATCCGGATGAGCACCTGCGCTTCCTCGCGCTCACGCGGGCGGCGCTCAGCGTTTGTCTGCGCCTGCGCTTCGCGCCGCAGATCATTCACTGTAACGATTGGCACACGGCGTTCGCGCCGCTTTACCTGCGCACCGTCTACGCCAGCGAGCCGCTGTTCGCACGCGCACAGAGCGTGCTCACCATCCACAACATCGGCTACCAGGGTATCTTCCCGGCGACGCTGGTCTCGGATCTCGGATTGAGTGCGCAAGCGCGCCGTCTGCTGTACCAGCCCGAGCTCACCGCCGGGCGCATCAATGCGCTGCGTCACGGCATTCTGTACGCCGACACGATTACCACTGTGAGCCCGACGCACGCGCGCGAGATCTGTACCGACGAGTACGGCATGGGACTGCAGGACAGCCTGCGTACACGCGCAGCGCAGGGCGCCCTTTCGGGCATCCTCAACGGCGTCGATTATGCGGAGTGGGACCCGCGGCGCGATCGCTATGTGCCGTTGCACTTCGACGCCGACAGTCTGGCGGTGAAAAAGCAGCTCAAGCGCGAGCTCCTGGCGCGGCGCCGCCTCGGCTCGGCTGCGGAAGTGCCGCTTGCGGGCATGGTGAGCCGACTTGCCCGGCAGAAGGGCATCGAGCTCATGTTCGAGGCACTCCCGCGCGTTCTCGAAAGGAGAGCCTTGTCGGTGGTGGTGCTCGGGAGTGGCGATCCCCGCTACGAGCAGTTCTTCGGCGATCTCGAGCAGCGCTTTCCTGGACGCGTCAGCTATCAGCGCGGCTACCACGAGGAGCTCGCCCACTGGATCGAGGCGGCGAGCGACATGTTCCTGATGCCTTCGCGCTATGAGCCGTGCGGTCTCAACCAGATGTACAGCCTGCGCTACGGTACCGTGCCGATCGTACGCCGCACGGGCGGGCTCGCCGACTCGGTCGAGCACTACGACCCTGCGAGCGGGCGCGGGACCGGAGTCGTGTTCAACGACTTCGATCCACCGGCGCTCGAGTGGGCGCTGAATACCGCGCTCGATCTCTACGCATTGCCGGCAGAGTGGACGCGTATGGTGCGCAACGGCATGCAATGCGACTTCTCCTGGCAGCACCAGGGAGCCGAGTACGTCGAGCTGTACCGTCGGCTCAGGGGATGAACGAGGCCGGCGCTTCGAACTCGATCCGCCCGAGCCCTTCCGCGAGAGTGATCTTCCCGGCAAGCCGGTAGGCTATGAGCGTGCGGGGCACGTGCGTCACGAGCTTCAGCACTGCGCCTGCCAGGTTGGTCGTCACGTTGGTATCGAACTCGGCATCGCCGTGTGCCGGCACGACGAAGCTCTCCGCATACGAGCCGTTGCCAACGTTCTGGCCGGCGATCTCGATGGTGTACTCGAGCGCCTTCACCGGCAGCTCCCGATCGTTCGGGTTGTGCAGCTGCAGGCGCACCTTCAGATGCTGTACCCACACCTCGGCGCTCACGACCTTCAGGTCGGTGATCGAGACCTTCGGCGGCTCGAGCTTCGGCGCCGTGGCACACGCGGCAAGCAGCGCTGCGAGGGAGGCGATGAGAGCCACGTGGCCCGTGCGCAGTATGGCGCCGCGCGCGAGCCCGGTCGCTCGGCGCTGCCCCACGAGCTTCACGCCCGGCCGAAGGCCTGGTTGAGCCGCGCGCACTGCCGCGCGAGCTCCGCCGTCAGCGCACCCCCTGGCAAACGCCAGAGCCAATTGCCCTGGCTCGTGCCGGGAGTATTGATGCGTGCTTCCGTACCGAGACCGAGCAGATCCTGCAGCGGAATGATGGCGAGATGCCCGACGGACCCGAGCGCTGCGCGCGTCAGCGCCTCGGGCATCGCCCCCGGTCTCGCCCGCAGATAGAAGTCCACGCGTTGCCGGGTGTCCGCATCGACGGAAGCGTACCAGCCGAGGGTCGTGTCGTTGTCGTGCGTGCCGGTGTACACGACGCACTCGCGCACGTGGCGGTGCGGCACGTGCACATTGTCGGGCAACCCATCGAAACCGAATTGCAGCACGCGCATTCCGGGAAGACCAAAGCCGTTCTTGAGAGCGAGCACGTCCTCGGTGATGACTCCGAGATCCTCCGCGACGAGCGGCATGTCCGGGAATGCCTCGCGTATGCGGTGCAACAGGTGCTCGCCAGGAGTGCTCAGCCAGGCGCCGCTGCGTGCATCGGGAGCGTTCGCAGGGATGGCCCAATGGGCTGCGAGCGCGCGGAAGTGATCGATGCGCAACAGGTCCAAGCGGGCAAGTTGAGCGCGCAGACGCGCGAGCCACCATGCGAAGTCGGTATGTTGCAGCGCCTGCCAGTCGTAAACCGGATTGCCCCACAACTGTCCGAGCTCGGAGAAGTAGTCCGGCGGCACACCGCCGACCGCGGCCGGCTCTCCACTCGGGGTGAGCTGGAACAGGCCCCGGTGCGCCCAGGTTTCGACCGAGGAAGGCCCGACGTAGAACGGAAGGTCTCCGAACAGACGGACATCGCGGCTGCGGGCGTGCTCGCGCAGCCGCTTCCATTGCACGTAGAAGGCGTATTGCTCGCGCTCGATGCGCTCGACATCGGCAGCGAGCTCGCGCCGTGCCTCCTCCAGTGCGTTGGGATCGCGATCGCGCAGCGGTGCAGGCCAGTGCCAGAATGGCGCGCCGCCCTGCGCCTGGCTGAGTGCTTCGAACAGCGCGTAGTCGCGCAGCCAGGGCCCCGAGACTGCAAGGAACTCCGCACCGATCGGCGAGTGCTCATCGGGCAGCTCCGCCGGATCGAGGAATGAGGGGTCGCCGGCGAAGTCCGAGCGCACCCAGTAGGGCGAGCGGTCCGGGCCGACCGGCCCGACCGGCAGTATCTGCCAGACCGTGAATCCCGCCTCCGCGAGCCAGTCGATGAACGCACGGCCACCGCGCCCGAGCGCAGCATCCAGCGAGGACATCGGCAACAGCACACCGGCACGGCGCCGGTCGAATACGGGCAGTCTCACGCTCGTCATGGTTGATCGCTCGTTGGGTGCGGCAGCCCTCAGGCGTTGGCGCGCCGCATGACCCCGCCGTGCTCAGGCTGGCCACCGCCGCTCGCGATGGGCAGCGCCAGGGCGCCGGGCGGCGTCTGCTCCAGCCGCCGGTACAGGGCAAGGAGCTGACGGCGGTAGAGGCGGTCGAACTGGCTCACGGCCTCGGCGGGGTTGTAGTCCCCGAACCACCAGAACCAATCCGAGCTCTCGCACAGCGACAGTTGCCGGGCAGCCGCCGCTCGCTGTGCCGGATCACTCGTCTCACGCATGATGCGGTCATAGGCCTCCTTGGCATCGCACAACAGATCCCAGGCGCGATTCTTTGCGGCATCGCCGATCCAGGTCGCGAGCGTTCCGTGGACCCAGCTGCCGGCGCACACCCGCGGAAGTGGCGCGGGCTGAATGCCACGGGCCAGGCAGTCCGACAGCGTCGTGAGCTCGAGCCGCGGATGATTGGCGAGCTGCGCATAGAGCGCACGCAGAAAATAGTAACCGTTGAAAGGGTAATGCTCCCAGGCATTCTCGCCGTCGAGTGCGATCAGCACGGCGTGGTTGCCGCCCTGCTCATAGTCGCGCGCCAGCTGCAGCAGCTCGTTCACGAGGTTGGCCGCGGCGTCATCGCCGTGCCAGGTGGCGTAGGTGAAGCCGATCAGGTCCGAGAGAGCATCGTCGCGGAAGAAGCAGCTCATACCGGTTCCGCCAAGCCGGTAGGGGCGGTTGTAGGCCTGCGGATCCTGCGCCGCCGCGGCATCGCCGAAGGCGAGGCTGTTGCGCAGTACCCCGGCGCTGCTCGCCGCCCAGCGAAAGCCACCGGCACTCGCAAGCAGCTCGAGCGTCGCGGCGCTGATGGCGCCCTCGGCGGGCCAGCACCCGAGAGGTGGGGTGCCGAAGGCACGGCTGAAGACGCGTATACCCTCTTCGATGTGCCATCGCGCGCGCACGACTCCGTCCGGATAGGTCGCATGCAGCGGCAGCGTCATACGGGGCACCGCATCGCGGGCACATTGGAGGTCCAGCAGCAGTGGCATGATCGGGTGCCCGTAGGGCGTCACCGACAGCTCGCACTGGCCGCGCGCGGCGAGCTGCCGGAAGCGCGGAATGACCTGCCCGACCAGTTGCCCGATGAGCTCGAGTAATGCCCGCCGTTCGGAGAGGCTAAAGTCGCGGCCCCGTTGCGTGAGGTGCGCGATGAGCGGATCGCTGCGGCGTACGGTCTCGCCGACCCAGGCGAGGTGGTACCAGACGGCCAGGTCGTGAATGAACTGATCCGAGGCGTAGCTCACGCGCTCGGGAGTGCCGAGCGTCTCGGCAATGGTCGCGAGCTCGAGGTACGGCCCGAAGCGCTCGATCATCTGCTTGCGCTGGGCGCGCAGGCAGCCGCGCAACAACTCGAGCCGCGCACCCGGGTCGGTGGGCACACTCTCGGGTCCGAGCAGCGCGAGGATCGGATCGGGCAGCGCGCTGCCGCCCTCGAGGTGCGCGGCGATGCGCGCGGCAATCTCCTCGAGCTGCTCGATCAGCAGCGGAGTGAAGTTGACGACGCAGCGGGCCTCACGGTTGCCCTCGAGATGCGCCGCCATGTCGGTGTAGTCCTTGATGGCGTGCAGGTATGTCCAGGGCAGCGCATAACGCCCGGTGAGAGCATCGCGGTACTGTGGCTGGTGCATGTGCCACAGCAGGATCACCGGCAAGCGCGCGCCCGCGCTCATCGCGCGGCGCCGCGCAGTGCGCGTAGCATGTCTGGGGTGACGAGCACCACGCCTTTCTCGGTCACGTGAAAGCGACGCGCGTCCGCCTCGCGGTCGACACCGATGGTGGTGCCATCGGGTATCTCGCCGCCATCGTCCACGATGGCACCCCGGATGATGCAGTTACGGCCGATTTCCGCGTTCGGCAGGATGACCGAGCGGTAGATATTGGTGCGCTCCTCGACGCGCACGTTGGAGAACAGCAGTGATTCCCGCACCACGGCGCCGGAGATGATGCAGCCGCCGGAGACCATGGAGTTGATGGCGGTACCCCGGCGGCCCTCCTCGTCGAGCACGAACTTCGCCGGCGGTTGCTGTACCTGGTAGGTCCAGATCGGCCAGTCCTCGTCGTAGATGTTGAGCTCGGGGCGCACGTGCACCAGCTCGAGGTTGGCATCGTAGTAGGCATCGACCGTGCCCACGTCGCGCCAGTAGCTCTGTGCGCGGGTCTTCACGTCCTGGAAAGGGTAAGCGAACACCTGGCGGTTGGAGTCGATGGCCTCCGGAAGGACGTTCTTGCCGAAGTCGTGGCCGGAGGCCTCGTTGGCGGCGTCGGCCGCCAGCACGGTCTCGAGCAGCCGTGTGTTGAAGACGTAGATACCCATCGACGCGAGGATGGTGTCGGGACGAGCGGGCAGGGTATCGGGGGTCGCTGGCTTCTCCGCGAACTTGGTCACCCGGTTCCACTCGGTGGCCGTCAGCACGCCATAATGGCGCGACTCCTGCGCCGGCACCTCGACCACACCGACGGTGACGTCCGCCCCTTTCTCCACGTGATAGGCGATCATCGGACCGTAGTCCATCTTGTAGATGTGATCGCCGGCGAGCACCAGCACGTGCTTGGGGCGGTGGCTGAGGATCAGCTCGATGTTCTGGTGCACCGCGTCCGCAGTGCCACGATACCAGACCGGGCCGAGTTGCTGCTGCGCCGGCACCACCTCGATGAACTCGCCGAACTCTCCCCGCAGGTAGCTCCAACCGTGCTGTACGTGCTGGATCAGCGACTGCGCCTTGTACTGTGTGAGGATGGAGATCTGACGGATTCCGGAGTTGACGCAATTCGACAGCACGAAATCGACGATACGGAACTTGCCGCCGAAGGGCGTCGCCGGCTTGCAGCGATGTGCAGTGAGATCACCGAGCCGCTCGCCACGTCCTCCTGCCATGATGATCGCCAGCGTGCCACCGGTCAGGCGGCTCACATAACGTCCGGAGGAGGCACGTGCGGGCTGACGTGACATGAGCGGTACTACAACTCAAGGGCCGCAGTCCGCGCAACACCCCACGGCCTCATCACAGCCACTTCATCAAGCCGAGCTCGTAAGGATGTGACAACAGCTCGTGCCACGGATAGATGCGCAGCTCGGTGCGGAATTGCCCGCATTCGGGCGGCTCGACATCGAGTGCAAAGATCGTTGCGCCATTCGCGTCCTGCTCGTCCGTGGCAGTCAGCGCGGCCTGCCACAAGCCCTCGCGCGCTGTCTGACCGTAAGAAGACAATGGCGGTGGCGAGAGGTCTGCCTCCGGCAGCAGCCGCCGCCCGGCGAACTCCACCTGTACGTCCGCCGGAGCGAGGCCATTGAGGGCGGCCGCTACGCGCAGCCGCAGCCGCTCGCCACGCGGCAGGTCGCGTGCGGTGTCGCTGAGCAGCTTAAGGCTCACCTTGGGCCACGCCGCTCGCACCCGCTGCTTCCACTCCGTGAGCGTGCGCGCCCCGGTGAAGCCGTCGGCCGCCAGGCGCCGATAGTGGGCCGCCGCGGGCACATACAAGCCACGGGTATAGTCGTAGAGAACCCGCCGCATGTTGAAGCGCGGGATGACGCTGATCATGGCGCGCTTGCTGCGCTTCACCCAGTCCCGCGGACAACCGCTGTCGTCGCGGTCGTAGTAGAGCGGCAGCACCTCCTCCTCCAGCGTGCCGAGAATCATTTCCGCTTCGAGCGCGTCGCGGCGCTCCGGGTCCTGCACGTGGGCGGGCGGAATTCCCCAGCCGTTGTCGTGTGCCCAACCTTCCGCCCACCAGCCATCGAGGATACTCACGTTCAACCGCCCGTTGATGGCCGCCTTGATCCCCGAGGTGCCGCTCGCCTCGAGCGGCGCAATCGGATTGTTGAGCCACACATCGACCCCGGACACCAGACTCCGTGCCAGCTGCAGATCGTAGTCCTCCACGAAGATGATGCGGCCGACAAACTCCTGGCTCTGCATGAGCTGGCGCAGCTCGCGCAGCACCTGCTTGCCAGGCTCGTCCGCCGGGTGCGCCTTGCCGGCGAACAGTAACACTACCGGCCGGCCGGGAGTGTTGACCAGCCGTGCAAGCCGCGCGCGATCGCGCAACAGCAATGTCGCGCGTTTGTAGGTGGCGAACCGCCGCGCAAAGCCGAGCGTCAGCACATCGGGCCGTTGCGGGTCGAGCAGCCGCGTGACTTGCCGTAGCTGCGCGGGACTTCCCGCCTTGCGGTCGTATTCGCGGTGCAGGCGTTCGTGCACGTTGGCCAACATGCGTGATTTGACATCCTGCGCCGTCGCCCAGTAACGCTCATCGGGTACCTGCTCCAGCGCGCGCCAGAAACCGGCATCGCGCAACCGTTCGCGCCATTCGCCACCGAGCTCGCGATCGAAGAACTCCATCCAGCGTTGATGCAGAAAGGTGGGCACGTGCACCCCGTTGGTTACGAAGCCCACCGGGTTGTCCTCGGGACGCACCTCCGGCCATTCATCCGCGCACAACCGGGCCGACACCGCGCCGTGGATACGGCTCACGCCGTTGACGTGGCGGGTGCCATTGAGGGCGAGCCGTGTCATGTTGAACAACCCGGGTGCAGTGGGTGCCCGTGCCAGCTCGAGGAAACGCTCCACCGGAATCCCCAGCTCACGGATGAAGCCCTCGAGGTGCTGCACGATGAGCTCGAGACTGAACGCATCGTGGCCCGCCGCGACCGGAGTGTGTGTCGTGAACACGCACTCCGCGGCTACCGCTTCGAGCGCCGCATTGAATGGCAGCCGCTCGCTCTGGTGCTCGCGCAGCAGCTCGAGAATGAGGAACGCTGCGTGGCCCTCATTCAGGTGCCAGACCGCCGGCTGCACCCCTACCGCCCGCAGTGCGCGCACTCCACCGATCCCGAGGATCATCTCCTGGCGCACGCGCGTCGATTCATCGCCGCCATATAAGCGGTGAGTGATGTCACGGTCGGAGGGGGCGTTTTCCGCACAGTTGGTGTCGAGCAGATACACGGGTACCCGCCCCACCTGCGCTTTCCACACGCGCGCCACCACCTCGCGAGCCGCGACCCGCACGCTGATCTTCACCCAGTCACCTGCGGATGTGCGAACCGGCTCGACCGGCAGGTCGCGCGGGTCGTGCTCGAGGTACTCGGCGTGCTGCACGCCATCGTTATCGACGGTCTGCGTGAAGTAACCCTGCTCGTAGAGCAGGCCTACCGCCACGAAATTCGCGCGCTCATCGCTCGCGGCCTTGCAGTAGTCCCCGGCGAGCACCCCGAGGCCGCCGGAGTAGATGGGAAAGCTTTCGTGAAACCCGTACTCCGCACAGAAGTAGGCGACCAGGGTGCCCTCGCCTGCCGCCAGGCGCAGATAGCCATCGAGGGTCTGAAGCGCCTGGGTGTAGCGAGCCAGATACGCCTCATCGGCAGCGTGCCGCTCGAGGCTCCCCTGCTTCAGGCAGCGGAGCATGAGGCGCGGGTTACCGTTGGTCTGCTTCCACAGCTCCGGATCGAGGTCCTCGAAAAGCGCGCGTATGGGGCGGTGCCAGCTGAAGAACAGATTGGCCGCGAGCTCCGGCAGACGGCTGAGACTCCCCGGGATCTGGGGCGTGATTTCGAGTAGCGAATTTCTCATCCATGGCTTTCGGCGAGGTGAAACCGCGGGAGTCTAGCAGCACGGTCATGCGCCCTTGACCCAAGGTCGGGTGCAGAGGGAAGGCCCTTCGATGCATCCTCCCGCCCGTGGATACTACTTCGATTCTTTAGTACTGGTTGACTACTAGTATTATGCATTCAATGATAGTGGTAAATGGACGATAGCGATGGCCAGGCTCGTAAGTTCCAAAAAGACCTCAATGCGGGCCTGGTGGCACTGGTTCTGCTTGCGGTGCTCGCCCGTAGCGCGGAGGACCTTTATGGGTACGAGATCGCCAAGCGACTGCAGCGCGCAAATCAGGGAGACGCCCTCTTCAAGGAGGGCACGATCTATCCGGTGCTGCGGGCGATGGCAGCCGCCGGCTTGCTCACGAGCCGCGTGGTCCCCTCGTATGCAGGGCCCGCACGGCGCTACTACCGCATCACCGACGAGGGCCGCGCAATGCTGAGCCAGTGGAGCGACATCTGGCGCCAGACACGCCGCTTCGTCGATCGCTTCATCGAAGGAACCGACCCATGAGCGTCAATGCCCCCCGCACGATCGATGAATACCTGAAACAACTGCGCAGCGCGCTCGCCGGTGAGGATGCGGCACTCATCCAGGACGCGCTGTACGACGCGGAGGAGTACCTGCGCGCCGAGGTCGCATCGCATCCGCAGCGGTCCGAGGCAGATGTGCTCGAGCTCATTGCGAGCACCTACGGCGCGCCAGAGGAGGTCGCCGCAGCCTATCGTGACACCGAGGCGAAGGTGAAGGCGGCCCTCAGACCCCCGGCACCGCCTGCCACCGTGCAGCGCAGCGGCATCCGACGCTTTTTCGCGGTGTTCATGGACGTCCGCGCCTACACCTCACTCTTTTATATGCTGCTCACGCTCGCGACCGGCATGGTCTACTTCATTTTCGTCATCACCGGCCTCGCGCTGTCGGCCGGGTTCGCAATTCTCGTCATCGGTATCCCGTTCTTCCTCGCCTTCATCGGCATTGCACGCGTCATCGCTCTCGGTGAAGGACGACTGCTCGAAGCGACGACCGGCGAGCGCATGCCGCGCCGGCCGGTGCACCCGGGAGCACCGGTCGGCTGGCTACGCCGCATCGGCGAGATGCTCAAGGACGTGCGCACCTGGACAACGCTGCTCTACCTTCTGCTCATGCTGCCGGTGGGGATCCTCTATTTCACGGTAGCCGTCACGGCGCTCTCGGTGGGACTGGCGTTTGCCGTCACACCGTTACTCGTGGTCGCACAGCGACTGGGCTTGCTGAGCCAGGCTACGGTGCTTTCGGAGGACATGGCTTTCGGCGACATGGCGCTCGCCCACCACTCGCTGCTGAGCGCACTCCTTCTCGGTGTGCTCGGGGTGCTGATCATCACGCTGCTCATGCACGTCGCGCGCGGCGTGGCACGCGGGCACGCGCGTCTCGCCAAGGCGCTGCTCGTCGAGCCGGGCGGGTGACCCGCCGCGCGGTACACTGCAGCGCATGCTGCGGCTGTGCCTCTCTCTCCTGTGCCTGCTGGGCCTCGCGACACGCCCGCTCCCGGGCTGGGCTGGCGATGCGCCCACCGGCGCGGCCGGCACGGGTACTTCATCCGCTCACGGCTGTCTGCCGACCGGAAACGGCTACCTGCGCGCCCGCATACGTGGCGCGCTCAACCTCGATATCGACTGGAGCAACGCCGAGCTCGAATGTGACGGCGGACCGCGCCCGGATGGGAGCGGCGTGCGTGTCAGTTTCGCCGGTCCGCCCCATGGCGATGGCCGGCGCACGCGTCTGGTGTTCGGTGTGGGGGCGGTACACGAGGGGCGGACGGGGCGCGACCTGCCGACCAACCTCACGGTGATTTTCGAGGGCGAGGAGCGGCTGTTCGCGACGCGCGGCGCGGACCACTGCACCGTAGATGAGCTGCGGCAGGAGCGCGTCGGTGCACTCGGCGGCCCGAAGCGTACCTGGCGGATCATCGCCCGCGGCTACTGCATCGCGCCGGCGAGCACCCTCGCCAGCGACGCGCGTATCCTCGTCAGCCGCTTCGATTTCGCCGGCAACGCAGTATTCGAATAGCAGGAACGAGTCCATGTCGCAGCCGGGTTTTCGCGGAGGGTGGTTGGCCGTGCTCGCGGTGGGGATCGTGCACGCCCCCGCGCAAGAGCCGCAACGGCCGCTTGATCTCGCCAGCTTTCCTCGCACGACGCTCGAGATCGTCCATCGGGACAGCGGCCAGGGCCAACGCAGCTACTCTTTTCAGATCTGGGTTGCGGATACCCCGGAGCGCTCCGCGCAGGGGTTGATGTTCGTCAGCGACCTGCCCGAGAGCATGGGCATGGTATTCCCCGTGGAGCCGCCGCGTGTCGAGAACATGTGGATGAAGAACACCTACATCGAGCTCGACATGCTCTTCATCGACGCGCACGGCCGCATCACCAAGATCATTCAACGGGCAGCGCCCCTGTCGCTGCAGACGCTCAGCTCCGACACCGTGGTCGCGGCGGTACTCGAGCTCAAAGGCGGACAGGCCGGGAAGCTCGGCCTGCACACCGGCGATAGCGTGAGCTGGAAGAAGCCCCCCGGCTAACTCACCCCCACGAAATTGCGCTCGCCGTGAACGTTACGCGTCTGGCAGCGCGGTGCTCTTGAGCTGTGGGTTCTTCTTTGGCCGACTCTTGAGGATGCGCGACTGGATCGGGACGCCGTAGACGCGACTGTGCTGGCCGGGATGCGGGGCAAAAGAGTTCGCCTTCGAGTGCGCAGCAAGGGAAGTCTGGTCGGCCTTCGTCGCGCAGACGGACCGCGTCGAGTGGAGGGATGACGCGTCACGCAACGCAGCGATGGCGAGCAGCGCGAACACCCAGTACATGGTGGCTCTCATGGTGCCTCCTCCATGGCCAGTGTACGCAAGATGCGCCGCGGATAAAGCTGCCCCGCGTTATGACAATACTTGCGGCGTTATGACAATGAACCGCCAGTGCGTGCGCCGCGCTACTCCTCCTCCGAGCGCGGGCGCCAGGCCTGGACCAGCTCCTGCTGCTTGCGCGCGGGTACCGGGTCGTAGTGACTGAGCTGCATCGTGTAAGCGCCCTGTCCCCCGGTGAGTGCCTTGAGCCGCGACTGGTACTCGGAAACTTCCGCGAGTGGCACGAATGCGGTGACGGTCGCCCGCTGACCCGGCAGGGTGCTGTTGCCGTTGATACGGGCCCGCTTGGTAGCCAGGTCCCCGGTGATATCGCCGATGGCGCTCGCGGGAGCCGTGATCTCCAGGTGCATGATCGGCTCGAGCACGATGGGCGTCGCTTTCTGCAACGCGTCGAGGAATGCCTTGCGACCCGCCGAGACGAAGGCGACTTCCTTGGAGTCCACCGGGTGGTGCTTACCGTCGTACACAGTCACGCGCAGGTCCTGGATGGGAAACCCGGCGAGCGCGCCTTCGCTCAGCACCTGGCGCACGCCTTTCTCCACCGCTGGGATGTACTGCCCGGGGATCGCGCCGCCGACCACATCGTCGATGAACTCGAAGCCCGCGCCACGATCGAGCGCTTCTACCCGCAGGTACACCTCGCCGAACTGCCCGGCACCACCGGTCTGTTTCTTGTGACGGCAATGCCCGTCGGCAGGCCGGGTGATCGTTTCGCGATACGGGATGCTCGGCGGATGAGTCTTCACGTGCACCCCGTAGCGCTCGGTCATGCGCTCGAGCAGCACCCGGAGATGAAACTCACCCATGCCATAGAGCACGGTCTCGTTCACCGCCGCATGGTGCTCGATGCGCACGCACGGATCCTCGGCGGTGAGCTTGTGCAGCGTGTCGGCGAGCCGCTGCTCATCGCCGCGCCGCTCCGGCTCGATGGCTATACCGAGCATGGCGGGCGGATAAGACACCGGCTTCAGGTGGTACTGGTCCTCCTCATGCGAGTCGTGCAGCACCGCATCGAGGTGCAGCTCGTCGACCTTGGCGATCGCACAGATATCTCCCGGCACCGCGGCGGTGATCTCGGAGGTCTCCTTGCCGAGAAGGCGGAACAGATGCGCTATCTTGATCGGTTTGCGGGCATCGCCGACGAACAGCTGGCTGCCGGGCCGGATGGTCCCTTGGTGCACCCGCAGCACCCCGAGCTTACCGACATAGGGGTCGATGGAAACCTTGAACACATGGGCAATCACATGCCGTGCCGGATCGGGAGCAACGCTGACGCGCTCGGCGTTCTCGCCGGTGCCCTTGAGGAAGGGCGGGGGGTTGCCCTCGGTGGGGTTCGGCATGAGGCGCTCGAACACCTGCAGCAACTCCGGCACCCCCGCACCGCTCTCAGCGGAAGCGAAACACACCGGTACCAGATGTCCTTCGCGTAGCGCCTGCTCGAACGGGTCGTGCAGCTGCTCGGGAGAGAGCTCCTCGCCCTGCTCCAGGTAGAGCGCCATGAGCTTCTCATCGAGCTCCACGACCTGGTCGATGATCTGCGTATGGGCCGCCTCGACCGAGGAGAAGTCCGCTGCCCGGCCATGGAGCTGGAAGAAGCAATCGACTACGCCATCGCCGCCGCCAGCCGGCAGGTTGAGCGGCAGGCACTCCGGTCCGAACGACTCGCGCAGCTGCTGCAGCGCATCGGCGCAGTGCGCGTCGCGGCTGTCGATCTTGTTGACGATGATGAGCCGACATAGCTCGCGCTCGCGTGCGAACTCCATCAGGCGCTGCGTGAAGGTGTCGATGGCGCTCGCCGCGCTGACGACCACTGCGACCGCCTCGACCGCTTCCAGCACCGAGAGCGTCTTGCCGAAGAAGTCCGGATAGCCCGGTGTGTCGATGAGATTGATGTGTGTGCCGTTGTAATCGAAGCTGCAGATGGTGGTGTCGAGCGAGTGTTGCAGGCGCTTCTCCTGCGGGTCGAAGTCGGACACCGTGGTACCGCGAGCCAGGCTGCCGCGCGAGCGCGTGGCAGCCGCCTGCAGCAACAGCGTCTCCACGAGCGAGGTCTTGCCCGCGCCGGCCGGTCCGACCAGCGCGATGTTACGGATGCCTGAAGTCGTGTACCCCATGGTGGCTGCTCCCCCCGGCCAAAGACCGGCGGCGCGCCGAGCATCACCGGTTCTGAAAGCCTACTCCGCCTGACCTGCCGGAGGCTACCCGCGGGGCGTACCATGTTCCGTACAAACCCGGGTTTCCGGGGCTGCAGCCCGCAGGAGTTGCACGATGAACGATCCCGGCAAGACCGACCCGGCCAAGGACGAGGCAGGCAGAAGGCGCCAGAAGATTCAGCGGCAGCTCGATGAGGCCCTGGAGGATAGTTTTCCGGCGAGCGATCCGGTCTCTATCGTGACCTCCCAGGAGGAAGAGGACTGGGGCGAGGGCGAGATAGCGCCCGAGACACCGGCAACGCCGGGGGCCGACCCGCGCGGCCGCAACGAGCGCGCTAAGGGGCAGTGAGCTCCAGCGTCGAGCCGGCCTGGTTTACCGTCGTGAGCACGATCGGCCGCCGCCAGACCCGCTGCAGATAGTCGAGCACCTTGCGGCTGCGCTCGAGATCGAGACCACGTCCGTCAACCCCGCTGTCGTGGCTGAGCTCGAGGGTGCCATCGTTGCGCACGTGCATCGCGGACACGATCGGTGCTCCGAAGTTGTATTTGGGTGCGAGCACCGCTTCGTGCAGCCCGGTGAGGTCCGCCTCGAGCACCTTGATCTGACCGTCGCTGCGCGCGCTGTAGCGGAACAGCCCGAGCTCCTCGGCGAGATCGCGCGTCAGGTGATTGCGCACGAAGCCGAAATCATCGTCCTGCTCCATGATGCGGCGCGCGGCCTCCAGTCCCTGCGACTCGACGATCTTCTCCCACATCGAGAAGCCGAGGTGATACGGATTGATGCTGAGCGCCACCTGCTGCTCCGCAGCTACCGGGCGCACCACATCCGAGTGGCACTTGATGGCGTCGAGGTACGCCTGCTGCGGGACGAAGTCCGCCTCGCGCAGCAGGCGTGCGTGCCAGTACGAGGCCCAGCCCTCGTTCATGATCTGCGTGGCGAATACGGGATAGAAATAGAACGACTCCTCGCGCACCGCGAGAAAGATGTCGCGCTCCCAGCTCTCCATCTCCGGCGCGTAATTGGCCACGAACCACAACAGGTCGCGCTCCGGGTGCGGCGGTACCGGGGCGCGCTTCTTCGCCTCGGGACCGCTTGATGCGGCCACGGGCTCGAGCGAAGCAAAACGCTTGCGGAACTCATCGTCCACCAGCGCGCGGTTCTCCTCGAGATACTCCCCGTAGCGTTCGCGGCGCAGCGGCTGGTCGATGTCGACATGCTGCTCGAGGGCGAGCGCGGCATCGAGCGCGGCCTCCACGCGCTGCGCACCGTGGGTCTCGATCGCCTGGGAGATCTGTCGTGCATGGTTGGCGGCGTGCTCGACGATGCGCTCGCTCACCTGCTCCTGACAGCGCCGGAACAGCAGGTTGTTGCGGGAGAAATCTGCGTGTCCGACCACGTGCGCGGTCACCAGGATGTTCTCGGCGAGCCCGTTGCTCTCGGCGAGATACGCGTGCCCGGGATTGCCCGGGAACACCACCTCGAACAGCCGCGAATGTCCCATGTGACGCTGGATGAGCTGGTAGATGTAGCGCACACCGAAGGACCAGTGCGGCATGCGCACCGGCAGCCCGTACACGGCGATCTCCATCATGAAGCTGTCCGGGACGGCTTCGAAATCGATCGGGTGGAACTTCAGCCCGGAAGTGGCGGCGAGCTCCTCGATCCGCCGCACGTAATTGCGCCAGTCATCGCTCATGGGCTGGCGGGAGAGCCGGGGGCATCGGAGCGCGCACCTTCGGGCGCATGAGCCTCCGCGGTGAAGAAATGCCGCACCGCACCCCAGACGTCATCGAAGTCGTTCAGTGCATAGCTGCCCGCGGCACAGCCGGCCGCGGTGAGCTCGGCGAACAGCTTTCCGGTCTCGGTGGCGAGCTGCCGTGAGAGGCCCGAGGAGACCTCGACATAGCCGGTGAAGCAGGCATCGGCGGCGATGGAGCCGAGCGCCGCGCGCGCATCCGCCGCATCGCTCACCGAGTTGTCGCCGTCAGATGCATAGAACAGATAGATGTTGCAGCGGCCGGGGTTATAGCGCGCATCCATGATCTCGCGCATCTTCTTCAGCCCCGATGAGGCCACCGTGCCGCCCGTGCCGCTCACCTGGAAGAAGTCCGGCTCGTTGAACTCCCACGCCTCGGTGGTGTGCGCCACGAACACGGTCTCGAGCGAGCGGTATTCGCGCCGCAGGCCCTGCACCACCCAGAAGAAAAACGTCTTGGCGAGCTTGCGGTCGCGGTCCGACATGCTGCCCGAGACATCGAGCATGAAGAACACCACGGCGTGCACCGCCGGCTGGCGCCGCCGGGCGAGCTGCCGGAAGCGCAGATCCTCATCCGTGAAGGTGGGTGTTGCCCCCGGAGCGCCGCGGCGCTTTACCAGCTCCTTGAACGAGCGCCGCCGGTCGAGTCGCGAGCGTGCTCCGCGGCGGTCCCAGCCCTCGCGCGTCCACTCGGTCTCGTCCGATGGACCGGCACGCGCCTTGAGGTTCGGCAGCTGCATCTCTTCCCACAGCCAATCGACGATGTCGTCGACCTTGAACTCCAGCAGCAGCTGCACCTCGCCCTCGTCGCGCCCGCCGGCACCTTTCTCACCGGGACCGCGGTTGCGCGTGGGGTCGGAAAACACATCGCCAGGCTTCGCCTTACCCTGGCCTGCGCCCTGCTGTTCCTCGGGACGGCGCAGACGGAAGTGATAGTGCTCGAGCATGCGCACCGGTACGCGCACGGTGCGCGCGCCGTCGTTGATGACGTCGCCGCCTGCGATGATTTCCGGCAGGTTCGCGCGCACCGCTTCGCGCACCTTCTCGTCGTGGCGCAGCCAGTCGCGCGCACCACGCGAGAACAATTCGTACCACTTGGCCGCATCGGCCTTGTCGCTGCGCTTTTGATCCTCGCTGCTCACGGCGCTAGTGGTACACCTTTTCCGGGTGCGCCGCTACTCCTGCGCCAGCAAAGTCGTGACGTAGCTGAGCGCTTCCTTGGCGCTGTGCTCATCGTAGCCGTACTCATTCACGAGACGTTGCTGCACCACCGAGATCTTCTGCCGCGCGTCCTCGTCCGGCCGGGCGGTCGAGGTCACGAGGCGCAGCACGTCGCGCCGCTCCTCGAACAGGTACTGCTCGATCGCCTCGCGCATGCGCGCGTGGCTCGCGAGCTTGAATTTCTCGCCGGCCTTGAAGGCGACCATGGCCTTGCGCACCACTTCCTGGCGGAACGAGAGCTTGCCGGAATCGGACACCTTGATCTTCTCCTCGACCGAGCGCAGGAAGCGCTCGTCCGCTGCGCGGCTCTCGCCGGTGATCGGGTCGGTGACCTGACGATGATCGAGCGAAGCCTCGACCTCGTCCAGGTACTTCTCGAGCAGCTGCTGCGCCTCCTCCTCGAAGGAAGCGAACATCGCCCGATGCACGTCCTCCTTGACCCAGCGGTTGTAGAACTCCTTGCGCGCGGTCACCAGGTGATCGATCCATGCCTTCTTGTGCTTGACGTCCATGCGGGCATCGCTCTCGATGCCGTCCTTGATCGCCAGCAGCAGCTCCATGCTGGTGAGGCTGTGAGTGTTGCCGCGGGTGATGGCGTTGGAGATGGCATTGATGACGAAGCGTGGGCTCACACCGGTCATGCCCTCATCGGGGGACTCCGCATGGAGCCTGGTCCCTTCGGTCTCCGGCACGCCTTCCACCGCCTCGCCTGCGTACAGGCGCAGCTTCTTCGGCACATCGAGCCCCTCGCGCTCGGGCTTGGTGAGGCGCGTCAGAATGGCGAACACCGCGGCGAGATTCAGCACGTGCGGATCCAAGTGCACGTTGCGGAACGCCGGAGCGCCGGACACCAGCTTCTGGTAGATCCGCGACTCATCGCGATAGGAGAGCGCATAGGGGATCTTGATGATCACCATGCGGTCGAGCAGCGCCTCGTTCTCCTTCTCCTGCAGGAACTTGTGGAATTCGGCGAGATTGGTGTGCGCCAGTATGGTCTCGTCGAGATGGATGAGCGGAAAGCGCGACACCTTGACGTTCTTCTCCTGCGTGAGCGTCAACAGCAGGTAGAGGAACTCGCGCTTGACCTTGAGGATCTCGATCATTTCCAGCACGCCGCGGCTCGCGGCATAAACTGCGCCCGACCAGGACCAGGCGCGCGGGTCGCCCTCATCGCCGATCTGCGCGACCTTGGCAAGATCGACCGAGCCGACGAGGTCGGCGATGTCGGCCGTGGTGGGATCATGGGGTGCATAAGTGCCGATACCGACCCTCGAGGCCTCGGCAAGGAACACGCGCTCGACGGGTACCCGCACGAAATCGCCTTCGAACTCGCGCTCGACGAAATCCCGCGCCCATGGCGAGAGCTCGCCCTGGATGTTGACGCTATAGCGCTCGCGGAATTCTGCTCTCAGGCTGGTGGGAATCAGGTTCAGCGGGTTCTCGCGCAGCGGCGAGCCGCGGATGGCGTAGAGCGCGCCTTCATCGGTGCGGCTGTATTCCTCCAGGCCGCGTTTGAGCAGTATCGCCAGCGTCGACTTGCCGCCCGAAGGCGGTCCGAGCAGCAGCAGCAGGCGCCGGCCGACATCGGAGCCCGCGGCCGCGGCTTTGAAGTAATCCACCACTCGCGACAGTGGCTCGTCGATGCCGAACAGCTCGCGCTTGAACAGCTCCCGCGCGCGCAGATTCTCGGCCGCATCCGGGGGACCCGCGCGGCCGTGCCAGCGCAACATGTCCCAGACGTACTCGTGGCTGGTACGCGCGAGCGCCAATGGATTGGCGGGCACGATCTGCGAGAGGAAATCGGCGAATGTGCCTTCCCAGCGCTGCGCGCGATGCAGCCGGCTGAAGGAACTCAGGGATTCGATAAAATCCGCAGTGCTACCGCGCGAATTCTGATCAACAGCCTGCAGTCGCATCGTCCTTCCCTCCGTCGAGCTCATGGGTTACCAGCCTTCGCGCGCTACCGCACAAACGCCCGGCGCCGCGCTTAACCTAGTCTCAACTCCCAGCACAATGAGTGACGTCCATCAGATCCTGACACACTCATTACGTTAAGACGATCACAGCGGCGGATTGTTCACTCGAAGCTGCCGCTGCGCCAGTCGTTCGAGCCGCCGCTCGAGCGGCAGCGCCCATGGTGCATAGCTTAAGTGACTGATTGCAAAGTGCGCGCCTGCGCACTGCCGTGGTGCAGCGCGGGCCCTCGGTGGGGCCGCACGGCACCCGGTGCGCTCCGCTTTCGGGCGGATGGCGCCTGCCCGCAGGCGTTGGTGCAGAGGCCCCGCGGGCAGCCACCGGCCTCTGCGGCCGCACCCACCAGGCAAAGCGAGCAGTGCTTCAGAATTTGCGATCTGCCGTCGCGACCTCCAGACGCAGCCTGTCGTTATTGTGAACTAACGCACTGTGTTGTCGCCGAGGCTACATATGCTGCAACGGCGAGGCCTTGCGCGCGCAGCCAAGGGCGCTTGCAGCGCGGTTGCCGCGTTCCACCGGGGCGGGGGCCGCCTTCAGTCCTCGATCGTCTTAGTTGGAGATGACGACACAGTGGCCAGTGCAACTTCTGCCTCCCGCACACAAAGCGCAACGCCTGGCGGCGCGAGTGCCCCACCAGTCGCCCAGCCGGCTGCAGACATTACTGCGATCACCACGCACGACGATTTTCTCCTCGAGCTCGGGCAGACGCTCGGTGGGCAGGCGGGGGTACAGCCGGTCGAGTCCGTCGAAGCCGCGCTCGCCGCTCTGACGGCCGGCAAGCGCGGCCAGGTCCTCGTCATCGATGCGCGCGACGTCGAGGATGTTCGCGCCGCCGTCGAGGCCGCACATAGCGCGGTCCCCGCGGCCGTGGTGCTGGTGTTCGCCGAAGGCGCGGCGGAAAAGAGGCTCGGCAGCGAGCTCAGGGGCAGCAAGGTATTTGCCGTGCTGCCGATGCCGCTCGATACGCGCAAGACTCAGGCCGTGGTCGAGGGCGCACTGGCCGAGGCGGTCGCGAAGCGCTCGCCGGTTGCCGCAACCGCCAGCCCGATGAGCGCACTGCGCGCAGACCTGAGCGTTGGTACGTTCCAGCCTGAAGCTGCTCCGGGCAAAACTGCACGCGGTGCTGGCAGCCGTTCGCGCATGTTGCTGCTCGGCGCCCTGGGCGTAACGGCGCTTGCGCTTGCGGGCGCGGCGTTCTGGTACTTCACCGTGCCCGCCCGCACGCCCGCCGGAGCGAAGGTAGCGCCACTTGCGGCCAACGCGCCGGCAACCACCGGAGCAAGCTCCGTTGCGGCTCCGGTCGCAGATACCTCGATCGTGCACGGCAAGGTAGACGAGCTGCTGGAGAAGGCGCGCCTCGCCATGCACGAGCGACGCTTCACCGAGCCGGCCGGGGACAATGCGCTGGTGTATTACCGCTCGGCGGTAGCTGCGGATGGCTCGAGCGGCGAAGCGCGCGATGGGCTGCAGCGAGTCGCCGCCGTGCTCGGCGCTCGCTTCGATGAGGCGATGGGCGGCGGGCGCCTGGATGAGGCCGCGCAGACGCTCGCCAACTTCAAGACCGCCTCCCCGGCGGACGCCCGGCTCGGCGCCTTCGAGCAGCGTCTGTACGCGGCCGAGGTCGCACGCGCGCTCAACGATGGCAACCTCGAGCGTGCGGCGCAGTATGTGCGCCAGGCGCAGCAATCCACCTCCATACCCGCCGAGCAGATCGCGCGCTGGCGCACGGACGTTGCACGGCGCCAGGAAGATGCCAAGGCACAGCGGCTCGCTGGACTCGTCGAGGACCGTATCCGTGAGGGCACGCTCAGCGGTCCCGAGGACAGCGCCAAAGCGTACCTGCTGCAGTTGCAGGCGGCCGCGCCCGCCAATGCCAACACGCAGCGCGTCACGCGGGTGCTGATCGCCGCGGAGCTGCGCAAGGCACGCGAGGCAGGCGTGGCACGCAACCCGGCCGAACAGGAGCGCTGGCTCAATGAGGCGCGCGCCATCGGTCTGAAGCCTGCCGAGGCCGCCGCCTTCCAGCGCGAGATGGCCGGTGCACGCGCGAAGGCCGCGCAAGCGGAGAGCGAGCGCCTCGCGCAGCTCGCCCGCGAGCGCATGCGCGATGGGCGCCTGACCGATCCGGCCCAGGACAGTGCCGCCGGGTATCTCACCCAACTGCAAATGGCCGATGCGGGCAGCACTGCGCTCGCCGACGCGAGCCGCGAGCTCGCCGGCAAGCTCCTCGAGCGCGCGCGCGGCGCGGTGCTCGCCGGAAAGTCCGCGGATGCGGACCTCGCCCAGGCACGGCGCTGGGGTGCCGATCCCAAGGACATCGCCGCCGTGCAGCAGCTGCAGGCGGCACCGAAGACCAAGGGTTCAACGCTCGATCCCGCAACGCTCGCAGCGAATCTGAAACGGACGCGCGCCACCCCACCGGATTATCCGCAAGCCGCCGTCGCCCAGCACATCAGCGGCAGCGTCACGCTCGAATACACCGTCGACATCCACGGCGAGCCGCGCGACATCCACGTGATCGAGGCGACGCCACCCGGGGTGTTCGACCAGGCTGCAATCAATGCGCTGAAGCGCTGGCGCTATGCACCGATGATGGTGGACGGGGCGGCCGTGGACGTACCGGCGGTGAAGGCGCGCGTGCGCTTCGAGCTGCCGAAGTAGATGCGGAGACTCATCGAATGAGCCTTGCAGGCACAGAGCGCCGTCGCCACCTCCTCACCGCCAGCATCGGTACCGCGCTGATGCTCGTCATGGGCCTCGCGCTCGTGTGGGGATTCCGCCTCGCGACACACATGCGCACCAACATCGTCGCGCTGCAGACGGCGAGTACCTTGCAGAACTACCCGGAGGAGATGTCGCACCAGCTGAACGCGCTGCGCGACCGGCTCGAGGTGCGCGCTTACTCCGGCCAGGCGCTCGCCGATCTGCAGGCCACCGTCAGACGCTTCGACCAGGAGCTGCGCGTCCTGTCCGCATCGATCGATGGCGACTCACCCCAGCTCGGCCACGCGCTGCTGCTCTGGAACCAGTACGCCCCGGTGCTCGAACCGGTGGTCGCCTTCGGCGGGCAGCCGTACGTGGACTCCGACACCACCGGAAGCTCGCTGTCACGCGAGGGGCGCGAGCACTACGCCGCGGTGAAACGCGCGCAGCTCTTCGCGAGCGAGAACGCCCGGCCGCTGCAAACGCAGCTTGCCACGCTCGCAACGAGTCTCCAGCGTACCTCCTCCGATGGTGCGACCCGCCTACGCTCGCTGCTGATGGCGGGCGTGTTCGCCGCACTGGTGCTGGCCGTGGTCGCCGCCTACTTCCAGCTGTCGCGCTCGCGTCACGAGCGCACCGCGCGGGAGGCGCAGGAGCAGACACGCGACATCCTCAAAACGGTGCGCGAGGGCTTCTTCCTGCTCGATGCGCACTACCGCATCGGCTCGGTGTGGTCCGAGGCGCTGACACGCATGTTCGGCCGCAACGACTTCGCTGGCCTCACCTTCGAGGAATTGCTCGAGGACCTGGTGCCGCAGGCGACGCTCTCCACGGCCGTGAAATACATCAAGCTCCTGTGGGGCGATCGCGCCCACGAGAACCTGATGAAGAGCATCAATCCGCTCGGGCAGCTCGAGATCACCATGGACAACGGCCACGGGGGCAAGGAGACCCGCTACCTGCAGTTCGATTTCCATCGGGTGATGGGACCGGAGGGCATCAAGCACGTGCTGTGCTCGGTCGGCGATGTGACCTCCAGCGTGCTGCTCGGCCGCGAGCTGCACGAATCGCAGGAGAACGCCCACGCGCAGCTCGACATGATGGTCGGCCTGATGCACATCGACCCGTTACAGCTGGTCTCCTTCCTCGACACCGCCGACGCCGGGCTGAAGCTCGTCAATACGATTCTGCGCGAGCCGGCACGCAACGACGCGGAGTTCCGCAAGAAGCTTGCGGGACTGTTCCGCGAGCTCCATACCATCAAGGGCGAGGCCTCGGCGCTCAACCTCAAGAGCGTGGCGAGCCGCGTGCACACGCTCGAGGACATGGTCGGCGAGTGCAAGAAGAAGCCGGAGCTCTCCGGCAACGACTTTCTGCCGATGGTGTTGAAACTCGATGAGCTGCTCGCGCACCTGCGCAGCGTGCGCGAGATGGCGGCGAGGCTCACCGCCCTCAAGGATACGATGCCGGCTGTCGCCGCAGCCGCCGCTCTGCCAGCAGCCAGCGCAGCGTCCGCCAGGCTTCCCGCGAGTCCCGAGCCTGCAGACTCCATGCCCGCCGCAGCAGCGCGCGCGGGCGCAGCGGCAGGCAAACCCGCGGCGCCCGAGCGTGCCCCCCGCCGGGTGGAAGAGCTTTCCCCGACACTGCATCTCATGGCCGAACGGCTCGCGCAGGATCATGCCAAGCGCTTCCGGCTGACCCTCAGCGGACTCACCGACGTGCCGGCCGCTTACACGGCCACCATCAAGGACTGCCTGATACAGATGCTGCGCAACGCAGCGGTGCATGGCATCGAGCCCCCGGAGGTGCGCCGCGCCCAGGCCAAGCAGGACACCGGCAGCGTACACGTCGATTTCCGCAAAGTGACCGACGGCTACGAGCTGCTGTTCGAGGATGATGGCGCCGGAATCGCCCCCGACGCGCTCAAGGCCGCGGCCGTAAAGCGCCAGTTGATCACCGAGGACGACGCTGCGCTCATGGATACGCGCGCAGCAATGGCGCTGATCTTCCGCCCCGGCTTCTCGACGCAGGAGGAGATCTCGATGGACGCCGGCCGCGGTGTCGGCATGGACGTCGTGGCGCGCAGCGTCTACGCGCTCGGCGGCAAGATCGGGGTCAGCACCCATCCCGGCAAGTTCACGCGCTTCAAGATCGTCCTGCCGGCGGCCGAGCCGGTCAGCACCGCGGTCGCCTGAGGCAGTACCCAAGGCTCCCATGAGCAATGGCACCATGAACGGCAACGGCAAGCGATCCTTCAAGCTGATGATCGTCGATGACTCCAACCTCATGCGCCGGCGCATCGAGCGCTCCCAGCAGTTCGAGGAGCTGCAGCTGGTCGGCACGGCGGCCGACGGCGTCGAGGCGCTCGAGCTATTCAAGCGGACCGATCCGGACGTGGTGACCATGGACATCACCATGCCGCACATGGACGGCATCGAGTGCATCGCCCGCCTGGTGGCGATGAAGCCGGCCATTCGCATCCTGGTGGTCTCGGCGCTTGCGGACAAAGCCACTGCAGTCGAGGCCATGGAGCGCGGCGCGAACGGCTTCCTCAACAAGCCGTTCACGGATCGGCAGTTGAACGAGGCGATCGCCGAGCTCATGCGTTGAACCGCCCACACGGAATCCCACGCCCATGTTGTACGAACAGGAACTGAAGACATTCGTCGAGGGGACGACGAATTTCTTCGAGGTCGCCGCACAACAGCCGGCCTCGATCGGTTCGCCCTACCTGATGGAGGGATCCCCTGCGGTGCACGAGTACACTGGCGTCATCAAGATATCCGGTAAGCGCGAGGGAGTGGTGTATTTCACCGCGCCCAAGGCCATGCTGACCGTGCTGCTGATGAAGATGCAGGAGAACGACTTCAGCCACGAGACCATGCGCGATCTGGTCGGTGAAGTCGCCAACACCATCTCCGGCAACGCACGCCGCGATTTCGGCCGCGATTTCGTCATTTCGGTGCCGAGCGTATTGTCGGGCGAGAAGCCGGAGATCCCGCAAAAGCCTGGACAGCGCTCGTTCATCATCCCGATCAACTGGCGCAGCCACTCGGCAAAGCTGGTCGTGTCACTCGCCTGAAGGCGGCTCGTTGTCGGCCCGCAGCCCGCGCACCACGCTTGCCCTCATCACTCTGCGCCGCGAGGTGGCGGCCCGCTATGTCCGCATGCAGCGCCTGTGGGTGGCGGCACGCAACGCCTACCGCCGCATACAACAGGCACCGGTGCAGGATCTCAACCGGCTGCGCCAGGCCGCGCAGCGGCTCGATGAGCTCGAGCGCGGGCGCGCCGCGCTGCGGCGCGAACTCAAAGCGCTCTCGGATTGAATCCGCGAGCGAGCGGGATTGACGCTGCTTTGCCGGCGTGCCTAGAGTCCGCGGCGCATCCATGAGCGGAATCTTCCATGCACCTCCGGCGCTGCGACCCCAGGATCGCGTGGCCGTGATCGCCCCCGCGAGCGGCTTCGAACGCAGCGCATTCGAGGCGGGGCTGGCGGTCATCGCAAGCCGTTACCGCGCCGAGTACGGCGCGGGAATATTCGAGCGTCAACGCTACCTCGCCGGAAGCGATGCCCGGCGGCTGACGGAGCTGCACGCGGTGCTCGCCGACCCGGCGATCCGTGCCGTTTTCTGCGTACGCGGCGGCTACGGTGCGACGCGCCTGCTGGCGAAGCTCGCCGGGCATGCGCCCATTGGGGCAGCAAAGCCGCTCGTCGGGTTCTCCGACATCACCGCGCTCCACCTATGGCTGCAGGCACACGGCCGCATCAGCATCCACGGGCCGGTGCTCACGCAGCTGCCCCGCCTCGCGTCCTCGGCGCATGCGCGGCTTTTCGAGCTCCTGGAATCGGCACGCCCGGCAGCGCCGCTTGCCGGAACGGCTGCCTACGTTGGCGGCACGGCGGAGGGGCCTTTGCTCGGCGGCAACCTGTCGGTGCTGACACGGCTGCTCGGCACCCCGTTCATGCCTGCGCTCGATGGGGCGATCCTGCTGCTCGAGGACCAGGGTGAGAGGCCCTACCGGCTCGATCGCATGTGGACGCACCTGAGGCTCGCCGGCATATTCGAGCGCATACGCGGCATCGCACTCGGTTCCTTCAGCGGCTGCGATGAGCCGGACGCGAGCCATACGAGTGCCGAGGTGCTGCGTGAGCTGGCGCAGAGCGAAGGACTTCCCTGCGTGGCCGGCTTTCCGATCGGGCATGGTGATCTCAACGAGCCCGTGCCGCTCGGGGTGCGCGTACGGCTCGAGGCCGATGCCGCAACGCTCACCTTCCTCGAGCCGGCCGTGAGCGCTGCTTAGAAGAGCGATCCGCCCTCGCCCACCATCGCCTTGCGCACGAGCGGGATCGGCGGGCCGCCATACGACAGGAACTTGTCGTGGAAAGCGTGCCAATACTGGCGCGGATCGGCAGCAGACGCCGCACCGGGCTGCTGCGCAACCCAGTCGGCGCGCAGCTTGCGAATCATCAGTTTCCCGAGGGTGTACTTGAGGTACTCAGGATCGAAAGTGCCGCGTGCGGCTTGCTGGCGCGCATTGCCTGGGTCGGAATAGGCGCGCTCGCGGAACATACGGTCGGACTCTGCGAGCGTCATGCCCCGCGTGTGCAGGCCAATTGCGGAGAGGTAACGCACGTCGCGCAGGAGCGCGTCGGTCAGCTGGCCGACGTGTTGCCCGGCATCGCCGCTGCCGAGCCCCTGCTCCCACATCATCTCCTCGCAGTAATGCGCCCAGCCTTCGGCGTACGCATATCCCACCCACAGAGCGGCGACCTTCGAGGGGTTGCGGTTGGAGTACAGGAACTGCAGGAAGTGCCCGGGCCACACCTCGTGCACGCTCGTGTAGAGGAGACTGGCCCTGCCGGGAATGTACTCCGCGCGTTCCTTCGCGCTCCAGGCCGGATCCGGAGGCGCGATGTTGTATGTGTACCCTACGCCCTTCTCGTACGGTCCCGGCACGTTGATATAGGCAGCGTTGGAGCGGTTGTAAGCCGGAGCCTCCGCGACTTGCGGCAACTCATCGCCCGGAATCGTGACGATGCTCTTCGTGAGAACGAATCCGCGCAGCTGGGTGAGCTGAGCCCGTGCGCCATCGACCGCCCCGCCCTCCGGTTTATCGGCGCGCATGCGCTCGACGCACGCGCGCACCGTGCCGCCCGGCAGGTACTGCGCGCAGGCTGCGGTGAGCGCCTGTGTGTTGCGCTCGAGGTCGGCACGGCCTGACTCGAGGAGCTCGGCAATCGGGATATCGACCCGCTCGGTGGCACGCAGCATCTCGAGGAACAGCGGCTCACCGAGCGCAAAGCGGCCGGCGGCATGCGCGCGCTCAGCCTCGAGCCATTTCTTCAGCCCGGCCATCGCATCGGCGGCGGCCGCACTCGCCTCCGCCAGATCCTTCTGCGCCGCGCTGTCCTGCACCGTGGCGAAGACCTTCGGCCCGTCCTTGCGGAAGAACTCCATGTATCCCCCGAAGTCATCGATGCCGCGTTGCACGAAGCTCGGGGGGAGCGGGGTGCGCAGGTTTGCCCGGATCTCGGCCGCGAGTTTCGGGATGGCGCGCAGATAGCCGGTGAAGCCGCGCATGCGCACCGTCAGCGGCGCGTAGTCGCGGTTGAGGTAGACATCAGGATCGAGCTGCTCGAGGTACCAGGCGGGGTTAGTGAAGGGGGACTGCGCGCGCTCGAGCCAGAAGAGGTGACCGTCGATTACGCTGAGCACGATCTCGCGCTCGAGCCGCTCGCTCGTGCTCAGCGTCCCCGCATCGAACGCCTGCGCCTCGGTGCGCAGGCCGTGCAGCCGGGCCACCTCGGCGGCAATCGCGGAGGCGCTCCAGTCCGGCATCTGGCCGTCGAACTCGTGTCGTCCCGCCTGCACGGCGAAGAACGGGTTGACGCGGAAATAGCTCTCGATGAAGGCGCCGGCGAACTCCGGCCACCGATCGAGCGCCGCTGCGGCGGGCGCGGGCGGCGCAACCGGGCTCGGCGCCGGCTGCGACTGCGATCCACAGCCCACGAGCAGGAGGCTCATGGTCAGCACGGCCGGAAGAGGCAGAAACTGTCCCGATGGTTCGTGACGCATTGTTATTCTCCAACCCTCAGTCGAGCCGCCGCACCTGCAGCGCCGTCAACCCCCCAACTGCATCGCGCTCGATGTGGAACTCGATCGGGCGACAGCACACCTCGCAGTCTTCTACGTAACTGGGCTCATCGGCGGTCAGGTCGACGCGTGTTTGCAACCGCTCGCCGCAATAGGGGCAGCGCACCGCGACAAACTCCTCCGGCGCGAGCCCAGGGGGTGCGGTCCCGGGCTCCCACACCGGCTCGAGTCCGTACAGCTCATCGATGCTGCGAGCATCGAGGCGATCTATGCGCCGCCGCAGACGCTCGAGCTCGCTGGATTTGCGTCGTTTGACCATTTGCGCGGGCAGGTGACGAACTGCGATGCTGCACTTTTCGCGAGGACCGGCAGCGAGGATACGACAATATGCCGATCGTTCGAGCCACGCTCCTGCTGCTGTGCACGGCAGTGCTTCCGGGGTGCGCGGGCCCGAGACTGGCGGAGGAAGCACCGCCCGGTGTGAACCTGGCTGGCGCCTGGAAGCTCGATCACAGCGCGAGCGATGACCCGCTCAAGCTCCTCGACCAGATGCGCGCTGAGGCTCTGAAGATCATCGGGCATCCGCCACAGCCGGTCCTTACCATGCCGGCCCACGGCGGGAAGCCAGGCCAGATGCCCGCGCAGGGCCAGGAGGGCGGCAGCGACAGCGTGCTTGCGCAACCGGTAGCTCCCGGACCCCACTTCGACCCGCTGCAACGCTCGCCGATGGCACACATCATTAATAGGACGGTCGCCCGCGGAGATTTTCTCACCGTGCGGCAGACCCCCGACCAGTTCGTGCTCGACTATGGCGGGTTGAAGCGCACTTTCACGCCCGGGCAGCACAGCGTGGTGTCCGCCGAGGGCGGTGTAGGGGACCAGACCTCCGGCTGGAAGGGCCGCGAATACGTGATCGTGATCAAAGCGCAGAACGGCCCCGTGGTGACCGAGGAATACGGGTTGTCACCGGATGGCAAGCAACTGCTCGTCAAGCTTCGTATCGGGTCGGCGGAACTGCCGGCGGTCAGCCTGACCCGCGTATATCGTCCGACCGATGAAAGCGCGCCTCACCAGCTGCCGACCAATGACTGAGAAGGGTCGGTCGGCGCGCTTCAGCCACCCCTCGAGCATCGGCCCGCGATCGATGCTCATCGGCGCCCTGGCAGCGTCCACCTGGGCTGCTTTCGATGCCGTCGCGGCGACACCTCTCGCGCAGGTGCCCGGCGCCACCCCTTCCGAGCCCATGGAGGAGCTGGTCGTCGAAGGCCGGCACGAGGGACCGCGCATGTGGACCGTGCGCAGCGCAGAGCACACCCTTTGGATCCTCGGGACGATCTCTCCGCTGCCGAAGAAAATGGTCTGGCAGCCGGATGCGGTGGAGGAAGTGCTGAAGCAGACGCAGGAGGTGGTGCCTGCCTGGCCCGCCTATGGAATTGGTGCCAACCCCATTACCGCGCTGCGTGTCTACATTGCCTGGCGTCACCTGCAGAAGCCCCCGGACAACCTGCCCCTGAGCCAGAGCCTGCCGGCGCCGCTGTATGCGCGGGTGGAAGCGCTCAGAGTGCGTTATGCCCCGCACGATACGAAGATCGAGCGGATGCGTCCGATGCTTGCGGCGCGCGAGCTGCTGCTGAAGGTTTTCGACGCGGCGGGGCTCGCGGTGCGCAACGAGGTGCAGCAGGAGGTGCTGAGTCTCGCAGGCCGCCGCGGCGTCCGCATCCATCAGGACAAGCTGCGCATCGATGATCCGGTCGATGTGCTCAAGGATGTCGGCGCGACGCCGCTTGCGGGTGAAGTGGCCTGTCTGGATGCCGTGGTGACGCTCCTCGAGAGCGATCTCACCAACATGCAGGCACGCGCACGCGCCTGGGCGCTTGGCGATGTGGAGACGCTGCGGCAACTCCCGCACGCCGACGACCGCACCGCCTGCATCACCGCCGTGTCGACCTCCGAGCGCGTCCGTAAGCTCATTGCGCGCGCGCAGGACGACTGGCTCATCGCGGTGACCGACAGCCTCGCGCGCAATCGCGGCACGCTCGCGGTGCAGTCGATGGACCGTCTGCTCGGAGAACACGGTACGCTCGCCACACTGCGCGGCCGCGGCTACCGGGTCGAAGGACCGTAGGCGACTTAAGTCAACTTGCCAGCGCGCAAACCCACGCGATCGCGACCGAGGCGATAGCCGCGGCGCCGAGCAGTGATTGCGGCAGCTGCCGAAGTAGCCGCTGGCAGCGGGGCAATGCGGCGGTTGCGCCGAGCAGGGCGCCGACGGCGAAGCCGCCCAGGTGCGCCACGACATCGACGTCCGTCCCCTCGCCGCCCGTGCCGGTCCAGCCGAGCAGGATGACACCTGCGATCAGCGGACCCCAACGTCGTGCCCAGCGCTGCGGAAGCGCAAAACGCTCGCGCCAGGAGTAAGCGGACATGGCCCCGAGGGCACTGAACACCGCGGTCGAGGCGCCCACGGCGCGGTGACCAGGCGGACCGAGCAGCCCCTCGAGGAGGTTGGCGAGGGCGGCCCCGGTCACCGTGATGAACCAGGCGGTGCCACCGCCCATCTGACGCGCGGCGAGATACCCAAACCAGGTCCCGGCGCCCAGATTCGCGGCGAGATGTGGACCGTCCAGGTGAAGCGTCAACGCCGTCCACGCTCGCCACCACTCGCCCGCCTGCACGCGCACCGCATCGAGCTCGCCGAGCTCGAAGGCATCGAGACGCACGAGCCCGTTCGACAGTACCCACGCGACGCCCACGAGGACCGCCACGTATACCACGCACCCCACCCAGGCATGCGGGTACACGGGCGGTGGCGGTGGCAAGAGCGGTGGCGGTCGGTTCTCGGCGTCGTACTGCGAGAGATGCCGCGCGGCATATGCCGCATCGCCTGGAGCCACCTGCAGCTCGAACCCGCCGCCAGGAGTGGTGGCGACCATCGCCTCGACACCGACCGCCGTGAGCACCAGCAGCCGCTCGTTGCACTCGCGCCGCTGCGCCGAACGGAATACGGTGACGGGAACGTCCTCGAACATTCACGCGGCCCTTGCGCTGCATGCGCTCAGGGTGTGTGCCGGCGGATGTGCAGCATCGCGAACATCTGCCGCGCGATATCGCCGATCAGCTCATAAAGGGCGGCCGTCGAAATTGCCAGGGCGAAGGCGCTGGGGACAAAACTCTGCGGGCGTATGTCGAGGCGCCCAGGCAACCCGACCGGCGCCGGCACGACGGTAAAGCCGGCGCCGCTGAACTCGTGCATGGCACGCCACTCGTGATCGGCGCTGGTGACCAGCACGATGCGCGTGATGCCGAGTGGCCGGAGAATTCTCGCGCTGAGCTGCGCATTCTCGAAAGTGTCCCTGGACCCATCCTCTACCCAGCGGGTCTCGACGCCAAAATCGCGCGTCAGGGACGTACGCATGGCGAGCGTCTCATCACGATCGCCGCTCACCGCGACCGGAAGTCCGGTGCGTCGTGCGACCAAGGCGCCGTAGTTGACCCGCTCGAGCAATTGCAGCGTAACGGCGGGCTCACCGCCATAGTCGGGAGCGTCGAGCCTTGGGGCCGCACCGCCGAGAATGATCACCGCCTGCGCGTGCACCGGCCGGGTCAGATCGAGCGGTGGACAGCGCTGCGCCGCGCGGCCCAGCATCTCGGCCACCAACGGTGTCGCCAGCAGCCAGAGCGATACGAGCGCGCTGCCGAGCAGCACCCACCCTGTGCGGCGCAGCCGCACGCTGCCAGCGCGTCTGCCGATCAGCCAGGCGCCGGCCGCGGCGAGCAGCAGCAGGCCGGCCGGCGGCAGGAGCAGGTGGTGCAGCACACTTTTCAGGGCGATGAGCATGTCCGCGCGAGCTTCTGCCGTCAGAGATAAATCGCCTGCCAGGCACGCGATCGCCAGCGCAGGAACAGTGCCGTACCGAGCACGATGATATAGATGAGTACCGCGATCCAGCCCCCGAAGGCGCCCCAGCCGAGCTGTGGCAGGAAGCTTACCCATCCCTCCCCGGGCGCAAAGGTGAACGCGTGCGCAAGGGGCACGAACAGCAGTAGCGACACCGCCAGCACCAGGACTGCGGGGATGCGCACATCACCGGCGCCGCGCAGGCACATGCTGCTGCCGAGATTGAGACCGTCGAAGAACTGGTAGCCGGCTGCGAGCCACAGCAGCCGCATGCCGATCGCGATGGCCGGCGCTGCCTCGGCATCATGCGCACCGGTGAAAAAGGGCAGCACCCACGGGCCACCGAGCGCGATGAGCACGCCGATTCCGCCCATGTAGCAGGCGGTAAGCAGGATCACCCGGTCGCCGACCCGCTGCGCCCAGCCACGCGCGCCCGCGCCGATCGACTGCCCGACGAGCGTGGTGCCGGCGGAGGCGATGCCAAATCCCGGCATGTAGGCAAGCGATGTCAGGATGACGACGATCTGGGTGGCCGCTCCGCCGGCGGTGCCGAGGCGGGTCTGCATCATCTGGAAGATCGCGAATCCCAACAGGTCCGCAGCCGGCGACAGCCCCATCGGCACTCCGAGACGCAATTGCTGCATCAGGCGCGAGCGTTGCAGGCGCCAGGTGAGATGCGAGCCAAAGCGGCGGCGGTAAGCCGGGCCGAGGAACAGCGCGAGCGCGAACGCCAGCCCTATGAGCTGCGCCACGTTCGTGGCCCACGCGGAGCCGGCGATGCCGAGGCCTAGGCGGAAGATGAATTCCTGGTTGAGCACCGCGTTGGTTGCGGTAGTGACGATGCTGACCAGCAGCGTGGTGCGCGGCCGGCCGATGCCGTTGAAGAAGCCGAGCATTGCCCACACTGCGGCGCCTATGCAGGCGCCACCGACGCGCGGGAACCAGAACTCCGCGGCGAGGCGCTCGACTCCCGCATCGAAGCCAAAGGGCGCGAGAATGAGGTGCCGCGCGGCGCCCGCCAGCACGAACAGCGGCGCCGCGCACGCCGTCGCCCACAGTGCCGTCCAGACTGCCTGCGCCGCGCGCCGGTAGCGGCGCGCGCCGTAGGCCTGCGCGACGAGGGTCTGCACCGCAGTGCCCGCTCCCCCGAGCACCAGCACGGCCGCAATGACCAGCCATTGCACCGCACCCACCGCGGCGAGCGCACGCGTGGATATGCGCCCCATGAACCACATGTCGGTGAGGTTGAGGACGATCTGCACCGCGCTGTTGGCCATGAGCGGCAGCGCGAGCGCCAGCACCGCGCGCTGGTCGACATGCGCACGGCCGCTCTCATCCAGGCGCTGCGCCGGCAAGTGCACGGCGGCGGGAGCAGGACGCGTAAGGGAGTCCATGGCAACATTCTGCGTAATCGGCGATCCTCGCGCACTGCTCCACAAGGGGGATTTCATCGCCATGGCAACACGCAGCAAGACCGGCGCCCGGCGCAAGCGGACCGGCGCGCGAGCCTCGGCCCGGCACGACCGCGGGCGGCTCGCACCGGGCAGCACGAGCCGCGGGCTCGATGCCGCCGATGTCGCCATTGCGCTCGACAGCGCCGACATCACGGCACTGGTGAGCCTGGTGCGCGAGGCCGGCGGCGCGCCGATAGGCGCCTACCGCGAGCCACTCGGTGGCCGTGCGTTGCTGCTCGCGAGCCTGCCGCTCGCCGCCGTGCAACCAACGCCGTTCCAGCGCGACCTGTCGCCTACCCACGCCAAGCGCCTCGCAGCGAAGATCGACGAGACTGCCGCCTTTCTCGATCCACTCATCGTGGTGCGGGGCGAGGACGGCCGGCTGTGGACGCCCAACGGCCGCCATCGTCTGGCCGCGGCGAAAGTGCTGGGACTGAAGCAGATCACCGCACTGATCTCCCCGGATGAGTCGCTCGCGTACCGCATCCTCGCGCTCAACACCGAGAAAGCGCATAACCTCAAGGACCGGAGCCTCGAGGTCATACGCATGGCACGTAACCTCGCCAAGCGCCGCGGCAGCGAGCGCGAAAGCAGCTTCCATGCCGAGTTCGAAGTGCCCGAGCTTCTCACTCTCGGCATCGTGTACGAGAAATCGCCGCGCTTCGCCGGCGGCGCATACAGCGCTTTCCTGAAGAAAGTGGACCGCTTCAGCGAGCGCACCCTCGAGGCGAGCCTCGCGCAGCGTGCCGATTTCGCCGCGCGCCTTGCGGACATCGATACGCGTGTGAAGAAGGTCATCGCCGCTCTGCAGGCCCGCGGCTTCAGATCGCCTTACCTGCGCAACTATGTTGTGGCGCGCATCAACCCGGTACGCTTCCACAAGGCGAAGAAGGGCGACACCGCCCCTCCGATGCCGCTGTCACAGGCGCTGACGCGCATGGCCGCGGCGGCACGCGACTTCAACATCACCTCGGTATCCAACTCGGATCTCGCCTGGGTGGCGGTGGGCGCGGGCGAGTAGGCGCCGCAGGAAATCGCGTGTGCAGCGCGCCGGCAGGGGTGCGCCCGTCGAGCTCAGCGCGCCACCGGCGCAGGTACCGCTCCCGGATCACTCTCGGGCAACCGTGGCAGATCACCGTCATCGCCATAGCTGAGGCCGTAACCGTAGGGAAACAGCGCTCGCTCCCCCGGCCGACGACCGACCGCGGGCGGTCGCGGCGACGCGGGCCAGGAGAAGGAAAGACGGCCGCGAAAGTCGTAGCGCACTCCCCCCTCGGCCGAGCGAAACAGCACGTCGGCAACGCCACCGCCCTCGATCCCCGGGAGCCAGGCGGCGACGAAGCTGTCGGCGGCATTGAGCTCGGCGTTGACCCATAGCGGCCGGCCCGAGAGAAAAACCGCCACTACCGGTATGCCCTGCGCCTGCAGCCTGCGCAGTAGCGCGAGATCGTGCTTGTCGCCCGGACTGTATTCCAGGGTCGGCACATCGCCCTGGAACTCGGCATAAGGATGCTCGCCGAAGATCACGATGGCGACCTCGGGACGGGAGGTGAAGTCCCCATCGGTGCTCAATGTTGCGCTGCCACCGGCCGTCTGCACGCACTGCGCGATGCCGGTGTAGATCGTCTCGGCGTGCGGAAAATCCTGGTTCGGCTCGGTGCCCTGCCAGTCGATGGTCCAGCCGCCGCTCTGGCGCGCAACGCTGTCGGCGGCATCACCCGCCACGAGCACGTTCGCGCGCGGGGAGAGCGGCAGCAGGTGATGACGGTTCTTCAGCAGCACGAGCGATTCTCGTACCGCCTGGCGCGCGATGGCCCGGTGCGCCGGGGCGCCAAGCAATTCGTAATGTCCGGCGAATGGCCGCGAGGAGGGACGGCCCTGGCTGTCGAGGTGCGCGCGCAGCTTGACCCGCAGCACGCGGCGCACCGCATCATCGAGCCGCGCCGCGGGGATCTCGCCCGAGCCCATCTGCGCGAGCAGATTGGCGTGCAGCTCGCGCCAGCCGTCGGGCGCCATGAGTACGTCGATCCCGGCATTTACAGCTGGGGCGCAGCGCACCGCCGTACAACCGGGCAGCTGCGCGTGGCCATTCCAGTCCCCGATCAGCAGGCCATCGAACCCCATTCGACCCTTGAGCACATCGGTAAGCAGCGCACGGTTGCCGTGCATCTTCAGGCCCTGCCAGCTGGAGTAGGACGCCATGACGGTCTGAGCGCCAGCGGTAATCCCGGCTTCGAAGCCCGCCGCATCGATATCGCGAAGCTCGCTCTCGAGAACGCGGTTATCGCCCTGGTCGTGGCCGCCGCCGGTCCCGCCATCGCCGAGAAAGTGCTTGGGCGTCGCGAGCACGTGCGCGGCATCGAGGAACTGCGCGCTCCCCGGGACCCCCTGCAGGCCCTCCACCATGGCCGCGGCGTATTCCCGCACCAGACCTGCGTTCTCGCCATAGCTCTCGTAGGTGCGTCCCCAGCGCGCATCGCGCGCCACCGCCACCGTGGGGGAGAACACCCAGTCGAGCCCCGTGACCCGTACCTCGAGTGCGGTGATCTCGCCAATGCGGCGGATCAGCCCGGTATCGCGTGCCGCTCCCAGCCCGATGTTGTGGGGAAACAGTGTGGCGCCGGGGATGTTGTTGTGGCCATGGACGGCGTCGGTACCCCATAGCACTGGCACACCCCCGGGTGCATCCGCCGCCGAAGCGTCATAGAACCGGTCCGCGAGGCTCAGCCACTCACTCGGTGCCGCGAGCTTGTCGTCGCGGGGAGATGAGTTGCCACCGTTCAGTATGGAGCCGAGGGGATAGTGCCTCAGATCGTCCGGAGTGATGCTGCCGATATCGGCCTGGATCAGCTGCCCCACCTTCTGCGCAGGCGTCAGCCGCGAGAGCAGCTGGTCGATGCGGGCCTCGAGCAGCGGGTCGCGGGCGAGCGGCGGGTGCAGCTTTGGCCAGCGCTCGGGATGCACGGCGGACGCCGCCTTCCGGTCCGCCCCGGTCGCCGACCGTACGCCGGCGCATGCCGCGACGGCGCAGGCCAGGAAATAAACCCCCAGCCAAAACGGTCTTCTCGTCATGGAGCTCTAGGATACACAGCAGAGGATGATGCACATGCTGGAAACCACTCTTCATAGTGGCCTCGAGACTGGCGGGCCGCAGCTGCGGCGCTCGGTCTCAGCGAGCGCCGGGCCGCAAACGTTGCCGGACCTGCTCCTGATCGAACGGGCGCGCGCCGGCGAGAGCTCCGCGATCGAGGCATTGATACGCCGCTACAGCGGACGGCTGTTTCGCGTGGCGCACAGCGTGGTGCTCGACGCCCCGCGCGCCGAGGCCGTGGTGCTGGAGGCGCTCCTCGCCGCCTTCGGCGATCTGAGCCGCTATGAACCCACTGGTAAGTTCGCCGCCTGGTTGACACGACTCGTCTACAGCCAGGCGCGGGCGCAGCGCATCGGCAGCCGTGGCGGGCATTCGGCCCGGCGGATCGAAAGCGCAAACAGCGAGCCCTCGTCCACCAGCGAGGCGAGCGGCGAGCGGCAGGAGCTCGAGCAGTCGATTGCAGCGCTGCCAGAAGTATTTCGCACCGTGTACGTGCTGCGTATGGTGGAAGGCATCAGCGGTATCGAGACCGCCGCCTCGCTCGGGCTGCACGAAACGACCGTTCGCACCCGGCTGTTCCGCGCACATCGCCGCCTGCCTGCGGATACCGCGCAACGGCTGCGTACCGCGCCGGCGTTGCTGGAGCTCTCACCTGAGCGCGCCGAGCGCATCGCACGGGACGCCCTGGCGCAGCTGGCTCAAGGCTCGATGCTGAGGATCTCGGCTTCGCCTCCCTGAAACGGGACACCGTCGCCGCTTTCGCGGCCGAGCAGTGCCTGTGCGAGGGGCGCCATCCAGCTGATGAGGCCGGCGGAGGCATCCGCCTCATCCTCACCGACCAGGCGAAACGCCTGTGTCGCACCCGAGGGCAAACGCAGCATCACGCGCATCCCGAAGCGCACCCGATCGGAAGGCACGGGCTCGACCAACCTGGCAGTTGCGCGCCGCGCGCTCCAGTAACGTAGTTCGCGCTCGATACTCGCGCGCTGCGTAGCGTCGTCGCGCACACGCACTTGCTGGCGTTGCGGCTCGAGCTCCCTCACCCGCGCCTCGAGCGCGGCGAGCCCGCGGCGCGTCACGAAGTTCGGGTGCGGACTGATCGGCCGGTCCGGTAACTGCCCCGGATCGGCGTCGGACTCGCGGACGAAGGCGCGGCTCATGCGGCGCCCCTCCCGGTGACAATGCAGTAGTTGCCATCCATACTGTCAGACGCTGTCCCGAAGCCGGATGGTATCTGAAAGGGAGAAGGAGCAGCGTGTTGCGAGCGCCGGCGAAGTGAACGCGATTGTCAGCGCTTTCCTGCTGACGTTTGCCGGTCTTTTCCCCATCGTCAATCCGCTCGAAGCGGCACCCTTCTTCCTCGGCCTGACCGCGGGCCTGCCCGCCACCGAGCGGCACCTGCTCGCGCGCAAGGTTGCCGTCAACGGTTTTGCGCTGCTGCTCGGCTCGATAGCGCTCGGTCCATGGATGCTGGAGGTGTTCGGCATCCAGCTGCCGGTGGTGCGCATTGCCGGAGGCCTGGTCGTCGCGGCGCTCGGCTGGAAGCTGCTCACCCAGGAGCAGTGGTCCGACCACGGGGCGGGAGTGCAGGCGGAGAATGCACGCCGCGTCGGCAGCTTCTATCCACTCACGATGCCGCTGACGGTGGGGCCGGGCTCCATGTCGGTGGCGATCACCATCGGTAGCCGCAAACCCCCCGTCGGTTCCACCGGGCTGCCCGATCTCGCCGCGCACGCGGGCGGTGCCCTGCTGGGTGTCATCGCGATCGCAGTGAGTATCTACCTCGCTTACCGTTTTGCGGACAACATCGCGCGGCTCCTCGGCGAGACGGGTCTCGAGGTGCTGGTGCGGCTGTCGGCATTCATTCTGATGTGCATCGGCATCGAGATCGTCTGGAGCGGCTACAGCACGCTCACTGCGAATCGCTGAGGAGGGCCACCACCGCCGCCCGGGCCGCCGCCGAATGCACCGGAAGGGCTAATACGTCTCCGCAGTGCGCCCACGCGAGTGCCGCATGCACCGCCTCGAGCTCGCTCATGCGCATCTGCAGCGCTGAGGTGGCGATACCGGCACGCAGCAGCGCCGCATGAATGAGCCGCGGCACCTCGCCCGGCGCGCGGCCGCGAAGGTGCGCCTCGTTCTCCTTCACGACAACGAGCGCCGGGCGAAACTCCGCCGCGGCGGCGGCGAGCGCCTCGAGCTCGGCATCCTGGCGGTTGCCGGCGTGGCCGAGCAACAGGCCGAGTCTGCCGCGCTCGCCACGCAGATGCTGCGCCACGCTCAGCAGCCCGCGCAGACCCTCGGGGTTGTGCGCATAGTCCACGAGAATCTGCACGCCGGCGCGCTCGAAGCGCATCAGGCGTCCGTAGTTGTCCGTGATGCTCGACCCGAAGTGCGCCAACACGCCGGCGATGGTCGCCGTGCGTATGCCGAGCGCCGCCGCCGCCAGCGCCGCGCCGCAGAGATTCTCGATGTTGTAGGCCGCGCTCCCTCCAACAGCAAGCGGCATCCCGGTCACCTCACCGAGATCGTGTTCCGCGCCGCGCTGATGGAGCACGAGCCGGCCGGCGCGCATTCCACAGGTCGCCCCGCCGCTCGCGCGATGCGTGCTGAGTGCCGGCAGGTCCGCATCGAGTGCGAACCACGCGAGCGCGGGGCTGTGCCCAAAGCGGGCTGCGAGACCCGACGCGCGGCGTGCGAGCTGAGCGTCGCCGGCGTTCAGCACCAGCACGCCGTCCTTGCCGAGCACTCCGGCCACCGAGAGCTTCACATCCGCGAGTCCCTCGAGATCGTCAATGCCGTACTCACCGAAGTGATCGGCGCTCACATTGGTCACGACCGCGACCTGTGCGCGTGAGAGGGCGATGCCGCGGCGCAGAATGCCGCCGCGCGCGGTCTCGATGACCGCGGCGCGGGCCGAGCGTTCGCGCAAGACCCGGCGCGTGCCCTCGGGCCCGGAATAGTCGCCACTCAGGAGCTGCTCTGCTCCCGCGAACACGCCATCGGTGCAGCAGTAGTCTGCCGAGCGCCAGCCGAACGCCTCGGCGCATGCGGCAATGAGCCGCACGGTGGTGGTCTTGCCATTCGATCCCGTCACGAGCGCGGTCGGAATGCCGTGCAGCGCTTGCCACGGAATCTCCTTCACCGCGGGCAAGGCCGAGAGCGCGAAGTCCCGCCCACCCATCCCGCCGCCGAGTGTCACAATTTCGTCATCGAGCACGTACGGGAGGCCACGCACCGCGGCTGCGGTGAGCAGCGCGCGCAGCGGCGGCCGCGCCTCGCGCTCGGCGAGGCGCTCGAAGCGCGCGAGTGCTGCCCGCTCTTCCAGCACCGGCGGGATGAAGGTCGCCGCATCGGCCGCATCCTCGAGGGCTGCGGCAGCGAGCTGGGCTTCGAGACCGGCCCAGCGCGCGCCATCGAGCGCACACAGTGCCGCGCAGAGCGCCCACTCATTGACCTCGGTCGCGGTAAACAGCGCATCCGCCGGGGCGGCGAGTGCGAGCGAGGCGCCCCCTGCGTGCACGCGTGCCGCGACGGCGGGCCGCGCGGCGCTGGCACTGTCGCGAGCCTCATCATCCCAGCCGAGGTGTGTGCGCGCGCGCACCGCACGCGAGCGCCACGCAGCGAGCAGGGCATCGCTGACCGGGACGCCGCTCGTCTCCAGCTGCGCGCCAGGCCCGGCGAAGAACAGGTTTGCGCCGGTGAGACGCCGTGAGGCCTCAAATGGCAGCACGCTGGCAGAGCTCAGTCTTCGGCCTCCGGGGCGAAGTGCACGCCGCGCTCATCACGAATGAGACCTTCGAGGCTGAAGTTGAGCGCGGCGGCCTCGCCGATCCGCGCAGCGCCATTCGCAGCGGCTTCCAGCAGCTGCGGCGGCGGCGTCACGAGCGGGGGGTGCGCCACACCCGCCGGCTTGAATTTGATGATCTGCTTCCAGGAGCGCACCAGCGCATCCGCGAAAATCAGCAGCAGATCACCGGGCTGTCCCATCTCCAGCGCGGCGTTGATAGCTTCCTGCTCCTCGGGAATTACGGAGATCGCCTTTTGCGGCACGCCTGCCGCCTCGAGCGCCGCCGCCTGGATGCGCGGCACCTCATCGGCCTTGCGCTCGCGCAGATTGTCATCGCGGCGGCAGATGTAATGATCGAAGCGGCCCGCCACCGAGCGCGCGATCGCGATGAGATCCTCATTGCGACGGTCACCGGGCCCGGCCAGGACCACGATGCGCCGGCCAGTCACCTCCAGACGCTGGGCAAGGTCGGCCATGGCCGCAACCGCGTGAGCATTGTGGCCGTAATCGAACAGGACCTTGAAGGGGTGCTCGTCGAAGACATTCATGCGCCCCGGGGCCTGGAAAAAAGTGGAATCGAAGGTACGCAGTCCCTGGCGAATCGCCTCCAGCTTGATGCCGAGCGCAAAGGCCAGCGCCGCGGCAAACATCGCATTCTGCACGTTGTGGATCGCGCGGCCCTCGAGCGTCGCCGGAATCAGGTGCGTCCACAGTAGCGGGATGTGTGCGCCTTTGTCGTAGAGCGAGATCATCTGCCCGTTGACACCCGCCTCGAGCGCACAGGCGCGGCCGCCGGCACGCACGTGCTCGCGCACCAGCGCATGCTGCGCATTGAGCGTCACGTAGCAGATGTGCTTCGCTTCCGTGTACCCCGACATCTTGAGCACCAGCCCATCGTCGGCATTCAGCACCGCACAATCGCTCGCTACCTCCACCACGATGCGCTTCACCTCGGCGAGCTGCTCGAGAGTGTCGATCCCCTTCAGCCCCAGGTGATCCGCCTGGACGTTGAGCACCGCGCCCACGTTGACCTCATTCACTCCCATGCCTGCCCGCAGCAGTCCGCCACGGGCCGTCTCGAGCACGGCGATATCGATTTGCGGATCGGCGAGCACCATGCGCGCCGACACCGGGCCGGTCATGTCACCCGCCACGGTGCGCTGTCCATCGATGTACACGCCATCGGTAGTGGTGAGTCCCGGCGTATAGCCCGCCATCTTGCTGATATGGGCCAACATGCGCGCCGTCGTGGTCTTGCCGTTGGTGCCGGTGATCGCCGCGATCGGTACGCGCGCGGGCGTGCCGGGCGGAAACAGCATGTCGAGCACCGGAACCGCCACGTCACGCGCTGCACCCTCGCTCGGGGCCACGTGCATGCGGAAACCCGGGGCGGCGTTAACCTCGCAAATGCCGCCACCGATCGCGCGGTAGCTCTCGGTGATGTTCTTCGACAGGAAGTCGACTCCGCCCACATCGAGGCCGATGGCACGCACCGCACGCTCGGCCATTTCACGGTTGTCCGGATGAATGACATCGGTGACATCGGTCGCGGTGCCGCCGGTGGAGAGATTGGCGGTCGAGCGCAGGTACACCGTATGGCCCTTCTCTGGCACCGACTCTGCCGTGAGCCCGGCGCGCGCGAGCATCTTCTGCGCCTGTGCATCGAGCTCGAGCCGGGTGAGGACCTTCTCGTGTCCCACGCCGCGGCGCGGATCCTGGTTCACGATGTCGATGAGCTCTGCGACCGTATGCGTGCCATCGCCGGTCACGTGTCCGGGCGTGCGCCGGGTGGCTGCGACCAGCTCACCGTTCACCACCAGCAGGCGATGGTCATCGCCCTCGACAAAGCTCTCGACAACCACCGAGCGGGAGTGCTCGCGCGCCACATGGAAACCGTGCGCGACTTCCTCCTCGGTGGTGAGACGGATGGAAATACCGCGCCCATGGTTGCCGTTGTAGGGCTTGGTCACCAGTGGAAAGCCGATCCGCTGCGCCGCGCGCACTGCCTCTTTCTCGCTCTGCACCAGCTCCTGCTGCGGCACCGGCAGCCCGAGGCCGGCGAGAATCTTGTTGGTCTCCTCCTTGTCACTCGCCAGCTCGACCGCGATGTGTGGAGTGCGGCCGGTGACGGTCGCCTGGATGCGCTGCTGATACTTGCCGTGGCCGAGCTGCACCAACGACTGATCGTTGAGGCGCAGCCAGGGGATCCCGCGCCGCTCGGCGGCGTGGACCAGGGCTGCGGTCGAAGGACCGAGCGCGCGGCGCTGCGCGAAGCGAATGAACTGATCGCGCGCTTCCGGGAAGCTCCATCCTGGGGGCACAGTGCCATCGGGCCGCAGCTCCTGCGGCAGCAGCGAGCACAACAGGCGCAGCCCCAGCTCCCCGGCCGCGATCCCTTCGTCCCGCTGCGCATACTCGTACACCACGGTGTATACGCCTGGCGCCCCGGCGCTGCGCGTTTTGCCGAACGTGACTGCTTCGCCAGCGATGTTCTGCAGCTCGATCGCCACGTGCTCGAGCACGTGCCCGAGCCAGGTGCCTTCGCCCTCACGCATCCGGCGGTAGAACCCGCCCGGCTCGCGATAGGAGCAACCGTGCTCGGCTAGCCCGGGGAGCGCGGCAGCCAGCGCGCTGATGAAGTCCTCCCCGAGCCGGCCGGTCGGCCACGCCTCGAGTGGCCCGAGATCCAGCTCCAGGCGGATGACCGGGAAGCGTGCGTAGAGCGAAGGGCCGACATACACGGAGCGATCGAGAATGCGCATGGATGTTGCTCGCAGTAGTAGTAGTTCTTCAAGGCAACTTGTCGCGCTGAATCGGGCTAGCGGGGCCCTCGCAAAATTTCACCTCTTGCTGGTCGACGGACGCTCATGAAACGGGCAGGTCATTTGGCCGGAGGCTCTCGGCGGCAGTCACTCCTTCGACTGGATCAGCGCCGTGGCACTCGCGCTGTGCGTGCTCAGATTATAGGTGGCGCCGGCGACCAGCACGTGCAGCCGCAGCCCGAGCATGCACACCGGCTGGCCTTCGTCGGCGGAGGCGATGGAGGAGAAGTTCACCTCGGACGGGTCGACCACCGTCACCCCACCGGTGCCTTCGACCTCGAGTACCTCCTCCGGCCCGATGAAAGCCGCGGTGTCCTCGTCGAGACCGACGCCGACCGCGAAGGGGTTGTAGGCGAGGGCCGTGAGAAGCCTGCCGAGGCGATCACGCTCGCGAAAATGCTGGTCGATGATGAACCGGTTGGTGAGGCCGAGCCCGGGCGCCATGCGAACGCTCCCGGCGACCAGGGCCGAGCCCTCATCTCCGCCGGCAATCATGTGCTCACAGAGGATGCTGGCCCCTGCGCTGGTGCCGCCGACCGTGACGCCATGTGCATTGCGCGCCCGTATGAGACGCGCGACCTCGGTGCCGCCGAGAAGCGTGGTGAGGCGCAGCTGGTTACCTCCGGTAAAGAAAATACCACTCGCCTCCTCGATACGCCTGAGCCGCCCGGGCTCACGGCAGTCGCGGCGCGTGTCGAAATCCATCACCGTGACACGGGCGGCGCCGAGATCCCTGAACACCTGCTCATAGCGCGCGCCGGTCTCGTGCATGCGGCTTGCGGTCGGAATCACCACGATATCCGCCTGTGCGGCGCCCGAGACGCGTACGAAGCGCTCGAGAATGTGCCGATCATTTTCCTTATTCTCCGCGCCTCCGATCGGCACGATCCACCCACGTGAGTGACCCTCGGGAACTTTGCTCGGCATTCGCGGCTGACCTCAAATATCTGCTGCTCCAGGAGTGAAAGTTACCACGGCGGCGGAGCGGACGCGCGCTACGGGGTCAACGACGGCGCAGTCCTACGGTGGAATCAGCCGAACCACCCGGGGCCACAGGCAAACTGCACTATGCATTTTTTGCGGCCAGCTATGCCTTTTCCCCGCTTGACGCGTCTGGCCCACGCGCGCTCTATTGCGCCACCCGAGCCATGGCGGCAGCGGCCGGCCGGAGCGCTTGGCTAGCTGACGTGACAACCAACATGAGACCGCGCAGACGAGATCCCCAGAGAGGCACGGCAACCGGGCACGCTGAGCGCTCGCTGCGCTACCGCAACCTTCTCAATCCGTTCGCACCGGTGAGAATCTTCTCCGACGATCACATCGAGAGCATGCATGTCGCAGCGCTCGGCATCCTCGAGCGTCAGGGCATGCGAGTGCTGTCGGCCCGCGGACGCTCGGCGCTCGCGGCCGCGGGCGCGAGCGTCGATGAGGCGAGCCAGATGGTGCGGCTCGATCCGGCGCTGGTTAGCCGTGCGCTCCGCACGGTCCCCGCCGAAGTCACGCTCATCGGGCGCGATCCGGCACGCTCCTGCCAGGTGGGCGGGCAGCATGTGGTGTTCGCGCCGGTCGCCGGACCTCCGAGCGTCATGGACCTGCAGCGCGGCAAGCGCATCGGCTCGATCGCGGACTTTCGCGATTTCGTGCGCCTGTCACAGGCCTTCGACGTGGTACACGTCTGCGCCCAGACCACCGAGCCGCAGGATGTACCGGTGAACGAGCGCCATCTCGAGACCGCGCTCGCGCAGCTCACTCTCGCCGACAAGGCGCCCAACTTCTACAGCCGCGGCGATGCGCAGCTTGCCGACTGCTTTGCCATGTTACGTATCGCCCATGGCATCGATGAGGCGGCCTTCCGGGCGGCACCCCGTTGTTTCAGCATCTGCAACACCAACTCGCCCTTGCAGCTCGATGTACCGATGACCGACGGCATCATGGAATTCGCGCTCAACGGCCAGTTGATGATCGTCACGCCGTTCACGCTCGCGGGTGCCATGGCGCCGGTGACGATCCCGGGTGCACTCACGCTCGCGCATGCCGAGGCGCTCTTCGGTATCACGCTTTCGCAGACCGTACGGCCCGGCGCCCCGGTCATGTACGGCAGCTTCACCTCGAATGTCGACATGAAATCCGGCTCGCCAGCCTTCGGCACCCCCGAGTACGCCAAGGCGGCTTTCGGCGCCGGACAGCTTGCGCGCCGTATCGGGGTGCCGTGGCGCTGCTCGAGCGCGACGGCCTCGAACGCACCCGATGCGCAGGCAGCATACGAAGCGCAGATGAGCCTGTGGGGTGCGCTGCTCGGCGGCAGCAACTTCATATTGCATGCCGCCGGATGGCTGGAAGGTGGCCTCACGGCTTCGTTCGAGAAGTTCATCCTCGATGTAGAGATGCTGCAGATGTTCGCGGAGCTGTTCCAGCCGGTGGCTGCGACGGCCGAAGAGCTCGGCATCGAAGCGGTGGCCGAAGTCGGTCCGGGCGGCCATTTCTTCGCTGCAGCCCACACCATGCAGCGTTACCGCGATGCATTCTATGCGCCGCTGGTCTCCGACTGGCGCAACTACGGCGCGTGGGTAGAAGGTGGTGCGCAAACCGCCACCGAGCGCGCAGCCAAAGTGTGGCAACAGACCCTCGCGGCTTTTCAGCCGCCGCCGATGGATGCCGCCGTGCAGGAAGAGTTGACTGCTTTCCTCGAGCGCCGGCGCCGCGAAGGCGGCGCCCCACCTGCGGGCTAGCGAAAGATCGAGCGGTGGCCGCGCGGATCCTCAGTGGATCCGCAACACGACCTTGCCGAGCAGATGCCCGGCCTCCAGCCGCTCGTGTGCCCTGGCAGCCTCCGCGAGCGGAAATTCCGCCGCAATGGGCACCCGCAACTTCGAGGCGGCGATCGCCTGATTCAGGCGCTCGAACTCCGCCGGCCCGGCGACCGCGTTGTAGCGGATGCTGCTTCTGACATTGATATCTGGTTTGGGTTCGGGGCTGATCCCCCAGGGGAACGCTACGCGGCCACCGGGTTTCAGCGCCTCGATGCAATGAGCCAGGGGATCACCGCCGGCAAAGGCCAGCACCGCGTCGACCCCGCCCGGAGAGAGCTGGCGCGCGGCGCCAACGATGTCGCCCTTGCGGCCATCGACCACCATGTCGGCTCCAAGAGTCTTCACGAAGTTAGCGCCGTCGTCTCCCGAGACGGTCGCAAGGACGCGTGCGCTGCGCAACTTCGCGAACTGCAGCGCCAGGCTGCCCACGCCACCGGAGGCGCCGTGAATGATCAGCGTCTCCCCCGATCGCATGTGCAGGGCGTCGTCGATACCCTGGATCGCGGTCAATGCCGATGCGGCGATGGCACCGGCATCGCGCAGGCTCATGCCTGCGGGCAAATGGCCGACCTGCTTCGCCGCCACGGCCACGTACTCCGCATAGAAACCACCGCTCGGGTTATCCCACATGTAAGAGTAGACCTGATCGCCCGGCTTGAATCCGCGTACCTGCGCACCGACCGCGGCGACCACACCAGAACCATCCGTGCCGAGCACCAGCGGAAAGTGAGCGTGTTTGAGCTCCTCGGGATGCGTGCGAACCGAGACATCCCAGACCGCCACATCCACGGTGTCCATGGCAATCAACAGCTCATCCGCACCAGGCTTGGGTACCGGCAGGCTGTGCAGCGTAATCACCTGCGGGCCACCTGCCGCATCGATCGCAGCCGCGCGCATGGTCTGCGGCACCGCGGCTCCTGCAGTCTCCCCAAGCGATAGCGCAAACACGCAAACGACTCCCAAACTTAGTATGTGCATAGAACGCAGCTACCTGAATCGAGTTCGGATCCAAACCTGGGTGGCATGATACGGCGAGCGGGTGACCGCATCACCTCGAGCAGGCGCACCTTGGCAACCATCCGGCGCGTGGGCGTCCACAGGTGCGCAGTTGTAGCTGATCGGCAATAATCCCGGAAAAGAACGCTACAGGTGCAGGGGCGGCGCCCACTATGCCCAATCTGACCGATTACCCCTGGCTGGTGTTCGGGCTCGCTCTCGTCATGTTGTGGCTCTGTGCGCAGCTGGGCGCTGCGCTGCGCCGCAGACAGGAAGCCCACGGTCAGCGTGCGCCCGAGACCTTCACCATCGTACTCACGGCGTCGTTGACCCTGCTGGGACTCATCATCGGGTTCACCTTCTCCATGGCCGTCAGCCGTTACGACATGCGCAAGAACTACGAGGCTGAGGAGGCCAATGCCATCGGCACGCAGTATCTGCGCGCCGGGCTCCTCTCCCCGGGCGATGCCGCCACGATGCGCACGCTGCTCCGGAGCTATCTCGATCAGCGCATCCAGCTCTATCACAGCCCCGATGAGCACAGCCGTGCAGAGATCAGGCAGCGAACCAGTCAGCTGCAGCGGCAGCTCTGGGCCACGGCGCAGCGAGCGGCAATCACGCAACCGAGTGCGCTGACGGCACTCGCAGCAGCGGGTTTGAACGATGTGCTCAACTCACAAAGCTACACCCAGGCGGCGTGGTGGAACCGTATCCCGGCGGCGGCCTGGCTGCTGATGTGGCTGATTGCGCTGCTGTGCAACGTGATGGTCGGCTACGCAGCGAGCGGCGCAACCGCACGTAGCCTACTGCTCCTCCTGTTGCCGCTCTTGCTGTCGACGGCCTTCCTGCTCATCGCCGACATGGACAGCCCGCGTGGTGGTGTGATCCGCGTGCGCGCACAGAACCTTCTGAGTGTGTCCGAGCAGATCGCACCGTCTGCAGCGGAACCCTCGACACCTTAGGGCGGCGGCGGGCTTCCAGCCTAAAATCGGCTCGTGACCCTGTTCGCGGCGCTCGCCGATACCTCGCTGCGCATCAGCGCGACTACCAGCCGCCTCGCGAAGATTCGCGAGCTCGCCGCATTGCTCACGCAGCTCGCTCCGGGGGAGATCGGAACCGCCGTGCATTATCTCTCGGGCGAGATGCCGCAGGGTCGCCTGGGCATCGGCCCGGCGACTGTCAGCCGCGCCGCTGCAGTCGAGCCGGCGCCCGCGGCGATACTTTCGATTGCCGAGGTCGACCGGTCGCTCGGCGCTCTCGCGGCGACTGGCGGCGCCGGCTCGGCGACGCGCCGCGTGCAGCTTCTCGGCGAGCTGTTCGCTCGTGCCACGGCGCCCGAGCAGCGCTTCCTGCTGCAGCTGCTCGTGGGCGAGCTGCGCCAGGGGGCGCTCGAGGGCGTGATGCTCGAGGCCCTCGCGGCCGCTGCAGGGGTGACCGCGCCACAGGTGCGCCGCGCGGCGATGTACTCGAAGGACCTCGGCACGCTGGCGCAGGCAGCCATGCTTGGCGGTGCCGCGGCACTCGACCGATTTCAGCTCGAGCTCTTCGTGCCGGTGGCGCCGATGCTCGCGCAGACGGCGTCCGATGTCGGCACTGCGCTAGCTGAGCTCGGTGGCGAGGCCGCCTTCGAGTGGAAGATGGACGGCGCCCGCATCCAGGTGCACAAGCGCGCCGCGGAAGTGCGCATCTACACGCGCGGGCTGAACGATGTCAGCGCAGCGCTCCCGGAGATCGTCGAGCTCGCGCGCACCCTCCCCCCACAGGTGCTGATCATCGATGGCGAAGTGATCGCACTCGATGCCGCAGGGAAACCGCATCCGTTCCAGATCACCATGCGCCGCCTCGGGCGCAGGCTCGACGTCGAAGCCCTGCGTGCCGGGCTGCCACTGAAGGCTTTCTTCTTCGATTGCCTGCGGCTCGAGGCCGAGAGCATCGCCGACCGGCCGGCGCGCGAGCGCTTCGAGGCGCTCGCCATCGCTGTACCTGCCGCTGCACGGATGCCCCGGCTCATTACCAGCTCGGAAGCCGCAGCGCGCGAGTACTACGCGGCAGCGCTTGCCGCCGGGCATGAGGGAGTGATGGCGAAGTCGCTCACTGCGCCCTATGAGGCCGGCAACCGCGGCGCCGGCTGGCTCAAGATCAAGCGCGCGCACACCCTCGACCTGGTGGTGTTGGCCGCCGAGTGGGGACACGGCCGCCGTAGCGGCAAACTCTCCAATCTGCACCTCGGCGCCCTCGACCCCGCCACGGGCGGTTACGTGATGCTCGGCAAGACCTTCAAGGGGCTCACCGATGCAATGCTCGAGTGGCAGACCCGGGAATTCCTCCAGCGCGAGACGCACCGCGACCAGTGGACCGTCTACCTCAGGCCTGAGCTGGTCGTGGAGGTGGCCTTCAGCGACCTGCAGGCGAGCAGCCGTTATCCCGGCGGCCTTGCGCTGCGTCTGGCCCGCGTCAAGCGTTACCGGGACGACAAGACCGCGGCGGATGCGGACACTATGGACGCGGTCCGCAGAATCTACGCCGCACAAGGCGGCTCCGCACCTGCCTAGCGCGGCGCAGCGCGTGGACTTAGGCTTGCATGCAATGAATACGGAAAGCTGCGACGTGGTGGTGATCGGCGGCGGACCTGCGGGCAGCACCGCTGCCGCGCTCCTTGCACGGGGCGGCCACCAGGTCATCCTCCTCGAGAAGGCTCATCACCCGCGGTTTCACATCGGCGAGTCGCTGCTGCCGATGAACCTGCCGGTGTTCGAGCGGCTCGGCGTGCTGGAGAAGGTGCGTGCGCTCGGTGTGGTGAAGCCAGGAGCCGATTTCGAGGCCGACAACGAGCGCGGCTATAACAGCTTCGCGTTCTGCCGTGCGATCGGCGACAGCCCGCCGCACGCATTCCAGGTGTGGCGCGCGGATTTCGACCACATGCTGTTCGAGCATGCACGCAGCTGCGGTGCCAGCGCGCGCGAAGGACACGAGGCGCTACACTGCGAGCAACTCGGCCCGCGTAATACCCGGCTCGAGGTGCGCACCGACGAGGGCGGCAGTTACGGTATCGTGGCACGCTACCTGGTCGATGCGAGTGGCCGCGATACCTTTCTCGCGGGGCGGCGCAAGCTGCGGCGGCGGAACAAGCGTCACCAGAGTGCCGCAATTTTCGGGCACTTCCGCGGCGCCGAAACGCGTGCTGGGGAAGATGCCGGCAACATCAGCATCTATCGTTTCGAGCACGGCTGGATGTGGATGATCCCGCTGCCGGACGGGATCATGAGCGTCGGTGCGGTCTGCCGCCCGGACTACTTGAAGCAGCGCCGCGGCCCTACTCTGGAGTTCCTGCGTGCAACGCTGCAACGAAATGCGGCACTGTGGCGGCGCATCGAGCATGCCGAGCTCATCGGCAATCGGGTGCACGTCACCGGCAACTATTCCTATGACTCCCGCCAGATCGGTGGACCCGGCTGGATGCTGATTGGTGATGCCTTCGCCTTCGTCGATCCGGTCTTCTCATCGGGCGTCTATCTGGCCATGTCCGGAGCCGAGCAGGCCGCGCAGGCCATCGATGTCGCGCTGCGCGAGCCCGCTGCCGAGATGGAGCTGCTGCGCCGGCTCGAGAAGCGCTATCGCAATGGCATCCGGCGCTTCTCCTTTTTCATCTACCGCTTCAACGACCCGGTCATGGAACAGCTGTTCCGTCGGCCGAGCAATCGCCTGCAGATCGAGCAGGGGATCATCTCCATGCTGGCGGGCGACCTGTTCGATTCGCCGCAGGTGCTGCGGCGACTGCGGTTGTTCAAGCTGGTGTATGCGCTCGGCTGCCTGCGCGACTGGCGCCGCTGGCGCGCCGAGCGCAGCTATCGCCTCGCCCAGGCGCGCGCGCTGTTCAGCGGCGGCAACACGCCACTCGATCGGGCCTAACGGTCGTGCCACAACTGAGCGGCGGTTGCCATTGCGGAAACATCACCGTGAGTGTCGAGCTCCCGCGCGCTGCTGGCACCTACCCCCCGCGAGCCTGCGACTGCGATTTCTGCCGCAAGCACGGCGCCGCATGGGTGTCGGATCCGCACGGTTCTCTGCTGATCCAACTGCGTGCGGAGCGCGATGCCAGCCGCTACACCCAGGGCGCAGGCATCGCCGAGATGCTCCTGTGCCGCACTTGTGGCGTCCTGGTCGCCGCGCTATGGCGGGAGCCACAGCTCTATGGAGTGGTGAATGCCAGCGTGCTCGATGCGCGCGCTGCTTTCGCCGCCGCACAGGCCGTAGCGCCGAAGGAGCTGTCAGCCGACGAGAAGCGTAAGCGCTGGCAATCGCTCTGGTTCTCCGCAGTGACGCTCACCGCCGGTTAGCTGCGCAGATACGAGGCGCCGTTCACATCGAGAATGGCGCCCGTCATGCTCGCGGGTGCATCGAGCGCGCAGTAGCTCACGACCTGCGCGACCTCAACTGCAGTGGCGACGCGGCCGAGCGGCTGATCCGCGATCAGCGCCTTATCCTGCACCCATTGCGCGACGCGCTGCGTCGCGACCCAGCCTGGCGCGACGACGAACACGTACACGCCTCGGGGCGCGAGCGCCTTCGCCAGCGACTGGCTGAAGGCATTGAGTCCAGCTTTGCTCGCGGCGTAGGCCGGGGCGGTGGGCTCGCCACGAAAGGCGGCACGCGATGAGACGCTGACGATGCGGCCCGCACCCGCCTGCACCATGGGCTGCGCCGCGCAGAAGGAGAGGTGCGCCGCGCCCAGCAGGTTGGTCGCCAGGGTCTGCTGCCAGGCCGCTGTCCAGTCTGCGAAGCCAGTGGTAAGTGGCGGATGGTCCGGGAAGATCCCTGCATTGTTGACGAGCACATCGATACGGCGATGCGCCGCAAGCTCCTGCCATATGCGTAAGAGCTGGACGGCATCGCCGAGGTCGGCCTGAAGGAGAGCATGGCCCGTACCCGGCAACTCCCTGCGGACCGCCTCCGCGGCCGCCCGGTCGGCGTGGTAGTGCAGGATGATGGTCGCGCCACGCGCGGCCAGGAGCTGACAGATGGCTGCACCGATTCCACCCGAGGCTCCAGTCACGAGTGCGGTTGTCTCGCTCATCGCGGCAAGCGTACGCGCTCAGCGGACGTTCCGCGACTCGACCAGCGTCGCGAAGCCGGCAACGCTTCGGCTAGAATCGGGCCGGATCTCAGGCAGGTAAGACAATGAGAAAAGGAAATCCACCGGTGCTGGCGTTCCAACTCCTCCTCTTTCCCGGCGCAAGATGAAACGCATGTCGCGGCGCGTTGGCGCGCCAGCTGTGCTGCTGGCAGCGATTTTCCCCGCGCTGTCCCCGGTTACGCTGTGGGCGCAGGAGACGCCGCAGCCTTCCGCGCGCCTCCAGGCTCAGGTCGCCGACGCGCTGGACGTTTATCGGGCGCCCGCGCGCAGCGCAACCGTCGACTATGGGGCGGCGCAAGCACTGCGCACCGTATATGCACAGCGTAACAATGCACTCCTCTGGAGCCGCGACGGACAGCTGACCACACAGGCACAGGCGTTGATTCGCGAGCTGCAACAGGCTGACAGCTACGGCCTCGAGCGCCGCGATTACGCCGCGGAAAGCATCCACAAGCTGGCCGAGAGCCCGGCTGACACTCACGCCGACGCCGGCCGCTGGGGCCGTTTCGATGTGCAGCTGTCAGGAGCGGCACTGCGCTTCCTCAGCGATCTGCATTACGGTCGGGTCAAGCCCTCGGCAGCAGGCTTCAATCTGCAGGGCACTCACGAGCCGGTGGATCTGCCAGCGGCGCTCACCGGCCTCGCCTTGGGGAGCGATGTGATACAGGCGATCGCTGCGGTCGAGCCGCCATTCCATCATTACGCACTCCTCAAGAGCGCGCTTGCGAAGTACCTCGATCTCGCGCAGCACCCGGAGCTCAAGCACCTGCCTGCGATCAGCACCTCAGTCAAGCCCGGCGATCGGTACGAGGGCGCCCCGGCGCTGCGAGGGCTGCTGACGGCACTGGGTGACATCCCGGCCGCGAGCACCGCCGCAGCGGACGAGCAAATCTTCAGCCCGGAGCTGAGCGCCGGAGTACGCGCGTTTCAGCAGCGCCACGGCATGGATCCCGACGGTGTGCTCGGCAAATCCACCCTCACGGCGCTCACGACTCCCTTCACCAAGCGAGTGCGCCAGATCGACCTGACGCTCGAGCGCTGGCGCTGGCTGCCGCCGTTTCAGACCCCGCCGATCATCGTCAACATACCGCAGTTCCGCCTGTTCGCGTTCCGCACCACCGAGGACCGCGTTGCGGACATCCTGCAAATGGATGTCATCGTCGGTAAGACCTACCCCCGCACGCAGACCCCGGTGTTCGAGTCGGACATGCGCTACGTGGTGTTCCGGCCCTACTGGGACGTGCCGGCAAGCATCCTGCGGAATGAGATGCTGCCGAAGATACGCACCAATCCCGGTTATCTCGCCGCGCAGCGCCTGCAGATCGTCAATGGGCAGCGGGATGACTCGCCGGTGGTGCCACCCTCGCCCGAGGCCATCGAAGGCCTGGCGGCGGGAAGGTACCGGCTGCGGCAGATGCCGGGCGAGGACAACGCGCTCGGCCTCGTCAAGTTCATGTTCCCCAACACTTACAGCGTGTACCTGCACTCGACGCCGGCGCATCGGCTGTTCAGTGAATCGGTGCGCGCCTTCAGTCACGGCTGCATCCGCGTGAGCGACCCGCTCGCGCTGGCGACCTACGTGATGAGGGATGAGCCGGGCGACTGGACCCGGGAGAAGATCGACGCGACGATGCACCAGGGCGACCGGACGGTGCGTGTGAACCTGCAACGCCCCATCACGGTGCTGATTCTCTATGGGACGGCGCTCGCGACCGAGGCGGGCCCGATCCAGTTCTTCGCGGACCTCTACGGCTACGACCGGAAACTCGAGCAGCAGCTCGGTCTGCCGCCTGCGCGCTGAGCGCGCGCTACCAGCAGCGCACCCGGCCGTTGTCGAGGTGCACGAAATCCGACTGCGCGTAGTAACCGACGCCACCGCGGCCCATGGCGAGCGCGAGCTCGCGCAGCCTGTGGGTCGGAACTCCCGGCAGACGCACGTCGATTGCACGGCCCTGCAGGTGCAGGCTGTGCTCGGCCACGCCGCTCGAATGTCGGTGCAGCGTGGCGTTGGTCTGCGGCGAGCGGTAGCCGCTGATCACCTCATAAGGTTCGTCGCGATCGGCGAGCACGCGCAGATCCGCCAGAAGGTCGAGCACCTCGGTGTCGATCGGGTGAACATCGCCGGTGCGAAAGTCCCGCAGCAGTTGATTGATCCGCCCGAGCTCCGCGGCGCGATACTCACCATCCGCGAAGTACACGCAAGATAGCTGCTCGCCGGTGTGTGTATGCACGAATGACAGGCTGCGGCGCACGGGAGTGCCTGCCCACGCGGCACCGAAGGGTAGCAGCACGAGCATCGCGCCAGCGCGCTGCAGGAAGCGCCGCCGGGATGGCTGGTTGCCGCTCGAGCCGCAGACTAATGAGCGCACGGGGCCATGGCTCCGATTGGGGGGCCGCATCATACCCGGTAGAATTCCCGCGGCAACAGTTCGCCGGTCACAACCACGCCTCGTATGCTCTTACCGGCTTCGACACTACAGGACAGCCCGCAGGAAAGCGATTTACCATTTTCCAGCGCTGATGCCGGCCTCCTCGTCGACGGTGTCTCAGAAGCGTAGCCCGATCGTGACTGGAATGAATTCGAGCGGCTGCGGCGAGGTCTCGATACGCGTGTAGCGCGCTTCGATGAATAGCGTCGGCCCCTGGAGGCGGAACGCCATGCCGATGCCTCCGTTCCAGCCGAATCTCGTCGTGGAGTTGGAAGCCACCACCGCATCGCCAGTACCGTAATAGCAGTAGCCCCACCAGGGGTTGCAGACATAGCCGTAGCCGTACTCGGTAAGTTGTACGTCGGTGTAATAAGCGCCGATCCCGCCGATCAGGTAACCGTAGGTGGTCGACGAGAACAGGTGCTGCGCTTCGAGATTCAGGCTTGCGGACCAGATATCGGCCCAGCCACCGGTGATGTTCAGGCCCGTAGCGATCGAGCCCGCGTTCTGCAACGCACGCGTCGCATTGTTCGCGGCGTAGTTCACATCCAGGCGCAAGCCGATGGGATGTCCGGGCTCGCGCCAGGTCACTGCAAAGCCGACATTCCAACCGGTTTGCAGAATGTCGCTGGTATTGCCGACGGGCGAGTTGGCCCCGCCCATGAGGTACCAGCGCACGGGAGAATATTCCTGAGCAAAAGCGCCCGGTGCGGCAAGAAGCAGCGCCCCGAAAGCGCACAGTGCCAAGCGTGGCAGCATCGAATCCTCCGCGCGACCGCGCTGGCTTATGTGAAGCGCTTCGTGGTCGCAGAAGCAAACTCAACCGAAAGCTTGAACGGTCGGCTGCCACCACGGTTGACGGCTAATCCTGCCGCGCGGGTACAGCAGCGCGGATGCAGCACCGCGCGGGTGCGGCGCGCAGGGAGCGTTACACAGCGGTGCGCTACTTCGCGCGGCCGGTGGCGTCGTCGAGACCCTCGCGCAGCACACGCGCCCATTTGTTGAGCGCGGTACGTGCGGAGCTCATGTTGGTCACCGAGTTGGTGATCTGGAAATTACCGGTATCCCTGCCCTGAACGCTGTCCACCGCGCGCGCCATCAACTTGCCGGTCACTGAGTCGCGCAGCTCGGCTATGAGGGTCATGTGACCTGCGCTCGCGGTGTAGGTACGGCTGCGTCCCGCCGTCATCTTCTCAGGCGCCGTGATGTAGAGGTTGACGATCGCCGCCGACACACGCAGGACGTCGTCACCGCTCTCACCGACCACCGGGTAACCGTTCTTGGTGAGCTCTTCGGTGAAAACCTTACGGAACTCCTCCGCCAGCGCCTGCTTGATCTTCTCGATGTCATCGTTGGTCAGCCGTTGCGAGGGACTGCGGGTCGAGTCGTTGGGCTTCCAGTTCTTGTCGAATTCGACCTCGATGGGATCCAGGCGCACGCGCTGGTAGCCGGAAAAATCGGCCTCGGGCAGCTTGTACACGTGGTCGAGATTCTTGCTCTTCACGCGTGCCAGTCCGTCCCATTCCTTGGGTGGCTCATCGGCCACGCCCAGCATGGGCGACAGTGCCACAGCGCCGCTCACCAGGAAGGCGAGTGCCAGGTGCTTCACGGAGCGCTGCACACCGCCCTTGTGGAATCGAGCCATGTCGGTGTCCTCGAGCGCTAGCGCGCTACTAATCCGCTACCGGAGTCCAGGACTTGTCCGGATTGAAGCGATCCATTTTCTGGAATTCGGCCAGCGTGCCGGGCCCGAGGTCCTTCTCGTAGACCACTCCGGTATGACTCACCATGAAGGTCTTCAGCCCGCTCTCACCGTACTCGGCCGGGGCGGCGACGAGCGCAAAGCCGCCGATCATGACGCCTCCCACCACATAGTCCATGGCGCCGAGCGGCGCCGCCGGGCCCTGACTCTTCAGGACCTTGAAGAAGTATCCATGGTACGGGTCGGCCTTGAGGTCGTAACCCTGCTCGATGGTTTCTGCGATCTTCTCGCCGATCGGCCCTCCCCAGGTTCCGTCGGCGTTCTGCCAGGCAAGACCATCCTGCTTACCGGGACTGCTGATGATGCGTTGTGCGTACTGAGCCGCCTCATATCCCTGGCGCTTGCGATAGGCGAAATCGAACTGCGCCTCCACGTAACCTTCACAGATGTCGATCGCATCGAGCTCGTTGCTGCCGATGCGACGGTACATGAGCTCCTGACGACCCGCGCCGGCATCGAAGGACCAGCGGCCATCGCGCTTTACGATCGGAAGCGCAAAGGGCCAATCCTCCTCGCCGACGAGCAGAAAGGCGCGCGCCTGGTCCTTGGGATCGAGCGCCACCTGCTTCTTCTTGCGCGCCTGAGCCGCAAACTCCTGCGCACGCTCCCGGTCCTGTGCGTACTCGCCGGTAAGGACGAGATCCTCGCCCTTCGGCCCTACGATGCGGATCAGCGAGCTCACATTGAACTTCTCGGCCGCATCGATGAGCGCATCGCCAGCCTTTTCGGCCGATTCAAAGGTCTGTGGCCCGGCGCCCGCCGTACCCGCAGCCGCCTTGGTGGGCGTCGTCTTGGAGGGCGTCGCCGTGCCGGCGCTCGTAGCCGGTTCCGCCGCCATCGCGGTGCTCAGCAGAGCCGCGAGAATCAAACCCAGGACGCAAGAGATTCTGACGCCGCTCATCTGCGCCTCCCGCCGCCGCCACGACCGCCACCCCCGCGGCTACCGCCACCACGAGACCCGAAGCTCGATGAGCCACGGCTGCTCGACGCAGAAGCCCGCGATCCGCTGTAGCCGCTCGAAGACGAGAAGGCGTCCCGTCCACCGCCGCGCGATCCGCTCGAACCCCCGCCGGAGACATCGCGGCCGCCGATGCTGTCGCCTCCGCGGCCACCTGAACCTGTGCCTCGATTCCCTGCACCGCCTCCCGCGCTGCGATCGCCGACGCCGGCGCCACCCGGACTCGAAACATTGCCGCCCTGACGGCCGATCTGCTGCCGTGCGCTAGCTTGCCGATTCGAGGCGGAGGCACCGCGCGTGCTGCCGCCAAAGCGATCCGCCGTCGCTCGATCGCCGTAAGGCGCCCCGCCTCGGTGCTGCGGGTTGTGACTCCAGTCGCCGCGTCCACCACCTGCGCCGCCAGCGCCTCCGGGCCCTTTGGGACTGCCTGCTCCGGGCTTTCCGTCACCGGGTCCGCCGACACCGCCGGCGCCGCCGGGACTCCCAACGCCGCCCGCTCCGCCGACTCCACCTACCCCGCCTGGTTTGCCGACACCGCCTGCTCCACCGACTCCACCGACCCCCCCGACACCGCCGACACCGCCGACTCCACCAACCCCGCCAACACCGCCTACACCGCCTACACCGCCCACACCGCCCACACCGCCCACACCCCCAACACCCCCGGCACC
>DASYFL010000117.1:0-2580 GCA_036498445.1 Steroidobacteraceae bacterium
TCACCGAGCGCAACACCTTTGCGCACGCCAGCGTTCACGCAGGGCGGATGCACGCCTGCGGTCACGATGGTCACACCGCCATGCTGCTCGCCGCGGCGCGCCATCTCGCCGCGCATCGCAATTTCGACGGCACGGTCTACCTGATATTCCAGCCGGCCGAGGAAGGCGGTGGTGGCGCACGCGCGATGATTCGCGATGGACTGTTCGAGCGCTTCCCGATGGAGGCCATGTTCGGCATCCACAACTGGCCGGGTCTGCCTGTGGGGCAGTTCGCCATCCGCTCCGGCCCCGTGTTCGCCTCCAGCAACGACTTCAAGATCACGATACACGGCCGCGGCGCGCACGCAGCGATGCCTCACAACGGCATCGATCCCATACCGGCGGCCTGCCAGATGGTGCAGGCATTCCAAACCGTCATCTCGCGCAACCGCCCCCCGCTCGATGCTGCCGTCATATCCGTCACCATGATCCGCGCTGGAGAGGCGACCAATGTGATACCGGAGTCCTGTGAGCTGCGCGGCACGGTGCGTACCTTCACGCTCGAGCTGCTCGATATCATCGAGGAGCGCATGCGGCGCATTGCCGCGGCGACCTGCGAGGCATTCGCGGCGCGTTGCGAGTTCGAGTTCAGACGCAACTACCCGCCTACCGTGAATCACGCGCGCGAAACCGCGTTCACGCGCGAGGTCCTTGGCGAGCTCGTCGGTGCGCAGAACGTCGGGGAGTTCGAGCCTACGATGGGGGCCGAGGATTTCAGCTACTTCCTGCAGGAAAAGCCGGGCTGCTACTTTGTGATTGGAAACGGCGATGGCACCCATCGCAGCGCTGGCCATGGCGGCGGGCCGTGCATGCTGCACAACCCGAGCTATGACTTCAACGACGAGTTGATTCCACTCGGTGGATCGATGTGGGTGCGGCTCGCCGAGAGATGGCTCAGCTCCGCTGCGCCGCTGCCGTCACCACGCTGAGGGAGCGATGCACATGATCGAGATCACCGATGAGCGCGGCGCGATTGCGAGCGCGGTCTGGCTCGAGCGTGCGCAGGCCGTGCACCGTCAATTGCGCACCACGCTGCCCGCGGATTATCGCCTCAAGATGCAGCGCGTGTTCGCCGGCGGTGGCCGCATGGTGGCTGCCGTCGAAGACGAGAGCGTCCGCGGCCTCGCGGTGTGGCGCGTGCTCGAGAACACGGCGATCGGCCTGCACCTGTACGTCGATGATCTCGTCACCGACGCGCAGCGGCGCTCCCAGGGGGTTGGTCATGCGCTCATGCAGTGGCTCGAGCAGCGCGCACGCGATCTCGGCTGCGCCGCACTGGTGCTCGACTCCGGCACGCAGCGCACCCGTGCTCACCGCTTCTATTTCCGCGAAGGCCTGGCAGTGGTCAACTTCAACTTCAGCAAAGACCTCCAGCGAGCGAGCTGACGGCGCCTGGCAGGCTATCTCTGCCCAGGCACGAACTCCTCGAGCACCGCGTTGCGCATCAGATCCGGCGGCAGCAGACCCTGGCTCAACACGAAGTCGTGGAAGCTCTTCGGGCGGAATTTTGCGCCGAGAGCCTTCTCGACCTCCTGCCGCAGGGCCAGCAGCCGCGTGTAGCCGTAGAAGTAACTGTTGGCCTGCCCCGGTGCCCGGTAGGTAAAACGTTCGACCTCCTCTTTGGCGAAGGCGTGACTGAGCACCACCTCTTTCTCCAGCACCTCGTAGGCACGCTCCGGCGTCATTGCGCCGCTTTGCAGCTCGGGATCGAGAAAGGCACGCGCGGCACGTAGCAAGCGCAGCTGCAGCGTGAGCAGCTGTCCCTCCACCGGCTCGTAGGGCTGCATGATGTACTCGGCATAGAGACCCCAACCTTCGGCGTTGGTGGAGTTGAAGGCATAGAGCGCGCGCGCGAGGCTCACACCCTGCTCGACCATCGAGTCGAACTGCAGCTCATGTCCGGGACGTGCCTCGTGAGCAGTCAGCGTCCAGGAGACGGCGTCGAAGGTGAAGTCGTCGTACTTGTCGGCGGCGCCTCCGCTGGAGGAGGGAATGTTGAGCGGCAGCACGAACTCGCCTCGCTGGCCGGTGTTGTGCAGCAGCGGCGGCGGCGCCATGTGCGGCGCGGGCTCGTGGGCGGTCTCCGCGGCGGTCGCGAGGCGAATGATCGCCGGCCGGGTCGGTAGCGTCACCAGCTCCTTTGCCTTGATGATCGCTTCGATCGCATGCAGGCGGTCGGTGAAAAAGGGCAGGATGGCTTCGCCAGTGATCTGCTCTTTCTTCAGCTCCGCGATTACCGCCCGGTAGTCGGCCGATGGATAGTGATGTGCGCGCGCCACCTGTGCGGCGAGCGGCGCCATCTCGGTCTGGTATTGACTGAAGGCCGCGTGGGCCATCGAAGCGACTTGCGCGGGAGGAACATCGATTCCGTACTCTTCGAACGCGAGCGCGTACTTCTGCGCCGGCAGCCGATAGTCGCTGCGCGCCTTGGGGAGGATGGTTTCCCGCACCCAGCTGTCATAGTCCGCGAGCTCGGTCTTGAGTTTCTGGTACGCGGGTTCCCAATCCTTCAGCCCGTACTTGGCGAGCAGAGCGCTGATG
>DASYFL010000118.1:0-7602 GCA_036498445.1 Steroidobacteraceae bacterium
CGCTCGAGCGCCGCGAGAAAGCGCTCGAACGCGGCCGTGCGCACGACATATCCGGCCGGCACGCTGAACCCGGTGCGCGTCAGCTCACCGAGGCTGCCACCCTTGCCGCCGACCTGTTCCCGATCGCCGAGCCCGATCTCCGCGAACCAGGCGATGTGTGCGAGCGCGCTCACTTTGGTCCGCTACGAGAGCAGCGTGACCACGCCGCGCCCGCCATCGACACGGATGCGCTGACCGTCGCGGATACGCGAGGTGGCCGTGCCGGTCCCGACCACGGCCGGCAAGCCGAATTCACGCGCCACGATGGCGGCATGGCTCATCGAGCCGCCGATGTCGGACACCGCGCCGGCGATCTTCTGGAAGATCGGCGCCCAGGTCGGATTGGTCACCTGGCAGACGAGGATGTCCCCGGCGCGCACGCGGCCGATCTCCTCCACCGACCTGACGACGCACGCCGGGCCCTCGGCCACGCCACTCGAAGCGGCGAAGCCGCGCAGCTCACGGCTCGCCGTATCACTGCCGGCGTGCAGCCAGCGATCGAGACTCTCGCGCGTGATGCCCCAGAGCATGACGATGGCCGGATCGTCGATCACCTCCGGAACCGGCCCGAGCGCAGGCGGCGTGCCGTGCTTCGCCCACTCGGCGATGGCTGCACGGCGCGTGCTGACGATCTGCGGCCAGTGCGCAGGTCCCCGCGGCGGCGAGCCATTCGACCAGGCGGTCATGAGATCGATGATCGCGGTCTCGAGCTCGAAGTGCGTGAGGTGGAACACGTCCTCCTCGCGCGCAAAGAAGCCGTGGCTCGCGAGCAGCGCGCCGAATTCGCGGATCTTGTTGAAGAACAGGTTGGTGTACCAGTGCTCGCAGTAGAACTTGTGACCCTCGACGTACGGGAATACGCGATGCGCGAGAGCGATCATCTGATCATAGGCCTGACGCTCCTCCTCCGAGCCGAGGAGCTCGCGGTAGTCCTGGATCAGCTGCCGCCGCTGCTGCCTGAGAGCCTCGATCGGACGCTCGAGCGATTCGCCCGCCTTGGCGCGAGCGATGTAACCCGGCAGCCCGGCGAACGGCATCGACAGGTCATCGTTCCACGAGCGGTGGTAGTGATAGAAGCCGTCGCCAACGTTGATGTTGAACCAGGGCTCGCGCGCGATCGCGAGCTCCTCGAGCCAGGCGCGGCCAGCCGCACCGCGCGAGTCGAGCGCGGCCAGGATCGCGGGCGGCGTGCGGCCGTCCTGGAATTCATCATCGACTCCGAGCTCCACCGCGCGGCGTGCGAGCCGGCGCACCTCCTCGTCGGGGCGAAAGATCTCCGCGTCGATGCCGGCCACCATGCGCGCGATGGTCTGATCGCTGATCTCGGGAAAGGCCTTCTTGCAGAAGGCGAAGAAGGTCATGTAGGCGCCGTAGCCGAGCAGCAGGAACTCGAAGTGGTGGTGCCACATGCGGAAGTAGCCCTCGAGCGTCTTCTGGTAGATGTCGAGGAGCTGGTGATTCGCGGCTATGCCGCGCCCGGCGTGCACGTTCGCGAGTGGCTCGAACTCCGGCAGCTCGAGCTTCGGAAAGGCCTGCGCCGCGCGGATCAGCGCCAGCATTTTCTCGCGCCACTGAGCATAGAGGCGCTCCCAGTTCGCGTAGTAGTAGAAGGCGCGCTGCTGGAACTCGGCCGTGCGGCGCGCAATCTCGGCGGGGTCCGTCACGGCGTTGCCGCCAATGTAGACACGGCCGTTGATGATGCGGTAGTCGATGCCGAGTGTGGTCGGGATACAGTGCACGCGCGTGGTCGAGGAACCGAGGGCGCAGTAGGCGGCTTCCGCCGTCACCATGTCGAAGGCCGACATGGGCTCGGGGAAATGCATCGAGTTGTAGAACCAGAACCGCTCATCGTCCGCGGCGGTGAACTGCATGTAGTAGGGGTAGGCGGCCTGGGCCGCCTCCGTGCCGGGCACGACCTTGAGCGAGCTCGGGGCAGGGAAGGCTGTGGATTCAGTAGTCATGTCAAATGGCTCTCCCGCCCCGTACCGCTCCCTGCTGCGGCAGGGTGGGAAGCGGGACGTGTGAGTTGTCGGTCAAGCGTACGCCCGGAGCGCGCCGGCGGCGAGGCGCGCCGCTGCGCCGCCTCGCCCCTCCGATCCGGTATCACGCCGGTGAGAATGTATGCCATGCTTACAATTTCGACCAGCCGGGATACGAGTTAACGCATGCAGCCAGGTGAGCTCCTGTGGACCCCGCCGCCGGACCGCATCCGCCGCGCCAACGTGACGGCGCTCGCCGATTGGCTGGCGCGCGAGCGCGGCAAGCGCTTCGCGGACTACCACGCGCTGTGGCGCTGGTCGGTCGAGGATCTGGAGGGGTTCTGGCAGGCGCTGTGGGATTATTTCGCCATCGAGTCCTCCGCCCGGCACACGCGGGTACTCGGGCGTCGCAGCATGCCGGGCGCCGAATGGTTTGCGGGCGCCCAGCTCAACTACGCGCAGCACATCTTGCGCGGTGAGCGCGCCGGTGGAGATGCGCTGTTGCACTTGAGCGAGACGCGGCCGCTCGCCGCGCTTCCGTGGACCACTCTCGGCGCTCAGGTGCGAACGCTCGCCACCGAGCTGCGAGCGCTCGGCGTCCAGCCGGGGGACCGGGTCGTGGCGTGGATGCCGAACATTCCCGAGACCATGGTTGCGATGCTCGCGGCCACGGCGGTCGGTGCCATCTGGGCTTGCTGCTCACCCGACTTCGGCGAGCGCGGCACGCTCGACCGCCTGGCGCAACTCGCGCCCAAATTGCTCTTCAGTGTCGATGGCTACCGTTATGGCGGCAAGGCCTTCGATCGCCGCAGCCAGCTGGGCGACATCGCTGCAAGTCTCGATTCGCTCGAGCACCTCATCTACCTTCCCTATCTGAATCCGGAGGACGGAACACTGCCCTTGCCCTCCGCGCGACATTGGCGAACGCTGCTCGAGCGGCCAGCGGTCTCTGCCTCCGAATTCGAATACACCCAGGTACCCTTCGATCATCCCCTGTGGACGTTGTTCTCCTCGGGGACCACCGGACTGCCGAAACCCATCGTTCACGGGCACGGCGGCATCCTGCTCGAGAATCTCAAGAACGCGACGTTCCACTTCGATCTGCGTCCCGGCGACCGGGTGTTCTTCTACACTACGAGCGGCTGGATGCTGTGGAACTTCATCACCAGCATCCCGCTCACCGGTGCCCTACCCGTGCTCTATGACGGGCACCCGGCGTACCCGGCACCGGATGCACTGTGGAGAATGGCAGATGAGGCGGGTGTCGCTTCCTTCGGTGCGAGCCCGACCTACGTCGATCAGCTCAGCCGCTCCGGCATCGTGCCGCGCGAGCGCTACCGCCTCGAGAAGCTGCGCACCATCAATCTCGCGGGCTCGCCGGCAACGCCCGAGAGCATGGCCTGGTTCTACCGCAACGTGAAGCAGGATCTCTGGGTTGCCAACGGCAGCGGCGGCACCGACTGTTGCACGGGATTCGTCGGTGGTGTGCCGACGCTCCCGGTACGCGCGGGCGAGATCCAGGCGCCGCAGCTCGGTGTCTCGGCCAAGGCCTTCAACGCGCGCGGTGAGAGCGTCATCGACGAAGTCGGCGAGCTGGTACTCACCGAGCCCATGCCGTCAATGCCGTTGCGCTTCTGGAACGATCCGGACAACCGCCGCTATATCGAGACCTACTTCCAGGAGTTTCCCGGCATCTGGCGGCACGGTGACTTCTTCAGGATCGACGCGCAGGGGCGCTGCTGCGTGCTCGGACGCTCGGACGCTACGCTGAACCGTTACGGCATACGCATCGGCACGGCCGAGATCTATCGTACGCTGGCACTCATCCCGGAGGTGCAGGATGCGCTCATCGTGAACCTCGACCTGCCAGGCGGCGGCTTCTTCATGCCGTTGTTCGTGAAGCTGGCCCAGGGTGTCGAGCTCAACCCCGGTCTCGAGTCACAGATCCGCGATACGCTGCGGCGCGAGTACACCCCGCGCCACGTGCCGGACAAGATCTACCAGGCGCCGGGCATCCCGTACACGCTCACCGGCAAGAAGATGGAAGTGCCGGTGCGGCGCATCCTGACAGGCGTGCCTGCCGAGAAAGCCGCCAATCGCAGTGGCGTTTCCGACCCAAGTGCGCTGGATTTCTTCATCGCTTACGCGCAGCGGCAGCAGGACTACCGGCTCTGAGAGCTCGAAACGGTGCTGCGGCCCGGGCGCTGCGCGCCGCGGCTCAGGCCGGGCGGCTGCGCCAGCCCGCGTGGTAACCCTCGCGCGCCGCGCGCGCATAGGGCGTCGGCGCAACCGTCACGCGAATCTCGAGCTGGCGGTGCGGCTCGATAGTGGTTTTACGGGTTCCGCCCTGCTCTTCACCCCACACCAGTGTCAGCTCATCACCGATCTCGATGTCCGGATCGACGATGCCGAGTGACAGCGCCGTACGCTCGTTATAGCTGTAACCGCCGAACATCGACAATCCGACGGTTCGGCTGCCTTTGACGATGCGGTCGAAGGACGAGGATGCGTAGTTGCAGTTCGGGATGTCCCAGAACTTGTAGTTCAACTCGTCCGGCTGGAGGAACGAGGCGAACACCTTGAGCAGATCCGCGGGATTCCAGGCAAAGGTCACCTTCCTGCGGTGCGGCTGCTTTGCCTGCTTCTCCAGCGACTCGCGGCCGATGAAGTCGTGGTCGAACTTGATGAACGGACCGTAGCCCAGGTCGTACGGTGTGGTGTAGTAATCCTCGATGTTCGCAGACACGAAGCTGCCGCCGATCGAGGCAGTCCCCTCGTAGCCACCCGCCGGCAGCCACTCGCGGTATTTCTTCATGCGCTCGCCGGTGTACACCGCCGGCAACGGCGAGGGGATCCAGCCCGACTCGAGTGTGTTGCTCGAATAGGCGCGCGCGCCGACCTCGACCAGACCGAAATCTCTGCCGGCCTCGAGCACCGCCTCGCGAATCTCGTCGGCCTCAGCGTACGGTCCCCAGATCTCGAGTCCCGGGGCTCCTGCCATGCCATGCCGCAGACAGCGGACCTTGCGGCCCTTGATGTTGATCGCATCCATGTGAAAGAACTTCACATCCGGCAGTGGACCGCCGTTGAGCTTCTGCAGCACCTGAGCGGCGTTCGGCCCCTGGATCTGGTAGCGGTAGTGGCGGCGCACGACAGCCTTGCCGCGCGGCCGCGAAGGCGAGCGTTCGTCGCGGATCGCCTGCACCTTGTAGCCGCCGGTCTCGGCGTGGAACTGAATCCAGTTCACCGTGGGCGTACGCCCGACGAACAGCAGCTCGTCCTTGTCGAGATAGAAAAGGATACCGTCGCCGATTACGAAGCCCTCGTAGCTGCACGGCACCATCTGCTTGGCCCGGTTCGGTGTGAAACCGGCAAAGCTGTTGATGGTGAGAGCGGATAGCAGCTTCAGGGCGTCGGGACCGGAGACGGTTATCTCCGACATGTGATGTGATTGGTCGTACAGCACCGCGGTCTTCTGCCACCCGACCTGCTCGCTGCGCCAGTTGGTGAATTCGATCGGCACGACCGGGTAGACGTAGGCTCCTACCTGCGAGTTGCGCAGCAGCTCGACCGTGTTACCGGACCGTTTGAGGAGACTCTCCAGACTCTCACCGTTCATCGCTGCGTTTCCCCACTGGCATTCACTGTTTGAGCTGCGGGCCCTGCCCTGCGACGGAGTACAGCACCTGCGCGTTGCGGGTCTTCTGAAACTCCTCGAGGCTCTGCCCGCGCATCGCGGCATAGACGTGCAGATTCGTAACGCCGACCACTGCGGCCAGCTTTTCGAGCAGGAAGAAGATGACGCCGTAGTGAATCAGCGCGCGCCAGTCGCGGCGCCGCACGAGGTCGCGCTCCTCGGCGCTGAGGCGCGCTGCCTCGAACATCGGCTCGGGGTCCGCGAGGAAGCGCCGGCGGAACTCGGGCTCGATCAACCGGTGCAGGAAATGGTTGAGGCGGTAGGCCTTCACGCTGCGCTCGAGCGTGAACGGATAGGTGCCGGGGAGCTTTTCGATCCCCTCGAGCTCGCGGCCGATCCGCTCGCGGAACCCCGCGTCCGGCTGCGCCGCCACCGGTGTGTCGTCTTCGTAGATCACCGTGACGATCGGTGTCATCGAGGGCAGGTAGTAAGTGCTGTGGAGCTTGCGCACTTGCGCGGACAGGGCGCCGCGCATGATCAGCCACATGATCACTTCTGCGCCCTCCAGGCCACCGCGTTCGGCGTACTGCGCGATCGTCAGCTCGGCGAGCCGCTCGGGATCCCGCTCGAGCAGGTCGAGGAACTCCATGTCCCATGGGGTGTTGTTGAAGCCGGCGCGCTCGCCGTGCACCTGGTGCGCAAGTCCTCCGGTGGCCACGATGGCCACCTTGAGATCCTCGGGATAGCTCTCGATCGCGCGCCGCAGTGACCTGCCGAGCCGGAAGCAGCGCCGTGCGGTCGGGATGGGGAACTCGAGCACGCCGACCTGCAGCGGCACGATCGCGCCCGGCCAGCCGCCGTCGTGTGCCCACATCACCGAGAGCGGCGAGAAGCAGCCGTGATCGAGCGGCTTCGCCTGGAAGAACGACAGGTCGAACTCGTCCGCAGTGAGCGCGGTGGCGATGTGGCGCGCGAGCCCGGGATGGCCTTTGACCGGCGGCAGATTGCGCGGCCCCCCGCCCTCATCGGCAACCGCGTACTCCTCGCCCACCCCGAGCGCGAAGTGCGAGTAGTGGTCGAAGAAGAACGAGGTGACGTGATCGTTGTAGATGAAGAACAGGACGTCGGGCCGCTTCTCCTGCAGCCAGCGCTGCACGGGCCTGAAACCCTCGAAAATGGGTGCCCAGACCGGGTCGCTCTGCTTGTGCGTATCGAGCGCAAACCCGATCGTCGGCGTGTGCGACGAGCCGATCCCGCCCACGATCCTGGCCATTTCCAACTTCCCTCGAAAGCCCCGCGCGCGGGGCCGCGTCAGAGATACAGCTGCTTGTTGAGCGGGATCCCGTGCTCGCGGCAGTAGCTCTCGTAGTGGTTCATGAACCACCAGACGTCGGAGGTCTCGACGAAATTGCCCTTGTCGTCGTACCACTCCAGCGGTCCCTGGAGCCAGCCGAAGAGCTTCACGCCTTTCGGGTCGTCGGTCACCAGTGTGTGCGTGAGGCCGGGTGTTTCGTAGATGAACGCTCCGGGCGTTGCCACCCAGTCGTACTCGAGGTAGCGCACGCTACCTTCGAGACAGATCATGACCACGGTGCCGCGATGCTTGTGTGTGCCGACGACGCCCTTGGATTTGATCCACAGGATGTTGCTGAAGATGTTGTGTCGCACGTCGAAGGCGAGGTGGCGGATGGCCGCGTTGGTGCCGAACGGCACCCAGGGGCTGTCCTTCTCCTCGGCACTGACGAAGGTTCCGGGCACGGCATAGCGCTGAATGACATCCCGGTAGGTCTCGGGGATATCGATGATCTTGTAGGCCGTGGACGGCGGCGCCTTGATGCCCTTGGCCGCAGGCGGCGCAGACTTCTGCGCGGGCGGCGCCGGCTTATGAGCACTCGCCGCAGCCTTCCGGGCAGCGGACGTGGCCTTACTCGCAGTAGTTGCCATGTT
>DASYFL010000119.1:0-2846 GCA_036498445.1 Steroidobacteraceae bacterium
GGCCGGTGCGCATCGATGATCTGGCGCGGCGGCTCATCAACCTCATGGGACTCACGGTGCGCGATGCCACCAACCCGGAAGGTGACATCGAGATCGAATACACGGGGCTGCGCACTGCAGAGAAGCTGTTCGAGGAGCTGCTGATCGGCACCAACGTCACCGGTACCGACCATCCGATGATTCTGCGCGCCATCGAGCACCATCTGCCCTGGACGCGGATGCAGCAGATCCTCAATGAGCAGCTCGTGGCGCTTGCCAGCTTCGACTGCCACCGGGCACTCGCACTCCTCACCGAGTCGGTGGCGGAGTACCAGGCGGAGGCCGACATCCGCGACTACGTGTGGACGCGCAAGGCGGTGCTGCCCCACGCTCCAGCTGCCAAGGTTGCGGATTTCGCCGCGAAGCGCCGCCAGTCGGAAGCCGTCAAGCCCCAGGGCCAGACTCCAGCCTGAATCGGGCACCGCTCCCGCGTCGCTTGAGCCGCGCGCGGCCTTCCTTTAGGCTTCGTGCCATTCCCCTTACCACTCAAGAACTTAACTCATGCGCGTCACGATCTTCGGCTCGGGCTATGTGGGTCTGGTGACGGGGGCATGCCTCGCCGATGCCGGCAATGACGTCATCTGCGTGGACGTCGATGCGGGAAAGACCGAGCGGCTGAGGCGCGGTGAGGTGCCGATACACGAGCCCGGGCTCGAGGCTCTCATCAAGCGCAACAGCGAGGCGGGCAGGCTCGAGTTCACTACCGATCCCGTGCGCGGCGTGGAGCACGGTCTCTTCCAGCTGATCGCGGTCGGGACCCCTGCGGGAGAGGATGGCTCCGCGGACCTGCGGCACGTGCTCACGGTCGCACGCACCATCGGCACGCACATGAGCCGCTACTGCATCGTGATCACCAAGTCGACGGTACCGGTCGGCACGGCCGACAAGGTGCATGCCGAGCTCGACCGTACGCTCACCGCGCGCGGCGCCAAGGTGGAATTCGACGTCGTTTCGAATCCCGAGTTCCTCAAGGAGGGTGCGGCCATCGGTGACTTCATGAAACCGGACCGCGTGGTGATCGGCACCGACAATCCGCGCACCACCGAGCTGATGCGCGCGCTGTACGAGCCCTTCACGCGCAATCACGATCGCCTCATCGTCATGGACATCCGCTCCGCGGAGCTCACCAAATACGCGGCCAACGCCATGCTCGCCACCAAGATCAGCTTCATGAATGAGCTCGCCAACATTGCCGAGCGCGTCGGCGCGGACATCGAGAAGGTGCGCATCGGTATCGGCTCGGACCCGCGCATCGGCTACAGCTTCATTTACCCCGGGACCGGCTTCGGTGGCTCCTGCTTCCCGAAGGACGTGCGCGCGCTCATCCGCTCGGCGCACGAGGCGGGACACGAGCCGCAGGTGCTGAATGCAGTCGACTCCGTCAATGCACGGCAGAAGGAGGTGCTGTTCCGCAAGATGCAGCGTCACTTCGCCGATGGGCTGAACGGCCGCACGATCGCGCTGTGGGGTCTCGCCTTCAAGCCGAACACCGACGACATGCGCGAGGCGCCATCGCGCAAGCTGATCGAACTGCTCCTCAAAGACGGGGCGCGCATTCAAGCCTACGATCCGGTGGCGGGTGCCGAGGCACAGCGGCTCTATGCGGGTGTGGCAGGATTCACGCTCGCGAAGAACGCCTACGATGCCGCCCGCGGGGCAGATGCGCTCGCCATCGTCACCGAGTGGCAGGAGTTCCGCAGTCCCGATTTCGAGCGGCTGCGGGAGCTGCTGAAGTCGCCGGTCATCTTTGATGGCCGTAATCTCTACGATCCGGCCATGGTGAGCCGCTTCGGCCTCACCTATTACGCCATCGGCCGCGGCAAGCTGCTGGCGGCGGCCTGAAGGCCGCAGGAGTCGGCACTGTGCTCACGCCAGTCATTCTGTCCGGAGGCGCGGGTACGCGCCTGTGGCCGTTATCGCGCGAGCTCTATCCCAAGCAGCTGCTGCCACTTACCGGGACGCGCACCATGCTGCAACAGACGGTGCTGCGCCTCGAAGGGCTCACCGCCGCAGCCCCGGTCGTGGTCTGCAACGAAGCGCACCGCTTCCTCGTCGCCGAGCAGCTGCGTCAGCTGCGCATCAGCCCGCGTGCCACCGTGCTCGAGCCCTTCGGCCGCAACACGGCGCCGGCGATCGCGCTCGCCGCGCACGCCGCGCTCAAGGGCGTCGGCAGCGATGCGAATGCCGTCGATCCGGTGCTGCTGGTACTACCCGCCGATCACGTGATCGGCGATGTCGCTGCCTTCCAGCGTGCAGTGCGCGTGGCGCTCGCCGCGGCCGATGCCGGGCAGCTCGCAACCTTCGGCGTGGTCGCGGCATCTCCCGAAACCGCGTACGGCTATATCCAGCGGGGTGCGCCGAGCGGTGCGGCGTTCCGGATCGCGCGTTTCATCGAGAAGCCGAACTCCGAGAGTGCGCGCGAGTTCATGCAGTCGGGAGATTACTACTGGAACAGCGGCATGTTCGTCTTCCGCGCGCGGCGCTACCTGCAGGAGTTGCAGCGGTTCCAGCCGGAGATGGCACGCATCTGCGACAGTGCGTTCCGCGGCGCGCAGGCGGATCTTGATTTCACGCGCATTGCGCCCGCCGCCTTCGAGGCTTGCCCGGCCGACTCCATCGACTACGCGGTGATGGAGAAGACCGGGGATGCCGTGGTGGTGCCGCTCGATGCCGGCTGGAGCGATGTCGGCTCCTGGTCCTCGCTCCATGCGGCGAGCGAAGGCGACGCGCACGGCAACGTCATGCATGGGGATGTGATCATCGAGGATACGCACGGCAGCTATCTCTACTCCGAGAGCCGCCTGGTG
>DASYFL010000120.1:0-4022 GCA_036498445.1 Steroidobacteraceae bacterium
CAAGGGGTATCAGGGGGGAATTGATGTCTCGGATGAAATGCGCTCCGCCGGCGGCCTGTGCACTCGCCTTGCTGGCTCTCATTGCCGCCTCGTCGGCCGATTCCGCAGTACCGGTGAGCCAGAAGCTGGCCACCCGGGCCGCGGGCGGCGCCCAGCTGATGGCCTTTGGCGGACGCAGCGCCGCGCAGCGCGATAGCGCAAGCGACGCGAAGCTCGATGCAGCGCTGGCGGATCTCTCCCGGCACCTGCATCGGGTGCGCCGCGAGCGCGCACTGGAGGATCTGCATAGCCTCAGCCCCGCCGCGCATTTCATGCAGGGTGCCGGGAACGCCGGAGCGCTCGTTGCGGTCGACGCCGTCACGCGCGGCGATCCCGCTCGTCTGAAGCAAGCCCTCATCGGGATCGGACTGCAGCATCCGGCGGTCTACGCCAACGATGTCGGCGGCTGGTTGCCGGTGAATCGGATCGGCGCCGCTGCCGCCCTCGGAGAGCTCGTCTCGATCCGTGCGTCGATGCCGCGTGCGCGCGGTGTCCAGGTGACTTCGCAGGGAGATTTTGCTCAGTACACCGATGTCGTGCGCGCCACGAACCCCGGGCTCACGGGCGCGGGAGTCACGGTGGGCATTCTCTCCGACAGCTTCGACTGTTACGGCGTTTACGACAAACCGGGGAGCGGCGTGTCGCCCACCGGCCAGCAAGGCTACGCGCCGTTCGGCTTCGCCACGGACGATGCGGCTTTCGATGTGACCAACGGATATCTTCCGGCGAGCGTGCAGGTGCTCGAGGAAGGCGGCTGCATGAATTACAACCCGCCAGGCGTGCCTGCGCTGTTTCTGCCGTACGCCGATGAAGGCCGGGCCATGATGCAGATCGTCCATGATGTCGCCCCGGGTGCCGCGCTCGCTTTCCATACTGGCGCAATCACCGAGGCCGATTACGCTTCGGGCATCACCGCGCTTGCCGCCGCCGGCGCGACCGTGATCGCAGACGATATCGGCTACTACGACGAGCCATTCTTCCAGGACGGCATCATCGCGCAGGCCATCGATAGTGTTAACGCCAAGGGCGTCGCCTACTTTTCCGCTGCCGGCAACAACGCGCAGCTCTCCTACGAGAACAATGCGCCGAGTTTCACGCAGGCGGGCAGCGGGCAAAACGCGGGAGAGATGCTGCTCACTTTCGGAACGAACGGCGGTACTCCGCAGACCTTCCTGCCGATTACTGTTCCAGTCATGTTTCCGGGCGAGTTCATTGCGCTGATCGTGGAGTGGGACCAGCCGTATGTTACGGGGACGCCTCCTCATACCAGCCCCGGCGCCAGCAGCCAGATCGACCTGTGCGTCACCGGTGCCCCGGCGAACAGCGTGGTGCTGAACCTCGACAGCAACTCGACCAACTCGGTCACCTGCACCGGCGCGAATGCCGTTGGTGCGGATTCGGAGCAGGTGCTGATCCTCGGTAACCCGGCAAGCGACAACCACAACCCGCCCAACAACAACACCGCCTCGCAGGTCGTGAATCTCATCATCGGTTTAAAAAATGGCAGCCCTGCTCCCGGACTCATCAAGGTCGTGGTGGCGGATAATGGTGCCGGCGCCACGATCGATGCCTTCGCCACCAACAGCCCAACGCTCCAGGGGCACCCAGGCGCCGCGGGCGCAATGGCCATCGGGGCAGCGTGGTTCTGGAACACGCCCGCCTGCGGTCTCGCTGTGGCTAAGCTCGCCCCATACTCCTCAGCTGGGGGTGATCCGATTCTGTTCGACACATCGGGGAAGCCAGTATCGGTTCCAATCCGGCAGAAGCCGGACTTTGTGGGCCCGGACGGCGTGAACACGTCGTTCTTCGGTTTTCCACTCGCCGGTAGCGGGATCACCGACACCTCGGCAGTGGCGCAGTGCCAGAATCATGCTAACTACAACAACTTCTTTGGTACCTCCGCGGCTACACCGCACGTGGCGGCTTTGGCGGCACTCATGCTGCAGGCAAACTCCGCGCTCACGCCCGCGCAGATCCGCGTTGCTCTGAACTCAACAGCGTCGCCGATGGGAAATGGTCAGCCGGACTACCTCGACGGGGCTGGCTTCATCCAGGCCGACGCGGCGCTCGCGTCGCTACCCCCAGGGCCGCCAACCATGACGCTTGCCGCTTCGTCGGTTACTGTCGGTCATTCAACCACGCTCACCTGGGCCGCCTATAACGTGACGGGCTGTACCGCATCGGGAAGCTGGAGCGGCGCGCAGAAGACGAGCGGCTCGCTCACCATCACTCCCATGGCCGCCGGGGCCGATGACTACATCCTCACCTGCACCAACCCTAACGGCCACGCGCAGAACAAGGTGACCCTCACAGTACAGGCGCCTCCCTCGGGTGGCGGTGGCGGAGGCAGCCTCGATCCTGTTGCGCTCATCGCTCTTCTCACGCTCGGCTGCGCACGGACCCTGAGGCCGCGCGTGGCGCGCCGGTCGCTCCACGGCTGACGAGCGACGCGCGCTTCGATGCGGGGCCGCGCCGCTCGGCCCGCAGGATCTCGCAGGGGAATCAGCCGGAGCCGGCGTGTTGGAATCCACACCGCGAGCGGCGTGCCTCCGGGCCTCTGTTAGACTCCCGGCACCGGGAGGCAGCGTGAGAGCATTGACGGGCACGTGGTTGTGCGCTCTCGCGCTCATGCGTGCCGCGAGCGCCGGTGCTGCGACTCCCGTACCCTACGGCACCGCCGATACGCAGTACGCGAACTTCGCCTTCGCGAGCGAGATCGGGTCCGGCGTCTACGAGATCTCCGGCAGCGTGATCACGGTGTACACGTTCGAGCCGTACTACACCCTGCGCAGAGCGCTGCCCCGGGGCGGCCGGCCGGGCATCCGGCTGATCTTTCCGTTCACGGTCGGCTTTTTCAATTTCGCCACCAAGGACCTGATTCATCTGGAGCTGCCGAACTCGATCGGTGCATTGAGCTTCGAGCCCGGTGTCGAGTTCGACTATTGGATCACCGACTCATGGGACCTTTACCCCTACGTCAAGGCCGGCGGCACACTGGCGTCGAGCGCCGATGCCAACGCGCTGATCTGGGGAACGGGCCTGCGCAGCGATTACCGCTTCGACGCGCTCGGCGGCGCCGGCCTGTGGCGGGCGACGCTCGCCTACGCCGGTGCGCATTACCACGGCGATGTGCCCAATGAGTCATTCACCCGGTTGCGCAATGGCGCGGAGCTGCGCCGCACTCTGGATCTGACCTGGCACTCGCGGGCGCTGCAACTCGCGCCTTACGGCATCGCGGATGTCTACTTCGAAGCACCCTCGGGACCCGCCTCGGGTATCGCCCCACGCACGTTCCAGTACGAGCTCGGGCTGATGTTCGGCCTCTCCCCGCAGTGGGAGATTCATGGTGTGCCGTTGCCGCGGCTCGGGATCGGCTGGCGCGAGGCCGGAGTGTTGTCAGGTTGGCGCCTGGTGCTCGGTGATCCATTCTGAGCATGGGGTCAACGTCCCATCGGTGGATGCGTTAGCATCGAAGGTATGAAGCGCCTGTTGTATTCCCTCCCTGGCATGTCGATGTGCGCGTTGCTGCTTGCGGCCTGCGCTCCCTATGTCCGATCGGATGTCAACACTGCGCTCATCAGCCAGGTGCGCTGCGGCAGCTTCGCCTGGGCGGGTGAGTTCCGCAGCAACAGCGCGCTGCGCAGCACCATCGCGAATCCTCTGAACGAAAGCCGCCTGCGCGCCGCCATCAGTGCGCATCTCGGTGGCATGGTCCAGGCCGCACCGGGTAATGCGGATTGCCTCATCGGTTACGGAATCGGCGGCTATTACGCGGTGAGCGGGGTCTATCCTTATCCCTACGGGTGGGCCTGGAGCTATCCGTACGGATGGGGCGGCCCGGGACCGTACGCCTATCCCACGGGCGTGATCGCAGTCGATCTCTACGACGCGCGGACCGGTCAGCCGCTGTGGCATGCCTCGACCGAGCAGAGCCTGTTCGGCGTGAGTGGGCCGGAAGCGGAGAAGCGCATCGATTCGGCCGT
>DASYFL010000121.1:0-52783 GCA_036498445.1 Steroidobacteraceae bacterium
CTCATCGGCCCCGAGGGGGGACTCTCCGATGAGGAGCAGGCCGATGCTCAGGCGGCAGGCTTCACGGCGGTGAATCTCGGTCCGCGTGTCCTGCGCACCGAGACCGCAGCGATTGCCGCGCTCACGCTGCTGCAGCGTGAATTCGGCGATCTGTAGCGCGCCGCTTCGTCTCGTTGTGCTGGAGTCGTGCGAGGGGGTGAAAACACTCATGTCGAACTGTAGCTGACATAATCTAAGCAGTGAGCCGCATCTCAAGGAGCGAGCCGCGGCGCGACCTCGCCGAGGAGGGTGACGACGCCGAAACGATGCGACATACTTCCGCCATGGAGGCGGTGCAGATCGGCCGACAGCAACAACGATGTTGAGCAGGGAAGGACTCACACGGCGCCCAGCACCTCGCGCTGAACGTCATTAACGCTTTCGGTCGGTAAGGCCTCGACTAACTGCGTCCGCGTGGTGTGCACTGCACCTGAGTGCCACCCAACAACCAACATGGCTTTTCAAGCTTGGGGAGTCCCTACATGATTCGACACAATATCCTGGTGGTCGCTATCGGGGCGATGGCCCTGGCTGCGATGACGATTCAGAGCTCCGTTACCGCCGCTACTGCAGGCGCCTCCGGCCCCACCGGTGCGGCCCGACAAATCACGAAATCCGGCACAGCTGGGTTCACCTCCGCGACCGGGGCTGCCGGTGTGCAGGGTCCGGAGGCACTCAATTCGGCCGATGGCGCGCTTGCACCGAACCGCAGCCACGGAACCGCAACAACCTCGGTTGGAGCGATCAGTCAACCCAAACCGGTGACCCTGTCGCATCCTGAGCTCGTGCGAAGCTTCAATGGCATGAATCACTTCGACCAACGCTTCGGATCGACTGCGGGTAACAATCAATTCAGCCTCGAGCCACCCGATCAGGGGCTGTGCGTCGGCAGCGACGGCAACGGCAATACCCGAGTGCTCGAAGTCCTGAACGACGTCTTGAATGTCTACGATACTTCGGGTGCCGCGTTGGCCGTGCCACAGGCGCTCAACGGGTTCCTGGGTTACGCCCCGGCGTTGGACCGTAGCACCGGGGTCTTCGGCCCCGAGGTTACCGACCCGAGCTGCGTGTTCGACGCAGCGACAGGGCACTGGTTCCTCATCGTTTTTACAATCGACCAGACAGCGGGTGGTGACTTCACGGGGACAAACCACCTGGATCTGGCCGTCAGTAACACCGCAGATCCGACAGGATCATGGACGATCTACCGCATTCCGACCCAGGATGACGGCACGGATGGCACCCCCAACCACCACTGCAGTCCCGGAGCCTCGACGGGTGCGAGCGTTACCAATCCGACCGCCTGCTTCGCCGACTATCCGCATATCGGCTCCGACGCGAACGGCATCTACCTGACGACGAACGAGTACTCGTTCTTTGGGCCCGAATTCCACGGCGCCCAGGTTTACGCCTTGTCGAAGACGCAGCTGGCCGCGCTTCCAGCGAACATCACCGTCACGCAATTCGACACGCATGGCCTCGACTCATTTGGGTTCGCGTTGAACGGCTTCACACTGTGGCCGTCGACGACACCCGGAGGTGGCGGCGATCCGAGTGCAGGCGGTACGGAGTATTTCCTCAGCTCGAACGCCGGGGCTGAAGCGCACGACCCGGGCGATGGTACGAGCGTGTCCGAGCCCTCGACTCAACTACTGGTGTGGGCCCTGACGAACACGAGCTCTCTCGGCACCACGCCTGCCCTGACGCTCAGCAACACCGAAGTCAACGTCGGCGTGTACGCACCGCCGCCTTCGGCCAAGCAGAAATCGGGCAACCAGCCGTTGCGCACCTGCCTCAATAACAACTCCTGTTCGCTGGTCCTGGAGGGCATCAAGGACCCGTTCAGCGAGACCTCGGCCAACCTCGACAGCAATGACTCGCGCATGCAGCAGGTGATGTGGGTGAACGGCACGCTGTGGGGTGCGCTCGATACGGCACTCTCGATCAGCTCCGCGAAGCAGGCGGGAATCGAATGGTTCGCCGTGGCGCCCAGCACCACCTCCGGGTCGGTGAGCGCTACGCTCACCAACCAGGGTTACGTCGGCCTCGGTAACGACAACCTCATCTACCCCGCGATCGGGATAACGAGCCGTGGCACCGGCGTCATGGCGTTCACGGTGGTCGGGAGCGATTTCTACCCGAGTGCCGGATACGCCACGATCACCAGTGCCGGCGTCGGGCCCGTGCACATTGCGGCGCAGGGGCTCGGTCCGGACGACGGATTCAGCAATTACAAACTATTCGGCCCCGTTACTCCCGGCGTCGCCCGGCCACGCTGGGGTGACTACGGCGCCGCCGTGCCCATGGGCAACGACGTGTGGATCGCCTCCGAATACATCGGTCAAAGCTGCGACTTCTCGACGTACAAGAATAGTAACTTCCGTTGCGGCAATACCCGGACGGCGCTGGCCAACTGGGGGACGCGGATCAGCCTTATTGCGGCACCGTAGAGTCTGCCCCGGTAAAGCCTCTAGCAGCCGCGCGCCGCCGAAGTCATCGGCGGTGCGCGGCTCCCGCTGCGGGAAAGCGCCTGGACCTAGGCGCTGACGGTGATACTCGTCTCGTCGGCGATCATTTCCTCGAGACGCTCGAGATCCGGAACGAGTGGCGTCTCATTCACCATGCGGATCTGGCAGATGACCGGCATGCGCTCGGGAAACACCCGCGAGTTGTCGGGGCGCACCACATCCGAGCTGACGCGCACCAGCTGCGGAAAGCCCTGCGAGACGAGCGCGAAATTGCCACCCTCTACGCGCGTGCCGAGCGCGTGCAGAATGACGATGCGGGTGCGTCCGCTCGCCGGAGGAATCGACTGCCCGCAGGCTCCCTCGAAGGACACGAGCGGCACAGCCTTGCCGTTCCAGGGCACCGTGCCGATGTACCACGGCGGCGCACCGGTCATCTCGGACGGTGTCTGGAAGCCGATCACTTCCGCGACACAGGAGCGCGGAATGATCAGCCGCCCCTCGGTGAGGGGCACCAGAAGGCTATAGATCTCGGCGACGCGCTCGGCCACGGATCAGCTCCCGTACGCCTGACTGCGCGAGGCGGCGCGGCGCCGCTCGACGAGCGGAGCGATCGCATCGAGAAGCTGCGCTTCCTGGTAAGGCTTGCCGAGGTAGTCGTCCACGCCGAGCTCGATGGCGCGGGCGCGATGCTTCTCGCCGGCGCGCGAGGTGACCATGATGATAGGCACCTCCTTCAGGCGCGGATCGTTGCGCACGTGCGCCGCGACTTCGTAGCCATCCATCCGCGGCATCTCGATGTCGAGCAGGATCACATCCGGCACGTTGTCCTGTAACAGCGCCACCGCGTCCATGCCATCGCGCGCGGTCAGCACGCGCATGCCGTTGCGCTCGAGCAGGCGCTGGGTCACGCGGCGCACGGTGATGGAGTCATCCACCACCAGGGCGAAGATGCGGCGGTCACCGCGGTCCTTCGGCACCGGCGCGGGCACCTGAGCGCGAGTACGCCACTCGGCACGCACCAGCGCGCCAATGTCGAGAATGATGACGATGCGGCCGTCGCCGAGGATGGTGGCGCCGGAGATGCCGCGGATGCCGGAGATCTGCGGACCCACCGACTTCACCACGATCTCGCGGCTGCCGACCAGCTCATCCGCCACGATGCCGGTGGAATGCTCGCCCGCGCGCACCAGCACGACCGGGATAGTGACGTCCTGTCCCGGCAGCTCCGAGGGGGTCAGCCCGACGAACGACGCGAGATGCTGGAAGCGGTACTTCTGACCCGCATAATCGAAGGCACCCGCCTCGCGGCCGAGATGCGCCGCGACTTCCGTCTTGGAGAGGCGCAGCACGCCCTCGACGGTGGGCAGCGGCAGCGCGTAATACTCTTCTCCGGTCCGCACCACGAGTGCGTGGCTGATCGCGAGCGTGAGCGGCAGGCGGATGGTGAACACCGTGCCCTCGCCGGCCTTGGTCTCCATGTGCAGCGCGCCGCCCAGCCGCTTGATCTCGGTCGCCACCACGTCCATGCCCACGCCGCGGCCTGCCTGCTGTGTGATCGCGCCGGCGGTCGAGAAGCCCGGCTCGAGGATGAGCTGCATCGCCTCCTCATCGCTCAGGGTGTGCCCCTCGCCGATGAGTCCGAGCGCCTGCGCCTTGTCGCGGATTGCCCTGAGGTTCATGCCACCGCCATCGTCGGTGAGGCGCACCATGACCTCCGCGCCTTCGCGGTGCAGCTCGAGCACGATGCGGCCGGTATCCGGCTTGCCGCGCTTGATGCGCTCCTCGGGTTTCTCGATGCCGTGCACGACGGCATTGCGCAGCATGTGCTCGAAGGGCGGCAGCATGCGCTCGAGCACCTGCCGGTCGAGCTCGCCCGAGGCTCCTTCCACCGCGAGCTCGGCACGCTTGCCGGTGTCGGCCGCCGCCTGGCGCACGATGCGCGCGAGGCGCTGCACGTGGCGCTGGAACGGGACCATGCGCGTACGCATCAAGCCGTTCTGCAGCTCGGTGATGGTGCGCGCCTGCTGTTGCAGCAGGTTCTGCGTGTCCTTGGCGAGAGTCTCGAGCAGCTGCTGAATGCTCGCGACGTCGTTGGCGGTCTCGGCGAGCGCGCGCGAGTACTGCTGAATCGAGGAATAACGGTCGAGCTCGAGCGGATCGAACTCGCTGCGGTGGGCGCTCTCGTCCTCGTGCTTGTGCAGGATCTGCGCCTCGGTCTCGATTTCGAGGCTGCGCAGCTGCTCCTTGAGCCGAGTCACCGTGCGCGAAAGCTCGCCCAGGTTGAAGTCGAACGATCCGAGCTGCTGCTCGAGGCGCGCCCGTGCGATGCTGGCCTCACCCGAGATGTTCAGCAGCTGATCGAGGAGCTCCGCATCGACGCGCGCCATTTCCTGGCGCTCGCCGCCACTCACCGGCTCGCGGCCCGGAGGCACCGGCTGCGGCGCGAGGAGGCCTTCCTCGCCCTGCGACTCACCACGTGCGCGAGCGAGTGGCGGAGCACTCGCGAGCGCGGCAGCGGAAGTCCAGACCGATTCCGCAACGGCGCGTGAAGGCGCCACGGCGGATGGCTGAACTGGAGCAGCCGCTAGAGCGCGCGGAGCGGCAGCCGATACCGGTGTGACTTCAGTTGCAGCGCCGAACCCTTTTGCCGATGACGCGGGCGGCGAAACCGCCGCGTCCCGATCAACACCCGCGTCCGCTGCGGGCGTCACAGCCTCGGGAGTAGCGGGTCCATCGGGCCTGCTCTCGCTCGCGAGCAGCAGCTCCGCATTCAGCTTCACGAGTGCCGTGTCGGTGCCGGTGCCGAAGGGCTCGGCCAACTCGAGCTCGCTCTCGCCGGATGGGGCTGCCAGGGCGCGCGGGGTGCTGAGGGGTGCTGCTGCGGTTGGCGAGGATCCACGTCGCGGCGGGGCAGCCTCCTGCTGCGGCGGCGGCGGGGCCGACGACGCACCAGGCTCAGCGGCGCCAAGCGGCGCGCCGCCCGGGTACGCCAGGCTCTGCAGCCGCGCGATGATGGCGCGCGCGGGCGCCACTCGCTGCCCGGTCGCGACCTGCTCGCGCATGCGAGCCAGCTCATCCAGGCTTGCCTGGATGGCATCGAAGAGCGCCGCATCGGCGCCGAGCTTACCGGTTTCGACCAGCATCACGAGCGATTCGAGCTCGTGGCTCAGGTCGCCCATGGGCGTGATGCCTGCCATACGCGCACCGCCCTTGAGCGTGTGCAGCGGGCGCTTGAGAGCAGAACGGTATTCCGGGTCCTCGGGCTGCGAGCGCCAGTCCGAAAGCGCATGCTCCGAGGTATCGATGAGCTCGGTCGCCTCGTCGGTGAATATGGCGGCGACCTCCGGATCGAAATCGACAGCCTCATCGGCGAGCTCGCCCGCGGCTGGGCCGTCAGCGGCCCCCCCGGCAGCAGGTGCCGCGAGTGCAGCCGAGGCCGCGATGCGCTGATCGAGGTCCTTGTCCGCGTGCTCAATCCGCTCGAGCAGTTGCCAGTGGTTGACGAAGTAGCCGGTCGGCTCATCGAGATGCGTCGCCACCGACTCCATGGCCGCCATGCAGTCCTGCAGTAGCGTCAGCTCCTGCCCACCGAGGCCCGCTCCGCTCGCGAACGCGCGGCGCAACCAGTGATCGAGCGGCTCGGCAAGGCGGATACCGTGCCGTGCCTGAGCCATCTTCGAGCTGCCGGAGAGCGTGTGGCAGGCGCGGTAAACGTCCTCGGGAAGCAGGTGCGGCTCGGGCAGGCTCGCCTCGCGCTTGAGGAAGGCTCGCACCGTCGCGACATGAGCTGCGGTCTCGCGAGCGTAGATGTCGCGCAGCGTCTCATCCGGCAGTGAGCGCGCCGCGGCATCGCCGGCAGGCGTGCCAGCCGTGCCTGCAGCGGTTGCCGCGCCGGCACTCGGCGTGGGGGCCCGCTGTGCGGGCTGCGCGACTTCTGCCGCAGCGGCGCGCGCCGCAGGCGCAACCGCCGCTCCCTTGACGGGGCGTCCCGCCGTGCCCGCCGAGAGCGCGGCGGTCCCCGCGGATGGCGCCTCGGCGGAGGCCTCTTCTTCCGGCTCGGCCGGGCGCGCATCGCCGCGGCCCGCCGCGAGAGCGTGCGCACGTGCAGAGATGGCGGCGATGTCCGCCTGAACCGGTGTGCCACTCTGGAGCTGCTCAATGAGCTCGGGGAGCGCGGTTAGCGCGGTGCGCAACGCCTCGAGGATAGCGGGCGAGCGTATCAGCGTGTTATCGAGCAGCCGGTTGAGCAGGTTCTCGATCGACCAGGCGAATTCGCCGAGCTCACGCGCGCCGACCATGCGGCCGCTGCCCTTGAGGGTGTGGAACGAGCGGCGCACCGTGACGAGCGAATCGCGCTCGAGCGGGTTCTGGTCCCACACCGGGAAGCCGTGCTGGATCTTGCTCAGCTCCTCGTGCGCTTCCTCGATGAAGAGTTTCATCAGCTCCGGGTCGGCCACCTCGACCGGCGGAGGTTTGCGCGGTGAGGCCGCGAGCGTGGGAGCGGCTGCACCGACCGCGGGCGCATCGTGCTGCACGCTGCCGCCGGCGGCCGCGGCAGCCGGGATCTGCACCGTCTTGGCATAGGCATTCGGCTCGAGCGCGGGAACCGTGGGCGGCGCGGGCGTCGGCTGCTGCTCGAGCGCCTGCACGCACGCCTGGGCATTGTCGAGCATGTACCAGGGATCGGCGCGTCCGGCCTGCAGCGTCTCCATGTAGTACTCGAGGCTCACGATGGCATCCGCCAGGCGATCGACGAAGCCGGGCGGCAGCACGTGCACGCCTGGCTGCATCACGCGGCGCAGCTGGCTGGTGATCGCCTCGATGATCTCGACGGCGCGCGCCTTGCCGAGCAGCAGCAGCCCCGCCTTCATACCGCGCATCAGGTCCTGCCAGCTGTCGAGGCCGGCCGCATCGAGCGTGCCGCCGACACTCTGCACGACCGCTTCCTTGATGCGCTGGAGATTCACTATGCACTCGCGCAGCACCGCGGCCTGCACCTGCTGAAACTCGGTGTCCGCTTCGGGCTGCGGCAGGCCGGCGTCCTTGGGCGGCAGGATCATGCCGACCAGGCGGTCATCGAGCTTGTCCTCCACGCCGATGAGCGTCGCGGCGATGTCGACCAGCGTCGCCTCATCCGCGCGCAGCGTTCCCGCGACGATCTTGCCCAGCCGCTCGGTCTCGGACTGCACCTTTGCGCGCAGCTCACCGAGACCGAGCACACCGAGCGTGTCGCCGATCTTGCGCAGCAGCTCCACCTGTGAGGCGAGCTCCTGCGGCTGCCCCGCGCCGCGGCGCACGAAGATATCGAGTACGTCCTTCACCTTGCCGAGGTCCTCGCGGATCGCGGCGGCGACCGTCTGCATGAGCTTTACGGAGGGCGCCGAGAGACTTTCGCGCTCCTGCTCGATGCTCTCATCGACCGGCAGCAACTCGGCGAGGCGGAACGAGGTACGCACTGCGCCCACGCGCCCGCCGGAGGACTCCGAGCGACCCACGTAATAGAGGAGATTGTTGAGCAGCTCCACCGGCGGTGCCTGCGCGTAGCGCGCCTCGCCCTGCTCGTACAGGCGGCGGATCTCCCGATCGGCGAGGCCGAGCAGACGCTTCACGGACTGCCCGCTCTCGAGCCCGTTCTGGTGCAGCGCCTCGATGACCGCGCCCACGACCCACCACAGCTGGAACACCGGCTGGCGGGTGGCGATCTGCTCGAGCTTGCGCGCCACGGCGGCGAGCACCTCGAGGTTCTGCGCGGTGCGCTCCCCACGGATCCAGCCGATGAGCCCGGTCTGGTAGCGCGCGCGCAGCCGCCTCGCCCATTGCTCGACGGTGAGCGGGGGCTCGCCGGTGGCCGTGAGCGGTTGGGCCTGCTTGTCCGACTTCAGATTGAGCAGCAGCAGCGTCCCTTCGCTGAGCAGGGCGTGTCCACGCACCGCGCGCAGATCGTTGAGCAGCGGCAGCAGCACCAGCGCCAGATCGCGCCCTCCGGCGAGCACCCGCTCGAGATAGGAGGGCAGCTGCACCATGGCGCGCATCAGCGCATCGAGGCTCTCCGCCTGGCTCTTGCGCTCCGAATGTGTCGAGAGCAGGTACTGCGCGACGTGCTCCATCTCCTCGGCGAGGAGCGCCGCGCCGTAGATCTCCAGCATCCGCAGCACGCCCTGCACCTGGTGCAGGTCCTGGGCGCACTGTTCGAGGAGCGTGGCGTTGTCGGGCTGCTCGACGTAACTCTCGAGTGCGGCGCGGGCCGCGGCGAGCGTGGCATTGACCTCACGGCCAACGAGCTCGAATGTCTGGGAAGCGACTTCAGGCATGCCGTGCTTTCGCTGCTTACTCTACGAGCCGCCGAGGGAGGCGATCTGCCGCACTTTGGCGGTGTTGAGCGTGGGGTCCTCGAGGCGGCGTACCATGCCGCTCGAGCCGGCGCGATCCGCGGCTGCACCGCCGGGCAGGCGGAAGCCGGCGGCGGACTTGCGCAGCCCGGCGGAGAGCTCGGCGAGCTTGGCGATGGCGATCGAGGTCGCCTGGGTGGATTCGGCGGTCTGGGCACTGATCTCCTTCAGCACCTTCATGTTGCGGGCGATGTTCTGCGCAGCTCCGGTCTGCTGGCGGGAACTGCCGGAGATGTTCTGCACCAGGCTCGCGATCTGGTTGGAGACCTGCTCGATCTCCCCGAGTGCGGCGCCGGCGTTCTCGGCGAGCAGCGCGCCGCCGACTACATCCGTGGTGCTGCGCTCCATCGATACCACCGCTTCGTTGGTATCGGTCTGGATGGTACGCACCAGCACTTCGATCTGTTTGGTGGCGTTGGCCGCGCGCTCGGCGAGGCGCTGCACCTCGTCGGCGACCACGGCGAAGCCGCGGCCGGCATCGCCCGCCATGGAGGACTGGATCGAGGCGTTCAACGCCAGGATGTTGGTCTGCTCGGCGATGTCGTTGATCAGCTCGACGATATTGCCGATTTCCTGAGAGCTCTCACCGAGGCGCTTGATGCGCTTGCTGGTCTCCTGGATGGTCTCGCGGATGGTGTTCATGCCATCGATGGTACGGCGCACGGCATCGCCGCCCTTGTGCGCCACTTCCACCGAATGACGCGCGACGTCGGCCGCGCGCTCGGCGTTGCCGGAGACCTCCTCCACCGACGCGGCCATGCTGGCGGCCGACTCGGTGGCGGAGCCGATCTGCTTCGACTGCGCGCCGGAGGCCTTGGCGAGATGCTGCGACAGAGCCTGCGTCTGGCGAGTGGCGGAATCGAGCTGGATCGCCGATGCGTTGATGGTGGTCACCAGCCCACGCAGCGCGTCGACCGCGTAATTGATCGAGTCGGCGATCGCCCCGGTGATGTCCTCGGTCACGGTCGCCTGCACGGTGAGATCGCCGTCGGCGAGGCTCGAGAGCTCATCGAGCAGGCGCAGGATCGCCTGCTGATTGCGGTCGCTCTCCCTGCGCTGCGTCTCCGCCGAGCTACGCTGCCGCTCGAGCGTGCCGCGCACGCGCAGCGCGGCGAATACGCCGGTGATGAGCAGCGCCAGGCCCGCGACGAGCAGCGCGAGCGGCAACCACTGCAGCGCGCGTGCAGAGGCGCCGGAAGTCACCGGCACGGCGGCGCTCGCGGCCAGATCGCGCGCGTCGGCGACGATCGCGCGCGCTGCCGTCTGCGCGGCTGGCAGCGCCGGTGCGGCTGCGACCGCGCGTTTCAGGGCCGCAGCGAGCTCGCTGTAGATGGAGTCGAGATTCTTCAGATGCTTCGCGGACTCCGGCGCCGTGACACGCGGCAGCGCGAGTGCCGAGGAGCCGCCGGCGAAGCCGGAGATCACCTGACCGAGGTACTCGGAGCTCTCCGCGATACGTTGCGCGGCCTGCGCCGGGTCGGTGCCGCCCTGGGTGAGTGCGGCGACGTCGAGCTCCAGGCGCTGCGCGCGCGCTTCGAACCGCTCGAGCGTTCCGGCCGCCGCGCTCGCCGCCGGCGGCGGGAGACTGGCCGCGAGCGCACGTGCCTCGCCGGTGAGGCGCGGCACGAGCGTCGCCGTGTCGTGGGCAGCGGCGGCCGCATCGGTGAGCGCGGCGCGCGCGCGGGTGACCGCGGTGGCGTTATTCATCAGCCGGGTGAAGCGCGCATCGCTCGCAAAGGGGGCATTGGCATCGTGCGCGGCCACATCCTCGAGAGCCTTCTGGCTCTGCTGAAAGCGCGCCAGCGCCTGCGGCTCGCCCGCCGCCGCTGCGCTCGCATCGAGAGCGGTTTCATAGAGCGCCTCGACGGGAACCGTATGCGGCGCAGGGGCAGCCCTCATCTGCTGCAGGTAGTAGGCTGCGCCACTGCCCACGAGCAGCAGTGCGGCGAGCACGAGCATCAATGTCAGCCGCCCCGGTGCGTTCTCGGAGCTCATGCAGCGGCCTCCGCGAACGCCGGACTCTCGAGCACGGCGCGCAGCGAGAGCACCGGCCACTGCTCCTGCCCGCGGCGGAAGGCGCCCGCCAGGTAGCGCTCGCAGCGCGCGACGGTCGGCGGTGCCTCGCTGTTGAACTCATTCTCGGCAAAACGGCGGAAGCCGAGCACCTCATCCACCAGCAACCCCGCGGGGATTTCGCGGTGATGCGCCACCACGATGCGCGTATTGCGTGTGATCGGGGTGATGCCACTGCCGAGGAAATGCCGCAGGTCGATGATTGGCAGCAGTTGTCCGCGCACGTTGGCAAGACCCTTGATCCAGGGCTTGGCACCCGGCACCCGCGTGGTGCTCGCCGGCACCCCGAGCACCTCGCGGGTCTCTTCGCGCGCCACCAGGTACAGGTCCCCGGCCATGCGCAGCGCGACGCCGACCCACTCCCGGCCCGCATCCGCCTCCTGGCTGAGGTGGGCAGACACTGCGCGCCCACGGCGCTCGAGCTCCGCGATCAGCTCGAACGGGCGATCGCGCAGCGATTTCAGGTCGACCTCGACGGCTGCGGATGGCTCGCTCATGGATTCGCTGCGTACAGTTGCGACAAACGGCCGCGTCTCAGGCGGACAGGGTCGCCTGCGCCTTGGCAACCAGCTGATCGGGCGAGACTGGTTTCACCATGTAGTCGATGGCCCCCTGCCGCAGGCCCCAGATCTTGTCGGTCTCCTGCCCCTTGGAGGTAACCATGACGATCGGGATCGTGCGGGTACGCGGATCATTGGCCAGAGCGCGGGTTGCCTGGTAGCCGTTCATTCCGGGCATGACGATATCCATGAAGATCAGGTCGGGACTCATCTCGCGCGCGAGCCGCACGCCCTCGGCGCCGTCGGCCGCGGCTGCCGTGCGGTAGCCATGCTTCTCGAGCGCCTTCTGCATCACATGCAGCTCGGTCGGCGAATCGTCAACGATCAGGATCAGGGGCATGGCCATCATCTCCCGATATGGGTCTCGATCGCAGAGAGCAGCTCGTCCTTGGTGAAGGGCTTGGTGAGATAGTGCTCGGAGCCGACGATGCGCCCGCGCGCCCGGTCGAACAGCCCGTCCTTGGAGGAGAGCATGATCACCGGGATGGAGCGGAACACTTTGTTGTGCTTGATGAGCGAGCAGGTCTGGTAGCCATCGAGGCGCGGCATCATGATGTCGACGAATACGATGTCGGGCTGGTGGTCGGCAATCTTGGCGAGGGCATCGAAGCCATCGATGGCGGTGAAGACCTCGCACCCCTCCTTGGCGAGCAATGTCTCGGCGGTGCGGCGAATGGTCTTGCTGTCGTCGATGACGAGTACCTTCAGGCCCTGGAGCTTCGCGTTGCTGCCATTCACGGTCAGTGGACTCCTTCCTTCAAGACTCGAGCGGCGTGGGCGGCCGCAGGACTGACGCGCTGCCACGCATGCGGCGCGGAAGACGGATGAGGCTTCGCGAAACAATGCAACGCGCTACCTACGGCGGCGCGCGGTCCACACAATCTGAGTAGTTTCACGGGCCCCCCGCCCACCGGCAAGCGCAAGGCGGTTTTAACATATCGGTACACCCCCTGCTATGCCATGCACGTCACGTTTTTCGAAGCTCGCCGCACGGCCGTTCGCAGCGCGCACGGCCGGCAGACATATTCGCGCTGCCGACGAGCATAATCGCGCCCGATGACCCCCGTGACGCGACTCGGCGTGGTGATGGACCCGATCGGCGCCATCAGCTATGCGAAGGATTCGACGCTTGCCATGCTGCTCGCTGCGCAGGCGCGCGGCTTCGAGCTTGCCTACCTCGAACAGCGCGATCTGCTGCTGCGCGACGGGGTAGCGTTCGGCAGGCTGCGCACGCTCACGGTACGGGCGGACCCGAGCGGCTGGTTCACGCTCGGTGAGCCGGTCCTCGCCCCGCTCTCGAGTCTCGACTGTCTGCTGATGCGCAAGGATCCGCCCTTCGACACCGAATACATCTACACCACCTATATCCTCGAGCGTGCCGAGGAGGCGGGGCTGCTCGTGGTAAACAGGCCTCAGGGGCTGCGCGACATGAACGAGAAGGTCTATACCGCGGCCTTCCCCCAGTGCTGCGCTCCGACCCTCCTGACCCGCGACATGGCGGCGATGGCCGCTTTTCTGAGCGAGCACGGCAAGATCGTGGTGAAGCCGCTGCACACCATGGGTGGGCGCTCGATTTTCGTGCTCACCCTGGGTGACCCCAACGCGCGAGTGGTCTTCGAGACCCTCACCGAGTACGGTGAGCGCTTCGCCATCGCCCAGCGCTACATCCCCGATATCGTGCAGACCGGCGACTCACGCGTGCTGCTGGTCGATGGTCAGCCGATACCGTATGCGCTCGCGCGGATTCCAGCCGGCGGGGACCACCGCGGTAACCTGGCCGCCGGAGCGCGCGGGCTCGCCCGGCCTCTCAATGAGCGCGACCGCTGGCTCGCGGGTCAGATCGGCCCCACGCTCGCCGCCCGCGGCATGCTGTTCGTGGGCCTCGATGTAATCGGTGGCTTCGTGACCGAGATCAACGTGACGAGCCCGACCGGTATTCGTGAGATCGACAAGCAATGCGGCACCTCGATCGGCGATGAGCTGATGGCCGCCATCGAACGGCGTCTCCCCAAGGCGCCGGGTCAGCGGCGCACCGGCGGCACCACCGCGGCCGGCGCCCCCGGCCCCGGTGGCTGAGGAGAGAGCCCGATGGCGCGCCGCGCGCTCATGCTGCGGGAGGGCAAGGCACCGGTCTGGGAGCGGCTGCTCACCATGCTGTTCCTCGCAGGCATGGTCCATGGACTCATCATTCTCGGGTTGACGTTCAATGCCGCTGCCAGCGACAAGGACAGCGCCCCGGGGCTCGAGGTGCTGCTCGTGTCCGACGAAGTACCGGAAGCCGAGCAGAATCCGACGGCGACTTATCTGGCTCAGCGCACCCAGACCGGCTCCGGCAACACCCGCAAGCCGGTGAAGCCACGAAACCGGGCGGCGGCGCCGCCGGCGATCCATCACAAGGGCACCACCGAGGGCAACTCCATCACCGCGAACGCAGACCAGGTGGGGAATGCAGAGGAGCGTGTGCTGGCAACGAGCGGCTGGAGCACCCGCGTGCGCTACCTCGCCGATCTCGGTACCAGCGGCAGTGTGAGTGACCGGCCGCTGCTCCTAGATGCCCCGCAGGCCACTGAGCCGGGGCCCCAGGATGATCCGGGACCGGCGGAGCTGCGCGGTCCGAAGCGCGATGAGTTGTGGATCACCCCCGATACCCGCATGGCGCTGCTCGCGCCGTACCTCGATGGATGGCGGCGCAAGGTCGAGCGGATCGGTACGCTCAACTTTCCGACCGCGGCGCGTACCACCAGCGCCGCCGCCAGCCCGCTCGTGGCGGTGGCCATTGCTGCCGACGGCAAGATTGAGTCGGCGGTGATCCGGCGCAGCAGCGGAGATGCTGAGCTCGACCAGGCCGCGCTCGCCACGCTGAAGCTGGCGAGCCCCTTCGATCCGTTCCCGCCCGAGCTCGCCGCCCAATACCGCGTGTTGCACTTCGCCTATGAATGGCAGTTCACAGGCGGCCGCAACGAGCACGGAATACTGTCAACACTTCCTTGAGACTCGCGGGCGCCATGCCCATACTTGAGCCATGGCCGGCAAGCACAGCTCCCCGAGCGGCGAGGCGACCTCGTCGGCGTCGCGCTTCGCCGATTCCCAGGGCGGCAGTCTCACCAACCACCTGCTGATCGCGATGCCGCAGCTCCTCGATCCGAACTTCGCCCAGACCGTGGCGATCATCTGTGAGCACACCGACAAGGGCGCGCTCGGCATTGTGCTCAACAAGCCACTGCCCATGAAACTCTCGGACGTGCTCTCGCAGATGAAGCTCGAGCCGACCACCGCGCACATCGCGGCTCAGCCGGTGCTGCGCGGCGGCCCGGTGCATACCGATCGCGGCTTCGTGCTCCACCGGCCAGGCGGGCAGTGGGATCACACTCACCGCGTGTCCGACGCCATCCAGGTCACGACCTCGCGTGATGTGCTCGCCGCCATGGCGCGCGGCGAAGGGCCCTCGGATGCGTTTATCGCGCTCGGCTACGCGGGCTGGGAATCCGGCCAGCTGGAGCGCGAGATGAAGGAGAATGCCTGGGCATCCATGCCGGTCGATCCGCGCGTGGTGTTCGAGCTGCCGTTCGAGGAGCGCTGGGCTGGCGCCTGGCGACTGATGGGCGTGGACGTTGATCGGCTCAGCCCCGAGGCCGGCCATGCGTAGCCACCTCCGCAGGGCATGACCCGCGCGCACACCGTTCTCGCCTTCGACTTCGGACTGAAACGTATTGGCATCGCCTGCGGCGACACCGTCACGCGGCAGGCGTCACCGCGCCCGGCAACAACCACGGTGCGGGGAAGCCCCGACTGGGATGCGATCGCAAGAGAAGTACGCGCGCTCGCCCCAAGGTTGCTGGTAGTGGGGGCACCGTATAATGCCGAGGGCAACGAGGGGACTCTGCTCGCTGCCGCGCGGCGTTTCGCCGCGGAGCTCGAACGCCGTTTTGCCCTACCCGTGCAGCTCGTCGATGAGCGCTTCTCCTCGCTCGAGGCGAGCGAGGCGCTGAAGAAACGGCGCGCGAGCGGCGAGCGGCGCCGGCGCCTCAGGCGCGAGGACATCGACAGTGCGGCCGCGGCGGTCATCCTCGGGCGCTGGTTTCAGGGCGAGGGCGAAGGAACCATGAATCGATGACCGAGCAGCTGCGTCCTGATGGATCCCTGCGGCACCTGCTGACGCTCGAGACTTTGACGCGCGCTCAGATCGAGCACCTGCTCGAGCGCTCGCAGAGCTTCGTGCGCCCGCTCGGCGAGCCACCCCCGCGCAGCACCGCCTTGAGCGGTATGACGGTGGCGAATCTGTTCACCGAGCCTTCGACGCGCACACGGGTGAGCTTCGAGCTTGCGGCGAGGCGCCTCGGCGCGACGGCGGTGAACCTCGAGGTGCAGCTATCCTCGCGCGTCAAGGGCGAGAGCATCCTCGATACTGTATTTACCTTGCAGTCGCTGCACGTCGATGCGTTCGTGATTCGCGACGCGCAGCCGGGTGTTCCGGGACTGGTAGCCGCACACGTGGCGCCGCACGTGAGCGTGCTCTCAGGTGGCGAAGCGCACGTCGCGCACCCGACACAGGGGTTGCTCGATGCCCTGACCGTGTATCAGCGCAAGCAGCGCTTCGCTGGACTTGCGATAGCCATCGTCGGCGACATACGTCACTCGCGCGTCGCCCGCTCCGCCTGGCACGTCTTCTCGAAGCTCGGCGTGAGGGATGTGCGCCTGGCGGCGCCGCCCGCCCTGATGCCGGAGAGCGATGAGTTCGCGGGGTGCAGCCGGCACCCGCAGCCCGCCAGTGCCCTCAGCGGTGCGGATGTAGTGATGATGTTGCGCATCCAGAGAGAGCGCATGGGTGCCGCCGACCTGCCCGAGGGCGAGGAATACTTCGCGGCCTGGGGATTGACGGCCGAGCGGCTGGCGCTCGCGCGCCCGGATGCCATCGTCATGCATCCGCAACCGATGAATCGCGGCATCGAGATCGCCTCCGACGTCGCCGACGGGCCGCGCTCGGTCATCCGCGATCAGGTGCGCAACGGCGTGGCCGTGCGCATGGCCGTGCTCGCGGAAGTACTGGGTGCGGCTAAGGGTTGAGCATGAAGACGCGCGCCGCATGAGTGCCGCCCGGGGCACCATCTTCCTCGAGCAGGCGCGGGTCCTCTCGCAGCTTGCCTATGACGCCGAGCAATTCGTGCTGCGCCTCGCAGCGCCGAAGTGCGCCGCGCACGCCGAGCCTGGCAGCTTCGTGCACCTCACCTGCGACGGCTCGATACCCATGCGCCGGCCACTTTCCATAATGCGTGCGCATGCTGGTGCGGGCTGGATCGAGGTGCTCTACAAGGTGGTGGGCGCCGGGCTGCACGCACTCGGTGCCCGCAAAGCAGGCGATGAGTTGAGTGTCCTTGGCCCCATCGGGCGTCCGTTCGTGCCGCATACCGAGCGCCCGCGCGCGCTGCTGCTCGGTGGTGGCGTAGGAATACCGCCGATGGTGTTCCTCGCGGAGCGCCTCAGCGCGCGCAACCTCGAGGCGGGCAGCGCGGCTAACGCGACCCGGTGGAAGCCGCTCGTGCTCATGGGCTCGGAGGTTCCCTTCCCGTTTCGCAGCCGTCCCTCGAAAATCATCCTGGCCGGCATGCCGGCCGGCACGTTGGCCTGCATGCCGCTGCTCGAGGAGTGGGGTGTACCGAGCCGCCTCGCGAGCTGCAACGACTTTCCCGGGTGCTTCGCGGGCTTCGTGACCGAGCTTGCCGATGTGTGGCTCGCCTCGCTGAGCAGCACCGAGCTTGCAGAGGTCGAGATCTTCTCCTGCGGACCGACGGCGATGCTCGAGGCAAGCGCGGCGCTGGCACGCCGCTACGCGGTGCCCTGCCAGGTGTCGCTCGAGGAGTTCATGGCGTGCGCGGTCGGCGGCTGCGCCGGCTGCACGGTGCAGGTACGCACGCCCGAGGGACCCGCAATGAAGCGCGTGTGCGTAGATGGGCCGGTATTCGACGCCTACACCGTGTTCTGAGATGTCGCTGCGACTTCCGGCGCTGCTGGCGGCGAGCCTCATCGCCGCCGCGGGCTGCGCACGCAAGCCGAGCGCACCGGTAAACGCGGTCCCTGCGGCACCTCCGCTCACCGCCTGGCCCGAGGGCCGCACGGCGCCGCTCACCATCACCGACACCCTGGTGCTCGCCATACCGTTGCAGTACGAGCGCTCCGCCATCGAGGACGCGCACGGGCCGCGCTCGCCCTTTGCGGGCGTGGCGGGGCGAACCGAAGCGCGGTTCGATTTCTTCCTGCCGGGTTTCAGCGGCTATACGCTGCAGAACTACCGCAAGGAATCCGACCCGAACAAGGTGGAGGTCGTCTACCTGCACGCGGGTAATGCCCACGAAGCCGAGTCCGACGCGCCCGGCGAGTACCCGCCCAACATGCTCAAGCGGGCGCTCGCCGAGTACCTCAACGCCAGGGACTACAAGGACCAGTACGGCCTGCGGTGCTACCAGGGGCGCGAGCGCTCGGCGCGGCTGACCTGCTACGGCAGACGCGATGAGGCGGCCAGGGAGGACATCATGCTGACGACCCTCCAGCCCCCCTACGCTCCCGAGGCTTTCCCGCAGATGCAGGCGCGCTACTTTTCCACCCGCTACGGTGGAGTGCGCATCGCCTGGCGCACCCACGTCGGCAACCTGCCGCGCTGGCACGAGATCGACGCGCAGATCTGGAAGTTCATCGATGCGTGGAACGTCGCGCAGCAGCCCGGCGACGCCGGCGGGGGGCTCGCCGGTCTTTGAGGAGCTTCGTGCCCCGTCCGCAGCCGTGTGGCGCTACCCGCATACCGGCGACGCGGAAGCGCTCGCCCGCGTCGCCGTAGACCACGAGCGCGGCTCAGTCGGCCGTGCTGAGGATTTTCCAGCCCGTTTCGCGCGTCCAGGTAAAGGCGTATCCGTTGGGTCCATCGAGGATGACCGCAGACTTGCCGCCGACTACATACCTGCAACCGTACCCCGGGACGTAGGCCAGCCGGAATTCATGCCCGTCTGGCCCCACCAGAACGGCGTCTGTTGACGCCTGACCCGCGGCGCAATGCACCCCATTTGCCGACGCATCGCTGGTCGCTGGCACGGCACTGGTGGCAACTGTCTTCTCGCCCCGCAACTCGTCGGCCGCGCAGATCCCCAGGAGGGCGGCGGTGGCGAGGGGAATGTGCGCCACGGCGAACGCACGGGATTTAGTCAGGATCTTCATAGCAGTTCTCCTCAAAGATGACTGTAGGTTTCGGCACTGGCGACGGGCGACACGTTGAAAGCGCACACCTCGCCAAAGCCTGCTCACACATACGGCGTTTCGTGCCGGGAGCGGCCAGCGTGGCCAAAAGAGCGGCGCTCAGCCCGACGCCGGCGCCAGCCCCGGCCGTGACAGTGGTCTGCCGCAGGCGCAGACTCGGATCGCCGCAGTTTTGCTGAGGGCTGCTGGCGCATGCAGGAGCGCAAAGAACCGCTGACCGAGTTATTACAGCTGGCCGCGCGGGGTGAGCGCAGCGCCCTCGACCGCGTATTCGTGCTGCTTTATCCGGACCTGCGCCGCATCGCTCATGCGCGCCTGCGTGTCCAGGCGGGCGCCGCGCATCTCGAGACGACCGCGCTGGTTCACGAGAGCTTCCTGCGCCTCGTAGAGGCGTCCGCGCTGGTGCTCGCCGACCGCAAGCACTTCTTCACCTACGCCGCAAAAACAATGCGCAATATCATCATCGACGCGGCACGCGAGCAGCTGGCCGAGCGGCGTGGCGGCGGGCGAGCGCCATTGCGGCTGAATACCGCCCTTGCCGGGAGTCTCCCCGCTGCGGAGGGCGATGCCTCGCTCGTCGCGATCGATGATGCCCTGCGGGCTCTCGAAGCGCTCGATGCACCGCTGGCCGAGGTCGTGGAGATGCGTTACTTCGCCGGTTACAGCGAGGCGGAGATCGCAGGGCTCACCGGGCAGTCCGAACGCACCGTCCGCCGTCGATGGGAAAAGGCCCGCGCCTTCCTGTTAGCGACGCTGCAGGCATGAGTTCTCATGACCGGGTTCATCCCGCGTTTTCGTATGTAGGAGAACGAGGAGCGCGAGAGGATGGACGTCACTCCTGCCACATGGGCTGCCCTGTCAACGCTGCTGGATGAAGCGCTCGAGCTCGATGCAGTCAAGCGCAGCGAATGGCTGCAGCGGCTCGCGGCGACGCAACCCGCCCTCGTCCCGCCGCTGAGCAGACTCCTGGCCGCGCACGCGATCAGCGAGACCGCCGACGTGCTTGCGCGATTACCGCAGCTCGCCGCCCCTGTGCCCGGGGTGGCCGAGGCGAGCGGGCTCGCGGTCGGCGAACTGATTGGTCCCTACCGGCTGACGCGTTCAATCGGCAGCGGCGGCATGGCCGAGGTCTGGCTCGCCGAACGCGCCGACGGAGCGTTCGAGCGCGAAGTGGCTCTGAAACTGCCGCGCCTCGCTCTTTTGAGGCCCGATCTCGCCGCCCGCTTCGGGCACGAACGTGACATCCTCGCGCGACTGGAGCACCCGCACATCGCGCGCTTCTATGATGCGGGTGTCAGCGTCGACGGCCTGCCATACCTCGCCATGGAATACGTCGCCGGCCGGCCGCTCATACCCTGGTGCGACGAGCGGCGACTGACGATCGGCGAGCGTCTGGCGCTCTTCGCCCAGGTTCTCGATGCCGTGCAGTTCGCGCACGCCAATCTGATCATTCACCGCGATCTGAAACCCTCCAATATTCTCGTGACCGCCGACGGCCAGGTGCGACTGCTCGACTTCGGCATTGCGAAGCTCCTGTCCGACGGCGAGAGCGCCCGCGAGACGCGGCTCACCCAGTTCGCCGGGCGCGCACTCACGCCCGATTACGCGAGTCCCGAGCAGATCAAAGGTGAGCCCCTCACGATTGCGAGCGATGTCTACTCACTCGGCGTGGTGCTCTATGAGCTTCTCACCGGAGAGCTGCCGTATCGGCTGAAACTGCAGTCGGTGGCGCAGCTGGAAGAAGCCATCGTCAGCGCCGAGCCGAGCCGTCCCAGCCGGGCGGTGACGGCCGCAGGCGCCCTGGCACGCGGGATGAGCGGCACGCGCCTGTCCCACGGGCTGCGCGGTGACCTGGACACGATCGTGCTGAAGGCGCTGGCCAAGGGACCCGCCGGACGATATGCGACGGTCGCCGAGTTTGCCGAAGATCTGCAACGCCATCTGAGCGGTCAGACGGTGCAGGCCCGCCCCGCCTCGTGGGGATACCGTACCCGCAAGTTCATCAGCCGCAACAGGCTTGCGGTGGCTGCCGCCACGGCAGTCACCGCGGCGCTGATCGCCGCGACCGCGGTGTCGCTGTGGCAGGCGCAACGTGCCCGCGAGCAGGCGGCGCGGGCCGAAGAGGTGAAGAACTTCGTGGTATCTTTTTTCCAGGACGCCGATGTCGGAGCCGGCACTGCCACTCGCCAGACGACCGCGGTGGACTTGCTCAAGCAGGCGCGCGCGCGGCTCGATGACGCGCCGATTGCAGATCAGGCCATCCGCGCTGAACTGCTGACGACAATCGGCTCGGGTCTGTTCTCGTTCGGCGAGCTGGAGCTCGCCGAGCCGGCGCTGGCGGAAGCAACACGGCTCGTCAACCCGAAGGCAAGCGACCAGGACCGCATCACGGCTGAGGCGCAGGTGATCTATGGATCACTGCTGCACGCGAAAGGCAAAATGGACCTTGCCGAGCAGCAGCTGCTTGCGGCGCAAGAGCGCAGCCGTCGCAGCGGCGATATGGAACATCTCGCCGGCGCGTTACACCAACTGTCGTTCATGCGCCATACCGAGGGGCAGTACGACAAGGCCGTCGACCTTGCCTGGCAGTCGGTCCGCGCCGCTGAACAGCTCAAGCCATCGCCCAGGTTCACCAGCGAATTGAGCGTGCTGTACGCCGACCTTTCGAACCTGACGCGTCTCGCGAACCGCAAAGGGTCGCTCGAGCCGGGGCGGCGGGCCTACGCGCTGGCGCGTCAAGTGTACGCAGATCGCGCGACCGATACGCTGCTGTACGCACGAACGAGCTACGCGGCCGCGCTCGGCGATGAAGGCGACGTGACAGAGGGGCTGAGCGAAATGCAGGCGGTCCTTCACAAGCAACAGGAGATACTGGGCCCGGACAATCTGCAGGTGGAGCAGACATTCGGGCGTCTCGGTGGATTATGGCTCAAGGCCGGCGACCCGCTCTCCGCCATAGCAAGCCTCAAGGAAGCACTGCGCATCTCGATTCTGCAGAGTGATGGAAAACCAACGAGCGCCCTCGCCATCTGCAGGCTGAACCTCGGTGTCATGTACGCCAACGCCCATCGCTACAACGAAGCCCTGGACGAGTGGCGCGCAGCCGACCGCGCTTATTCCTCCATGGTAGGTGCCGACAGCGAAAACGCGCGCATGGCGCGCTCCGGCGTCGCACTCGCGCTGACCAGGCTCGGCAGGTTCGACGAAGCGGACGCGATCTTTGCCCCACTGCTCGCGCAGCCCTTCCACGGCCCCTCCGAGGAGCTGCTCATCAAGGGCCGCCTGGGCGTGCTGCGGAGCGCGCAGGGCAGACACGAGGAGGCACTCGCGTTGCTGCGCGGCGTGCCGGACTCCCTCGCCAACTCGCCCGACAGAACGCGTGCGCTGGCGCTGGCCGCGCTCGGGGATGCGTTGCTTGCCGGCGGACGCTTTGCGCAGGCCCTCGAGGTGCTGTCACCGGCGCGAGCCGTCCTGCTCCGCTCGCAGCGAAACGGATCGCCCGATCTGGCTGACACCTCTCTCGGCATCGCCCGTGCACAGCTTGCGCTCGGGCACCCGGCGGAAGCCGCAGCCGCATCGGCGGAGGCAGTAGCCTTCTGGGACCGGTTTGATCGCAATCACCGCGACAGCGGGCTGACACTCATTTGGCACGCACGCGCCCTCGCCGCCGCCGGCCGCGTCGCGGAGGCGGCCGAGGTGGTCGCTCGGGCGCGCGCCGTGCTCGCCGTCGCCGGTCGACCCGGGGACGAGGCACTCCTCAATGAGGCGCAACGTGCCGCGCACATGATGCCGAGCGCGCTGCGCCAGCCCTCGCACCGTCCTGCGGTTCCGAGCGGGGCCGCGGAGCCTGCCCTAACGGGCGGATCCCTCAACCGAAGTTGATCTTGGCTTCGAGATTGGCGCGCGAGTCGGCGTTGGCGAGCGCTTCCTCGAGCCCGATGCGCCCCTGTTTATAGAGCTCGTGGAGTGAGGTGTCGAAGCTCTGGATGCTCTTGTCGCTCGAGGAGTTGATGGCTTCCTTGATCGACACCACATCGCCCTTCTTGATGAGGGTAGCGATGTGCGGCGTATTGATCATGACCTCCACCGCCGCCACGCGGCGGTTGTCGCGGCCCATCACCAGGCGCTGCGCCATGATGGCTCGCAGGTACTGCGACAGGTCGAGGAAGATCTGGTTGTGCTGCTCGCGCGGGAACATGTTGATGATGCGATCGAGGGACTCCGCGCAGTTATTGGCATGCAGCGTGGCGAGCACCAGGTGGCCGGTGCCGGCGAGATTTATCGCTGCCTCCATGCCCTCCTTGTCGCGGATCTCGCCGATCAGGATGACATCCGGCGCCGCGCGCACCACCCCGCGCAGCGCGCGTGAGTAGCTCTTGGTGTCGAGGCCCACCTCACGCTGGTTGACGATCGAGCGCTTGTTGGTGTGCAGGAACTCGATCGGATCCTCGATGGTGACGATATGGTCCGAGGAATTCTCGTTGCGGTAGTTGAGCATTGCCGCGAGCGTGGTCGACTTGCCCGAGCCGGTCGCGCCCACCATCAGGATCAGGCCGCGCTTGAGCAGCGTCAGGTCGGTCACCACCTGCGGCAGGCCCAGCGAGTCGATGCGCGGCATGTCAGCGGTGATGTAGCGCATCACCATCGCCGGGAAGCCGCGCTGCATGAAGACATTGACGCGGAAGCGGCCGAGACCCGGCTCCGAGACCGCGAAATCGAGCTCCCACTCGGTGACGAAATGCTCGCGCTGCTCGGGGGACATGAGCGCGAAGGCGGTCTGGCGCACGGTCTCGGGGCTCAGCACCTGCTTGTTCACCGGCAGGATCTGTCCCTCGATCTTGATCTTGATCGGCGCGTTGGAGGTGAAGAACAGGTCCGAGGCCTTCTTCTCCACCATCAGCTTGAACAGCGGTTTGGTGTTGAGCGTCGGGTGGCGCGCGTTCACGGCCGCGCTCACGGCGTCCGACAAGGCGGGATTCGGACCGGTGGTCTCGAGATCCGCGCGTCCCTTCATCTCCGGCGCGGGCTTCACAGAGTACGGCCTTGCTCTTCCTCGACTATCTTGAGTGCGCCACCGTCGTCGATGTTCTTCGCCTCCCGCTTGCTGTCGAGCTTGATGCGCAGGCGCAGCTCGTTCTTGGAATCGGCATTGCGCAGCGCGTCCTCGTACGAGATGAATCCGGTTTCATACAGCTCGAACAGTGCCTGGTCGAAGGTCTTCATACCGAGGCGCGTGGAGCGCGACATCACTTCCTTGATCTTCGCCACATCGCCCTTGAAGATCAGGTCCTGGATCAGCGGCGACGCGAGCATGATCTCCATCGCGGCGATACGTCCGGCCCCGGACTCGCGCGGAATGAGTCGCTGCGAGATGAGTGCGCGGATGTTCAGCGACAGGTCCATCAGCAGCTGATCGCGCCGCTCGTCGGGAAAGAAGTTGATGATGCGGTCGAGCGCCTGGTTAGCGCTGTTGGCATGCAGCGTGGCGAGCACCAGATGGCCGGTCTCGGAGAACTGGATGCCGTACTCCATGGTGTCGCGATCGCGGATCTCACCGATCAGGATCACGTCCGGCGCCTGACGTAGCGTGTTCTTGAGCGCCGCCGCCCAGGACTCGGTGTCGACTCCGACTTCGCGGTGCGTGATGACGCAGCCCTTATGGGTGTGCACGTACTCGACCGGGTCCTCGATGGTGACGATGTGACCGCGGGTCTTCTCGTTGCGATAGCCGACCATGGCGGCGAGCGTCGTGGACTTTCCCGAGCCGGTGCCGCCGACGATGATCACCAGCCCACGCTTCGACAGCACGACCTCCTTGAGGATCGGCGGCAGCTCGAGCTCCTCGAAAGTCGGTATCTTGGCGTTGATCAGGCGGATGACGCAGCCGATGGCCGCCTGCTGCACGAAGGCGCTCACGCGGAAGCGGCCGATGCCCGGCGGAGCGATGGCGAAGTTGCACTCCTTGGTGGCATCGAACTCCTTGGTCTGGCGGTCGTTCATGATGGCGCGCACCAGGATCGCCGACTGCTCGGCGGTGAGTGCGCGCTCGGACTGCGGACGGATCTCGCCGTCGAGCTTGATCGCCGGCGGGAAGCCCGCGGTGATGAACAGGTCCGAGGCCTTCTTCTCGGTAACCCGCCGCAGCAAGTCCTGCATCAGCTTGATGGCCTGGTCACGATCCATGGTGCTGCCCTTACAAGCTGTCCTTGTTCTGCGCCTTGTAGCGCGCCTCTTCCTTGCTCACCTGCCCCTTGGCCACCAGCTCCGTGAGGCACTGATCGAGGGTCTGCATGCCCTGTGCGCCGCCAGTCTGGATGGCCGAATACATCTGCGCGATCTTGCCCTCGCGAATCAGGTTACGGATGGCAGGAGTCCCGATCATGATCTCGTGCGCGGCGACGCGTCCACCACCGTTCTTCTTCATCAGCGTCTGCGAGATCACCGCGCGCAACGATTCCGAGAGCATCGAGCGCACCATGTCCTTCTCCTCGCCCGGGAACACATCGACGATGCGGTCGATGGTCTTGGCCGCCGAGGAGGTGTGCAGCGTACCGAACACCAGGTGACCGGTCTCGGCAGCGGTGAGTGCCAGGCGGATCGTCTCCAGGTCGCGCATTTCGCCGACCAGGATGACGTCCGGATCCTCGCGCAGCGCCGAGCGCAGCGCCTCCGAGAAGCCGAGCGTATCGCGGTGCACCTCGCGCTGATTGACGAGGCAGCGCTTGGATTCGTGCACGAACTCGATCGGGTCCTCGATGGTGATGATGTGGTCGGGCCGGTTGTCGTTGCAGTGGTTGACCATGCCCGCGAGCGTCGTCGACTTACCGGAGCCGGTCGGCCCGGTGACCAGCACCAATCCTCGCGGCAGCATGCACAGATCGCGGAAGATCTTGGGCGCGTTCAGGTCATCGAGCGAGAGGATCGTCGAGGGGATGTTGCGGAACACCGCCCCGGCGCCGCGGTTCTGGTTGAAGGCATTGACGCGAAAACGTGCCAGCTTCGGAATCTCGAAGGAAAAATCGGTCTCGAAGAACTCCTCGTAGGCCTTGCGCTGCTTGTCGTTCATGATGTCGTACACCATGGAGTGCACTTCCTTGTGCGACAGCGCCGGCATGTTGATGCGCTTCATGTCGCCGTCGACCCGGATCATCGGCGGCACTCCCGAGGACAGATGCAGGTCCGAGGCATTGTTCTTGACGGCGAATGCCAGGAGTTGCGCGATATCGACGGCCATTGATGCTCCCGAACCCAAGGTGGCAGGCGCAGGAAGAGCGACGTGCAAGCTGCACCTCAAGCGCTCCGGCAGTATAGCGGAGGGGTCACACCTCCAATATGTTAATGAATCCGCAGAATTTGCCCGCCGTGCTGCTTGAGGTGCGCACACGCATGGCGCAGGCCGCCGCAGCCGCCGGCCGTAGTGCGCAGTCGGTCACACTCCTGGCGGTTGGCAAGGCGCAGCCGCTCGGGCTGCTGGCCGCGGCCGCCGATTGTGGCGTCACCGATTTCGGCGAGAGTTACCTGCAGGAGGCGCTGCCGAAGATTGCGGCACTGCAGGAGCGTGCATTGACCTGGCACTTCATTGGCCGCATCCAGGCCAACAAGACACGCTCCATCGCGGAGAGCTTCGCCTGGGTGCATGCGCTCGACCGGTTGAAGGTCGCGGAGCGGCTCGCCGCGCAGCGTCCGCATTACGCACCGCCGCTGAATGTGTGCCTGCAGGTGAACATCGCCGGCGAAGCCAGCAAGGGCGGCATCGCGCCAGCCGAGCTGCCCGCCCTGGCCGCTGCGGTGGCGGGCGTGCCGCATCTGGCGCTGCGCGGCCTGATGTGCATCCCGCCCGAGGAGACCGAGCCTGCGCGCCAGCGGAGCTGGTTCGCGCGACTGCGGGTCCTCAAAGACGAGCTCAACGCCGCCGGGCACTCCCTCGATACGCTGTCCATGGGTATGAGCGCCGACTTCGAGGCGGCGATCCAGGAAGGTGCCACCATCGTACGGCTCGGCACGGTACTGTTTGGTGCACGGCCGCCGTAGCCTACAATCTGCCGCGATGACCAACAGGCGTGTGTGCATCCTCGGAGCCGGCAACATGGGGCGCGCGCTCATCGGCGGACTGTTGCGGGGGGGCTGGCGCTCGGAGCAGTTGAGCGCGGGTGAAAGCGAGGCTGCCGCGCGCACGACACTGCTGCGAGAGTTCGGAGTGAGTGCCACGGACGATAACCGGGCGGCAGTGGCCGGCGCCGCGATCGTGGTGCTGGCGGTCAAGCCGCAGGATGCCGCGGCGGTACTGCAGCCACTTGCCGCGGCGTTCGCGCTGAACCGCCCGCTGCTCATCTCGGTAGCCGCAGGCGTACGGGTCGCGGCACTCGAGTCCTGGTGCGGCGAGGGCGTGCCGGTGATGCGCGCCATGCCCAACCGGCCGGCGCGGGTCGGAGCCGGCGCTACCGGCGTTTACGCGCCGCCCGCGGTCGGCGCGCAACAGCGGGCGGCGGCCGAGCGCGTGCTGCAGGCGCTGGGCGAAGTGTTCTGGGTGGAGGCGGAAGAGCTGCTCGACGTCGTGACCGCACTTTCCGGCAGTGGGCCGGCTTATTTCTTCCTGCTCGCTGAGCTCATGGCCGAGGCCGCTACGCAGCTCGGGCTCGAGAGCGGCATGGCGCAGCGGCTCGCGGCTGCAACACTGCATGGCTCCGGGTTGCTCGCCCGCAGCGGCGATGGCGATCTCGCCCGGTTGCGGCAGGAAGTGACCTCCACCGGTGGCACGACCGAAGCGGCGTTACGCACGCTCGAGGCCGCCGACCTGCGCGCCACGGTGCGCGCCGCACTCGCCGCCGCAACCCAGCGCGGACGCGAGCTCGCCGCAGTGCGCGCGGGCTGACCCTAGCGCTCCGCCAGCCCGCATGAGCGCCGCGTTCGCCTTCATCATCGAGACGCTGCTGGCGCTCGCGCTGTTCGTAGTGATGGCGCGGCTGTTGCTGCAGTGGACACGTGCCGACTTCCGCAATCCGCTTTGCCAGGCCGTGGTGCGCATCACCAATCCGCTGGTACTGCCGCTACGGCGGGTGCTGCCGCCGATCGGCAAGATCGACACCGCATCGGTGGTCGCGGTGCTGCTGGTGGCAACGCTGGACGTCGCCTGCATCTTCGCCCTGCATAGCACCGGTATTCCCCCGCCGCTCGTATGGATACACATGGTGTTGATTGAGGTCGCACGCACGCTGCTGTGGACCTATCTCTACGCCATCTTCCTCTATGCCCTGCTCAGTCTCATCGCCCCTGGCGGCTACTCGCCGCTCCAGTCGCTGCTGACGACGCTGTGCGAGCCGGTGCTGCGACCGATCCGCCGCCTGATACCGGCGGTGGCGGGGCTCGACCTCTCGCCCATGTGGGCCATCATTGCGATCTACGCCATTCTCATCCTGATCCGCGCCGTGTGAAGCGCGCGCGCAACATCGCGCAGCGCCGCGGAATCCCTTTGATTCAGCGCCGGTTCCGTCGACTCATACTGACGGAACACACGCTTAGCGCCGACTTCGCAACGAGAATCGCAACATCAGCGGGGCGCGCTCGAGCGTCGGCCTCGGGTCGCTCTGCGGCCGGGATCGCGTACCAGCGGCCGCTCATGCGCGGGAAACCCTGAAAAAAAGCCAGTTTCCTGAGGGCCTGGCGAGAAAAAGCGCTTGCCAAAGAGCGCGCATGTGCTATTTTCCGCGCCGATTCTCCATCAAGCGGCTGCAGTCGCACCGCGTCTCGCAACGATAATTATCCTGAGGAGTAGCGCAATATGGCGAAAAAGGGTGGCGCACCGACCAAGTCGGAAGTCCTGGCACACATCTGCAAAGACACGGGGCTGTCCCGCAAGCAAGTCGGAAGCGTGTTCGATTCGCTGGGCACCGTGATCAAGAAGAGTCTGCGCGGAAGCGGCCTGTTCACGCTGCCCGGGCTGCTGAAGATGAAGGTCGTCAAGAAGGCGGCCACCAAGGCCCGCGAAGGAGTGAATCCCTTCACGGGCGAGAAAATGATGTTCAAGGCGAAGCCCGCGAGCAAGAAGGTTCGCGTCATGCCCCTGAAGAGCCTCAAGGGCATGGTCAACTCGTAAAGAGTCGGCTTTTCCGCGATTGCGGACGGAAGCCCGGCAGGGAGCGCGTTCCTGCCGGGCTTTTTGCTGTCAGGCGCCGCCGCTCACGCGCCGCATGAACTCCACGATCCCATCGCGCAGTTCGTTGATGCGGCCGTGAAAGTAGTGCCCGGCACCCGGCATCACGAGCAGCTCAGGGGCCGGAGAGAGTGTCAGGGCCCACGCGCTCACGGCCTGCTCCGGCACTACATCGTCAGCATCGCCCTGGACGATGAGCCAGGGACACTCGGGCCGCGGTACATCGCTGACGTCGCTCTTGGTGATGCCGGGCGCGACGGTGACGAGACAGGCGGGCCGCGCAACAGCGGCTGCGCGCAGCGCCACCACACCGCCGAACGAGAACCCGGCGAGCCAAAGCGGCGCGTGCGGCCAGCGCTCGGCTCCGGCGGCGATGGCCGCGGCTGCATCGCCCACTTCGCCACGGCCGTTGTCGTGAGTGCCCGCGCTGGCGCCGACGCCGCGAAAGTTGAAGCGGATGGTCGGTGCACCGAGCTGCTGAAAGGCGCGCGCGAGTGCCCACACGACCTTGTTGTCGAGTGCGCCGCCATAGAGCGGATGGGGATGGCAGATGACGCCGAAGGCGGGAGGCGATGCCGCGCTCTCTCCCGGCGGAGTCTCGATGAGCGCCTCGAGAGGCCCGGCGGGGCCCGCGAGCAGCAGCCGCTCGGCCTGGGGGGGCAACACCGCGGTGCCCGGCCTCAGGGAGCCGGGGCCTGCGGCGCTGCGAGTCGCACCAGCAGGCGATTGAGGCGCTGCACGTACTCCGGCGCGTTGGCGAGCAACGCGCCTTCGGCGAGCGCCGCCTGATCGTAGAGAAGCTGCGCGAGCTCGCCGAACTCGGCGCTGTCCGCGCGCCCCTCGAGGTACTTCACCAGCGGGTGCGCCACATTCACCTCGAGCAGCGGCTTCGACTCCGGCACTTTCTGCCCCGCGGCCGCGAGGATGCGCCGCATCGACTCGGAGAGATCGTGCTCACCGAGGACCAGGACCGCCGGGGATTCCTTCAGGCGCTCGCTGGTGCGGACCTCGCTCACGCGTTCCCCGAGGGCATCCTTGATACGCTTCAGCAGCCGCTTGCTCTCCTTGAGGTCCTCATCGCGCTGCTTACGATCGGCCTCGCTCGCGAGGGTGCCGAGCTCGAGATCGCCGCGCGTCGCGTCCTTGAAGCGCTTGCCCTCGTAGTTCTCGATGTGTCCCATGACCCATTCATCGATGCGGTCGGCGAGCAGCAGCACTTCGATACCACGCTCCTTGAGGCCCTCGATCGCCGGGCTGCCGCGCGCCGCGGCGAGACTCTCGGCGATGACGTAATAGATGCGCTCCTGACCCGGCTTCATACGCGCAACATAGTCGGCGAGGCTCACCGCCGCGGTGTCCTCCTCAAGCGAGGTGCTGGCGAAGCGCAGCAAGGGCAGGATCGCCGCCTGGTTGGCGTGATCCTGCGCAATACCTTCCTTCAGCGCCGCACCGAACTCTTTCCAGAAAGTGGCGTACTTGTCCGCGTCCTCCTTGCTCAGGCGCGCCAGGAGGTCCAGCACGCGTTTGGTGAGACCGTTGCGGATGGCCTCGACTTCAGGGTCCTGCTGCAGCAGCTCGCGCGAGACATTCAGCGGCAGATCACTCGAATCCACCACGCCCTTGATGAAACGCAGATACAGCGGCAGGAACTGCTCGGCATCGTCCATGATGAACACGCGCCGCACGTACAGTTTCAGTCCGCGCGCACCCTCACGCTGCCACAGATCGAACGGCGCGTGGCCCGGCAGGTACAGCAGGCTGATGTATTCGCGCTTGCCCTCGACCTTGTTGTGGCTCCAGGCGAGCGGGTCGGTGAAATCGTGGGCGACGTACTGGTAGAACTGCCTGTACTCCTCGTCGCTGATCTCGCTGCGCGGCAGCGTCCACAAGGCCTTGGCCTGATTGACCACCTCGTACTCGAGCGAAGCCTCGCCTTCCTTGCGCATGCGCACCGGGAAGCCGATGTGGTCCGAGTAGCGGCGGATCAGGGCACGCAGACGGAACGGGTCGGCGAACTCGCGGGCATCGGACTTCAGGTGCAAAGTCACTGCGGTGCCACGCGCCGGCAGCGTGACACTCTCCACCGTGAAATCCCCCTCCGCCGCCGACTCCCACCGCACTCCGGCAGAGGCCGGCTCGCCGGCCTTGCGCGAGCGCACCTCGACGCGGTCGGCGACGATGAAGGCGGAATAAAAGCCGACGCCGAACTGTCCGATGAGTTGCGACGCTTTCTGCTCATCGCCCGACAACCCGCGAAAGAACTCCGCGGTGCCGGAGCGGGCAATGGTGCCAAGATTGCTGATGGCCTCCTCGCGCGTCATGCCGATGCCGTTGTCGGTGATGGTAACGGTGCCGGCGGCCGGGTCGGCGTCGATGCGGATACTGAGCTCGGGATCCTCGGCGAGCAGCGCACTCTCGGCGATGGCGGCGAAACGCAGCCGGTCGCAGGCGTCGGAGGCATTGGAGATCAGCTCACGCAGGAAGATCTCCCGGTGGCTGTACAGCGAGTGGATCATGAGCTTCAGCAGCTCACGCACCTCGGCCTGGAAGCCGTGGGTCTGCCGCTGCGTGCCGGAATCACTCGCCGGGCTGGGTCCTGCGTCCCGGGGCTGCTCTGATGGTTGCATGCTGCTTCGTCCGCGGCCGTGGGTGGTGGCCGATCTGGGGAAGATTGCGCCAATTTTCAAGCGTTGGCGGGGCGGATGCAGCCGGCGCAGCAGCGAACGGCCGCCCGGGGCGGTGCGCGCCGCATGCCGGGCGCAGCGGTGTCGCCGCCTGGTGCGGCAGCAAGGCTCAGCCTTGCTGCCGCGGCGGGCGGATCTCAGGCGAGGACGTCGAGGAGCTGACGATGAGAGAGGAGCAGCGTCGCCGCTCCGGCGAGGAGTGCACCCGAGGTGGCGGCGATCACCGGCGCGGACGCCGCGAGTACCTCCGCCGCCGTGACGATCGCGACGTGGCGGCAGACGCCGACCAGGTCATCGATCTCATCCCAGAGGTGCAGAAAGAATTCTTCCATCGCGGGTCACTCTACGGGAGCATCGGCTATGCAGACGTGCGCGCGCTCACACTCGCACCCAACTACGTTGCGGCTTGCAGCCGCATCGGCCCGTGCGTAGGCTTGGCTGCGACCCGCGTCACGCGGACGGGATAGAACATAAGCACATCATGCAGCGTATCGTCGTCCTCAACCCCAAAGGCGGGTCTGGCAAGACGACCATCGCGACCAATCTGGCGAGCTATCTCGCCGCGCAGGGGCATGCACCCGTGCTGATGGACTTCGATCCGCAGGGGTCCTCGGTCCGCTGGGTAAAAAAGCGCAAACCGACGCAGCCGCCGATTCACGTCATTGCGGCGTTCGAGAAAGACACCCGCACCACCCGCGCCTTCCAGTTACGCCTCCCGCAAGAGACCACGCACGTCATCATCGACACTCCGGCGGCACTCGAAGCCCGGCAGATGCCGGAGATGACTCGCGATGCGGACAAGGTTCTCGTGCCCGTGCTGCCCTCGGACATCGACATCCACGCCTGCTCGCGCTGCATCCGCGATCTGCTGCTGGTCGGCAAGATCCGCCGTGAGGACGACCGCATCGGCGTCATCGCCAATCGCATACGCCGTAACACCCTCACCTACCAGTCGCTGATCCGTTTCCTGCACACTCTCGGCATTCCGATCGTCGCCACCATTCGTGACTCGCAGAACTACGTGCGCGGCGCTGAGCTCGGCGTCGGCGTTCACGAGATGAAGAGCTATGTGGCGCACGATGACGTCGAGCAGTGGGCACCGCTGGTGGAATGGCTCGCACGACCGCCTGGACAGCAGGCTCCCCCCGGTAGCGCTCCGCAGCAGGACTCCGCAGGCCCGGCCGCGGATGGCGCTCCACAGCCGACGGGCAACGGCGGAAAGCCCGCGACAGGCGCGGACGCGCCCGAGGCTGTGAGGCTGCCAGCGCCTGTGGCCGTCGCGATCGGCTGAAGGATACCCGCTGCGCGGGTCAGGTGCGGTGCGCGCGCAGCGCGCTTTATTTCTTCGCTTTGACGCCGCCGGTTGCGGCGCTGTTCTCGGTGGTGGACCAGGAATCGCGCACCTGGTCGGCCCAGTTCTTGTAGTTCGTCCAGGTGTAGAGGTTGCGGGTAATGGCTGCCTGCCGGGCGCGCGCACGCTGCATACGATCCAGCCAGTTGGCATAAGCGTCGGCGCCACTCGTCGGGCTGGCTGCCGGTGCCGGTTCGCGCTGCGTGCCGGGCGCGTTGTCTCGCCCCCTGTCACTCGAGCTCATGCGAAGCTCCTCAAGATCGTGACTGTCAGCGTACGGCGTTCGCGTGCACGCCGCAGGAACTGGTTCACAGGCATGTCGCCGGTCGCATACGCCTGGGACACAGCTCTCGCGCGCTTATCGGAAAGTGTGCGGCCCGCAGAGCGTTATGTAACGGCGTCGCGCAACGCTGCGGCGGCGCGCTGCGCGGCTCGCGCGATCACGCGACCAGCCGGTACACCGGGCGGTAGGCGCTGCCGGGCAGCCGCATGCGCCGCTGCGCGACGAACGCGGCGAGCAGCTCATCGATGAGTCGCATCACCGCAGGGTCGCCCGCAAGCTCATAGGGTCCCTCGCGCTCGATCGCCTGGATCCCGATCTCCTTCACATTGCCGGTGACGATGCCCGAGAACGCGCGGCGCAGGTTCGCGGCCAGCTCGTGTGCGGGCTGCGCACGGTTCAGATCGAGCGCGCGCATGGCAGCGTGCGTGACCTCGAAGGGCCGCTGGAATGCCGGCTGAATGGACAGCAGCCAATTGAAGTTGTAGGAGTCGCTGTGCCGGCGCCGGAACTCGCGCACCTCGTGCATGCCCCGTACCATGCGCCGCGCCACTTCCGGCGGGTCATCGAGGACGATGGTGAAACGTCTGGTGGCTTCCACCCCAAGCGTCCCGCTGATGAAGCGGCCGATGTGCTCGAAATACTCCTCGCTGTCGCGCGGCCCGGTGAGCACCACCGGGAACGGCTGCTCGCGGTTGGCCGGGTCGAGCAGAATGCCGGCGAGGTACAGGATCTCCTCCGCGGTGCCGGCACCGCCCGGGAACACCACGATACCGTGCGCGACGCGCACGAACGCCTCGAGGCGCTTCTCGATGTCAGGCATGATCGCGAGCTGCGTGACGATCGGGTTCGGCGGCTCGGCGGCGATGATGCCCGGCTCGGTGATACCGATGTAGCGGCTGTGCTCGATGCGCTGCTTGGCGTGACCGATGGTGGCACCCTTCATCGGCCCCTTCATCGCTCCGGGTCCGCAGCCGGTGCAGACATCGAGGCCGCGCAACCCGAGCTCGTAGCCCACCCTCTTGGTGTACTGGTACTCCTCGGTCGAGATCGAGTGACCGCCCCAGCACACCACCAGATTCGGCCGCGACTTGTAGTCGAGCAGCCGGGCGTTACGCAACACGTGAAACACCGCGTTGGTGATCGAAGCCGAATCGGTGAGATCGAAACGGCCGCTTTCGATGATCTCGTTGGAGATGAACACCACATCGCGCAGCACCGCGAACAGGTGCTCCTTGATGCCGCGGATCATCTGGCCGTCGACGAAGGCTGCCGCCGGAGCGTTCTGCATCTCGAGCTTCACCCCCCAGGGGTGGCGCACGATGCGGATCTCGAAGTCGCGGTAGCGCTCAAAGACCTCCTTGGAATTGTCGGTGGGCGCCCCGGAGTTCAGCACCGCGAGCGCGCAGCGCCGGAACAGCGGGTAAAGGCCGCCCTGTCCGCTGTCGAGCAGCTTGTCAATCTCGCTCTGCGACAGATTCTCGAGACTACCGCGCGGACCGACGCGCGCGTCGACGAATTCTGAAAAATCGCTGCTCACGTGAGCGTCAGGGAAGGATGTCGATCGGCACGTCGTCCGGAGTGAGCATCCAGATCTCGGTCATATCGGCATTGGAGAGGGCGATGCAGCCATCGGTCCAGTCGTGCGCCAGGTAATACTCCGGCTCGTGCTTCAGGTAGTTCGGCAGGCCGTGAACCATGATCGACCCGCCAGTATCCCAGTGCCGCGAGCGCGCGCGCTTGAGATCGGCGTCGTTCGGGTACGACACCTTGATGGAAAGGAAGTAATCGCTGCGGGCGTTGCGCCGCTCCAGACGATAGGTTCCTTCCGGAGTGCGGAAATCGCCTGAGCGCTCCTTCTGACCGACGGGGCTGAGCCCGAGCGCCACGTGGTACGTGCGCACGATATTGCCGCCGTGCATGAGTAGCAGCCGCCGCTCGGCCTTGTGCACCACCACGCGGTCGACCAGCGGGAGTGTGTTCAGCGCCGGCTGCGGCAGCATCACCGGCTGCGCCTGGGGCAGGCCGTCGGCGAGAGCGATGCCGAACGCGCCCATGAGCTGCAGCCCCAGTACACATAAAGTCCTGAAATTCATTGCCTTCCGATTCACACCTGCGCCTTGGGCGGAATTATAGGCGCAGCGAATGCTGACCGGCATGTGCGCGCCGTCACACGGGCTGTACGTAAGCTCCTACGGGTTGGCGAGAACATGCGGTATCCCTCCCTCGCCGTAACCTCCGCCCTCCCTCTCAGCCACCGGTGCCGACTTCCTCAACGCGTGGCATGACGATCTGTGTACCGGTGCGCAGCGAGGTCAGATCGAGATCCGGGTTGTACTGCTGCAGCAGCCACAGTGGCAGCTGCGCCCGGTGCTGGGACAGGGTCCAGACCGAATCGCCGGCGCGGGCGATGCGGATCTCGGTACCCACGATGCGGTGGCCCGCGAAGTAGGCCGCCTGGAGCTCGCGGTGATACTCGTGACGCAGCGTCTCGAAAACCTCCCGGGTCACGAGCGAGAAGTCGAGGTGGATACGCTGGCCAATGAGCATCGGGCTGCGAAACTTCATGTGGTTGATCTCGCGCAGACGAGCCGAGGTCACACCGAGCCAGTCGGCATAGTGACCGAGGGTCTCTTCGGCGGCGACGCGGATGGTGCCATCCTGGGCCACGCTGTAATCGAAGGGGTCGGCGCTCTGCTCGGCGTCCGCTGCCGGACCGAGCGCGGGGCCGAGCGCCTCGGCCTGAGCCGCGGACACCGGCTGTGGAGCCGACGCGGCGTGCGGCTTCGCGCTAGCGGCCTCGGCAGCCGCGGCCGCCGCGGCATCCTCGGCGCTCTCACGCACCGCCACCTCCGCCGAGACCGCGCCTCCCGGAGAGGGGGGCGCCACGGCTTCAGCAGCAGGGGCCGAAGGCTCCGCCGGCAGTGCCGGCGCTCGGGAAGCGAGCAGTGGCGTGGAGGCAGGTGCGGGCGCTGCAGGCCTCGCGGAAGGCGGCGGCGCAGTCGCTGAGGGCGGAGCAGGAGCCGCGGAGCTCGCCACTGCGGGCACCTTCGGTCCGGCCGCGACGCTCGCCGCCGGTGCCAGCGGTGTCGATGCGGGCCGCGCTGTGGGCGCTGGCACCGAGGCGGGCGAAGTGGCCGCCGCAAGGCTGATGGAAGTGGTTTCCGGCACCGTGAGCACCCGGCCGGGACGCAGGTGTGCACTGGTGCGCAGGTGGTTCAGCCCCGCCAGCGACTCGATGGAGACCCCGTAGCGGGTGGCGAGAGCGGCGAGCGTATCGCCACTTTGCACGCGGTAGTGCGGCGGAGCGCGTTGGCCGGCAAACATGTCTCCGGGCGAGAGACGCTGCGCGAGCAGCTGACTGCTCCACTCGGTGCCATCAACCGGCAGCCGCAGTCGATAGGCCTTCGGCACGCGCTGGGCGCCATTCCAGACCGCCGGCAGAAGCGCCGGATTCAGCGCCCGCAGCTTCGCTGCGTCGATCTTCAACGCATGCTCGAGCGAGGTGGCGGAAACGTAGGCGGGGAGCTCGACCTCGCGGAAATGCGCCTCACTCTCCTTCTGCAGGGCGCCGAAGTACTTCTCCGGATTGCGGTCGATCTCGAGCGCTGCAAGGAAAGATACGTAGAAGTTGCGCGAGGCGAACCCGAAGGTGCGGCTGCTGTAGCTGCGCACGATGCGCGCGATGTCATCGGTGCCGAGCGTCTCCTTGGCGCGCCGCACCCCGGCGGTGCCGTGGTTGTACGCAGTCAAGGCGAGTGGCCAGGTGCCGAGTACGCGGTAGTTGTAGGCGAGCAGCTGCGCGGCGGCCTCGGTCGAGCGGAACGGATCGAGCCGGTCGTCCACCGCGCCATCGATGCGCATGTAGCGCCGCCCGGTCGAGCGCATGAACTGCCACAGGCCCGCGGCGCCCACCTTGGAATAGGCGCTCGGGTTGAAGGAGGACTCGACGTGTGGCAACACCGCAAGCTCCGCGGGCAGCCCGAGATTGGCGAGAGTCTCGGCGATGTGTGTTTCCCATGCGCCCGAGCGGATCAGGCCGCTCCTGAAGCGGTCCGACTGCCCGAGCTGAAACCGGATGTCATCAACCGCCGCGCGCAGGCGCGCAGGTGTACCTTCGGCCCCCCAGAGATCGCGGATGCGCTGGTCATCCGCGGACAGGGAGCCATCGCCGGTCGCTGCAATCCGGCGTAGTGCCGCTTCGTATCGCTCCCGAGTCTGGTCGATGAGGCGCTGCCGCTCTGCGGGCGGCGACTCGGGCGCGAAGTGCAGCGCGTCGTACACGACGCCGAGGTTGGACTGGTCGTGGAGGAGACCGGCGTTGGTATCGATCTGGCTGTAGACGCGGATCCAGAATTGCACGTCCCGCTCGAGGTCCGCCGGGCGCGGCATGGGGTCCTCGGCCCCCCATACGCGGGAAGTGGTCAGAAGGGCAGCGAGAGTGAGCAGGCACGCGGCGAGAGCCGGCACGATCGTGGCCGCGGGCTTACGCGAGCCCGCCAACCTCCCTGTCGAGTTCATTTACACCCCGGGAAAGAGCTGACTTCCATAGTAAGTTCAGAGACTTGCCGCGGAGCGCATCGCGCCGGAAGCTGACAATGCATCGCCAAATGTGTCGAATATTTTGACACTCACCTGTCTAGAACGCCGACATGAGCGCCCCATCGGAGGGCCCGGTGGCGGACGATCCCAGATGCGGCGCATTCACAACGTGCGCTGCGTCACATTTGTAGAGCCCATCGGGGGTCCGGGAAGGTCGAGCCGGGTCGCGGGGGCGAGTTGGCACGAGTGTTGCTTTTCTTACAACCATCATCGGCAAAAGCCGCGAAGGAAGACGACGCCAAGGGATAACTGAAAACAAGCGCGGATCGGGCGGGAGCCTCTGGCTTCGCCGGGTACCGCGCGGTACCGGATAACAACGAGAACGACACTCCTCCACACACAAGCAAGCGACCGACACCCCGCGAAAGCGGGGTTTTTTTTACCAGCCGCAAGCCGCGCGCAGACTCGAGCGCAGGCAGCCAGTGGAGACTCGGGCGAGAAAGGGGCGAAGAAGGAGCGAGGCAGCCTGGAGCACCCCATGAAATTTCGCTCGCCGTGCATAACCGGCATCCGCCGCTCAGCCAGACGCGAAATTTCCTGGGGGCCCCGCTAGAGACCGCCTCGCGAATCGCACCGGTTCTGTCAGTCGTAGTTGGTCATCGCAATCAAGGGGCCGCGGGCTCACCCGCACTTCGAGTCGCCGCAGTTCAGGCACGTCATACAGCCGTCCATCATGACGACCGCCGCGGTGCTGCAGCGCCCGCACAGCTGGGCGCCTTCCGGGAAGTGTGACTTGGCGAAGGCGTCGGTCTGTCTGGCACGCGCCTCGAACGCGGCGCGCTTTTCATCGACCAGCTTCTGCTGATGAACGTCGAGCTGGGTCTTGCGCATCAGGCCGATCGCCTGCAGGTGCTTCTCGATCACGTGGCCGAGCTCGGCGATGATCGATGGCATGAACTTGCCACCCGGCTGCCAGTAGCCGCCGCGCGGATCGAACACCGCCTTCAGCTCATCCACGAGGAAGGTCACATCTCCGCCCTTCCTGAAGACCGCGGAGATGATGCGCGTGAGCGCGACGATCCACTGGAAGTGATCGAGGTTCTTCGAGTTGATGAAGATCTCGAACGGGCGGCGCTGCTCGTATTCGGTGCCCTCGTTCAGCACGATGTCGTTGATGGTCACGTACATCGCGTGATCCGAGATCGGCGTCTTGATCTTGTAGGTCGAGCCGACCAGCATCTCCGGACGCTCGAGCTTCTCGTGCATGCGGATGACTTTGGCGGTGCGGCCATTGCGGTCGCGCACCAGCTCTGGCTCGCCCGGCTGAGGGGCAGGCCTCACCTCCGCCGCTTTGGCGGCCGCCGCTTTGGCCTCCGTCGCCTTATCCGCAGCCGCCTTGTCCTCGGGCTTCTGCACCGCGTACTTGACGATTTTTCGATCGATCTTGGTCATGTGGATGTCCTAATCGGGTACTGTCAGAATTTTCCGAAGTACCCCTCCTTCAAGCTATCGTAGAGATTCGCGGCGGTGTGCAACTCGCCGTCGTACTCGACCTCTTCATCACCGCGTAGCTCGACCACCGTCCCGTCCTCGAGCGTGAACTTGTAAGTCGTGTTCTTCAGGTCCTGCTCCTTGACCAGAACGCCCTGGAATGCTTCCGGGTTGAAACGGAACGTGGTGCAGCCCTTCAGGCCCTGCTCGTGTGCATACAGATAGATGTCTTTGAACTTCTCGTAGGGGAAATCCGTAGGCACGTTCGCTGTCTTAGAAATCGATGAATCGACCCACTTCTGGGCCGCAGCCTGCACTTCAACATGCTCCTTGGGCGTGATGTCATCGGACGCGATGAAATAGTCCGGCAGTCTCTCGGCATCATTGGTGGCTCCAGGTTTAGCGTTCGGGTTCACCAGCTCGCGATAGGCCAGCAACTCGAAGGAATAGACGTCGATCTTCTCCTTTGATTTCTTGCCCTCCCGGATGACGTTGCGGAAATAGTGATGGGCGAACGACGGCTCGATGCCGTTGGACGCATTGTTGGCCAGCGACAGCGAGATGGTGCCGGTCGGCGCTATCGAGCTGTGGTGCGTGAAGCGTGCCCCGGTCTCCGCGAGCTCGTGCACGAGCTGCGGCGCCACCTGCGCGATACGCTGCATGTAACGGCTGTACTTCGCGTGCAACAGCCGGCCGGCGATCTTCGCGCCCGGCTTCCAGCCATCGCGTGCCATCTCCGGCCGCTTGCGCAGCATCTCTCTGGTGACCGTGAACTCCTCGTTCATGATCGGCGCGGGACCCTTCTCCCGCGAGATCTCGAGCGCCGCCTCCCAGCCCGCCAGCGCCATCTCGCGCGACGCGTCAGCGGTGAACTGCACCGACTCGGGTGATCCGTACTTCATGCGCAGCAGCGCGAGGGTGCTGCCGAGCCCGAGGAATCCCATGCCGTGGCGGCGCTTGCGCAGGATCTCCTCGCGCTGCTTCTCGAGCGGGAGTCCATTGACCTCGACCACGTTGTCGAGCATGCGGGTTAAGACCTTCACCACCTCGCGGTATTCGTGCCAGTCGAATTCAGCGAAATCGGTGAACGGATGCTTCACGAAACGAGTCAGATTGACCGAGCCGAGCAGGCAAGCCCCGTACTCCGGTAAATTCTGTTCGCCACACGGATTGGTTGCGCGAATGTTCTCGCACCACCAGTTGTTGTTCATCTCATTCGAGCGGTCGATGAGTACGAAGCCCGGCTCGGCGAAATCGTAGGTGGACGTCATGATCACGTCCCACATGCGCCGCGCCGGAAGGGTCTTGTAGATCTTGCACGCGACCAGACCCTCCTCGTTCACCACATAGCCCTCGTGCACGGGCCACTCGCGCCACAGGAACCTGGTCGCATCGCTCAAATCGGGCTTGTCGGCCTCGTATTCCTTGCGCGTCACGGGGAAGGCGAGCTTCCAGTCGCGATCCTCGCGGACCGCATGCATGAATTCATCGGTGATCAGCAGGGAGAGGTTGAACTGCCGGAGGCGGCCGTTCTCGCGCTTGGCGCGGATGAATTCCATGACATCGGGATGGCCGATGTCGAATGTGCCCATCTGCGCGCCGCGCCTGCCGCCCGCTGACGAGATGGTGAAACACATCTTGTCGAAGATATCCATGAAGGATAGCGGCCCGGAGGTATAGGCGCCGGCCCCCGAGACGTATGCGCCGCGCGGCCGCAACGTCGAGAATTCATACCCTATGCCGCAGCCCGCCTTCAGCGTGAGTCCGGCCTCATGGACCTTCCTGAGAATATCGTCCATCGAGTCATGGATCGTGCCCGACACGGTGCAGTTGATCGTCGAGGTCGCCGGCTTGTGCTCGAGCGCACCAGCGTTGGAGGTTATCCGGCCCGCAGGGATCGCACCGCGCCGCAGCGCCCACAGGAAGCGCTCGTACCACTGCTCGCGCACCTCGGGGCCCTCGACGTCCGCGAGCGAGCGCGCCACACGCTTGTAGGTGTCGTCCATCGTCTTGTCGATGGGCGTGCCGTCCTTCGCGGTGAGGCGATACTTCCTGTCCCAGATATCGAGCGATGCTTCCTGAAAAGGAATGGCATCGATGTCCTTCGGGTCGATCTTCACGACGGTGTTCATGTAATCCGCGGCGCTCCGAATGTTCTTGACGCCTTATTTCGGATTGCAGGGAATGTCAGTCGGTGCAATGGAGGGAACTCTGCCCTGCCCCCCGAACCGACTGGCACCTGCTGTCTTCGTGACAGTCAGGTCCCTGAAACCTCCCCCGACCGCGTGCCCGTGCTCGCTGATTAAGCGAACACAAGATCTTGTGTCGGGGTCAAAAGACTAATGACGCCCCCCGGGTGCGTCAAGGCTCGAGACACTATTTTGTAATGTCATTTTTAATCAGTTTATTCAAAAACTTTCAGCGATATGGCCGTAACTTCCACGATATTTTTTACCAAAATGCGCGAGCAGGGCTGAGCCGAGGCGGCCCTATATATTGTGCCCAGGGCAAGCACAGGTTTTGCACAGGCTGCCCACAAAAGTGAGCACCTTGAGCGCTGATTTGGCCATTGCTCAACTACACCAAAGCCCAAGCTTTCGAGCCCGAACCCGGGCGCGACCGCGGCCTATGGAGCGTGCGCGGTGCGCACTCGATTTCTGATCTGCGCACGAGCCACGCCCGCGAGTGAGTGCGCGGTCGGTCATGCGCGGCTGAGATGCAACGCATAGCCAACAACAAGGGAGCCGTCTGAATGGAGAGCCCGCGGAGGACCGGCTCTTGAAATCCAAACACTCAACCGTACATCGGGTGCATAGGCGCCGCGCATATCAGCACCTGGCGCACCCGGTTTTTGGTTGCAGTTTTAACCTTATTCAAGAGGAGTTTTCCCATGACCATCGTTCGCTACGAGCCCTGGACGCTCGTGAGTCGCCTGCACCGGCAGCTCGATCGCGCCCTAGGCGAGGTCGCCAATGGCGCGAGCGTCAGCTGGATCCCGCACGTCGATGTGCGCGAGGAAGCCGAGCGCTTCGTCGTAGCCGCCGACCTGCCGGGCGTCGAGGGCAAGGACATCGAGATCACGGCCGAGCAAGGCGTGCTCGCGATCAAGGGCGAGCGCCGCTCGGAACAGAAGTCGTCCAAGGACGGCTACGAGAGCGTCGAGCGCGCCACCGGTTCCTTCCTGCGCCGCTTCACGCTGCCCGAGAGCGTGGATGCCGAGGCGATCAAGGCGACCCACGTGAACGGGGTGCTGGAGATCAGCATTCCGAAGCGCCCGACCGAGCAGCCGCGTCGCATCACCGTACAGGCTGCCTGAGCGTTCCTGCCATGGCCGGCAGCGCCACCGCGCTGCCGGCCATCTTCGTTACTTTCTGCAGCAGCCAGCGGCAGAAGGCGCTCGCCATGCGCTGCCGCCCCCTGGCCCGCGTAAGCACTCCGCAAGCACGCCCTCTGCACAGCTCGCAATTCCCTCCGCACAGCTCACGATCCGCGCGGTAAGCGGCCGCGCGCAGCGGCTTGGAGCTAGAATTCCCGCGTGATGAGCCGCCTCAGCGCAGTGACCCTGTGTGTACTACTTGCGGCCGCCTCCGCTGCGGTGCCCGGGGCGATGCCGCCCGCCGTGAGCGAGTCGGGCCTGCCGACGCTCGCACCCATGATCCGCAAAGTGTCGCCCGCGGTAGTCAATATCGCGACGCGCGGCACCATCCGCGAGCGCGGCGCGCAGAACCCGCTGCTCGATGATCCGTTCTTCCGCCGTTTCTTCGATGTACCACCGGACACCGGCCCACGCGCACGGCCGTTCCAGAGCGCGGGCTCCGGCGTCATCTTCGATGCGCGCAGTGGCTACATTGTCACCAACGCGCACGTGGTCGAGAACGCCAGCGAGATCACCGTTACCCTGCAGGATGGGCGGGACCTGAAAGCGGAGATCATCGGCAGCGATACTCCTTCGGACGTAGCGGTAGTGCGCGTGAAGCCCGATGGGCTCACGCAGATTCCCCTCGGCGACTCTGCCCGGGCAGAGGTCGGTGATTTCGTGGTAGCCATTGGCAATCCCTTCGGGCTGCAGCACACGGTGACTTCGGGGATCATCAGCGGCCTGTCGCGCTCCGGCATCAATCCCGATGGGTACGAGGACTTCATCCAGACCGACGCTTCCATCAATCCGGGTAACTCCGGGGGTGCGCTGGTCAACCTGCGCGGTGAGCTGATCGGCATCAACACCGCCATCCTGTCGCGCAGCGGCGGCAACATCGGCATCGGTTTCGCCATACCGGTGAATATGGCGCGCAGCGTCATGGAGCAGCTCATCCGCTACGGGTCCGTGAAGCGCGGCCAGCTCGGGGTGAGCATGTACACCGTCACACCCGACATCGCGCACTCGCTCGGCCTGCCGAGTGCCGTCGGCGCGCTCGTGTCGCAGGTCGTCGAGGGCTCGCCCGCGGATCACGCCGGTATCCGCACCGGAGATGTGATCACCTCGGTAAACAGCCAGCCGGTGAAATCCAACAGCGAGCTGCGCAACACCATTGGCCTGCTGCGGGTCGGTGACAAGGTCGATATCGGGCTGCTGCGCGATGGCAAGCCGCTGCGCGTCACCGCGGTGATCGCCGACACCACCACCGAGCTCACCGGCGGACCGGCCAGCATCCACAAGAGCTTCGAGGGCTCGGTGCTGGCCGACGCTCCCGACGCCGGCGGCGCGTTGGTACGCAGTGTCGAGCCCGGCAGCGCCGCGGCGCAGGCCGGGCTGCGCGCCGAGGATGTCATCGTGGGCGCGAACCGCGGCCGAGTGAGCAGCGTGCGCGACCTGCGCGACCGCGCCCGCGGCGCCGCGGTGCTGGTGCTCGAGGTGCGGCGCGGCGCAACCGTGCTGCTCGTGCCACTGCGCTGAGCAACATCTCAGGCGGTGCACGCGTGAACATCTGTGTGCTCGGAGGCGGCGGCTTCGTCGGCACGGAGCTGGTCAGGCGCCTGGTATACGCAGGGCACTGGGTGCGTGTTCCCACGCGCAATCTCGCCCATGTCGAGCGCCTGCGGGTGCTCGACACCGCGGAGCTGCGCGTCGCCAACGTGCACGAACCGCGGGTACTCAGTCAGCTGTTCGCCGACTGCGCGGCGGTGATCAACCTCATCGGCATCCTCAACGAGCACGGACGCGCCAGCTTCGAGACGGTGCACTCCGCGCTCGCCGCCAAGGTGATGAACGCGGCACGCGGTGCTGGCGTGCGCCGCGTGCTGCACATGAGCTCCCTCGGTGCTGCCGAGCATGCGCCGAGCCGCTACCTGCGCTCCAAGGCGGCCGCGGAGGTGGCGGTGCGCGCCGTGCCGCATCCCGAGCAGCCGCACCCGGCGGTGACCATCTTCCGCCCATCGGTGATCTTCGGAGCTGGCGATTCACTCACCAATCGGTTCGCCAGCTTGTTGCGCCTGAGCTTTGGGGTGCTGCCGCTCGCGCGCGCGCGGGCGCGCTTCGCACCGATCTGCGTGCTCGACGTCGTGGAGGCCTTCGTGCGTGCGCTGACGCAGCAGGCGAGCGTTGGGGCAACCTACGAGCTGTGCGGTCCCGAGGTGCTCACACTCGAGGAGATCGTGCGGCTCACCGCACGCGTTGCGGGTCTGCCGTGCCACATCGTGCCCATGCCGGATGCCCTGGCGCGACTCCAGGGAGTGGTGATGGGGCTGTTGCCCGGCAAGCCCTTCTCGCTCGATAACTTCCGCTCGCTCACCATCGACAGCGTCTGCCGCGAGGACGGTTGCGCCGCGCTCGGTGTCGCCCCCCGTCCGCTGCTCGCGGAGCTGCCGCTGTACCTCGGTCCGCAGCCGCTGCCGGCCTGACTCGCGGCGTCATTGCGCGCACAGTCGCGCGTGCCTCTCGGCACGCGGCTGCTCGGCGAGCTTGCGTGCCGCGGCATAGAAACGCGGCAGGTCATCGTCCTCGTCATGTAGCAGCCGCACGAATCCCGGCACGCACGCGAAATAAGTCGCCACCGAGGCGAGGCGGGCGTTGTTCAGTCCCTGCGCGATCCATTGCTCATACAGCGGTATGCTCACCCCCTCGCGCCGCTCGAGCGCGCGGATGTCGGCGGCCAGCTGGGTGAATGCCTGCGCCTTCTTCAGCACCATCTCGTTGCGGGGCAGCCTGGATGCGTACAGCTGCTTCAGCCGGCTGCGCGTCGATGCCAGCAGGCTCACCAGCTCCTGCTCGCGCTGCCGCGAATTGCGAAAGGCCTGCATGCGCTCGGCGCCCACCTCCTGGTGCGCAAGCCAGCGCTCGAGCCCGACATCCTCCACGGTCGTGGCGAACGCCTCGTTGAACTCGGAGTCGTCGCGCACATACAGCAGCTGATGCGCCAGCTCGTGGAAGATGGTCGCCGCCAGATCGTCGTCGCCGTAGCGCAGCATGCTGGAGAGCACCGGGTCGGCAAACTTCCCGAGTGTCGAGTAAGCCGGAACCCCGTCGATGGCCACGTCGAACCCCTGCGCCTCGAGCTCGAGCGCGAACTCCCGTGCCGCCGGCTCGTGAAAGTAACCGCGGTACGCCACACAACCGGCGACCGGAAAACACCAGTGCTTCGGCGCGAGCGAGAACTCGGGCGCCGCCACGACGTTCCACACCACGAACGGCCGCCCGATGTCCGCATAACTGCGGTAGCTGTCGTTATCGGGTAATCCGAGCTCCCGTGAGGCGAACTCGCGCGCGGCGCGCACCTGCTCGAGGTGCTCGCGCACGGCCGGCGTCGTGTGCGGATCGGCGATTGCCTTGTCGATGGCCACGCGTTCGTGCAGCACGTGCCATTCGCCGCTTGCCGCCTGCATGACATACGTCGTGCCGCAGCTCGAGAGCAGCACGCACGCGGCTGCCACCGTCAGCCGCCGCCAGCGACTCGACCTGCCCGATGCAACACCTGCGCTCCCCGCACCGCCTGAGGGCAGCTCGGTTAACATGCACATCATGCGAGTCTACTTGGTCGGTGGTGCGGTTCGGGACCGCTTGCTCGGTCTTGCGGTGCGCGAGCGCGACTGGGTAGTCGTCGGTGCGACACCCGAGGAGCTGCTGCGGCTCGGTTACCAGCCGGTCGGGCGCGAGTTCCCGGTGTTCCTGCACCCAACGACGCACGAGGAGCACGCTCTCGCCCGTCAGGAGCGCAAGATCGGCCCGGGCTATCGCGGCTTCACGACGCAGTTTGCGCCGACCGTCACCCTCGAGGAGGATCTCGGGCGCCGTGACCTCACCATCAATGCGATGGCGGAGGATGAGAGTGGCGCGCTCATCGATCCCTACGGTGGACAGGCTGATCTCGCCGCGCGGTCATTGCGGCACGTGTCGGAAGCGTTCGTCGAGGATCCGGTGCGCATCCTGCGCGTGGCGCGCTTCGCTGCACGTTTTGCGCCCCTGGGGTTCCGCGTCGCCGACGAAACGCTCGCGCTCATGCGTCGCATCACCGAGTCCGGTGAAGCGCGCACGCTGGTCCCCGAGCGCGTGTGGCAGGAGACCGAGCGCGCCCTCGCCGAGGCGCACCCGGACGTTTTCTTCCACACCCTGCGGGCCTGCGGTGCGCTCGCGGTGATCTACCCGGAGATCGATGCGCTCTTTGGTGTGCCGCAGCCTCCGCGCTGGCATCCGGAGATCGATACCGGGGTCCACGTCATGCTCGCGCTGCGATATGCCGCCACCCACGGCGCACCGCCGGCGGTGCGTTTTGCAGTGTTGGTACACGATCTTGGCAAAGCGCAGACGCCGAAGGCCGAATGGCCGAGTCATCACGGGCACGAGGAGCTCGGCGTGCCGCTCATCAACGAGCTGTGCGATCGCCTCAAGGTGCCCAACGCCCACCGCGAGCTCGCGATCCTGGCGGGGCGTTACCACACGCTGGTGCATCGCGCGCTCGAGTTGCGACCGGCCACCCTGCTCACCTTGCTGGAGAGCTGCGACGCCTTCCGCCGCTCCGAGCGATTCGCTGAGCTGTTGCTCGCCTGCGAGGCGGATGCTCGCGGCCGTAGCGGCCGCGAGGATGCACCTTATCCACAGGTCGGATATCTCGCGCGCACGCTGACGGCGGCCGCCGCGGCGACGCTGACCGAGAGCGAGCGGCGCGGCCTCGAAGGGGCGGAGATCGGCGCGGAGCTGCGCCGCCGGCGGCTCGCCGCCATCAGTCAGCTGAAAAAAGCAGCCTCCGGTTAGCGGTTCTTCCGGCGCTTCACCGCTTCAACGCATCATGCCCGAGCCGATCAGCGCGAGCAGCACCGACCCGAGCGCAATGCGGTACCAGGCAAAGATAGTGAAGCGGTGCGACTGCACGTAGCGCAGCAGCCATTTCACCGCGATGAATGCGACGATCAGCGAGACCGCGAAGCCGATTGCGAGCGCGTGCCAGTCTTCGCCTGCTCTCTCGCCGCGCACCTTCAGCAGTTCGTAGCCCGTGGCGGCAAACATCGTAGGGATGCCGACCAGGAACGCAAATTCAGTGGCAGCGGGACGCAAGGTAAGGCCGGCCAGCATCGCGGCAAAGATGGTCGAGGCCGACCGGGACGTCCCTGGAAACACCGCCGCGAGAATCTGACACGCACCGACCCAGAAGGCGACATTCCAGCTGACCGCAGCGACCTGCGGCCGGCCTGCCACGTAGGCCTCGATGACGAGGATCAGCGCGCCGCCGATCAGCGTCGCGAGCGCAATCGGCAGAAGGCTCTCCGGCAGTTTCCAGCCGAGACGGGTGGCAATGAAGCCGCCGATCGCGGTAATGAGGAAAGCGACGGTCAGCTTGGCGAGATAGTCGCGATTCTCCGGCTCGTTGAAGCGTGTCACCAGAGTCCACAATCGGCGCCAGTAGATCAGCACGATGGCGAGGATCGCACCGGCCTGGATGGTGACATTGAAGAGCTCCGATCGCTCGCCGAGCCAGCGCTCTGCGATGAGCAGATGGCCGGTGCTCGAGACGGGAAGAAACTCGGTTATGCCTTCGACGATGCCGAGGATCACGGTGCTCAGGTTATCGGACACTGACTGAAGCTCGGTGGCTGAAGAGCCGCCATCTTAACCGGGCTGTGGCCGTATCCGCCCCCGTGCGCGGCGTCACGACAGAACTTCTACAGCAGGTCACGCAGATCCTGCAGCGCGAAGCCGCTGAGCGGAATGTCCAAATCACGCGTGAGTGCCATCAGCTTGAAGGCCTCGCCCATCTCCCCGGGCATCAGCAGGCGGCGCGCCTCGCCCGCGAGACGGGTGCGCGCGATGCCCTCCGCGGCCTGCATCACGAGCGGCTCGATGCCGCAGCCGAGCAGAAAAGCGGCCTGGGTCGCAAACCCCTGCACCTCCAACCCGGCGGCGAGCGCGGCCTCGGCCACGCGCGTGAAATCCACCCAGGCGCTGATGTCCTGCAGGCCGAGATTGATGTACGGGTCGTCGTGTGCGCGCTGTTTATAGTGACAGCGCAGCGTTCCCCTGATCCGCTGTGGATGATAGTAGTGCCGGCGCGGCAGCCCGTAGTCGCAGAGCAGCAGCAGCCCACGGGCGAGACATCCGGCGAGCGCGCCAATCCACGGCGTGACCCGCGTACACACCTCGGAGGTGTAGCCGCCGGGCAGCGGTCCGGGCAGGCTGATCAGTACCTCCTCACAGGCCTCTCCGAGGCTCGCACCCGGCGCGGTTTCGGCCTCGGTGAACCGGATCGGGCTCGCGGCAGCGGCGCCGGAGGATGCGGAGCAAGCCTCCAGCACGACGCCAAGCTCCCGAATGCCCGCGGCTCCCACCCTGAAGCGCGCGCACGGCAGCGCGTCTGCCACCTCGTTGGCGAGCATCACACCGTGCACTGGCCGTTGCGGCAAGCGCTCGAGCCACACGAGGCGCTCGCGCAGCGCCTCTGGCAGCCGCATGAGACGCTCGCGCTGGCGCTCGGCGAGATCCGCACTCACTTCCAGAATCGCATAACGCTCGGGCAGCAGGTTCCTGGCCGCGAGCTCCTTCAGCACGGCCTCTGCCATGCGCCCGGTTCCGGCGCCGAGCTCGAGAATCTCTCCGCCCATGTGCGCCAGCACCTCGCCGCACTGCCGGGCGATGCAGCGGGAAAAGAGCTCGGACACCTCCGGTGCGGTGACGAAGTCCCCACCCGCACCGAGCTTTACGCTGCCTGCGCTGTAATAGCCGAGACCGGGCGCGTACAGCGCGAGCTCCATGAAACGCTCGAACGACAGCCACCCGCCCGCCGCCGCGAGCTCCTGCTGCATGAGCTCCGTTAGCCGCCGGCTATGCGCCTCCTCCGCAAGGCTCGGCGGGGGCAGGATTGAGTGCGGCGCCGATGCGGTCATAATCGCGCCCCATGACGCATGAGAAACCTGAGGCAGGCGGGGCGGCGGCATCCCATCCGAGTCTGCAGGGCAAGACGGCGCTGGTGACCGGCGCTGCGCGCCGCGTAGGTGCAGTCATCGCGCGTACTCTGCATGCAGCAGGGGCCAACCTCGTGTTGCACTATCGCAGCTCGGCGGACGATGCAACCGCGCTCGCACAGGAGTTGAATGGGCTGCGGCCCGCCTCCGCCGCGCTCGCCGAGTGCGACCTGCTGGAAATTGCGAGTCTGCCGGCGCTCGTGGACACGGCGATAAAGGAGTTCGGCGGCCTCGACATCCTGGTGAACAATGCCTCGACCTTCTATCCCACCCCGCTCGGCGACATCACCGAAATGGACTGGGACGATCTGATCGGCACCAACCTCAAAGCGCCGCTGTTTCTCGCCCAGGCCGCAGCAACGCGGTTGCACGAGGCAAAGGGTCTGATCGTGAATCTGGCGGACATCCATGGAGTGAAGCCGCTGCGCCGCTACCCGGTATACAGCATTGCGAAGGCGGGACTGATCATGCTCACCCGCTCGCTGGCGCGCGAGCTCGGCCCGCACGTGCGCGTGAATGCAGTGGCTCCGGGGCCGGTCATGTGGCCGGAAGACGGCGTCGATCGCGCCCTGCAGGAGAAGATCACCCAGCGCACGGCGCTGAAACGCGCGGGGTCGGCCGAGGATGTCGCGGCTGCGTGCCTGTTCTTCGCGACCGGTGCGCCATACGTCACCGGGCAGGTCCTCGCCGTGGACGGAGGCCGAAGCATCGGCTGGTGACGCAGCGATCGATGGCCACGATGCCATCAGGGCCGCTGTGAAACCGCCGGCCGCACCGGTTCGAGGGGGTGTGCGGCCTGATCGAAGCGCCGCCAGAGCTCGCCCGCGGTGAGGTGCATGGTGGGATGCACGACTTCCGGTGCGAGCGCGGCGAGCGGCCCCAGCATGTACGCGCGCCTGAGCAGGTCGGGCCGCGGCAGCCTCAGTCCCGGCTCGTCGCAGATGAGATCGCCATATAACAGCACATCGAGATCCATCGGGCGTGGCGCCCAACGTGGGGCAGCGCGTGTGCGACCGCAGAGCATCTCGATCGCGTGCAGCCTGGAGAGCACCGCCCGCACCGGGAGAGCGGTGTCGAATCCGGCGACGAGATTGATGAAATCCTCGCCCTCGAATCCGACCGCGCGGTTGCGATACCACGGCGAGAAGCGCGCTCCGGGGAACTCGCGCTGCAACTCCGCCACCGCGCGCGCCAGGTTGTGCATGGGCGCCACGTTGCTGCCGGCGCCGACGTACACCGCGGGCACTGGTGTCAGCCGCCGCCGCCAGCGAGCGGTGCGCGCGCCGCGGCGGAGGCCGGCAGGTCGACACGGCTGCGCTCGATGACGACACCGACGTCCCGGGAGTTACGGATCGCACCGGGCTTGTTGAGCGCAACGCGCACCCACTCCACCGGGAACTCCGCGAGAATCACCAGCGCGACCCGATGCGCCAGCGTCTCGACCAGCTTGAACTCGGAGGCCTCGACGAACGCCAGCACGCGCTTCGCTACCTTCTTGTAATCGAGCGTGTCGGCCACCTCATCCGTCAGTGCAGCGTGACGGCAGTCCACTGGCAGCTCGAGATCGAGCACCACGGTCTGCTTCACCCGCCGCTCCCAATCGATGAAGCCGATGATGCATTCGGCGCTGAGCCCATGCAGGAAGATGCGGTCGCCCGCGGTTCGCGCCTCGCTCACGTGCTCACCGGGAGCAACGACTCGAGCGGCCACTGCGCGCGGGCCTGGATGGCGAGATCATCGTGTTGGCCTGCCTCGAGACGCTTGAGCCCCGCGATGGCAATCATCGCGGCATTGTCGGTGGAGAATTCTATCCGCGGATAGTACACGCGGGTGCCACTGCGCAGCGCGGCTGTGTCGAGGCGCTCGCGCAGCAGGCGATTTGCGCTCACCCCGCCCGAGACGACGAGCACGGTGAGCCCGGTGTACTCGAGCGCGCGCAATGACTTGGCCACGAGCGTCTCGACGATCGCTTCCTGCACCGCGCGCGCCACGTCGGCGCACAGCTGGGGCGTGAGCTCACGTCCACGGAGCGCGTGACGCACCGCGGTCTTGAGCCCCGAGAAACTGAACTCGAGGCCCGGCCGATCGAGCATCGGCCGCGGAAAGATGAAGGCACCGGGCCTGCCCTCAGCCGCGATTTCAGCGAGCTGCGGACCGCCCGGATACGGCAGCCCGAGGAGCTTCGCGGTCTTGTCGAACGCCTCGCCTGCCGCGTCGTCGCGGCTTGTCCCCAACACACGGTACTGGCCGATGCCCGCCACCTCGATGAGCAGCGTGTGTCCGCCCGAGACGAGCAGCGCAAGGTGTGGGAAAGGGGGCGGCTGCGGCTCGAGCCATGGGGCGAGCAGATGTCCTTCCAGATGGTGCACCCCGATCGCGGGCAGCCGTAAGGCGTAGGCCAGGCTGCGGGCGAGCGCGGCACCGGTGAGCAGCGCCCCGATCAACCCGGGACCCGCCGTGTAGGCCACGCCGTGTAACTCCCGCATGGGGGTGTCAGCCCGCTCCAGTGCGCGCTCGATGAGCGGCAGCAGCCGCCGGACGTGATCGCGGGAGGCGAGCTCCGGGACCACGCCGCCATAGGCGCGGTGCAGCTCGATCTGGCTGAAGAGCTCATGCGCGAGCAGCCCGGCGCGCCCATCGAGCACCGCGGCAGCGCTCTCATCACAGGAGGATTCGATCGCCAACACCCTCATGACATAACTCTAGCGCAGTTGACATATGCGGTGTTGGGCCCGCCGCGCAACCCGCAGAGAGGTATAGTTCGAGCTCGAGAAGACATTCCAAGACGGGGGGCGTGTGCGGCTCAATCCGTGTGGCGCGCGGGCGCGGCGGCTCGCTTGCGCATCGCTCGCCGGGGCGGCGGTTCTCGCCGCCACCGTCACCCACGCCGAGCCCTGCCGCATTGCCCGTGCTCCGGACATCCCGGTGACCATGCGCGGACTTCGACCCATGGTTCGCGCACAAATCAATGGTCAGGACGGCTGGTTCATCGCGGACAGTGGGGCGTTCTTCAGCTTTCTGACGTCGCCGGCGGTGCGGGAATTCCAGTTATCGCAACAGCTGTTGCCAGGCCTCGAGGTGCAGAGCCTCAGCGGGCGTGAGCTTGCGCGAGTGGCGCGCGTGAGAAA
>DASYFL010000122.1:0-48748 GCA_036498445.1 Steroidobacteraceae bacterium
GAGCTCCTCGAGTATCGCGGCATCGATCTGCCGTCCGCGCACCAGGTCGGCGAGATCGTAGGTGAGCCAGGAATTGCCCTGGTTCAGGCGGCTGCGCAGGCGGCGCAGGAACCCCGGACGATCCTCCGGCGGTGCGGCTGCGGTTTCGGAGGCGCGGCGGAACATAGACCGCGCATTGTAGCGGGCACTGGATTCGCCACGCGCAAAGAAGCAGGGCGGCCTCGCGGCCGCCCTGCCCGCCTTTCACTAGGTCAAGGACACGCTATTGGACTGGCGCGCTCGAGGAGACGGGCAGATACGTCCCGTTGGTCGCCGCGAACGTCACGGCTTCGGTCTGCATTTCCAGTGTGGCAGCGGGGCTCAATATGGGGCTCAGGAACGACTGGTGCTTTCCCGCGGTGAATTTCACGACGGAGGGACCGAGTTGAGGGGAACCGGGAATCGGCGACCCGGCGCCGGGCGAATGCACCTGTGTGAAGCCGCCCGTTCGGATCAAGCGGTCGGTCGCATCGTTCGGGACCACCTGGTCCGGGCACCCGTTCACGGGAGCTTGCGCATTACAACCTGCCGGCGGTGGGTTGGTGCCGACCACCTCGACCATGTGAATCGGATGCCGTGCAACCGCCAGTGCGATGTAGTTCCATGGATCGCCAGAGTCGACGACCGTCTGCGCGTCGAGCTCGAACTGAGCAAATGGCGTCGTGCCGGGCGTGAGCAACCCGTGGCTTGCTTCTTCCAGCGCGGCGATGGCGGGAGGCCCGAAGGTCGGTGACTCCAATCCCAGGTATACGAATTGGCCGCCGGGGTTGGCGAGGGTGGCGGTCAACACTGCGTTCGGGGGCATCGCGGCGAGAAAAGGCGTGCCGGTAATCGCGCCCCCGGAGTGGCCCATGAAATGAACCCGGCTGGGGTCGATAAAGGGCGCGGTGGCGGGTGCCGGCAGGATAGTCCGCACGGACAGGGCGAGCGTGACCAGATCCACCGACGACTCGCGCAGGTTGTCCCTAAAAGTCAACAGACTCCCCAACGCAATGAAATGCGAGCCGCTCGGATCGAGGCCCGGGAGACCTGCGGCCTTGTTGAGGGTGTCGAGGTCGAAAGTGCGCTCGATCGAGCCCGTAGCGGGCAACCCGAGACCCGTGTACCAGGGATTGGCGGAGCTCGCATAGAAGTAGGTGGTTGGGTCTTGCGGGTTGTACGGTACGGTGAGCCCGTGCAGCGGCAGGTCGATCGTGACTCCCACAAAGCCGCCGTGTGCGAGCGCGTCGGCAATCCCGAGGAGATTGGTACGGTCGGCGGTGATGCCGTGCTCCAGGATCACGACGGGCCAGCCGGTGAGCGGCTGCGACTGGCCCGAGCTCGCGTTGGGTACGCTCATCAGCACCGGCACCTGCAGCGCTGGCACGGTCGACATAGGAACGGGGTTAAAGCGCGTGGTGAGTGTGCTGGTCTTGTCCGGCGCACTCGCGGCGGAGGCGTGCCAGTACTCCGTATCCGGCAAAGTCGTACTCAAATAGTAGGGCAGAGTCATCACGCCAACATAAACGTCGGCATACCCGAGGCCGCCAATCGCCGCCGTAGTAAACGGAACGTTGGGGGCCAACAGGGCTGGATTCACCTTGATCGACCGCGGAGTTGCCAGCGAGGCCGCCGCGAAGAGCGTGTCGACGGTCGACTCGGTGCTGAAGCTGAAGGACGCCACCACGTTCGCGGGGTTGAAACCCGGTACGAGCTGCGCAAGCCCAAGGTGCGCACCGGTCAACTGGCATAGCGCGTTGAGCGTCGGAGCGGTAATGCTCGGACAGGCCGACCCGCCCGAGGCGAGCGCCTTCTGAAAGTTGGCGTAGTCCACATCAGGCGCAGCTGCCACACCGCCGACCGTGATCGCCTTGGTGAGCAGTATCAGGTAGGCCTCGCCCGGCCCGCCGTTTGCGGCCTGGCATGGTGAATTCGGTGGCGGCGGCAGGCAGGTGCTCGCCGCCAGCGGATGGAGCGGTGTGATCTCCAGGATCGTCGGGTCGTCCAGCGCCACCCCGACCGAATAATCGGCGCCCGCGCACGCGCCACCGACGACGCACCCGGTGAGCGGCGCGAACGCCCCACCGACGGCCGGCGACACTGGCGCCTTGGCCTGCGGGCCGGCGTTGTTGGTGTTGATGTGAATCATCACCACCGCACCGGGTGTCGCGAGCGAGGCCGCATCGATCGGCCCGTTGAAGCGTTCGCGGATCGGTGCCGTGGTCGAGAAGCCGTCGATAGCGTTGACCGCGTCCTGCGCCGGACGCAATTGATTCGGCGGCTGGATGTTGAGTGTGCCGTCGGTGGAGCCGGCGAAGTACGCATCGAACGGATACGGCAGCAAGCCAGCCGCGGGACAATAGAGCGCAGTGTTGGCTGGCCGCGCCGGGTTGCTGCACGAGGGGGTGCCGGGATTACCGTTGAAACCGGTGAGGTCGGGCTGCCCGGTGGCCGTGCCGTAGCCGCTATTCCCGCAGCCACCGACCAGGCATAACGCACTCGAGACCAGGCCGGCGGCAATGAGTCTTTTCATATCCCTCGAAGCTCCTGGCGATCTTTCCACGCGTGAGTCAGACACGCCGGCAGTCGGAGTTCCGCTGTGGTTAGCGAGCCATCCATATTCTTATGGCTCACCGGCCCTGCCCCCCCTTGCCGGTGCTTCATGAGCGCTGTTGAACGAGCGGGTCTAGAGTACGCTCACGGCCAGAACAGTGGCAAGGTGCGAACCGGGAAAGGACTGAAGCGCGCTTGGCATTGGGTGGCAAGTCGAAGCGCCGCGCGGCCGTTCCGCGCAGGGCAGAGCGCTCACGCGTGCTGCGCATCATTGGGGGAACCTGGCGCGGCCGCAAGCTGCGTTTTGCCGCGAGTGCAGCCATTCGCCCCACCCCTGACCGAGTGCGCGAAACGCTCTTCAACTGGCTGGGCGTGGCGGTGCGTGGTGCGCACTGTCTCGATCTTTTCGCCGGGAGTGGTGCGCTCGGGCTCGAAGCGCTCTCGCGCGGTGCGGCTCAGGTCACCTTCATCGAGCGTGATGCCACGGCCGCGCGCGAGCTGGGTGAATTGCTTACCGCGTGGCAGGCCGCGAATGCCCGCGTGGTGCGCGCCGACGCGCTGAGATATCTCGCCGGCATTGCCCGGCCACTCGACATCGTGTTTCTCGATCCGCCGTTTGCCTCGCAGCTGCTCAGTCAGGCGGCGGCGCGGCTCGAGGAGCGCCATTGGCTCGAGGCGGGTGCACTCGTCTACGTCGAGTGCGCGGCGCGTGCGGGACTTCCGCAGCTGCCAGCGAGCTGGCAGCCGCTGAAGGCGAAGCAGGCGGGAGAGGTCGGTTATCATCTCTTTGCGCACGCAGCGCCGGGCACACCTAACGCATGAAACGCAACGCCGTCTATCCAGGCACCTTCGATCCGATCACCAACGGCCACCAGGACCTGGTGCGCCGCGCCGCCTCGATCTTCGACCACGTGGTGGTCGCCATCGCGGCCAATCCCAACAAAACGCCGATGTTCAGCCTCGACAAGCGCGTCGATCTCGCGCGCCGTGTGCTCCACGACCTGCCGAATGTCGAGGTGCAGGGCTACGCGGGGCTCACGGTGGATTTCGCCAAGCGCTACCAGGATGCGGTGATCGTGCGTGGGCTGCGCGCGGTGTCGGATTTCGAGTTCGAGTTCCAGCTCGCCAACATGTCCCGGCACCTCGATCGCAATTTCGAGACCGTGTTTCTCACGCCGCAGGAACCATTCTCCTTCATTTCCTCGACCCTGGTGCGCGAGATCGCCGTGTTCGGCGGGGACGTGAGCGCTTTCGTGCATCCGCTCGTCGAAGCGGAGCTGAAGAAGTACCGCCGGCCCTGAGCGTGCGCCGGCTGGTTTTCCTAATGATGCGACGCGGCGCGCTGCGGCGCCGCTTGCGAATCCTCGGCAGGCGTATGCGCTCGGCCGGTGCCGGCAGTGTTCCGGCCCGCTTCAGCTCGATGGCCCGCCACAGATACCAGGCGGCAGTCGTGCGATAGGGTCTCCAGCGCTCGCCCCACGCGGCGAGCGCCTGCGGTCGCGGCAAGCGCGAGAGTCCATAGGCCGCCTGAAAGCCGCTGCGCACTCCAAAATCATCGACCGGCAGCACATCGGGTCTGCCGAGCTGGAACACGAGCAACATCTCCACCGTCCAGCGTCCGATGCCGCGCACCTGTGTGAGGCGCGTGATGATCTCTTCGTCGCTGAGCGCGAGGAGGATTGCCGCATCGGGCACGACCGCGGCGATGGTCTTCTCCGCGAGGTCCCGCAGCGCGGCGATCTTGGCGAAGGAGAAGCCGGCGCTGCGCAGGCTCTCGACCGAAGCTGCCAGCACCTGCTGCGGGGTGGGAAATACGCCGGCGCCACAGGAATTCACCAGCCGCCCGAGTATGGTGTTGGCGGCGACGCCATTGAGCTGCTGGTGGGCGATGGCGCGCGCGAGCGTTTGAAAGGGATGGCAGTCGCCCTCAGGGGCGAGCCGGCACGGGCCGACGGCGCGGATCAGCTGAGCGAGCACCGGGTCGGCGCGCGACAGATGGTTGATGATGTGCCGGCTCATGCAGGAGGCTTCGGTCCCGGGCGTGACTACTTCTGGCAGCCCGGGCAATAGTACGTGGAGCGCTGTCCCTGGGTCATCGCCCGCACCGCACTCCGGCAGCGCCGGCAGGGTTTTCCGCGGCGCTCATAGACGTACAGCCGCTGGCGGAAGTACCCCGGTGCGCCATCGGCCCCCAGATAGTCGCGCAAGGTAGTGCCGCCCGAGCGGATGGCCTGACGCAGCACGGTGCGCACGCCGCGCACGAGGCGCGCCGCCTCCGCACGCGACAGACTGCGCGCCGCCCGCGTGGGCCGCACGCGCGCCCGAAACAATGCCTCGCTCGCATAGATGTTGCCGACGCCGACCACGAGACGGCTGTTCATCAACAGGTGCTTGATGGCGATGCGCCGCCCGCGGGTGATGCGGTAGAGATAGTCGGCATCGAAGGCCGCAGAGAACGGTTCGGGTCCCAGATGGGCGAGAAGCGGATGGCGCTGCGGCTCGCCGGGTGCATAGAGGAGACTGCCGAAGCGGCGCGGATCATTGAAGCGCAGCGCGACGCCCGAATCGAGCACCAGATCGAAATGATCATGCGCGAGCCGCGGGGTGCTGGCGGGTACCGCGCGCAGATTGCCCGACATCCCGAGGTGCATCAGCAACGTGCCGGTTTCGAGTCCGAGCAGCAGGTACTTGGCACGTCGGCCGACGCGCACGATCCGCTGCCCGGCGACCTTGCGCGGCAGATCGCGCGCCACGAGCCAGCGCAGCCGCGGCTCGTACACCGAGAGCCGGGTGATGCGGCAGCCGCGAACGTGTGGCGCGAGGCCGCGCCGCGTCGTTTCGACTTCGGGCAGTTCGGGCAGGCTACTTGATCTTCGATTCTTTGTAGGCGACGTGCTTGCGCGCCACCGGATCGAACTTGCGTATTTCCATCTTGTCCGGATGCAGGCGCTTATTCTTCGTCGTTACGTAGAAGTGGCCCGTTCCGGCCGAGGACAGCAGCTTAACCTTCTCGCGCATGATGGCTCCTTCAGCGCCTCAGAGCCTGTGCCCCTGGGCGCGCAGCTCGGCGACGACCTTGTCGATGCCCTTCTTCTCGACGGTACGCATGCCGGCGGTCGTGAGGCGCAGCGTCACCCAGCGCTTCTCGGTTTCCAGCCAGAAACGCTGCGTGTGCAGATTTGGCAGGAAGCGGCGGCGTTTCTTGTTGTTGGCGTGAGAGACGCGATTACCGACACCGGGCTTCTTGCCGGTGACCTCGCAGACACGAGACATAGAAACAACCTTGAAATCAGTGGCTTACGGTCTAAGGGACGATCCCCCAGACCCCGGGGCGGGCTTTATACCAGCCTGGCCGGCGGATCACAAGGAGAGGCGGGTCGCTTTGCCACGAGCACCGAAAGTGACGTAGGTTGCGCGACCGCCCGGTGCCCGCCCGGAGCCTTGTCCGGCCGCACCGAGACGAACAAGCACTAACCTTTCCAAGGGGACATTCAAATGATGAGACTCACTTCTGCGCTGTGCGCAGCGGCCACTCTGCTCGCCCTCACCGCACCGACGGCCCCCGCCTGGGCGGACGGTCGCGACTTCAACGACGGACCGGTGGTCAATTCGAGCTACATCCGTACCGTCGATGGTCATTTCGACGATTACATGCACTGGCTGGCGACCACTTACAAGAAGCAGCAGGAGGCAGCCAAGGCCGCCGGGCTCATCACGAACTGGCGCGTGCTGGTGGTGGAGGCGCGTACCCCCCAAGACCCGGACATCATCCTGGTGACGGAGTTCAAGAACTGGGCGGCGCTCGATCACCTCGGTGGCAAGCTCGATCAGGTGAGCGCAAAGATCGAAGGCTCTACGGAGGCGGCCGCCAAATCGGAAGCAGACCGCGCCAAGATCCGCACCGTGCTCGGCGCACGCACCTCGCAGGAAGCTATTCTCAAGTAAGGCGCGCGCGAGCGGCGGGGGGAGATCACACCACCCGCCGCTCGCTCAGAGGAGCCCGTGCTCCGAGAATGAGAAGCACAACCCATCGCCGATGATGAAGTGATCCAGCACCCGTACGTCCACTAATGCCAGTGCCTCCTTGAGGCGCCGCGTGATGAGCTCGTCCGCCTGGCTGGGCTCGAGGACCCCCGATGGATGGTTGTGGGCAAAAATAAGCGCCGCGGCATTGTGCGCCAGAGTCTGGCGCAGCACCTCGCGGGGATGCACCCCGGCACGGTCGATCGTCCCGCGGAACAGCTCCTCGAAGGCGATGAGGCGGTGGCGGTTGTCGAGGAACAGGCAGCAGAAGACTTCGTAGGGTCGATCGCGCAGCTGCGCCACGAGAAAGGTCCGCGTGGCGTCGGGAGCGCCGAGCGTCGGCCCTACGCGCAGAGCCTCGCGGAAATGCCTCCGGGCGAGCTCCAGCGCCGCTTTTAGAACGGCATAGCGCGCAGGTCCGATTCCCGCCTGCGCGAAACAGCGCTCGGCTTCGGCGTTCAGCAGCATGCGCAGCGAGCCGAACTGCGCGATCAGCGTGCGCGCCAACTCCACCGCCGAGTGGCCGCGGATGCCCGACCCGAGCAGCAGCGCGAGCAACTCCGCGTCGGAGAGCGCGTGCGCGCCGCGCTCGAGTAGTTTCTCGCGTGGCCGCTCGGCGCCCGGCCAGTGACGGATGCTCATTACCGTTGGATCTAAGGCTCGATGCGCGGAATCTAAGCAGGCTCCTGCATCGGGCGCGAGGGGGAGAAAGCGCTCCAATTGTCCTATTTCCCACTGTCGCGCTTCATCTACGCGTCCGCCGGGCGAGGGTGCGATAATCGCAAGCAGGGGTCAGCAAACGATGCAAGGCAAGCACATTCTCCTCGGCGTCACGGGCGGCATTGCCGCGTACAAGAGCGCGGACCTCGTGCGGCGGCTGCGCGAGCGCGGCGCGGACGTGCAGGTAGTCATGACGCGCGCGGCGCGCGAGTTCGTCAGCGCGACGACCTTCCAGGCTCTCTCGGGACGCCCGGTGCGGAGCGATCTGTGGGATGCATCCGCCGAGGCTGCGATGGGGCACATCGAGCTCGCGCGCTGGGCCGATGCGGTGCTCATTGCGCCAGCCAGCGCGGATTTTCTCGCACGGCTCGCCGCCGGGATGGCGGATGACCTGCTCACGACAGTGTGCCTTGCCACCGAGGCGCCGATTGCCGTCGCCCCTGCCATGAACCACATCATGTGGGCCAATGCCGCTACGCGCGCTAACAAGGTGACGCTCGGCGACCGCGGCGTGCAGATCTACGGCCCGGGAGAGGGCGACCAGGCCTGCGGCGAGACCGGCGAGGGCCGTATGCTCGAGCCGCTCGATCTCGCCGATCGGTTGCAGTCGCTGCTGCTCCCCTCGCAGGGGGTGCTCGCGGGCCGCCGCGTGCTCATCACCGCGGGGCCGACGCGCGAGCGCATCGACCCGGTACGCTTCATCAGCAATCGCAGCTCCGGCAAGATGGGGTTCGCGGTGGCGCAGGCGGCGCGTGAGGCCGGTGCGGGGGTGGTACTCGTCGCCGGACCGGTGAGCCTGCCGGCACCTGCAGGGGTGAGACGGGTGGACGTCGAGAGCGCATCCGAGATGCTCGCCGCGGTGCTGCGCGAGTTACCCGGGACGGACCTGTTCATCTCCACGGCAGCGGTGGCCGACTACCGTCCGGCCCGCGCCGCGGAGCAGAAGATAAAGAAGACCAGCGACTCGCTCGATATCGCGATGGAGCGCACCGTGGATGTGCTCGCGACGGTGGCTGCGCACAAGGACCGGCCGTTCGTGGTCGGGTTTGCGGCAGAGACCGAGTCGGTCGAACAGAACGCGCGCACCAAGCTGCTGAAAAAGAATCTCGACATGATCGCGGCCAACGAAGTCGGCCACGACAAGGCATTCGACAGCGAGGACAATCAGCTCATAGTACTCACGCGCGCTGCGCGGCACGAGCTCGCGCGCGCGGGCAAGCTCACTCTCGCTCGCGGGCTCATCACCCTGATCGCGCAGGAGATGGCTGCCCGCGGCGGGGCGCGCAAGCGCGGTACGGCGCTCGCTTGAGCGGCAGCCCCGCCACACGCCGCGCGCTGCAGGTGCGGATCCTCGACGCACGCCTCGGCACGGAGTTCCCCCTGCCGGCCTATGCCACCGAGGGCTCCGCGGGTCTCGACCTGCGTGCCTGCCTCGAGGCTCCGCTGCTGCTCGCTCCAGGGAGGACCGAGCTCATTCCAACCGGGCTTGCCATCCACGTGGATGATCCCGCGCTCGCTGCGCTCATCCTGCCGCGCTCGGGGCTCGGTCACCGCCACGGAATCGTGCTCGGCAACCTGGTCGGCCTGATCGACTCCGACTACCAGGGGCAGCTCATGGTCTCCTGCTGGAACCGGGGCGGAGAGCCTTTCACTGTCAGGCCAGGCGAGCGCATCGCCCAGCTGGTCGTGGTGCCGGTGGTGCAGGTGCAGCTGGAAGTGGTGACGGAATTCACCGTGTCCTCCCGCGGTGCCGGCGGCTTCGGCCATTCCGGCCAGCATTGAGGCCTATTGCGTGACGATCGCGGCGCGCGGCGGGGTGGTCGAGCCGGATTGCGAATGGATCGCATGCAGCTCGCGGTAACGCTCGATGTCGTCCTGGAACTGTGAGCGCAGCGCGGCTTCTTCCGCGCTCTTGGCGGCGAGCGAGCTACTCTGCACGCGCAGCTCGTTCACCGTGCGTACCAGATTTTCCGCGAGGTCATCTGGCATGCGCCGTGCGTCCTTGCTGTAAGGGCGGTAAGCCAAGGCGCGTGACTGCAGGCTGGTGAGGCGCGCCCGCAGACTCTCCACGTACTGCTCGGCTGCGGCGCGCTGACCTTTCATCTGATCGAGCCGCGCATCGCGCAGCGCCTCGATGTCCTTCACCGAGGTGTAGGTGGAGACCAGGAAGGCATCGTGCTGCTTCTGCTTCATCAGGGCTTCGCGGGCGCGTGCTGCCACGGCCTCTTCTTGAGGCGTCTTCTGCGCGTCGAGGTGGCCAACCTCGACACCCTGAGAGTTGAGAATGGTGCGGTCCTGACTCGCATACTGCGGCGGAATGTGGTCACCGTAGTGCACCACTCCCTGCTCATCGACCCAGCGATAAGCGATGCCTTTCTGCGAGCTCTGCGAAGATGTACGCGAGCTGGGAGCGGCCCAGGCTGCCGCGCCGAGCGCGGCCGTTACGAGCAGAGCGAGATATACGAGCCGCGATGCGGTAGGCATATGTTTATATTCCGCCGCGGCAGCGGGCGCTGGCAAGCTCAGCGCACGCCGTAACGCTGCTGATAGGCGCGCAGAGCTGTGAGCTGGTCGTCAGAAATGCGCGCGCGCCCGTCCGGGGGATGGGCCAGCGCTTCGATGAGATCGGCAAGTGTGATGATGCTCACACATCGCACACCTTGCGACTGCTCGAGCTCCTGCACCGCGCTGAGCGCACCTTGGCCGCGCTCCTGCCGGTCGAGCGCGAGCGCGACGCCCACCGGCTGCGCCGCGGCAGCGCGGATGAGCGCGAGCGACTCGCGCACCGCGGTGCCGGCGGTGATGACATCATCGACGATCAACACCCGACCCTCGAGCGCGGCGCCGATGACACTGCCGCCCTCGCCATGCTCCTTCACCTCCTTGCGGTTGTAGGCGAAAGGCATTTTCAGCCCGGCATCGAGCGAGAGCGCGATCGCGGTGGAGGTTGCGAGCGCGATGCCCTTGTACGCGGGTCCAAAGAGCATATCGAACGCAAGGCCGGAGGCGAGGATGGCGGCGGCATAGCAGCGGCCGAGCACCGCTGCCGATTCCCCATCACTGAAGAGTCCGGCGTTGAAGAAGTAGGGGCTCTCGCGTCCGGACTTGAGCGTGAAGCGCCCGAAGCGCAGCGCGTTGCGTCGCAGCGCGAGGTCGATGAAGGTGAGCTGGTATTGCTGCATGCCATATCATTGCGCCATGCGCGTAATCACCGTCAACGTCTGCGGCATCCGCTCGGCGGCCGAGAAGGGCTTGTTCCGCTGGTTGCGCCGGCAGCAGGCGGATTTCATCTGTCTGCAGGAGACCAGGAGCCAGGAGCATCAGCTCGAGGGACATGACGTGAGGCTCTCCGGCTATCACCGCTTTTTCTGCGATGCCGAGCGCAAGGGCTATGCTGGAGTCGCGCTCTACTCACGCATGCGGCCCGAGCGGGTAGTGCATGGCTTCGGGGTGCCGGAGTTCGACCAGGAGGGGCGTTATCTCGAGGTGCAGGTCGGGGCGTTGTCGGTGGTGTCGCTGTACCTGCCTTCAGGCTCTGCCGGGCCGGAACGCCAGGCGTCGAAGTTTCGTTTTCTCGATGCCTTCACCCCGCACCTGGCGCGGCTGCGCCGGCGCGGCCGGCACTACATCCTCAGCGGTGACTGGAACATCGCGCACCGGCCGATCGACCTCAGGAACTGGAGATCGAACCAGCAAAACTCCGGCTTCCTGCCCGAGGAACGTGCGTGGATGGACCGGCTGTTCGGGGCGGGCGGTTACGTAGACGCTTTCCGCGAGGTGCGGCCCGAGCCCGATCTGTACACCTGGTGGTCGAATCGCGGACAGGCGCGTGTGAACAACGTCGGATGGCGTATCGATTATCAGGTGGTGAGCGGTTCGCTCGCGGGCAAAGCGCACGCGGCCAGCATCTATCGCAACAAGCGCTTCTCCGACCACGCGCCGCTCGTCATGGACTATCGTTTTTGAGCGTGGCGAGCCTCAGCACGCGCGCCCCCCTCAAAGAGGTGCTCGCCAGCCCGAAGATGCTGGCGATCCTGGCGCTCGCGGCGGCTTCCGGCTTCCCCAACCAGATCACCGAGAGCGCGCTGCAGGCGTGGCTGAAGGACACGGGCGCCAGCAACACGACTATCGGCGTGATGTCTTATGTCGCGTTGCCGTACCTGCTGAAGTTTCTCTGGGCACCGCTCATCGACCGCTACCCGCTGCCACTGCTCGGGCGGCGCCGCGGCTGGATGTTCGCGATGCAGCTCGCGCTTGCCATCACGATCGCGCTCTTCGCGCTGCAGGATCCGCGGCTCGCGCTCGCGCCGGTTGCGGCGTGTGCGCTCGTCATCGTGTTTTTTTCCGCTACTCAGGACATCGCCTTCGATGCCTGGCGCACCGATGTGTCACTGCCGAGCGAGCGGGGTCTCGCCGCGGCAGCCACCAACCTGGGGTACCGGACGGCCGCCTGGGTGGCATCGGCCTGTGCTCTCATCATCGCCGATCATTTCGGCTGGCGTGCGGCATTCCTCCTGCTCGCGGGTGTCATGGCGAGCTTTTGCGTCGCCAGCGTCTGTGCGCCGGAGCCCGCCGGTGTTCATCAGCCGCGGTCGCTACGCGAATCGGTGGTCGCGCCGCTGGCGGAGCTGCTCGGAACACCGAGCGCGGTGACGCTGCTCGCTGTGGTGCTGCTGTTCAAGGCTGGCGATGCCTTCGCCAACAAGCTGTTCACGCCATTCATGATGGACGTGGGCTTCAGCAAGACGGAGATTGCGCTCATCGTGAAGGCGCTATTCACCGCGAGTACCCTCGTGGGCTCGGTGATCGGCGGTGTGCTCATGGTGAGGCTCGGGCTGCTGCGCTCGATGCTGACCTTCGGCGTGCTGCAGGCCCTCAGCAACCTGCTCTACTGTGCACTGGCGCTCGCCGGCAAGAGCTACCCGCTCATGGTGACCGCGGTGGTGATCGAGCACATCGCAGGCGCGATGGGCGGCATTGCGCTCGTCGCCCTGATCATGGCGCTGTGCGATCCGCGTTACAGCGCTTTTCAGTATGCGCTGCTGTCGGCGCTGGCGCTTCTGCCGCGCTACAGCCTCGGGCTGCCCGCCGGTTGGGTCGCCGATCACGGCGGCTGGTATGGATACTATGTTGCGAGCGTGATCATCGCGCTCCCGGGCCTCGGCATCGTGTGGTTCAAGCGAGCGAGCATCCATGCGCTCGACCGCTGAGATCCTGGATCTCGAGCGCGTGGTATGCCGGCTTGCCGACCTCGAGGCGCACGGCTGCCGCGGCTTCACCATCGGACGCGGCGAGTGGCCGCTGCGTGGCTTCGTGGTACGCACCGCGGATGGCGTGCGTGGCTTCATCAACCGTTGCCCGCATGCCGGGCATCCGCTCGACCTGCGGCCGCAGCACTTTCTAACGGCAGACGGCGCGCTGATCCTGTGTTCCTCGCACGGGGCACTCTTCGAGAAGTCCACCGGCTACTGCGTGTCAGGTCCCTGCGCCGGGCGCACGCTCACGCCGGTGCCGCTCGAAGTACAGTGCGGTTTCGTGTTGCTTACCGGCGGCGTGGACATCGATGCGCTCGCCGGGATGGCCCCGTAGCGGGGGCGGGGATTACCTGCGGCGCGCTAAATGGCGCCGCGGCTCACTCGAAGAGATCGATACCGTCGAGGGAGCTGGCGCGCACGTCGCGATCGTCGTTGAGCGAGTCGCCGCCGCGGCCTTCATCGTCACTTCCTTCGATGTCGACCGATCCGGACCAGTCCTCGGGAGCCTCGGCGGACTCGAGTGCGCCTTCTTCCCACTGCGCTTCCCAGTCCTCGATGTCCATCTCCTCGACCGTACCATCGAAATACTGGATTTCGATCGTGCCGTCGTCGTCGTCGAGAGCTACCACCTCGAACAACGCACCACCGTTGAGGCGATACCAGTCGCCGATACCGGGTTGAGGAGTCGCCATCGCCGCCACCTCCCGAAGATCTTCTCAGCACCCTTACGATTCTGCGCCAGCTCTGCAATGATGTTGCGCCTCGCTTGTGAGGCTTTCAAGACATTAATTTGTGACAGCCACGAGCGCCGCTGAGCGCGCTTTGGCGCACAGCACCAAATGCTCGGGCAGCCGCTGAAGTTCTTCGTGGTTTTCTTCGTCGTGGTCGAGCCTGTGTCGCTGATCCCGCTGTTTACCGGTCTGACCACCGGTGCCACGCACGCCTACAAGCGCCGCATGGCGCTGCGGGCCGTGAGCGTCGCCGCGGCGATCCTGGTGCTGTTTGCGCTCGGCGGCGCCTCATTTCTCAAGCTCATGGGCATCAGCCTCGAGGCGTTCCGCATTTTCGGCGGTCTGCTTTTGTTCCTGATGGCCCTGGAGATGGTGTTCGCACGCGAATCGGGCACGCGCACCTCCTCGAGCGAGGCCGCCGAGAGCCGGCGTCGCGCAGACATCTCGGTGTTTCCACTGGCCTTTCCATTCATCGCAGGTCCCGGCGCGCTCGCCACGATCCTCCTGTGGTTCGGCCCCGTCCACCTCAGCGAGCAGCCGGGCGTGTTCGCCGCATACCTGGTAGCGGTGCTGCTGGTGCTGCTCATCGCGCTCATCATGATGCTGCTCGCCGATCCGCTGATGCGCGTGATCGGCATCACCGGCGCCAACGTTGCCGGCCGCCTGCTCGGGGTAATTCTCGGCGCACTCGCGGTGCAGTTCGTGCTCGATGGACTGCGGCCGGCCTTCGGGGTGAGCTGACGCTCAGGTGCGCCGGAAGGCGAGGTCCCAGACCTCGTGACCGAGACGCGCTCCGCGCTGCTCGAATCGTGTCGGCTCCCGCTCGGGAGGGCGCGGCACGAAAGCGTCGTCCAGCGCGAGGTTCCGCAGCTGCCCGGTGCCCGAGAGTGTGGCCAGTATCTCGAGCGCATACGGGTGCCAGTCGGTGGCGATGCGCAGCACGCCCCCGGACTCCAGCCGTTCGACGAGCATCGGCACGAACGGACCCTGGACGAGGCGGCGCTTGTGATGGCGCTTTTTCGGCCAGGGGTCCGGAAAGAAGATGAGAATTTCCTGCAACCACTGCGGTGGGATCTGGTGCGCGAGCACCTCCACCGCATCGTGGCAGATGATGCGGACGTTGGTGAGATGCTGCGACTCGAGCGTGCGCAGCAGCCGTCCGACGCCGGCGCGATGCACCTCTACGCCGAGGAAGTCCCGTTCGGGATGGGCGAGCGCGAGCGCGCCCAGGTTCGCGCCGTTGCCAAAGCCGATCTCGAGCGTGCGTGGGGCATCGCGGCCGTAGACCGCGATCGCCTCGAGCCGCGTGGAAGAGAATTCGATGCCGTATTTCGGCCATAGCTGTGCAAGCGCGCGCTGCTGCGCTTCGGTGATACGCCCCGAGCGGGTCACAAACGAGCGGATCGAGCGCGGATGATCGGTGGCCGGCATTTGCGCCGATCTTACAGCGGCGATCGCACCCCGCATGGTATAAGCGCGCGCGGTCTGCGCGTGGTGCGCCGGACCTCGGAGCGGCGAGCGGGGAGATCAGATGTCGCAGCGGTGGGTGGCCGGGGTAGTGGGCATTTGGGCACTGGCAGGCCCGGCCTACGCGCAGGAGGGGGCTCCTCCCGAGGGTCGTACCGGTGCGCAGTCAACCGGCAAAGCGGCGCCTACCGCGGCGCAGGTGTCGCAGATGTGCCGCATCGACCTCAAAGGCGACAAAAAAGATCAATGGATGCGCTTGCCGATCGCGCAGACGTCCGTCACGCAGCATCGACTCAGCCTCGGCGGCAAGAGCTTCGATTACACGGCTACCGCCGGCGTGTTGATCGTCCGCGACGACGACGACAAGCCCATTGCCAGCATCGGCTACACTGCCTATACACGCCGCGAGCCCAAAGCCTCCGCCTCGCGCGCGGTCACCTTCGCCTTCAACGGAGGTCCGGGCTCCTCCTCGATGTGGCTGCACATGGGAGTGTTGGGACCCAAGCGCGTGCTGGTGTCGGACCCCACACCGACGCCGGCCGCGCCCTACCGCACCGCCGACAACGAGTTCAGCCTGCTCGATGTGAGCGATGTGGTGATGATCGATCCAGTGGGCACCGGCGTCAGCCACGCGGTATGCGATCACAAGGACGAGGAGTTCTGGGCCGTCGACCCGGATATCGATTCGATAAGCCGTTTCATAGCCCAGTACCTCAGCGACAACGATCGCTGGACCTCGCCCAAGTATCTGCTCGGCGAGAGCTATGGCTCGACACGCGCCGCCGCTATCGTCAACTACCTGCGCTCGCGCCGCGCACTCAGCTTCAACGGACTGGTGCTGGTTTCGGTCGCCACCGATATCGAGGCGATATTCGCTTCGCTCCCCGGCAATGACCGGCCGTATGCCGTCTACCTGCCGGCCTACGCAGCAGTGGCCTGGTATCACCACATGCTGCCCAGCCAGCCGGCGGCCCTCGAGCCATTCCTCGCGGAGGTCCGGCAATACGCCCTCGGGCCGTTCGCGGCGGCGCTGCAGAAAGGCGACACGCTGCCGGACGAGGAGCGCGATACGGTCGCGCAGAAAGTGCACGAGTACATCGGCTTGTCCGTGGAATACCTGAAAGCTGCCAATCTGCGCGTCTCCGAGAACGAATTCGCCCACGAGCTGCTCAAGGCACGGCGGCTGACAGTCGGCCGGCTCGATGGCCGCTTCACCGGACCCACGAGTGATCTGCTCGCGAAGGAGACCGATTACGATCCGCAGGCTTCGGCGATCAGCGCGGCCTACGCAGCGGCGTTCCTCGATTATTATCATGGCGAGCTGCGCTTCGGTCAGGGCGAGACCTATCGCACCACCAACTACGACATCGGATCGAAATGGAAGTGGACCCACCACACCGAGCAGGGTGACCAGCCGATCGTCAACTCAGGCGTCGATCTCGCCGATGCGCTGGTCAAGGACCCGAATCTGCGCGTGCTGGTGCTGAACGGCTACTACGATCTCGCGACGCCCTTCTTCGCGACCGAATACGTCATGATGCATCTCGGGGTCCCGCGCGATGTCGCCGCGCACGTGCAGATGAGGTACTACGAGGCAGGGCACATGATGTACGTTCATCCTGCATCGATCACCAAGATGAAGCGCGATCTCGCTGCCTTCATCGACTCGACTGCGCGCTCACAGTGAGTGCGCGCGGCGCGCCGCGGAGCTAAACGGACGCGAAGTTTCGGGCTTCGGCGCTCCAGGCCGGGGCATTTGCCAGCGCCGTCGGCACCTCCTCTGGCGTGCCCACGACCTGCCACATCAGCCGGTGCCGCGGATCCATGAAACGTTCCTCGACCGCGCGTTCGAGCAACTCGAGAAGCGGGCTGAAGAACCCGCGCGTGTTCACCAGCAAGATAGGATTGAGGTAGAGCCCGAGCCGCTTGAGCGTAATGGCTTCGAGCAGCTCCTCGAGCGTTCCCGAGCCCCCCGGCAGCGCAATCGCGGCCTGGCTGAGTGTCAGCATCATATGCTTGCGGGTGCGCAGATCCTCGACCAGCTGCAGGTCGGTCAAACCCTTGTGCCCCCATTCGAGGTCGGCCATGAATCGCGGCAGGATCCCGATCACACGGCCACCGCGCGCGAGCGCGCCGTCGGCGAGTGCACCCATGGAACCGACCGCACCGCCTCCGTAGACGATGCCCACCCCTTCATCCGCGAGCACCTCGCCGAGGCGCCGTGCTGCTGCGCGGTAGTCCGGGTGCGAGATGCGGCTCGAGGCACAGTACACGCACACTGCGCGCTGGATGGCATCGGCCGGGGACGTAAGGCTCATGTGCTCGCCAACAAATGATGCTGCTGCTGATGCTGCACGAGGCACTTCCTGTCGCATATGGGGGCGGCTAACATTTTGTAACCGGCTCAGGTGAGCGTCCAGTCGGGGGGACGCCGGAGAGGGAAAGTGCCACGGGCATTCGTCGGTGCGGCCGCCCCGGGCGGGAGTTCACGGCTTGCGATTCTCGCCTGCTGAGGCGGGGGTGTCGATGCGGCGCCGCCGGGCAAAGCTAGCGGGCGCCGCGCGCGGAGCGGCCGGTGTGCTGTGTCTGCTCGCTGCTGCCTCGAGCGAGGCGCAGCAGGATGTATCGGCAGCGGCGGCGCCCGCGGCGCCGGCAAAACCTCCAAGCGCCATCATGCGCTGGCTGGACCCCGCAACCGCTCCCTTCATTCCGATTCCCGAGATCGATGTCGATCCGCAGAGCGGAGTGACAGTCGGTCTCATCGCCGCGTTCCTGCGGGTCAACGAGCGCGGCGAGCTCGAGCGCATCACCGCGCCCGATCTCTTCCACAGCCAGTACTTCGGCTGGGGCGCGGGCATAAGCCTGTACGGGTTTCCATCCGAGGACAGCCAGTGGCTCGTGATCGGCAGCGTCAAGCAGCAGGTCGAGCACGAGTTCGATGCTCGTTACCTTGGCGGGCAGACACGTGTGACGCCCATTTCCTGGTCGATGGAGGCCACCGACAATCGCAGCGGCACGGCGCGCTTCTATGGCATCGGCAATGAGACTCCCAACTACAACGAGAGCACTTACGTCGACGATCAGGCCGCACTCGCCGCTTCCATCGGGTATAACTTCACGCGGGCAACACAACTCGCCTGGGGCGCACGTTGGCGACGCGTCGATGTGCTCCCCGGGGTACTGAGCGGCGTGCCCTCGATCGAGACGCTGTACCCTGATCTCGCTGGCCTCGGCAACGAGCATGCGCTCGAGCAGACCCTGACTCTGACGCATGACAGCCGCGACTCGGTGCTCCTTCCTCACAGCGGAGCGCGTTACCTTCTCTATGCAGGCTTCGCCAGCCGCAGCCTTGGCAGTTCGGTCGCCTACAGTTTCCTCGGCGCCGAAGCGCGCTGCTACTTTCCGCTTGGCGAGCACGTGACACTCGCCCTGCACGGCGCCGCACGCTACATGGCTTCGGCTGCCGAGGCGCCGTTCTGGGCCCTGTCGAGTCTCGGCGGTGACCGGAGCGTGACCAATGGGCGCGAGCCGCTCCGCTCGGATGGCGCGAATCGCTACGTGGACGAGAATCTCATCGCCACCGGTGCCGAGCTGCGTACCCGTGTGGCGGGCTTCGATGCGTTTGGCACCCGCGTGGCTCTCGAGCTCGCGCCCTTCGTCGATGCGGGCAAGGTGTTTGCCAACGGCCCGGGAAGCGTACTGTCGGATATGCACACCGCTGCCGGCCTCGGTGTGCGCGGCGTGGCAAGTCCGTACGTGGTCGGTTATGTCGATGTCGGTTACGGCCGCGGTAAGGCCGTGGTGTTCAGCGGCATCAACTATCCTTTCTGATAACTCGAAGTAGTGTAAGGTGCGGCCTTGGTCACTCCCGGGGAGCGAATCCATGTCCGACACCATCGACGCAGCGTGCAACCGCCGTGAGTTCGTGCGGGGGTCGATGTCCGCGGCGGCTCTCGCTGCGCTTCCCGCTTCGCTGCTTGCCGCAGCGGCGGAAGCGGAAGCCGACAAGGCCGCAGTGTTGGCACAGATCCCGAAAATGCACGCCGACAACGTGCGCCGCCTGCAGGAGTGGATCGCGTTGCCCTCGATCGCGGCGGAGAACCGCAATTACCCGCAGGGGCCGGAGTACATGGCGCAGCTGGCGCGTACCGCCGGATTCACCGGAGTGAAGCTGGTGTCGACTCCCGGCAAGCCTGGAGTATTCGGGCATCTGGACGCGGGCGCCCGCACCACGGTCGGCATCTATTTCATGTACGACGTCAAGCAGTTCGTAGCGGAGGAATGGAGCTCGCCCCCGCTCGAGGGACGGCTGGTGCAGAAGGCGGGACTCGGCACCGTGTGCATGGGGCGCGGCGCAGTCAACCAGAAGGGCCCTGAGAACTCCTTCCTGAGCGCGCTCATGGCCTTCAAGGCCGCCGGACGCAAGCTGCCGGTCAACCTCGTGTTGGTATGCGAAGGTGAGGAGGAGATCGGCTCGCCACACTTCTCCCAGATCGTGAATAGCCCGGAGGTGCTCGCGCAGCTGAAGAAGTGCATCGGCGTGTGGATGCCCGAGGCTGGTCAGGACCGCGACGGCACTGTGCAGGTATCCCTCGGCGCCAAGGGCGTGGTTGAGCTGGAACTGGTGTCGAGCGGTGAGAAGTGGGGCCGCGGCCCGAAACACGACATCCACTCGAGCCTGGAGGCGGCCGTGGATTCCCCATCCTGGCACCTGGTGCAGGCGCTGAACACGCTGGTCGAGAAGGATGGGCATACCCCGGCGGTCGAGGGTTTCTACGACAAGGTGCGCCCGCTGACTGCGCAGCAGAAAAAGATGATCGAAGACTATGCCGCCAAGACCTCCGAGGACACCGTGAAGCGCACGCTCGGCGTCGATCGGTGGGTGCACGACTCGGGCTGGGTGGAATCGCGCCTGTTGCTCGAGTCACGCCCGACGATAAACATCGAGGGACTGGTGGGCGGTTACACGGGCCCAGGCGGCAAGACCGTGCTGCCGCATCGCGCGGTGGCGAAGATCGACATGCGGCTGGTTCCCGATATGACCGCCGCAGATACCCTCGCGAAGCTGAAGGCGCACCTCGCCAAGCATGGCTTCGCCGACATCGAGGCGAACATGAGTGGCGGCTACGATCCCACTCAGACCGACCCGGACAGCCGCCTGATCCAGACGCAGCTCGCGACCTACCGCGGTCTCGGGGTCGACCCGCTGCTGTGGCCGCGCACGGCGGGCTCGTGGCCGGGCTGCGTGTTCACCAACGCACCGGTCAACCTGCCGGCGGGGCATTTCGGCATGGGGCATGGCACCGGCGCGCACGCCCCCGATGAGTACTACCTCATCGAGTCGAGTAACCCCAAGGTACAGGGTCTCGATGGCGCGGTGGCATCGTTCGTCGAATACCTGTACGCGCTCGCCTGAACCCCGCGGGAGTCAATGCGACGCGGCCGGCTGACCGGCGAGCCGTGCGATCATGTCGTGGAAGATCCCAACATCATCGAACAACGCCTGAACGGGCAGGCGCTCGTCCTGCCCATGCATCCGCTGATCTTGCGGCACGACGATCCACTGTCCGTCGACGCCATAGGATGGAATTCCGACACTGCGAAACTGTCGACTCTCGGTCCCCACCGTCGACATCTCGGGAATAATCGCAGCGTTCGGGAAACGCCGGTGAACAGCCGCGGTGTATGCGTCCAACACATCCTTGCGGAGCGGGGATGCCGGGCCCGGCGTCTCTGCGGCCGTCGCCTGAATCTCCAGCGCCGCATTTCCGACGAGCTTGACGAGTTGCTGCCGAACCTGGTCGACGCTAACACCCGGCATGATGCGGCAGTTTACCGTGGCGCTGGCCTGCTGCGGTAGCGCGTTGTCTGCGTGTCCACCCTGGATGCGGGTTGCAACGCACCTGGTGCGCGTCATGCCTATTTCGTTCGCATCGGCCTCGATGGCATCGGCGGCCGCACCGTCCGCTTCGTTCGCTAACCAGCTTCGCATCGCGTTACCCAAGGCGCCCGGCTCATGCGCCTGGCGCGCGGAAAAATAAGCGCGCGTGATGTCGTTGAGTTGCGGCTCGAAGCGATAGCTGGAGAGCTGCATCAGCGCGGCAGCGAGATCATAGATTGCGTTGTCGGGGCGCGGCTTGGATGAGTGCCCGCCGCGATTGTGGGCGGTGATGCTGAACGTCGCGTAGGTCTTCTCGGCCGCCTGCAGGGTAAAGCCGATGAGATTTCCGGCCGCGTCGAATTTGCCCCCGCCGGCATCCGCGTTGAGAGCGAACTCCGCGTCCGTCCAGCGCCGCCATTGGGTCGAGGCGAGGTCCGCCCCGTGCTCGTCGGTCTCTTCATCTCCTGTCAGCAGCAGCACTATTTCTCGGTTGGGCCGGAAGCCCTCCGACCGCAGTTCGAGAAGTGCCATGACGAGCGCGGTTGCGCCTTGCTTGTCATCAAGCGTACCCCGCCCGTAGAAATAGCCGTCCTTCTCCTCCAGGCGGAACGGCTGATGCGTCCAGTCCTCCGCACGTGCGGCCACTACATCGAGGTGTGCGAGCAGCAGGATGGGCCGGGCGCGAGCGTGTGCCACTGGCCATCGAACGATAAGTGCGGCGGTGCGATCGTAAGGCATCACCTTGATATCCGTAGCTGCGAAGGATGCGCGAGCGAAGTCATCCGCGATGGACCTGACCAGCACGACGGTGTTGTCGGAGTGCTCGGCCGTGGTATCCGTGTTGATCATGCGAGCGAACAGCTCGCGTGTCCTGGCGGTCCAGTCGTCGGCCCGTGTGGCTGGGCTCATGAGCCCGATGAGAGCGATTGTGGCCCAGGACCCGAAGCCCCTCCGGTGGCGGGCATGATGAGCCGTCTTTCGGGCGATTTCTGGCATGCGCTCAAGACCCCGTTGCGTCAATCACGAGCTCGGCAACAGCGGCGTCGAGCACGCCGACACCCGTGAGATCAGCGACCGTCACCTCAAGATCATCCGTCCGACCCGGGCGTCGGCCGATCAGGATGTCTCCCAGCTCAGCCCAGACGTCCTCCTGCCTCAACAATCCGGCGGCCAGAGCGTGCTGCAGCTCGCCCTGGGTGGCCGCCTGCTGTAGGCGATCGACCACCAGTTTCGCTCGGCCCAACAGCTGCGGATCCAGTTCCTGTTTGCCGGGCATGTCGGCGCCCACGGCAGTGATGTGGGTTCCGTCTCTGACCCACTCGGATCGAACCAGCGGCTGCCGCGCGCTTGTCACCGTGAGCAGAAGGTCTGCGGCCCGTGTGACGACCTCGACGTTCGGAGCGATCTGCACCTCTAACGCGTAGAGCCGCGCCATCTCATCTGCGTAGAGCCTGGTGGCGTCGCGGTTGCGGCCGTAGACCACCAGGCGTCGTGGCTGCCGCACCTCCAGCAGAGCCGGGATCTGGTAGCGAGCCTGGCCACCGGTGCCGATGACGCCAACCACTTCGACGTTGTGTCTGGCCAACACGTCTGCCGCCACTGCACCCACCGCGGCGGTGCGTAACTCGGTCAACAGGCCATTATCCTGCAGTACGGCGCTCAGCTCGCCGGTCACGGCGTCAAAGACGAACACGCTGCCGGTGCTCCCAGATTGACCTCGGAGCTTGCGCCGCGGATAGCCGCCGACAACCTTGACAGTGAAGTGAGCACAGCCGTGAATGAAAGCGCCCTTGACGTGGACCTCCGCACCCTCTGCCAACTCCATGCCGATCACCTCGGGCTGCACGACCGCGCCACGCGCGAGACTCTCGAGGGCACCGCGTACGGCGCCGCGCACCTGCGCCAAGCTCGCGACAGCGCGGATCGCGCCCTCGTCGATGATCCGCATGATCAGGCGGCTTTGACCAGGCGCCCCAAGGTGTCCAATGCGGCGTCTACGTCGTCCGAGCTGTTGTAGTAATGCATTGAGAAACGCACCGAGTTGAATCGTGGCGAGACGATGATCCTGGCCTGATTGAGTGCGGCTGCAAGCGCCGACGCGTCGCGCCCGGGGTAGCGCACCGTCACCGTGCCCCCGCGCTCCAAATCGCTGCGCGGCGAGATGATCTCGGCACCCAGGCGATCCAGCCCATCCATTAAGCGTGTCGCGAGCTTTTGGTCGTGAGCCAGAATGCGCTCAACCCCCAGCTCGAGGACATACTCGATGGCGGCGCCGAGAGCGAGCCCGGCGCCGTAGCTCATCGTGGAGAACTCCAGCTTTCGCGCCGTGGGGGCGAGTGTCAGGTGGCGCGCGTCGAAGTGGTAAGGATCCGGTGTGCTGCGCCAACCCACAAACGGCGGATTGAGCCGCTCAAGAAGACGCGGGCTCACGTAGCAAACTGCTGCTCCGAAGGGACCCGTGAGCCACTTGTAGCCGCCTGCAATCAGGGCGTCCGGCGCGGCGGCCGCGATGTCGATTGGCACCAGCCCAGCCGATTGTGTGGCATCGACGATTAGGAGCGCGCTGTGTGCATGGGCGAGCTCGGCCAAAGCGGTCAGGTCGAAGCGGAAGCCCGTCGAGTACTGCGCATGACTCACGCAAATCACGGCGGTCTTCGAGTCGACGACTTGCGCTAACGCGTCGAACGACAGGCGCTCTGGCCGATTGGCGGTCTCAACCAGGCGCATCTCGGCCCCCGTTGCCTCGCACACCCTCATCCAGGGATACGGCACGCTGGGGAATTCCAGATCGACCGAGACGATGTTCGATCCGCGCGATGGAGCAAGTGCCCAAGCGATCTGACAGAGCGCTTCGGTAAAGCTGGTACAGACGGCGATGCTGTCGAGCGGCGCGTGCAGCAGGTGCGAGGCAGCCTTGCGCGCACGTTCCAGTATGCCGATCTCCTGGACCTCATCGAACCACGTCGTCCCGCGTAGGGCGATTTCTTCCTCGACATGTCGAGCGGCATGATGGACGCTCAAGGGCATGAGGCCCATCGAAGCCGTATTCAAGTAGGTGAGCTCGTTGAATACCGGAAAATCGGATCGACTCGCAAGTGGGCTGATCATCTCAAGGCCTTGCAAGGTGCGTTGCGCACGCCAGGCGGATGGATCTTGCTGCTGCAACCGGGGAATTTCTCGCAGTATAAGGCGATCAGCGCTGACCGCCTACGCCGCAAAGCTGTAGAAAATGGAGCGAAATGTATTTGCCGACTCGGCGGTGGCAACTTAAAATCTTTGCCACGATGCGGGTGTAGTTCAATGGTAGAACTGCAGCTTCCCAAGCTGCTAACGTGGGTTCGATTCCCATCACCCGCTCCACCCGCCGCTGCGCGCACCGTTCCCAAAAAATCGATTTTGTGCGCGGGCTCGCGGCGCCGTGACCATTCGATGACATTCACGGGGTCCCGGGACAGTTAAGCTGCGCGCATGCACCAGATAGGTGTAGTTGGCCTCTCCTACCGTCATGCGGCGGTGGAGGAGGTCGCGCGTTTTGCCGTTCCACGTGCGGAGGTTCCGGCGCGCCTGCCGGCATTGCGCGCGCTGCTGAAAGCCTCCGAGATCCTCTACGTCGGCACCTGCAACCGCGTCGAGGTGTTGTACTCCACCGAAGATGGGACCCCGGCCGGGGATCTGCGCCAGGAGGTATTCCGCATCCTCACCGGCCGGGCGCCCGAGCCGGGTGAAGCCGCGCGCGTCCTGCGTGCATGGGCCGGCGAAGCGGCAGTCGAGCATGTGCTGCTCGTCGCCTGTGGGCTGGATTCGGCGCAGACCGGCGAGCACGAGATCGCCGCGCAGTTACGCGGCGCCTGGGAGGACTCGCGCGCGGCACACACCTGCGGCCCGATCCTCGACCGCCTCATGGGGGAAGCGCTGGGGATGGCGCGGCGCATGCGGCAGCTTTCCGCCGGCGTGCGTGCGCCGTCGCTCGCAGAGCTCGCAGCCGATCGGGTGCGGCAACATCTCGCCGCGGAGGGAGGGAAGGTGGCACTGCTCGGAGTGTCACCGATGACGCGGCGCTGCGCAGCGATACTGCACGCAGCACGCGTGCCACTGCTCATCGTCAATCGCACGCTGGAAGCGGCGCAGGAGCTCTCCGCGAGCGTCTCGGGTGAGGCACTCTCGCTGGAAGATTTCCGCCTGCAGCCACCGCCCCTCAGCGCACTGGTGCTTGCGGCGGGCGGTAGCGGTGCGTTACTCGATGCGGCGGCGCTCGCGCGCCTGAAAGCGGTCGCGCCACGCGCACCGCTGCTCGTCGATTTCGGTGTTCCACCTAACGTCGACCCCGAAGCGGCGCGCCACGCCGGCATCGCTCGCGCAGGCATGCGCGAGCTGATCGAGGCCGCGCAGGGCCGCAGGCTCGCCGAGCTCGTGCGGCTCGCGCCCGTGCGAGCCGCGATCGATGAGCGGCTGACACGATTGCGCACCGAGCTGGCCCTGCGCGCGATCGGGCCGCGCCTCGCGCGGTTGCGCGAAACCTTCGAGCAGATCGTCGCGGCAGAAGTGGCGCGGGCGCTCCGGGGAGAGTTGCGTACACTCGATGCACGCGAGCGCGAGCAGCTCGAGCGGATCGGCGCAACGCTCGCGCACCGGCTGGCTCACCTGCCGCTCGCCGGCCTGCGGGCGGCTGCAGTGCATGCGGGTAGCGATGCCGTGGAGGCCTTCTTCGAGGGCGTACACGCACCGGGACGCCACCTGATGGACACGGGGGAGACATGAACCAACCGCTTCCCAAAACCGGGCAACCAACCCAGCGCCAGCGCTCGGCCGAGCTTTACGGCCGCGCCTGCCGCGTCATTCCGGGCGGAGTGAACTCGCCCGTCCGTGCCTTTCGCGCCGTCGGCGGTACCCCGCTCTTCATCGCCCGTGCATCCGGGGCGGAGGTGATCGATGCGGATGGCCAGCCCTACCTCGACTTCGTCGGCTCATGGGGCCCGCTCATCGCCGGTCACGCGCACCCCACGGTGGTCGCCGCCGTCAGCGAGGCACTCGCGCGCGGCATGACCTACGGCGCCCCGTGTTCCGGCGAAGTAGAGCTCGCCGAGCGCGTCGTGGCCGCTTACCCGCCGGTCGAGCAGGTGCGCTTTGTGTCATCCGGCACCGAGGCGGTCATGAGCGCGATCCGTGTCGCGCGCGCATTCACCGGGCGCGAGCTGATCGTGAAGTTCGCCGGCTGCTACCACGGCCACGCCGACCATCTGCTGGTGGCGGCGGGCTCCGGCCTCGCCACTTTTGGCCGGCCTTCCTCCGCTGGTGTGCCGGAGGCCTTCGTCGGCTGTACGCGCGTCCTGCCGCTCGATGACGAGGGGGCGGCCCGGACACTCTTCGAGCGTGAGGGCGCGCGCATCGCCGCGCTCATCATCGAGCCGCTGCCGGCCAACCATGGGCTTCTGCCGCAGCGGCGCGAGTTCCTTCAGGAGCTGCGCGAGCTGACGCTGCGACATGGCGCGCTGCTCATCTTCGATGAGGTGATCTCGGGTTTCCGTCTCGGCCGCGGGGGCGCGGCAGAGCGTCTCGGTATCGCACCGGATCTTGCGACCTTCGGCAAAGTGATCGGCGGCGGCATGCCGGTCGGGGCGTTTGGCGGCGCGCGCCGCATCATGGCGCGGCTCGCGCCCGACGGTGACACCTACCAGGCCGGCACTCTTTCGGGCAATCCTGTCGCCATGGCCGCGGGCCTTGCCACGCTCGACCTGCTCGCACGCGAGTCGGGCTGGGAGCTTCTGGAAGCTCGCGGCGCCGAACTCGAGCAACTACTGACGCCGGTGCTGTCCGCGGCGCCCTTCCCGGTGCACCTGGTCAGGGTGGGATCACTGTTCTGGCTGTCCTTCCACGCCGGCGGTGCACCGCGCGTGGCGGCGCCGCTCACGGCTGCGGAGTCTGCACGCTTCGCCGCGCTGTTCCACGCCATGCTCGATCGCGGCGTCTACCTCCCCCCTACCGGCTACGAGGCATGCTTCCTGTCACTTGCACACGGTCACGCCGAGATCGCACGCCTCGCCGGGGCGTTGCGCGAATCGCTGGCGGCGATCGCATGAAGGCCACAAGGGTCTTCCAGCTCACCGCGCTCGTGCTGGTGGTGGTATCGGCCGTGCAGGTTGGCTGGTGGCTGTTCGACCAGCATGCCTACACCGTGGAGAAGGTATCGGCGGCGCGCGCAGCCTATGCCGAGCAGGTGGCGGCGGCGCAGGCGTTGCTCGATTCGGGTGCTGCGCCGGCACGGGTGCAGCAGCTGCTTTCCGGCATCGTCATCCGTGACGGGCGCGCTTCGCTCGCCCCGCAGCTGGCCGCTGCGTTGACCACCGAGGAACTTCGCCGCTATCGCCAGTATGCGTGGGAAGGGTCATTTTTCATGCTGGCGCTCGCCGCCTGCATCGCCGTGATCGCGCGCGCGTTGCGCCAGGAAGCGCACGTGCGCGAGCAGCAGGACAGCTTCCTTGCGCTGGTCTCGCATCAGTTCAAGACCCCGCTCGCGAGCCTGCAGCTCTCGCTCGAGACGCTCGCCCTGCGCGCACCGAGCCCGGAAGCGGCGCGGCCGCTCATCGAACGCATGCTCGCCGACCTCGCGCGCATGGAGCAGATGGTGACGCAGATCCTCGAGAGCGCACGCCTCGAGCGCGGGCGGGTAGACCTGAAGTCAGAGCCGCTGCAACTCGCAGGCGCCGTGGCACGCGTCAGCGCGCAGCTGGAAGAGCGTGCCCGCCAGGAGCACATCAGCATCTCGAGCGACATCGCACCGACGCTCATCGTGGTGAGCGATCCGCTCGCGCTCGATGTGGTCGTGCGCAACGTGCTCGAGAATGCGCTCGCCGCCGTGCGCGGCGCGGGCGGCGGTCATATCACCCTGAGCGCGCGAGCGAGCGAGGGCGAGGTGGAGTTGCTCGTGCGTGACAGCGGTGTCGGTTTCGCACCCGCCGAGAGCGCGCGGCTCTTCCAGAAATTCAGCCGTCTGCGCAGTGGCGCGAGCGGCTACTACGGCACCGGGCTCGGACTCTACATCGTACGCAGGCTCATGGAGTTGGCGGACGGCCGCGTCAGTGCGCACAGCGAGGGGGTCGGCAAGGGTGCGAGCGTCCGCCTCACCTGGCCCGCGGCGTCGCTGAATGCCCGTGCCGCGCCACAGCAACCCGCGGCCGGCCAGGAGACACGTACTTGAGCGCCACGCTGCCTGCACCGGTGCTCGTGGTCGAGGACGATCCGCATCTCGCCGCAGGCGTCATGGAGAACCTCCGCGCGGAAGGTTACGCGGTGACGGTCGCCCCCGATGGGGAGCAGGCGCTTGACTGGCTGGCCGGGCACGAGTGTGCACTCATCATCCTCGATGTGATGCTGCCGGGCGCCGACGGGCTCAGCGTCTGCCGTACGCTGCGCGCGCGCGGCAACACCACACCGGTGCTGTTCCTCACCGCGCGCGGCGATCCCGCCGATCGGGTGCGCGGGCTCGAGGCGGGCGGCGATGACTACCTGGCGAAGCCGTTTCACCTGCAGGAGTTCCTGCTGCGCGTGCGTGCCATCCTGCGCCGCTGGGAGTGGTACCGCAGCGTCTCGGCCACCACCGCCACGGCAGTGCTGCGCTTCGGTGGCAACGAGGTGGACTTCCGAGCGTTCCGCGCCCGCTCCTGGAACGGCGAGCCGCAGGAGCTCACCGAGAAGGAAGCGATGATCCTCAAAGTGCTGGCCGAGCACGCCGGTCAGATCGTCTCGCGCGAGGATCTGCTCGAGCGTGTCTGGGGGTACGACGTATTTCCCTCCACCCGCACGGTGGATAACTTCATCCTGCGCCTGCGCAAGCGCTTCGAGCGGGATCCGGCCGTTCCCCGGCACTTCCTCACCGTGTGGGGAGTCGGCTACCGCTTTCTCACCGAAGGCGAACCATGAGCGGCGCCCGCACGGTGCGCATCGGCACGCGCGCCTCGGCGCTCGCTCTCTGGCAGGCGCGGGAGGTGGCGGCGCGCATCGCCGCCCAGCCCGCCGCCCCCGCGGTTGAGCTGGTACACATCCGCACCTCCGGCGACCAGCAGGTCGATGTGCCGCTGTGGCAGGTGGGCGGGCGCGCATTTTTCACCCGGGAGATCGATCGGGCGCTCCTCGCCGCGGAAGTCGATGTGGCCGTGCACAGCCTGAAAGATCTGCCGACACAGCTGGACGAGGGGTTGGTGCTGGCTGCACTGCTGCCACGTGCGGATCCGCGCGACGCGCTCGTGAGCCGCAGTGGCGCCGTGCTCGCGCAGCTTCCGGCCGGCGCGCGCATCGGCACCAGTAGCCTGCGCCGCAGGGCATTTCTGGCGCGCGTGCGCCCGGATGCCGTGCCGCTCGAGTTACGTGGCAATGTGCCAACGCGTATCGAGCGGCTGCAGCGTGGAGAGTTTGACGCCATTGTCCTCGCTGCTGCCGGTCTCGCCCGGCTCGATCTGGCGCAGCACGTGACCGAGTTTCTCTCTCCGGAGAGCTTTCCACCGGCAGTGTCGCAGGGGGTGATCGGCGTCTGCGCCCGCAGCGGTGATATCGAGACCCAGCGGTTACTGGTGGCGCTCGATGACCGGGAGGCGCGCCTCGCCGCCACGGCCGAGCGCGCGCTGTTGCGGCGCCTCGAAGGTGGATGCCAGGTGCCGCTCGGCGCCCTTGCGACGGTGCAGGGTGGCGACCTGAGCCTCATGGCCTGCATCTGTGCGCTCGATGGGACGCGCCAGCTGAGTGCCCGTGGCCGGGCCCCGGCAGGCGACGCTGCGGCGGAAGCACTCGGCGTACGCATCGCGGAGGAGCTGCTCGCGCACGGTGCTGCGGATCTGATGGCGAAAGAGCGCGAAGCACGCGCGGTCGAGCCGCCATGAGGGCTCCATGAGACCGGTGGTCGTTACCCGCGCGGAAGGCAGCGAGGGTCCCCTCAGCCGGGAGTTGCGCGGCCTGGGCCTCACGGTGCTGTCGTGGCCGGCAGTCAGCATCGCGCGCGCCGATTGCAGTGCGCTCGAGGCGGCCCTGAGCCAGGTACACACCTTCGGTTGGATCGTCTTTGCGAGTCGCCACGCCGTCGCTGCTGTGCTCGAGAGGCTGCCCGCACCGCCCGAGGGCGTGCGGATCGCCGCTGTCGGCCAGGCAACCGCACAAGTGCTGCGTCAGCGCGGCTGGCCGGTGCACCTCTTGCCCGAGGAGGCGAATGCGGCCGCGCTCATCGCCGCTTTCGCGGCGCAATGGTCGCCGCAGCAGTCGGGCGTGAGGGTGCTGTATCCCGCGAGCTCGCGCGCGTTGCCGACCATTGCCACCGGATTGAGGCAGCTTGGGGCATCGGTGACGCAGGTCGAAGCGTACCGCACGCAGGCCGCGCCGCTCGACATCGAGCAGTGCCGCGCCTGGATCGCCCGCGGCGGAGTCGGTGCGGTGACCTTCGCCAGTCCCTCCGCCGTGAGCGAGCTCGCCCTGGCCCTCGGCGAGGCCGACTTTCAGCGGCTGCTCGCGGACGCTGCCGCAGTCGCGATCGGCCGCAGCACCGCCGCCGAGGTCAACGCGCGCGGCCACAGCGCGGTGGTAGCGGACTCCGCGACGCTGCACGACCTCGCGCTCACCACATTTCGGTTGTTGCAAACGAGAGCCTGATGCCTATGGGATTTCCGCAAGTGAGACCGCGACGCACGCGCACGAACGCTGCCTGGCGTCGCCTGGTGCGTGAAACGCGCCTGACCCCCGATGCACTCATCTATCCGCTGTTCGTCGTGCCGGGGCGCGCCGTGCGCCACGCGGTCACGAGCATGCCGGGCATTGCACAGCTTTCGGTGGATGAGGCGGTGAAGGAAGCGCGTGCCGCCGGCGCGGCCGGCGTGCCCGCGGTGCTGTTATTCGCGGCGCCCGATCGCAAGGATGCTCGCGCGAGCGATGCTCTCGATGAGGGTGGCCTCGCCGCGAGCGCCATCGCTGCGATCAAGGAAGCCTGCCCGGACCTTCTGGTGTGGGCGGATGTGTGCCTGTGCGGCGCCACCGATCACGGCCATTGCGGTCACGTGTCGCAGGGTGGAGTGATCGACAATGACTCCTCCATTGCGACGTTGGCGGAGGTGGCGCTGAATTACGCGCGCGCGGGCGCCGATGCCGTCGCGCCGAGCGACATGATGGATGGGCGCGTCGCGGCGATCCGCACACGGCTCGATGCGCACGCGCACACGCATATCCCCATCGTCTCTTATGCGGCGAAGTACGCGTCTTCCTTCTACGGACCATTCCGCGAAGCGGCCGAGTCCGCCCCCGCCTTCGGCGACCGCCGCTCCTATCAAATGGATCCGGCCAATGCACGCGAGGCGCTGCGCGAGGTGCTGCTCGATGTGCAGGAAGGTGCGGACCTCGTGATGGTGAAACCGGCGGGTCCGTATCTGGACATCATCCGCCGGGTGCGCGATACGGTGCAGGTGCCGGTGGTCGCTTATCAGGTCTCGGGCGAATTCAGCCTCATCAAGGCTGCGGCCGAGCGCGGCTGGATCGATGAGCGGGCCGCTGTGCTCGAGACGCTCACGGGCATCCACCGCGCCGGAGCCGATCTCATCATCAGCTACTTTGCGCCGCAGGTCGCCGAGTGGCTGCGCACATGAGCGCGCCCACGACTGCGGGTACCGCCGCACAGCCCGCTGCGCCAGCGGCCGCGCGTCCCGGCGCAAGCGCCTTTCTCGCCGCCTGCCGCCGCGAGCCGGTGGCGCATCGGCCGATCTGGATCATGCGCCAGGCCGGGCGCTACCTGCCGGAGTACCGCGCGCTGCGGGAAAGGGTGGACTTCGAAGCACTCACGCGCACACCGGAGCTCGCCGCCGAGGTCACCCTTCAGCCCCTGCGGCGCTTTCCGCTCGATGCGGCCATTCTCTTCAGCGACATCATGACTCCGCTCCAGGGCATGGGCATCGAGCTCTCCTTCGAGCCCGCTCCCGTGGTGCGCGAGCCAATCCGCAGCGCGAGGCAGGTCGAGGCGCTGCCGGCGCTCGTGGCCGGCCGCGACGTGCCCTTTGTGTTGGAAAGCATCCGTCTGGTGCGCGCCGGTCTTCCTGCGGGGGTGCCACTCATTGGCTTTGCCGGTGCACCCTTCACCCTCATGTGTTACCTCGTGTGCGGACGGCCCTCCAAGGAATTTGCCGCCGCGCGCGCCTTCCTCTATGCGGAGGCCGATCTCGCGCAGCGCCTGCTCACCCACCTCGCCGATGCGATGGCCGAGTATCTTGCCGCCCAAGCCGCGGCCGGCGCACAGGCACTCATGCTGTTCGAGTCATGGGCGGGCCTGCTCGCGCCGCGGGAATTCGCACGGTTCGCGTTGCCCGCCGTGCGCCGCACGGCGGCCGCGCTGCGGCGTGCGGGTGTCCCACTCATTTATTACGTGAACCAGGGTGCGACGCTGTTGCCGGAGGTCGCCGCGCTGGACGTCGACGTGGTCGGCGTCGACTGGCGCGCACCACTGTCGCAGGTGCGCGGCATCCTCGGCCCGGGCAAAGCGGTGCAGGGAAATCTCGACCCCGCGGCACTCTTTGCCTCACCCGAGCAACTGCGGCAGCACGTCGACGTGGTGCTCGAGGAAGCCGGCACGGTGCCAGGACACATCTTCAATCTCGGCCACGGTATCTGGCCGGATACCGATCCCGATGCGGTCGCGCGCCTCGTGGACTACGTGCATGAGCGGCGCTAGCGATTTCGCCGCGGTCGCCACCGCGTACTTCCACGATCTGCAGCGCCGGGTGTGCGCGGCGTTCGAGGCGCTAGAGCCGCACGTTCGCTTCGATGCGCGCAGTTGGACGAAGCCGACGGGGCACCGCCTGCAGGGCGGCGGGGAATCGCGATTGATGCGGGGCGCCGTGTTCGAGAAGGTCGGCGTCAACGTGAGCCACGTATGGGGGGTATTGCCGCCCGAGGCACGTAGCCAGGTGTCGGGCGCCGACCTGTCCGAGGGCCGTTTTACGGCCTGCGGCATCTCGCTGGTTGCCCACATGGTGAATCCCTACGTCCCGGCCGTGCACATGAACCTGCGCTATCTCTCGACCAGCCGCGCGTGGTTCGGCGGGGGCTCGGACCTGACACCCACCTTCCCCTTCGAGGTGGACACCGTGGATTTCCATGCGGCGCTGCGCGCGGCCTGCGAGGCCTACCGGCCCGGGACGTACGCGCAATTCAAAGCGTGGTGCGACCGGTATTTCTATCTGCCTCACCGCCAGGAGCCGCGCGGCGTAGGCGGTATCTTCTTCGACGATCTGGCGGGAACAGAGCGTGAGAAGGACTTTGCGTTCGTGCGCGGGGTGGGAGAGGCGTTCCTCGAGGTTTACCCAAGGATCGTCGCGCGGCGCAAGGACAGCCCCTATGACGACGCCGCGCGGGAACAGCTGCTATACAAGCGCGGCCGCTACGTCGAATTCAATCTCGTCTATGACCGCGGCACGCGCTTCGGTTTCAGTACCGACGCGGATCCTGACGCCTACCTGATGAGCCTTCCGCCCGTGGTGAAGTGGTAATCCTGACCGGCGAGGCGACCGAGGCGCGCTCGCGCAACCAGCTCGGGCTGGTCGGCGAGAACAATCGCGCAGCGCGGCTTCTCGCGGCGGCGCGCCAGTGCGCACCGAGCACGCTCCCGAGAGCTTCCAGCGTCTCGGCCGGCGGCCGCCAGAGGCGGCGCAATACTCTGTTGCTCGGCACGGTGGGCTCCTTATCCAATTCCGACCTTTCTATACATGAGTGCCGGAGAGCACTTTCGGTTCCGGGAAAATGTGTTGCCGTGCGGCGACGAAGGGCTTAAACCCTTCCGTTCCCGGGCCCCTCTAACGGCTCAGATGCCACACGCCCAGGCCGAGGAAACGCGGGTCGACTGGGAGGGCGCGCTCCTCGAGCGGGCGCGCGCCGGGGACCGCCGCGCTTTCGAAAGGCTCTATCGCGAGCATGTCGGCCGGGTCTATGGCCTGTGCCTGCGCATGACGCGGGATGCGCAGCTGGCGGAGGATTGTACGCAGGAGACGTTCATCAATGCCTGGCGGGCGCTCGGGAAATTCGAGACGCGTAGCTCGCTCGCGACCTGGCTCCACCGCATTGCGGTCAATGTGAGCCTGGGGAAGCGGCGCAAGAGTGGACAGGTCGAGCCGTTACCGGAGGAGGAAGAAGGCATGGCCGCGGGCGAGTGGGCCCTGGAAACGCCTGTCGAGGTGCAGGAGATCGAAAGCGCCATTGGCGGGCTGCCCGATGGAGCACGCGATGCGCTGGTGCTGCACGCACTCTACGGCTACTCGCACGGAGAAGCGGCGCAGATGCTCGGCATTGCCGAGGGCACGTGCAAGGCGCAGTTACACCGGGCACGAAAGCTGCTGCGCGAGCGGCTCGGCGTAGGGGTGAGCTGACATGACAGAGAGCGCGGACCCAGGCGGCCACAGAGTGGCGACGCTGCGCGAGCTGCCGCAATCCATCGAGCCGCCGCAGGATTTGTGGCCGCGGATCGAAGCGCAGCTGGAAGACCGCGCATCCGCTGCCGGACGCGGTCCGGCGATGCCGCGGCGCCGCCCTGGCCAGGCGCTCCGCTGGCTCGCTGCCGCCGCAATGCTCTCGAGTCTCGCGCTGGGGGTCTGGATCGGGCGAAGCCTGATGCCCAGCGCAGTTGGAACGGGACCCCCGACCGCCAGGGAGCACTCCTCCGTGCCCGGGCTTGCGCCCACGACTCTCGATACCGCCTATGTCAGCGATCCGCGTTACGCGCGGCAGCGCACCGAGCTGGTGCGCGCGCTGCAGGAACGCCTCGCCGCACTGCCGGCACCGGCACGCGCCAAGGTGAGTGCGAGCCTCGCGGCGATCGAGAAAGCCAAGAAGGATCTCGAGCAGGCACTCGGGCACGATCCGAGCAATGCGCTGCTGCAAGAGCTGCTCATCAATACGTACCAGGACGAAATGCGCGTCCTTACTGACGTGCACGAAGCCAGCGACCCTGGTAGGGGGATCTGAAGATGCGTCTCGCTTTGCGCGTGGTGGTTGCAGTCCTGCTGCTGGCCGTGGCCGCAGTGGCGGCCGCCTCGAACGACAGGACATTCGACCGACAGGTACCGGCGCAGCCGCGCGGGGTGGTGGAAGTCTCCAACGTGAGCGGCAGCGTCGAGGTGAGCGGCTGGGACCGGAACGAAGTCAATGTGCACGCGGAGCTCGACAGCGGAGTCGAGCGCGTCGATGTGAGCAGCGATGGCGGCCGTACCACCATCAAGGTGATCCTGCCGCACGCTTCCGGCCACGGCGGCGAAGCGCGTCTGCAGGTGAAGATTCCCAAGGACAGCGAGCTCGATGTATCGGCGGTCGACGCCGATGTGACCACGAACGCGGTGCTCGGAGTGCAGCGGCTGAGCGCGGTGAGCGGCAACATCGCAGCGGAGCTCGCCGGTGCCGATGTCGAGCTGAAGACGGTGAGCGGTGACCTGCGCTTGAAGGGCCATGGGCTTCCCGCACGGCTGCACGTGAGCAGCGTGAGCGGGGATGTGCATCTCGAGCGTGGCGCAGGGGAGCTGGAGGCGAGCACCGTCAACGGAACATTGATCGTGTCATTCGACAGCGCGCGCGCCGTGCGCGCGCGCACGACCTCAGGCGATCTGCGCATCGAGGGCAAGCTCACCCGCGGCGCAACTTTGGAAGCTTCGACGGTGAGCGGGGATCTGAACGTGCGCGCGAGCGCGGATGGCGGTTACGCGTACGAGGTCTCGAGCTTCAGCGGCGATATCACCGACTGCTTCAATGCCAGTCCGGAGCGGACAAGCAAGTACGGCCCGGGGAGTCGACTCGAGGGCACGCGCGGGGAGGCCACGGGCCACCTGCGGCTGAAAACCATGAGCGGCGATGTGCAGCTGTGCGACCGTCCATGAAAAGCGTCCGGCCATGAAGGGCCGACGCCCCGAGAGGTTAGAATGAGTGGGTGAGCCGCGCTCATCCTCCGGGTCATTCCACCATTGCGCCTGCACTGCTCGAGTGGCACGCCCGTGCTGGCCGGCACGATCTGCCCTGGCAGCACCCGCGGACGCCGTATCGGGTGTGGGTGTCGGAAGTCATGTTGCAGCAGACGCAGGTCGCGACGGTCATCCGCTATTACCGCCGCTTCCTCGAGCGTTTCCCGGACGTTGGCACCCTCGCGGATGCACCCGTCGATGAGGTGCTGCATCTGTGGTCCGGTCTCGGCTATTACGCCCGGGCCCGCAACCTGCATCGAGCGGCGAAAATCATCCGCGATGAGCACGCGGGTGAGCTTCCGGCAAGCTTCGAGGAGCTCGCGGAACTGCCGGGCGTCGGCCGCTCGACCGCGGGTGCCATCCTCGCCCTGACCTCGGGCGTACGCCTCCCGATCCTCGATGGCAATGCGCGGCGTGTACTTGCGCGCTATTTCGCGGTGGCCGGCGCGCGTGGTGACCCTGCCGTCGAAAAGCAGCTGTGGGCACTCGCAGAGCGCTGCACCCCAGGCATACGGATCGCGGAGTACACGCAGGCCATCATGGACCTCGGTGCTACGGTGTGCGTGCGGCGCCGCCCGCTGTGCCTGCACTGCCCGCTCGCTGAGGGCTGCCGCGCCCGCTGTGCCGGCCGTCAGCACGAGTTGCCGGCCCCGCGGCGCGCGCGGCTGCGTGCGCGGCGGCGGGTATTCATGGTGCTCGCGCTCGAGAGCTCAGGGTACGTGCGGCTCGAGCGTCGACCGGAGAGTGGGGTCTGGGGCGGGCTCTGGTGCCCGCCCGCATTCAACACGGCGAGCGCCGCCGCAGCCTTCGTTCGTGACTCGCTCGGACTCGATGGAGGCCCACCGCAGCCGCTGGCCGAGCTCGAGCACGCCTTTACTCATTTCGATCTCACCATCACGCCCCTGCTGGTGCACTGCGCCGGCCGCACAGCGCGCGTGGAGGAGGAGAGCGGCCTTTGGTATAACGTGCGTGAGCCGGCACGCATCGGCTTGCCCGCGCCGATCAGCACGCTGCTCGCGCGTCTGGCCGATGAAACCCTGTTCGATCGGAGACCTTAGAGCATGGCACGCACCGTGCACTGTGTTTTGCTGAAGCGCGAAGCCGAGGGGCTCGAGCGCGCGCCATACCCCGGTGAGCTCGGCCGGCGCATTTACGAGCAGGTCTCGAAGGAGGCCTGGGGCCAGTGGCTGAGGCACCAGACACTCCTCATCAACGAGTACCGGCTTACCCCGATCGAGCCGAAGGCTCGCAAGTTTCTCGAGTCCGAGATGGAGAAATTCTTCTTCGGGGGCGGCTCGCAGGCGCCCGAGGACTACCAGCCAACCGAGCGATGAGGAAGCTCAGGCCCGCTTGAGCATGCGCACGCTGACGCGAGTGCCGTGGCCCGGCTCGCTCGCGATCTGCCATTCACCGCCGATGGCGCCCGCACGCTGGCGCATGCTGGCGAGCCCAAATCCCTGACGCGCAGAAAGCTCCGGGCTCTGCTGCATGCCGGTACCATCGTCGGCCACGGCGAGCTCCCAGTACTCGCCCAGATCGGTCATGGTGATACGCACCGTGCGCGGCCGTGCGTGACGCACCGCATTGCTCACCGCTTCCTGCGCGATGCGCAGCAGCTCGTGCTCCTGCTCGGGCTTGAGCCCCGTGTCGATGGCATCGCCCTCGAACGTGCAGGTGACGCCACCGGGGACGGTGGAGCGTTCGGCGACCTGACGCAGCGCGAGCTCGAGCCCCGCGCGGCGCGTCTGGTCGAGGCGCAGCGCCATCACCGAACGGCGGGCCTCGGCGAGGCCATCCCGGGCAAGCTCACGGATGTGAGAGAGAGTGACCGCGAGCTCCGAGCCGCGCTTGCGGCAGGAGGGAAATTCTTCCACCGCGCCAAGCTGCAGCAGGATGCCGGTGAAAGCCTGCGCGAGACCGTCGTGGATCTCCTGGCCGATACGGGTACGCTCCATGAGCACCGCGGCTTCCCTGGCCGTATGGGCAAGCCGGGTGAGCTGTACCGCGAGCGTTGCCTGCTGCGCGAGCGCCACGAGCAGCTCGCTGCGCGTCACCTCTTCTGCGTTGCGCCGAAAGGTCATGCCGAGGAATCCGACGCTGCGACCGCCAAACATCATCGGGTACAGCACGGTGCCGATCTCGCCCTGGGCGCGGTGATACTCCATGAGTCCCGGCCAGGTGTTGGTCTGCAGGCTCGCGATGTCCACATAGAGGACCTGGCGCAGCGCATCGCCATAGAGCTCGGTAAACTCTGAACCCTCCAGCGGCACGCGGTGCGCGTAGGGGGCCGCGGTGAGCTGGTCGTCGTGGACGTGTGCGACAACCCGCCACTCCTGCAGAGAATCATCACGCACGACAACATCGCCGGAGCTCGCGCCGAACTGACGCGTGGCCTCGAGCAGCATGTGACCCATGAAGCTGTGCAGGTCGGTCTCACCCGCGAGCCGCTCGAGGTTGCCGCGGATCACGGCGTTTGCCTTGGCGAGCTCGGCGACGCGCTGCTCCGCAGCGCGCTCGCGCTCCCGGCGCACGTCATCGACCAGACGCTCGCGATGGAGGGCCGCCCCGATCACCCCGGCTGCAGTCTCGAGAGCGGCCAGCTCGGAGGCGTCGATGGCGCGCTGGCGCTGCGTATTGTCGAATCCCACTATGCCGTTGAACTCGCCAGCCACGAAGATGGGCACGATCGCCTTGGTCTGCGTGCCGGCGCCCTCGATGGCCGAGTTGTATCCTGCAGAACTCCCGGCCTTGTTGAAGTAAACGCTGCGACCTGCGCGCAGCTCTGCGAAAACATCCGGATAACTCGCCTCGTTGCAGGTGCGCAGCGCAGCCTCGGCCGACAAGAGCATCCCATGCTCCGCAGTCCACTCGCTTACCACGCTGAGCAATCGCTCGCCGGCCGCACCGGTACGGGTCTGCATGAGATTCACCCGATCGACGCGCGCAGCCTCGCCGATCAGTCCCAGGACCCCGGGAATTGCGGCGCGCACATCGGGCGCCTCCAGCAGCAGGCGGCTCGCGCGCGCGGAGGCCGTGAGCAAGCGCTCGCGTGCCTGGAGGGACTCGCTGATCTGCGTGACTGTCTCCGCACAGGGTGCGGTCGCTGCTGGCGGGTGCAGCTCGGCAACGTCGGCGTTCATGGGAACCATCCTGGCCCACAAGGGTGGTGAGCAGTCTACCGCGGCCGGCCAGAAAGTCCGACCGGGACTTGTCAGATCAAGGAGTTAGCGTTCTAGAGGTGAATCAGGCCACGCTTGTGCGCGACGGCCACGGCTTCCGTACGACTGATCGCATCGAGCTTGGTGAGGATCGCCTTGACGTGCGTCTTGGCCGTGCCCTCGGTGATCGACAGCCGGCGGGCAATATCTTTGTTGCTGCGTCCCTCGGCGACCAGCTGCAGCACATCGAGCTCACGCTGTGTCAGGCTCGGTTTAGCCATCCGTTGCAGCGCCTTGGCGGCGACCGTGGAGGAGGTGTAGGGACGATCCTCGCTGACGGCACGGATCGCCGAGAGGATCTCCTGCCGTGGTGCATCCTTCAGCAGGTAGCCCTTCGCACCCTGTGAAAGGCACTGGAAGATATCCTCATCGCCATCGTAGGTGGTCATGATGAGGATGTTCGCTTTCGGATTGATCTCGAGCACCCGCTGCACCACCGCCACGCCGTCGCGCCGCGGCATGCGCAGAACGAGCACCATCACATCCGGCCGATGTTGCTCGTACAAAGTGATCGCTTCCTCGCCATCGCCGGCTTCGCCGACCACCTCCATGTCGTCCTGCTGGTTGACGATGGCGGCGAGGCCATCGCGCACCACCGGATGATCATCGGCGAGCACGACACGGATGCGCTCTCTCAGCACGGCGGCCACTCAGGAGGCTCGTTTCAGCATGCGCACGCTGATCCGTGTGCCGTGGCCCGGCTCGCTCGCGATCTGCCATTCACCGCCGATGGCGCTCGCACGCTGGCGCATGCTGGCGAGCCCAAACCCCTGACGTGCGGAAAGCTCCGGGCCCTGCTCCATGCCGGCACCATCGTCGGCCACGGCGAGCTCCCAGTGCGCTGTTTGGTCCGTCATGGTGATGCGCACGGTCTGCGGCCGCGCGTGACGCACCGCATTGCTCACCGCTTCCTGGGCGATGCGCAGCAGCTCGTGCTCGTGCTCGGGCTTGAGCCCGGTGGCAATGCCGGCGCCCTCGAACGTGCAGCTCACACCACCGGGTACGGTCGAGCGGTCGGCGAGCTGCCGCAGCGCCAGGTCGAGTCCCGCGCGCCGCGTCTGGTCGAGGCGCAGCGCCATGACCGAGCGGCGGGCCTCGGCGAGTCCGTCACGGGCAAGCTCGCGGATGCGAGAAAGGGTGATCGCGAGCTCACCGCGCTTGCGGCAGGAGGGGAATTCTTCCACCGCACCAAGCTGCAGCAGGATGCCGGTGAAGGCCTGGGCCAGACCGTCGTGGATCTCCTGGCCGATGCGGGTGCGCTCCATGAGCACGGCAGCTTCCTTGGCCGAGTAGGCAAGCCGGGTGAGTTGCACCGCGAGCGTTGCCTGCTGCGCGAGCGCCACCAGCAGCTCGCTCTCGGCCACCTCGCGGGCGTCACGACAGAAGCTCATGGCGAGAAAGCCGACGCTGCGACCGCCGAACACCAACGGGTACATGACGACTCCGTGCGCGCGCTCCTGCTGGTGGAACGTCCGCAGGCCCGGCCAGATTTCACTGGTCTGTTGCTCGACCTCGAGGTAGAGCGGCTCGCGCAGATCCCCGAAGCGAGCGGTGAACAGCGAACCCGCGACCGGCACGCTGGTCGCGTAGGCGGGCTGCGCGACCTGACCGTGCCGCACGTGCGCGACGATGCGCCACTCCTGCAGCGAGTCCTTGAGCACGATCACCACGCCCGACACCGCATCGAACTGCCGCGTGGCTTCGAGCAGCATGTGGCCCATGAAACTGTGCAGGTCCGTCTCGCCGGCGAGCCGCTCGAGGTTACCGCGGATCACCGCGTTCGCCTTGGCGAGCTCGGCGACGCGTTCCTCTGCGATGTGCTCGCGCTCGCGGCGCACGTCATCGACGAGCCGCTCGCGGTGCAGCGCGGCGCCGATCACCCCGGCCGCGGTCTCGAGTGCCGCGAGCTCTGAGGCGTCGATGGCGCGCTGGCCGTGCGTATTGTCGAAGCCCACCATGCCGATGAACTCACCGGCGACGAAGATCGGCACGATCGCCTTGGTCTGCGTGCCGACACCTTCGAGTGCGGTGCACGCGGGGCCGAGGACGCTCTGCCCATGACTGAAACAAACGCTGCGCCCCGCGCGCAGCTCGGCGAATACCGCGGCGCAGCTCGCCTCGTTGCAGGTGCGCACCGGTGTCGGCGGTGGTGAGAGCGTACCGTGCTCGGCAGTCCACTCGCTCACCACGCTGAGCAGCCGCTCATCGTTCGGCCCGGCATAACCCAACATGAGGTTTACCCGATCGACGCGTGCGGCCTCGCCAATGAGGCCCAGCACTCCGGGAATCGCGGCGCGCACATCGGGCGCTTCCAGCAGCTGGCGGCTGGCGCGCGCGGAGGCGGTCAGCAATCGCTCGCGCGCCTGGAGCGACTCGTTGATGCGCGCGAGCTCCTCCGCGCATGGGCCGGTGCGGCTCTCAGGTTCCAACAAGGCAACGTTGGCGTTCATCGCGGCAGGAACACTCCCGGACCGGCTGAGAAGCGGAAGTCTACCGCGGCGGAGCGCTCCACGGCCTGCATTCGGCAGGGACTCTATCTTAAGAGGGAGTGCCGATGCCGCCGCCGGGGAGGCACTGGCCGCATTCGTGCCCGATTGCGCTTTCCGTGGGGAGCGCGCCCGCTGTCCGCGAATCAACGGCTTAGCCTCCGGCCTGGCGAACATAACGCGGCAGCGCCGCACCCTGCCAACCTCCGCCGAGCGCCTTATAGACGGCGACCAGGCTCGTCGCCGCGTCGGTGCGCGACTGCGCCAGGCGGTCCTCGTCCACGAGCTGCGTGCGCTCGGCATCGAGCACGTCAAGGAAGTCCGCCGCGCCGCCCTCGTAGCGGGTGCGTGCGATGCGCGCGGCGGTCTGGCTCGCCGCGGCCGCCGCCGCGGCATCGCCGAGACTGTCACGGGTGCGCGCGTGGGTGATGAGTGCGTTCTCGGTCTCTTCCAGCGCTCGCAATACGGTCTGCTCATACCCGGCGAGCGCGGCGTCGGCGCGGGCACGGCTGCCGGCCACTTCAGCCCGCACGCGCCCGAGATCGAATGCGGCCCAAGTGATCCCGGGCCCAATGGTGTAGCCGCGGCTCGCTGAGGTGCCGAGCGAGCTCGGCACCGCACCGGCGTAGCTGAAACTGCCGGTGAAGGTCACTTTGGGAAAGAGGTCGGCGATCGCTACGCCGACGAGGGCGGTGGACGCGGCCAGCTGCCGCTCGGCGACACGGATGTCGGGACGGCGGCGCAAGAGTCCTGCCGGGTCGCCGACCGCGGTCAACTGCGGCAGGTCCGGCAGTTCCCGTGGCGGCGCCAGCAGTTCGCGCAACGCGCTGGGCTGCCGCCCGGTGAGGACACTCAGCCGGTGGATCGAGCGGGCGATAGCCGCCTCGAGCGGGCCGATGGTCGTCAGCGTGGCGGACAGCTGCGCCTGAGCGCGCGCAGTATCGAGCTCGGTGCTGCGCCCGGCATCGAGCCGCGCCTGCGTCAGCTGCAGTGTCGCGCGCTGGTTTTCCACGTTGCGCCAGGCGACGGCGAAGCGCGCCTGTTCGCCGCGCAGCTCGAAATACGTGCGTGCCACCTCCGCGGTCACCGATACCTGCGCGTCGCGCAGGCCGGCTTCAGCACCCTCAACCTGCGCGCTCTGCGCTTCGATGTTGCGGCGTATCCGGCCAAAGAAGTCGAGCTCCCAGAAGGCGTCGAAGCCTGCATCGTAGAACTGCTGACTGAACGTCGAGCCGGTCGGGCTGCTGACCGCCGGGAACCTCTCCTTGGTATAACCACCGGAAGCGGTGATGGTCGGTGCCAGGTCGAATTGCGAATGGCGGCGGTCTGCACGCGCCTCGACGAGATGAGCGAGCGCGATGCGCAGATCGTGATTCGCCGCGAGCGCCTCATCGATCAGCCGATCGAGCGTGGGATCGCCGAACTGCGTCCAGAACTGCGCCTGCGCGTCCTCGGGAGAGAAGGCGCCTTGTGTTGTGCCCGCGAACTGCGGAGCCACCGGGGTGGCGGGCTTCACGTAGTTCGGTCCCACGGCGCAGCCGGCGAGTGCGGCGGCGAGAGTGACAAGAGCGATGAGCGCGATCAGCGTGGCAAGGGTCGCGCCACGGCGCTTCTCGATGTCAGTCATGCGAGCCCTCCGGGGCGGGCAGCGCTGCCGGAGGCGCATCCCCGGCGCGCTGCGCGATCGTCGTGCGTGCGGCGCCGAGGCGGGCCGTGACGCGGCGCACCAGCACGTAAAACACCGGGGTCAGCAGCAACCCGAAGGCGGTGACGCCCAGCATTCCGGCAAACACCGTGACCCCGAGCGCATGACGTACCTCCGCGCCCGCGCCCGTGGCGAGCGCCAGCGGCACTACGCCCATGACGAAGGCCATCGAGGTCATGAGTATCGGCCGCAGTCGCAGGTGCGCCGCTTCGAGTACCGCCGCGAGTGGGTCGCGGCCCCGGTCCTCCTGCAGGTGCTTGGCGAACTCGACGATCAGGATAGCGTTCTTGCAGGCGAGGCCAACCAGCACCAGGAGGCCAATCTGCATGAAGATGTTGTTATCGCCGTGATCGAGGCGCACCGCCGTGATCGCCGGCAACAGGCACATGGGCACGATCAGCACGATCGCGAGCGGCAGACTCAAGCTCTCATACTGCGCGGCGAGCACGAGGAACACGAACAACACGCACAGCGGGAACACCAGGATTGCAGTGTTGCCCGAGATGATCTGCTGATAGGCGAGATCGGTCCATTCGTACGACATGCCCCGCGGCAGCGTCGCATCGAGGATCTTCGCCATCGCCTCCTGCGCCTGTCCGGAGCTGAACCCCGGCGCTGGCCCGCCGTTGATGTCCGCGGAGGCGTAGGCGTTGTAGCGTTGCACGACATCCGGTCCGAAGGACTGTGAGACGTTGATGACCGAGCCGAGCGGCACCATCTCCCCGCTCGCGTTGCGTGTCTTGAGCGGCAGGATGTCATCGAGCTGCGAGCGGAACGGAGCGTCCGCTTGCGCCACCACCTGGTAGGTGCGGCCGAACCGGTTGAAGTCATTGACGTAGAGGGAGCCGAGGTAGACCTGCAGCGTCTCGAATACGTCGGAGAGTCTGACGTTCTCGCGCTTCACCTTGACGCGGTCGACGTCGACGTTGAGCTGCGGCACATTGATCTGATAGGTGCTGAACGCACCGCCGAGCGCCGGATTCTGGTTCGCCTTTCCGAGGGCCTCGGAGAGCGCGCTGAAGAGCGCTTCGGGACCTGCCGCAGTGCGATCCTCCACCTGCAACTTGAAGCCGCCGAGAGTCCCGAGTCCGATCACCGGCGGTGGTGTCACCACCAGCACGAACGCGTCCTGGATGGAGGCCATCTTGGCGTTGAGCGCTGCGGCGATAGCCGGACCCGACAACGCACGCGAGCTGCGCTCGGAGAAGCCATCGAGCGGAAAAAAGATCAGCGCGGCACTCGAGCTCTGCGTGAAGCCGTTGACCGACATGCCGGCAAACTCGACGGCGTGCGAGATGCCGGGTTGCTTGAGGGCGATCTCGGCGATGCGCCGCGTAACCGCTTCGGTGCGGTCGAGCGAAGCGGCCGGCGGCAGCTGCGCGACCGCGACCAGGTACTGCTTGTCCTGGGCAGGGATGAAGCCGTCCGGCACGCTGCGAAAGCTGAATGCAGTGAGGACGATCAGCCCGGCGTAGATCGCGAGCGCAACGGCGCCGTGCCGCATGGTAAGACCAAGCGCGCGCGAATAATTGTCGCCGCCGCGGGCGAACGCGCGGTTGAAGCGCGCGAAGAATCCACCGAGCAGCCGCTGCATCACCCTTGAGAGCACATCCGGTGTCGCACCATGAGGTTTGAGCAGTACCGCCGCGAGCGCCGGCGAAAGCGTCAGTGAATTGAACGCCGAGATCACCGTGGAGATGGCGATGGTGAGCGCGAACTGCCGGTAGAACTGCCCGGTGAGGCCGCTCACGAATGCCACCGGCACGAACACCGCACACAGCACCAGCGTAATGGCGATGATCGGGCGGCTCACTTCGCCCATCGCTATCTTGGTGGCCTCGCGCGGCGAGAGACCCTCGGCGATGTGGCGCTCGACGTTCTCGACCACGACGATCGCATCATCCACCACAATGCCGATGGCGAGCACCAGTCCGAACAGCGACAGCGTATTGATCGAGAAGCCGAACGCCAGCAGCACCGCGAAGGTGCCGATGACCGACACCGGCACCGCGATCAGCGGAATGAGCGAGGCGCGCCAGGTCTGCAGAAAGAGAATGACGACCAGCACCACCAGCGCCACCGCTTCGAGCAGTGTGTGCAGCACCGCGTCGATCGACTGGCGCACGAACTGCGTAGGATCGTACAGAATCCCGTAGTCCATGCCCTCGGGGAAGTTCTTCTTCAGCTCCTCCATCGTCTTGCGGACGGCGTTAGAGAGCTCGAGCGCGTTAGCGCCCGGCGACTGGAACACCGGGATGGCGAGCGAGGGCTTGTTGTCGAGGAAGCTTCGTATGCCATAGGCCTGGGCGCCGAGCTCGACGCGTGCCACATCGCCAAGGCGCACGATCTGGCCGTCATCGCCCGTCTTGATGATGATGTCGCGGAACTGCTGCTCATCGGTCAGCCGCCCGGCGGTATTGAGTGCGATCTGGAACTCGGTGTTCGAGGGTGGTGCGCCGAGCTGACCCGCGGCCACCTGGACGTTCTGCTCGCGGATCGCCGTCACCACATCGCCGGCGGTGATATTGCGCGCGGCGAGCTTCTGCGGATCGAGCCAGACGCGCATCGAGTAATCGCCGCCACCGAACACCTGCACATCGCCCATTCCGGGCAGCCGTGCCAGCACGTCGCGGATGTTCAGTACCGCGTAGTTGCGCAGGTAAAGCGAATCGTACCGTCCGTTGGGGGAGGTCAGGTTGACGACGAGTGTGAGGTTGGAGCTGGCCTTGACGGTGGTGACGCCGAGGTCGCGCACCTCCACCGGCAGGCGCGGCAGGGCCTGTGCGACGCGGTTCTGCACCTGGACCTGCGCGCGATCGATATCGGCACCTATCCGGAAGGTCACGGTGAGCGTCAGCGCGCCATCCATCGTCGAGGTCGAGGACATGTAGAGCATATCCTCGACTCCGACGATCGCCTGCTCGAGGGGCGCTGCTACGGTGTCGGCGATCACCTTGGGATTCGCGCCCGGATACGAGGCGTGCACGACCACCTGCGGTGGGACGACCTCCGGGTACTCACTGATCGGCAGCTTGAACAGCGCGAGGAGACCCGCAATGGTGATGAACGCCGAGATGACCCCGGCGAAGATCGGCCGCTCGATGAAGAAGTCGGACAACGACAATTTCACGGATGTGCCTCGCCCTCTTGGGCAGCGTTATTACCAGCGAGCAACCGCGCCTCGCCATTGCCACGCTCACCCATGGCGACGTGATGCGGCTGGACCTGTGCGCCAGGGCGCACGCGCTGCAGGCCGTTCACCACAACGGTCTCGCCGGCCGTGAGTCCCGCCTGCACCACGCGCAGCCCGTCGATTACCGGACCAAGCTGCACCGGCCGGTACTCGACCTTGTTGCCGGTGCCGACGACCAGCACGTATCGCACCGTCTGGTCGGTGCCGATGGCGCTGTCGTTGACGAGCACCGCGTCACGCTGCGTGCTGCCGAGAAGCCGAATGCGGGCGAAGAGGCCAGGCGTGAACAGCCGCTCATGGTTGTCGAGGAGCGCACGGCTGTGGATGGTGCCGGTGGCGGGGTCCAGGGCATTGTCGAGGAACACCAGCTCGCCCTGATGCGGGTAGCCGCCCTCGTTGGCGAGGCCCACCACTACGGAGTTGCGCGCCGCTGCGTGAGATGCGCCGTGGGCACTGGCACGTGCGAGCTTGCTGTACCGCAGGTACGCCTGCTCATCGCCGTCGAAGGTCACGTAAATCGGGTCTAGCGATACCAGCGTGGTCAGCGGTGTTACGCCACTTGCCACGTAGTTGCCGCTGGTGACGAGGGCCCGGCTGATGCGGCCCGCGATCGGAGCAGTGAGGCGCGTAAACTCGAGATTGAGCGCTGCGGAATCAAGTGCCGCCTGCGCCGCCTCTACGCTTGCCTGCGCCTGCTCATTGCCCGCGGTGCGGGTGTCGAACTCCTCCTGAGAGATGGCGTGCTGGCCGAGGAGCTTGGTGGCCCGCTCGCGCTCGGACTTCGCCAGCGCGAGCTGCGAGCGCGCCTGTGCGAGCTGCGCCCGCGCCTTGTCGCGCTCGGCGACGTACGGTCGTGGGTCGATGACGAAAAGCACGTCACCCTTGCGGACCTCATCGCCGTCCTTGAAGTTGACGCTCGAGATGTAGCCCGATACCCGCGGCCGCACCTCGACCCGCTCCACCGCCTCGAAGCGTCCGGTGAATTCGTCGAACTCCGTGACCTTGCGGGAGACGGCTGCGGCCACCGTCACCTGCGGGGGCGGCGCCGCCTGCGGCTGAGCCGCCACGTTGCGTGCGCAGCCGCTCACGAGAAGTGCTGCAATCGGGGCCGCGGCGAACAATAAATATGAGTGGCGCATCGGGTCCCTCCCAGTAGGCGGTTGTTCCAAATCGAGCGGCACCCGCACGGGCGGCGCCAGGCAGCCATTCTTCGGGGCGCGGCGCAGGACCGACATTCATCTCACGGGCAACGCCGAACGTTTCCGCAGACAGGTGTGTGTCTCTCTCGCATGGGTGAGCCCGGAAAACAGCGAGCGCGTAGCCGAGGAACCCCATGCGCGGAGCTGCACGGGCGCACGTGGCGAATCAAGGAGTTAGCGGGGCGATTGCTTGACGGGCCCGTCCCTCCCCGCTCTAATACGCGCCCTTACCCCGGCGGCCAGGTAGCTCAGTTGGTAGAGCAGCGGACTGAAAATCCGCGTGTCGGCAGTTCGATTCTGTCCCTGGCCACCAATTCAATTTTGGCGACTTTCGCGGCAGCACCTGCTTTGCTCCGAGGGTCCGCGAGCGCCTAACGGACGGTTGCGGTTTGACCCAATGCGAGTCCATGTGCAACGAGAGTCGCGAGAAAGGGCAGCGGGAGTTTCGACGCACTGGGCGTTAACGACCCGAAGGGCCCGATCGAAGCGGACCTGATCGACGCCGTCTGCGACCCGACGCCCATCAGCCGGCGCGCGATCCGGCTGTGGCATCCTTGCGTCGATGTTTACGTTTCGAACCAGCGGGCGACGGTGGTGGCTCGGAGCGATCGCCACGGCGCTGGTCGCAAGCCTGGCCGCGCTGTTGCTGAGACCCATGCTCGAGGACGCGGTGCGTGTGCGGATCGAGTCCGCGGCCGTGCGCCATGGCGTGGTTGCCCGAATCGGGCTGGTACACGTCGGTGTCTGGCCGTTGCTGCGACTGGAGGGATTCGATCTCGACCTCGGTCATGGAGTGCGACTGCATGCCGACATGATCGCGGCCACGTGGCCCGGCCGCCTGCGACTCGTAGTTCGCGCCGCCGCTCTCGCGGGCCCAACGGGGGTCAGGGTCAGCTCGCCGGCCACTGCCTGGGACATGGCGCGCATTTTCGGCGAGGACCTCCGGCTCACGCTGGTGGAGCCACAGGCCGGTCTGTCAATCCGCAAGCTGGCGGATCCGATGGGCAGCGCGTGGAACATCGAGGCACGTGGGCTCGACGTCGGCCGTCTGCTCGACGTGCGGCGAGACGCCCACCCGCTGTTCGATGGCGGTATCGCGGACGGCCGCGTGGATCTTCGGGCCAGCACCGATGCGCTCCGTTTCCACGTGGACATGGGCGCGCGCCGCGCGCGCTTGGGAGCGCTGGCGGATAACGCCGCCGACGAACCGCAGCTCGGCGATCCGACGGACGTGACCATACGATTCGATGGCGCCTGGCGCTGGGCCGGGGGCACGATCGAGATCCCCGAGGTCCAGGCGACGGTGGCCGGTGCGGCCCTGTCGGGCTCGATCGCGCTTCGC
>DASYFL010000123.1:0-2293 GCA_036498445.1 Steroidobacteraceae bacterium
CTCAGTGACCTCGAGCTGTGCCTGCCCTATGCGATCTTCGCTCAGGCGCTCGGTATGTTGCGCTCGCTGTCGCTGGGACTGACACCCGACAGTCCCAACGCCGCAGGTACCGTCAATCGCGTCGTGCGCGGCGTCTCGATCTATCCGTATGGCGGCAGCCGGTGAAGACTTATCTGGGCGTCGATGGGGGCGGAAGCAAGACGCTCTTTCTGCTCATCGATGAACAGGGGCAGGTGCTCGGCACGCACACCGAGGGCCCCGCCTATCATCTCGAGATCGGTCTCGAGTCACTGGAGGCAATGCTGTCGCGCGGCATCCGCAGCACGCTGCAGCAGGCCGGTATGGCGGCCTCGGAGCTGACGTTCGCCTTCCTCGGAGTGCCGGCATACGGCGAGGACCGATCGCTGCAGGCGAGACTCGATGCCGCGCCGGCTGCGGCGCTTCCCGCAGGCCGCTACCGTTGCGGGAACGACGTGGTGTGCGGTTGGGCGGGCGCCCTTGCGGGCGCGGATGGCATCAACATCGTCGCCGGCACCGGCTCCATCGCGTACGGCGAGTACTCCGGGCGCAGCGCGCGTGCAGGCGGCTGGGGCGAGCTGTTCAGCGACGAGGGTTCGGCCCACTGGCTCGCGCGCGAAGGCCTGCGGCTCTTCTCGCGCATGAGCGATGGCCGCGCCCCACGCACCGCGTTGTACGGGATCCTGCGCCGGCATTTGTCCCTCGAGCACGACCTCGACCTGTGCGCAACCATCTATGGAAAAAGCCTGTCGCAGCGCAGTCAGCTGGCGCAGCTCTCCAGGCTCGTCGCCGAGGCGGCGGTCGCGGGCGATTCCGCAGCAGGCGAACTCTTCACTCGAGCGGTCGGCGAGCTCGCGGACATCGTCGACGCCGTCCGCGATCAGCTGCAGGTGCCGGCGGATCTCGACCTGCCGCTCTCATATTCCGGCGGCCTCTTTCAGTTGCGCGAGTTGCTGCTCGAGCCCTTCGAGGCGGCACTCGCAGCTCGTGCGCGCCGCTACCGGCTCTGCGCCGCAAGGCTGCCACCCGATGCCGGGGCTGCGTTGCAGGCGGCAAGGCTCGCGGGGGCGCCGCTTGCGGAGCGAAGCATCGCCGCTCTCGAGGCGCGGCTGCGGCAAACCGCGGACGCATGAGAGAGCGAAGCTGCTCGTGTATATTCACGAGGTGAATGCTGGGCAGGTGACCGCGAGCCCGAAATTCGAGTACCGCCACCTGGTGCTCGCCGTCATATCGCTTGCCGCGGTGTCCGCGGCCGCGCAAGCCCCTGGCGGGCCGGGCACGCATCCCGGGGAGCATCAACACCTCGACTCCCGCTTCGGACACAACCGTTACTACTACGACCGCGGCTACGCCGTACATTCACCACCCGACGGCGGCCTCGCGAACCTGCATGGTCCGGATGGTCAGCGATACTCCTTTTATGAAGGCAACTGGTACCACTGGCGGGGAACGTGGCAACAATCCTGGCATTGGGACCGATGGTGGCATGGCGGCTGGGTGGTTTCGGGTGCCCCCGCGGGTCTCCTGATTCCGCTGCTACCTCCCTACTACACCACGGTGTGGTGGGCACGGACTCCTTATTACTACGCCAACGATGCCTATTACGTGTGGGACTCCGGCCGTAACGAATACCAGGTAGTCACGCCTCCTGCCGGGCTCGACGCTGCCGGCACGACTCCTGCTCCGATCACCGCGGGCGCGAGCGATCAGCTCTTTGCCGAACCGACCAAAGGGCAGCCTGCAGATCAGCAGGTGCGGGATCGCGCCGAATGCCACCCGTGGTCGTTATCCGAAAGCGGCTACGATCCGACCGCGGCGGACGCCGCGGCCCAGCCGCGCGACAAGCGCAACGCCTACTTTCGGGCCCAGGCCGCGTGCCTCGATGCGCGCGGCTACGCCGTCAAATGATTTAGTCGATGCGCCACCGCGCAGCCGAAGCGCGCGCTGGACGGGAGGCCACGCGGAGTTACCATCCGCGACTGATCCACTGACAGGAGCAGCCGTGTCACCTCAAAGTTCGCGCATGCTGCCTCTCGGCACCCCCGCGCCGGCACTTTCGCTGCGCGATACCGCGACGGGCCACAACGTCTCGCTCGAGAGCTTTGCGGGCACGCCCGCGCTACTGGTCGCGTTCCTCTGCAATCACTGTCCCTTCGTGAAACATATCCTCGATGGCTTCGTTGCCTTTGCGCGCGAGTTCGGAGCGCGCGGTGTCGCGGTGGTGGCTATCAGCTCCAACGATATCGAGAGCTACCCGGACGACTCGCCCAGCGAA
>DASYFL010000124.1:0-19743 GCA_036498445.1 Steroidobacteraceae bacterium
TTCTACCCCGCCGCGTTCACCCCGGGCTGCACGACCGAGGCACACCTGTTCGCCGAAGCGACTGCGCAGTTTCAGGCGCTGGGCGCGACCGTCATCGGCGTATCGCACGATCCGATCGAGAAGCTCGATAAATTCTCAGTCAGCGAGTGCCGCAACAAGTTCGCGGTCGCTTCCGATGCGGACGGCAGCATCATGAAGGCGTATGACTCCGTCCTCGACGGTCATCCGGAGTACGCCAACCGCACCTCGTACGTGATCGCGCCGACCGGCGACATCATCTATTCGTACACGGCGATGAGCCCGGACAAGCACGTCGATAACACCATGGCTGCAGTGAAGAAGTGGCAGGAGGACCACAAGAAAAGCTGAGCTGATGCACAAGCTGAGCAGTGAGCTCTGGCGGGGCCGCTGCGGCAGCCGAATCCGACATTCCGCTGTAAGAAAAACCGCCAGAGGCGGCGCTTCGCGAAATAGGGGATAATCCACTGGCGTGGTGTGCTTGTGAGCAGTAAGGAAACTGACGACACAAGTACGACACTGGATCGCTCGTCATGGCTTCGAGGAGAGATGGTCATGAACGGACTGAAGATCAAGGCACTGAGCGTCGGGCTGGGTGCTGTCGCGGCGGCGCTTCTGACGGCGGGTCAGGCGACTGCGGCGCCTTGCGCGCCCCTCGTCACCGTGTCAGTAATCGAGGGGACCCCTGGATTCAGCTGCACGTTTGGCGACAAGGTTCTCAGTGGTTTCAGTTTCAACTCCCTGGTTCCGGGTTCGGCGCTGGTGGAAGTTGGTATCCATGGATCGGATTACAGCGTCACTCTGAACAGGGACGGCACTTTCTTCCCAACTGGAGCGATTCCCAATCTCCTCGATTACACCATCGCCGTAGCCCCGGGAAGCCCGGGCACGGTAATGGCTTTCGCCACTCTCGGGGTCGATGTCTCGGTTGCCAGCGTGACGACCTGGACGAATCTCGTTGGCAATAACTCCGGCTCTCACACGCTCGGCCCGGTAACCAATGGTGGCACCGTTATGATGATGCTCGGTCCGGGCGACACAAGCATCATGGTAGTCAATAACACTTCCAGCAACACGCGCGGGCAGCTGAATTCGATTACCAACGATTTCGCCCAGCACGGGATTTCGGTGCCAGAGCCGGCAAGCCTTTCTCTCCTCGGGCTCGGGCTCTTCGGCCTGGGGTTGGCGCGGCGTCGGCGCTCCTGACTTCCGCTTGGTTCACTGCATAGACGGCGCCCTCGCAGGGCGCCGTTTGTTTTAAGTCCTGACCCCTTACGCCAGATCGGCGAGCACCGCGGGCACGTGCCGGCGCAGCAGCAGGTTGCGCGCCTCCCACTGTTGCTGCGCGGGCAACTCCACGAGGAAGGTCACCTCGCCACCGCAGAGCAGTGCTATGGGCACGCCGTCGCGATACAACAGGCGATTGCCGCTCAGTGAGGGTAACCGCGCCCCTGGCGTGAGAATCCCGGCGAGGTTGAGCGGATCGGCGCCGGAAAGCGAAACATAGTGCCCCTCCTGCGGGCGGCGGCGCGCCTCGCGGAGCAGAGCGATCGATTCCGGCGCCGCGTACTGCTCGCCACTGAACCCCGCGACGAAGCGGCCCCCGCGGAGCTCGCCGCGCGCCTCGAGACGCCGGCAGCATGCGAGCAGATCACGCCATGGCGGAAGCCAAGCGGCCTCGCGTGCGAGCAATCGCCAGAACAGCACCCCCCAGCGCCGCAGGAGCGTCCGCACCACGTGCTCGACTGTCTCCTCGGCGAGAGCGCGCGCGGCGGCGGGCGCATCGCCGGGGGCCGTCTCAGCGGCGGGCGTGGGCCGCAGGATCCTCGACCACCGTCCGGCGGCATCCATGCCGAAAAGAGCGATACGCCTGCGGCGCCGCCCGCCTGCGGCCGGCCGGCGCCGGTCGGCGGGTACCAGTAACGCGCGCAGGCCGGCGAAGCTGTCGGAGTTGATCAGGCCGAGCGCCACGAGCTCGCCCAGCGCTTCCTCGGCCTGAGTGGGCAGCAGTGCGCTGCCGGCGGTGATCTCATCGAAGAAAGATGCCCCGTGCATCGCGAGGAAGCCGACGACACGCTGCGCATTCGCGGAGAGTTGCAGCGCTTCAGTGGCGGTGGTCAACGTCGACCAAAGGCGCAGGTTGCGGCGCGCGAGCAGCACGATGGGAGTAGCACGCACCGGTGCTGCGCCCCGCTCCGGGTCGCTGCGCCGCGAGCTCAATCGGGTCCACAGGAACCGTCCCGCCAGGCACTGCTCATCGAGCCAGGCAGGCTCGTACTCGCTGATGCGGTTGGGCAGGATCTCGGTCTCCCAGGCGCTCGCGGGTGCCTCGAAGCCCTCGAGCTGCGCGAGGATCGCCCCGACGGCATCCGGTCCCTCCATGCGCCCGGTCGGGGTGACCCGCTGCCACTCGAATAGAAACCGCAGGAAATCCCGCGCCTCGATGGGCTCGATCTCGGCGCGCAGCCGCTTGACGGTGTAACGGTGAATGCGCGCAAGCAATCGCCGCTCGCACCATTCGTTCGCCACCTGGCCGGGCGGGGTGAAGGCACCGCGCATGGCGAAGCCTTCGGCCTGAAGCGCGGCGAGTGCGGCGTCGATGCGGGCGGCCGGCAGGGCGAGCGACGCGGCGACGGTCGCCGCAGTCGTGGGGCCCGCGCCCTCGAGCCGTCCGCGTACGATCTCGATGAGGGCACTCTCGGCGCTCCACTCCCTGCGGTATGCGGCCGGGGTCGTCACGACAGGCTCGCAGCGCGCCGTGGGGTACAGCGCTTCGAAGAGTGGCAGGCGCTCGGCGGTCACCCACAAGCGGACGCCAGCGGCATCGAGCTGCGTGACGCGCCGTTGTGCGGCGAGCTCTCTTAGCAGCTCGGGCCAGCCGGGACCCGCGGCAGCCTCCGCTTCGGTCAGGTAGTTGAGCCACAGCAGCGCATCGTGCAGCTCGTCTGCGTTGCCGGCGTCCGGCCATGCTTCTGCGCGTACGCGGCGGATTGCTTCGGGGTCCAGCTGACCGATGTCGGCAGCGCTTTGCGGATCGAGCCAGCGTCGAGCCATCACCGCCTGGGTGCGGCGCTCCTCGAGCGGCGCGTCATCGAGATAGGCGTAAGGCCGCGCCGAGAGCACCTCGAGGGCGAGCGGCGAGGGCTCGGTGAGATCGCGCGCAATGACGCGGATGCTGCCGGACTCGAGCGCACGCAGCAGCCGCTCGAGTCCGTCCGCGTCCATCGCATCCTCGAGGCAATCGCGGATCGCCTGGCGTACGAGCGGATGATCGGGAATCTCGATCTCGCCCGGAAGATTTTCGGCACACGCCACCTGATCGGGAAAGACTGCAGTGAGCAGGTCTTCCGCCGCCATGCGCGCCAGCGGCGCCGGCACCTTCTTGCCGCCACGAAATCGCGGCAGCGCAAGCGCGATGGTCGCCGTCCATCGCCAGCGCACCGGAAACATCGGCGCAGCGCACAACGCCTGCACCAGCAATTGGCGCACGCTGTTCGAGTGCAGGTAGCGGGCGACCTCCGCGAGCTCGAAGCTATGCGCCGTGGTGAGCGAGAGCACGATGGTGTCCTCGGTCGCTGCGGCCTGCAGCTCGAAATTGAAGGAGCGGCAGAATCGCTTGCGCAGGGCGAGTCCCCAGGCGCGATTGATGCGGCTGCCGAAGGGCGAGTGAATCACGAGCTGCATTCCGCCCGCCTCATCGAAGAAGCGCTCGAACACCACCGTTTGCTGCGTCGGCACGGTGCCGAGCGCCGCGCGTGCTGCGGCGAGGTAGTTGACCAGCTGCACGGCGGCAGCGGCAGCGATGCCGGCCTCGTGCGTCAGCCACGCGGTGGCCGCCTCGATCCCCTGCTCGAGGCGGGTCTCGATATCGGCACGCAGCCGCGAGACACCGGCCGAGAGCTCATCGCTCCGTCCCGGCGCCTCGCCGAGCCAGAACGGGATCGATGGCGGCTCCCCGTGCGCATCCTCCACCCGGATGCGGCCCTGCTCGACGCGCAGAATGCGATAGGACACGTTGCCGAGCTGGAAGATGTCGCCCTGCAGGCTCTCGACCGCGAAGTCCTCGTTGACCGTGCCGACGAACTGCGCCTGCGGCTCGAGAATCACCTGGTAGTCCGCGGTATCGGGAATGGTGCCACCGGAAGTGATCGCGGTGAGCCGTGCGCCGCGGCGGCCCTTGAGACGGCCGTTGACGGCGTCATGATGGATGAGCGCACCGTGGCGACCGCGCCGCGTGGAGTAGCCCTCGGCGAGCATTCGTACCAGCTCGTCGAATTCGGCACGGGTCAGCTCACGGTAGCTCCACGCGCGGCGCAACAGCGCGTACAGCGCGTCGGATTCCCACTCCCGCGCTGCGGCCTCGGCAACGATCTGCTGCGCGAGCACATCGAGTGGCTTGGGCGGCAGGTGGAGAAGGTCGAGCTCCCCGCGGCGCACCGCCAGCAGCAGCGCGGTGCATTCGGCGAGATCGTCGCGCGACTGCGGGAACAGTCGCCCTTTCGGCGTCCCGCCGACGGTGTGCCCCGAGCGGCCGACGCGCTGCAGGAAGGCGGCGATCGAGCGGGGCGAGCCGAGTTGGCACACGAGGTCCACCTCGCCGATGTCGATGCCGAGCTCGAGAGAAGCGGTGGCCACCAGTGCCCGCAGTTCCCCACGCTTCAGCCGTCTCTCGGCGTCGAGTCTCGACTCCTTGGCCATGCTGCCGTGATGCGCAGTCACCTGCCCGGCGGGTAACCGCTCGGTGAGGTGCCGCGCCACACGCTCGGCCTGGCGGCGCGTGTTGACGAAGACCAGCGTGGTGCGGTGCTCGCTCACGAGCTCCGCGAGCCGGTCGTAAACCTGCGTCCACACCTCGCCCGACATCACCGCCTCGAGCGGGGCCGGCGGGATCTCGAGCTGCAGGTCGCGCGCGCGCACGTGACCGGTGTCGATGATGGTGCAGGCGGCGCTGCCATCCGCCCGCAGGTTGCCTGCACCGACGAGAAAGCGTGCCACTTCCGCAATTGGCTTCTGCGTGGCTGACAGGCCGATGCGGGTGAGCTTGCGCCGGGTGAGCGACTCGAGCCGCTCGAGCGTGACGGCGAGGTGCGCGCCGCGCTTGGAAGCGACCATCGCGTGGATCTCGTCCACGATCACCGTGCGTGTGCTCTCGAGCATCCGCCGCCCCGACTCCGAGCCCATGAGGATGTAGAGCGACTCGGGCGTCGTCACCACGACGTGCGGCGGGCGCCGGACACTCGCGGCGCGCTCGTGCTGCGGCGTGTCGCCAGTGCGCACGAAGGTACGGATGTCGACCGGGGGCAGGGCGAGCGTCGCTAGCTCATCCCGTATCCCTGAGAGTGGCGACTCGAGGTTGCGCTGGATGTCGTTGGAGAGGGCCTTCAGCGGCGAGACGTACACGACGCGCGTCTCATCGGGCAGCGAGCCGTTGCCGGCAACGCCCTCGCGCACCAGCTCATCGATCACCGCCAGGAAGGCGGCGAGCGTCTTGCCGGAGCCTGTGGGGGCCGCGATGAGCACGTGGCGCTGCGCGCTGATCTCGGGCCACGCGGCACGCTGCGCCGGAGTGGGCGCATCGAAGGTGCGGTCGAACCAATTGGCGACCGCGGGATGGAACTCGGCGGGCATGAGGTGATTGAATCACAGCAGCCGCGCGGCGAGGAGTGGTCCGGGATCGAATTCATATTGCATACAGCGCAGGCTGTGCAGGCTGCCTGTATAGCCAGCCCCCCGGGGAGTAAAGTCAGCTCTTCGGCCCTGGAATGCAGAGGACCGTGCGATGTGGGAAGAGGATCTCGAGGATGCGTCGCGGCGTAAGCTCATGTGGCTCGCCGGCGCCGTCGCGGCCGCCGCGATCGCGGCTGGCGGCTGGTACTGGTACTCGGGACGAGCGCACCCGGCCGCGGAAGGTCCGCCCGTGCGCCACGCAGCTCCACAGCCGCAAGCCAACACGGCTCCCGAGATCTCCCATCCGATCCCGGGCGAGTCTGCAGGTTCTGCGGCGTTGCCGGCACTCAATGACAGTGACGCGGTGATGACGGACTCGCTCGTGGGCGTGTTCGGCCGGGCTCCCGTCGAGCGATTCCTGGTACCGCAGAGCATCGTCCGGCACATCGTCGTGACGGTCGATAACCTCCCGCGGCGCAAGGTGGCCGTGGAGCTGCGCCCGGTGAAGCCGACCGCCGGGCAGACCGCGGTCACGGCCCAGGCCGACATGACTACCTTGGGCGAGGCGAACTTCGAGCGCTACGCAGCGCTCGCAAAGGTGGTGCAGGGGACCGACGTCAAGGCACTCGCCGTGGTGTACGAGCGGCTGTACCCGTTGTTTCAGCAGGCGTACGAGGATCTCGGCTATCCCGGCAAGTACTTCAACGACCGTCTCGTGGAAGTGATCGACCAGCTGCTGCAGACTCCGGAGGTGCCGGCGCCGATTCCGCTGCTGCAGCCGAAGGTCTTCTGGGAGTACGCCGATCCGAGCCTCGAGAACCGCTCGGCCGGGCAGAAGCTGCTGATCCGCATGGGTCCGCAGAATGCGCGCATCATCAAGGCCAGGCTGCGCGAGTTCCGCGCCGAGATCGTCAACAAGAAATGATGCGCCAGCGCGCGCACGGCGAAGGATCGACATGAACGACACACCGTCAATGGACGAGGCGGGACTCGAGCGCCCCCTCGCGCAGCTGCGCTCGGTGTTGATTGCGGGTGAGAGCGTCGAGGCCTGGGCGGTGCAGATGCGCTTGTTCGCGCTGCTGCACCGCAGACTCCTGATCGCGGCGAGCAGCGGCCGTCTGATCGTGCTCAATCGCAAGCTCCTCGGCGGTTTCGATGTCAGCACCATCCGCTGGCAGGATCTGGAGGAGGTCACCCTGCGCGTCGGCATGCTGAGCGCCGACCTGTCGGTCCGTGCGGGCAAGGCGACCGACCTGGCTTCACTCGGCGCGAGCGGCTCGCAGCGCGTCGAGTTCCGCGGCCTGCGCCGCAGCGAGGCGCAGGCCGTGTATCGCATCTGTCAGACCCAGGACCAGGCGTGGCGCGAGAAGCGCCGGGTGCGCGAGCTGGAGGAACTGCGGGCGCGCTCGGGCGGCATCCAGGTGAGTCCGGCGCCTGCGGCGGTCGGCGTTGCGGGTGAGAGCGATGCGGTGCGGCGACTGCAGGAGGCGAAACAACTGCTCGATGCGCGCCTGATCACCGATGCGGAATACGAGGCGATCAAGGCAAAGATCATCTCATCCTGAAGATTCGCGACGCTGTGCACAAGTAATCCACAAGCAATCCACAGCTGAGCTGGGTTAGTCTCGCCCCATGGCCATTCGTTTCCGGCGGCGCCCCGAGGCGCACAACGAAGTAATAGGGACCTACAGTTTCACCAGCCGGACGGTGCAGGTGCTGCGGACGCAGGACAACCGCATTCTGTGGAGCTGCGACTGCGAGAAATTCCGCCGCCAGAACGGTCACCGCGAGCCCCTCTGGTGCAAGCACATCGCCAAGGCCGCCGCGCGCCGCTCGCTCGAGCGGCTGACGCGCCGGGTGGCCGTAAGCCGGGCACTCACGGAGCGTTGACTCTCCGTCCGCGCTTGCGTGCGCGTTACGCTTCGATGAGTCCCAGCCGGATTGCGATGAGCGTCAGCTCGGACTGATTCGAGACGCCGAGCTTCTGCTTGATGTTGTACAGGTGCGTCCCGACGGTGGACGCCGACAGCTTCAGGTCCTCGGCGATCCGTTGCACGCCAGCTCCGCCCGCGAGGCGCACGAACACTTCGAACTCGCGCTCCGACAGCTGCTCTACGCCGGACTTACCGCCGTGCTCCACTTCGGCGAGCGCGAGTTTCTGCGCCAGGGTGAGATCCAGATAGCGCTGCCCCGCCGCCACGGTCGTGATGGCTTCCAGCAGCGCTTCGGGCGCGCTGCGCTTGGAGAGAAAGCCCCGCGCCCCCTCGCGCAGCGCACGCCGCGCATGCAAGGGATCGTCGTGCGCCGACAGCGTCAATATTCGCGCCTGCGGATGGTGGGCACGGATGCGCCGCAGAGCCTCGAGCCCACCCATCCCGGGCATCGCCAGATCCATCACCACGACGTCGGGCGTCAGTTCGAGATAGCGCTGGTACGCGCTCTCCCCCGAGTCTGCCTCGCCCACCACGGCGATCTCGGCATGAGCCTGCAGCAGCAGCCGGAACCCGGTGCGTACCACCGCGTGATCGTCGACCAGCAGCACCCGGATCATGCGCGCGCTACCAGGGGGATTTCTGCCCGCACCGACGCGCCTTGCGGCTCGCGGTTGGAGACCTGCAGGTTGCCGCCCAGGTGCTGGACGCGTTCGGCCAGGCCACGCAATCCGAAGTGCCCGGGCCGCGACCAATTCTCCGGCAAACCGACGCCATCGTCGGTTACCGAGATGATCATGCGCTCCTCGTTGGAGCTGACGTCGATCACGACTTCCTGCGCACGTGCATGACGCACGGCATTCACCAATCCCTCCTGTACCACGCGGTAGGCGGCGAGCATCACGCTGGTGCCAAGGTCCGCCGGCAGCTGATGGCGCAGTGCCAGCCTTGGAGTGGGGTGGCGATGCTGCCAATCGCGCACCAGGCTCTCGAGCGACTCGGCGAGCCCGAGCGTATCGAGCGCGGGCGGTGCGAGGCGCGGTATGAGACCGTGCATGGCGTCATAGAGACGGGCCGCCTCGTCGCTGATCATACGCCCGGTCCGACTGATGCCGGGCTCGGCGGATTGCGTCGCAATGGCCATGGCGAGACTCCGTATGGCCGTGACCGATTGACCGAATTCATCGTGCAGCTCGTGAGCGATCAGATGCCGCTCCTCCTCGACGCTTTGCTCGACGAGCAGTGCGAGCTCGCGGCCCTCTTCGAGACGGGTACGCGCATCGTTCGCCTCGCGCTCGGCCCGCACCTTGTCTTCCAGCGCCTGCGCCATGCGGTTGAACGCCGTGCCGATGGCCCGCGCCTCGTCTCCCGGCAGCGGCGGAAGACGAAAGCCGAGCTCACCCTGCTGCAGCCGCTCGAGACCCCGGGTGAGCACCGGGAAAGGCGCGAGCGCACGGTCCACGAGCCAGAAGCCGAGTCCGCCGAGTGCCACGATCATCGCCGCGGCGATCGCGAGCAGCCTGGCGAGGTCGTCCCAGGCATCGAGTATGGCGCGCGAGGGCTGTGCGGCGATTACCACCTGGGCGCCATCACCGAGCGTGAACACCTGCCGCGCCGGAGGCGGTGCCAGCAGGCGCATAAACCACGCCGGCGCCTCACGGCCCGCCTTGTAGGCGGGGGGAGGAGAGTAATAGATGAGCTTCCCGGCGGCGTCGTGCAGCGTGAGGTCGTTCGCGCGCACGTGCCCGAGTTGCTCGAGCATGGCCCGAACCGCCGGGGTGCCGCCGGCCGCGGCATAGGTGAGGACGAGGCTTTCGATGATGTGACCCGCCACGCGGTTGGCGGCTTCGATCTCCTCCCGTACGGAGGCGCGTGCGTCGCGGATCTCATCGGCGACGAGCACGGCCACGAAGAGGGTCGTCACCCCCGTCAGGACCAGGTTCAGGCGCGTACGCAGCTTCATCGGTGGCTTCAGCCGGCCGCCCGGGGTGTCCTCAAGAAAATCATGAGGCCCCTTTCATGATCATCTGCTTTCGCATCCGCGCCTGTACGAGAAGGATACACAACGAAGGGCCGAGTCCGGTCCAGCTGATCAGGAACATAGACTATGCGCTGGGAAACACCACAGGCGATTGATTTCCGTTTCGGCATGGAAATCACGATGTACATTGCGAACCGCTGAGGCACCGTAATCCTTTAGACACAGACCGGGAGCCCGGGCCGTCCGGCTCCCGCAGGTCGGCCGGCGAAGGGGATGTGACCCCATGGCCGGCGAAGCCGTGAAAATCCGCGTGCTGGGGTCGGCCGCCGGCGGCGGTTTTCCCCAGTGGAACTGCAACTGTCCTAACTGCTCGGGCGTACGTGCCGGTACGCTGCGGGCCCGTTCGCGCACTCAATCCTCCATCGCCGTCCGCGGGCGCGACCGGACGGCATGGGTGCTGGTGAATGCCTCGCCGGACATCCTGCGGCAGCTGGCAGCGCATCCCGATCTGCAGCCGGCACGTGCGCCGCGGGATACCGCCATCGCCGGCATCGTGCTGGTCGATGGGCAGATCGATCACACGACCGGACTTTTCATGTTGCGCGAATCCACGCGGCCGCTTTCGGTGTGGTGTACGGACGCGGCCTGTGCCGACCTGACACGCGGTAATCCGATCTTCGAGGTGCTGCAGCACTATTGCGGCGTGGAGCGGCACACGATGGTCCCCGACGGGCGCGAGTTCACGGTCGATGCGTGCGGAGACATCCTGTGGCGGGCGCTCGCCGTGCCGAGCAAGCCCGCGCCTTATTCGCCGCACCGTGAGTCGCCCGTGGCCGGGGACAACGTCGCGCTCGTCATCCGCGATGCCACCTCGCAGCGCATGGCGGTCTACGCGCCCGGGCTTGGATCGATGGAAGAGTCGCTATGGCGGACGATGCAGCAGGCCGCCTGTGTACTCATCGACGGAACGTTCTGGACCGATGAGGAGATGATCACGCTTGGCCTGTCAGGCAAGCGCGCCCGCGAGATCGGCCACCTGCCGCAGAGTGGCGGCGGCGGCATGCTGGAGTGGCTCGAGATACTGCCGCGGGCGGCACGCCGTATCCTCATTCACGTGAATAACACCAATCCGATTCTCGATGAGGACTCTCCCGAGCGTGCCGAGCTCACCCGCCGCGGCATCGAGGTCGCATGGGACGGCATGGAGATCGAGCTTTGAGCGGCGAGGCCTGGACGCGCGAGGAGTTCGAGCGGCGGCTGCGCGAGGCCGGCCGCGCCTACCACATTCACCACCCCTTCAACCTCATGCTGAACGGGGGTAAGGCAACACCGGAGCAGATTCGTGGCTGGGTCGCGAACCGCTTTTACTATCAGATCAACATCCCGGTGAAGGACGCAGCCATTCTCGCCAACTGCCCCGAACGCGCCGTGCGTCGTAACTGGGTGCAGCGCATTCTCGATCACGACGGCTATGGCGATGATCCCGGGGGCATCGAATCGTGGCTGCGGCTCGCCGAGGCGGTGGGGCTCGAGCGCCCGCAGGTGGAGAGCCTGCAGCAGGTGTTGCCGGGGGTACGTTTCGCCGTCGATGCCTACGTGAATTTTGCGCGCCGCGCGCCCTGGCCCGAGGCCGTGTGCGCCTCGCTCACGGAGCTGTTCGCTCCGGAGATCCATCGTCAGCGCCTCGCCACCTGGCCGCAGCACTACCCCTGGATCGACCCGGCCGGCTTGCGCTATTTCCAGAGCCGGGTCAGCCTCGCACGCCGTGACGTCGAGTTCGGGCTCGCGCTCACGCTCGAGCGTTTCGACACGCGAGCTGCGCAGGAGCGGGCGCTGCAGGTGCTGCAGTTCAAGCTGGATGTGCTGTGGCAGATGAACGACGCCATGTCGATGGCGCTCGGGGTAACGCAATGACTGACATGCCCGATACGGTGAGGCCGGCGGTCGCCCACGGGCTGCGCCTGCAATGGGAGCCGGCGCAGGAGGCACATGTGCTCCTCTACCCCGAAGGCATGGTGAAGCTCAACAGCAGTGCCGGCGCGATCATGAGCCGCTGTGATGGCACGCGCACGCTGGCCGACATCGTTGCAGATCTCGAGCGCAGCTATGGCATGAGTGGCCTGGCCACGGATGTGCGGGCGTTCGTCGTGCTCGCGCTGCAGAAGCGCTGGCTGGAGTTGCGCGAATGAGCGCAGCTGCGCACCCCGGGCCGCCGCCGCAGGCATCGCCCGGGATCGGTCCACCGTTGTGGCTGCTGCTCGAGCTGACTTACCGCTGCCCGCTGCACTGCGTGTTCTGCTACAACCCGACCGACTTCGCCCGCACCGGGGCGGAGCTCGCGACCGCCGACTGGCTGCGTGTGTTGCGCGAGGCGCGCGCGCTCGGCGCGGTACAGCTCGGTCTCTCGGGGGGAGAGCCCCTGGTGCGCGAGGACCTCGAAGCGATCGTCGCCGAGGCCCACGGCCTGGGCTTCTACGTGAACCTCATCACCTCGGGCGTCGGGCTCACCCGTGCCCGCATCGCCGCACTCAAGGCCGCGGGCCTCGATCACATTCAGCTTTCTTTCCAGGACAGCACGCGCGAGTTGAACGATTTCCTCAGCAGCACGCGCACGTTCGAGCTGAAATCCCAGGTCGCCGCACTGATCCGCGAGTACGGCTATCCGATGGTGCTGAATGTGGTGCTGCACCGGCTCAACATCGATCACGTCGGCCAGATCCTCGAGATGGCGGAAGCGTTCGGCGCCCAGTACGTCGAGCTCGCCAACACGCAGTACTACGGCTGGGCCTGGCTCAACCGCGACCAGCTCCTGCCGAGCCGCGCCCAGCTCGAACGGGCAGAAGCGGTCACTCAGCGCTTTCGTGAGCGCGTTGGCGGGCGAATGCAGATCTATTTCGTGGTCCCCGACTATTTCGAGACGCGGCCGAAGGCTTGCATGCAAGGGCTCGGGTCGGTGTTTCTGGCTGTCGCGCCCGATGGGGTTGCCATGCCCTGTCATGCAGCGCGCATGCTCCCCGGGCTCGAGCTGCCGAGCGTGCGCGATGTGGACATCCGCACCATCTGGTACGACTCCCCGGCTTTCAACCGCTTTCGCGGGCAGTCCTGGATGAAGGAGCCCTGCCGCAGCTGCCCCGAACGTACCAAGGACTTCGGCGGCTGTCGCTGCCAGGCTTATCTTCTCACCGGGAATCCCGACAATGCCGATCCGGTCTGCGACCTCTCCCCGCACCATGGCCTGGTGACATCTGCCGTGGCCCGGGCGGAAGCGGCCGGGCAGGGCCCGCCAGGGGGCGCCGCCGCGCCGCGCGAGCAGGTGCTGATTTTCCGCGATCACCGCACCTCGATACCGGTGGTCGCCGGGGACCAGCCCGCCCATCGCTAGCGCGGGGTATTCTCTGGCTCATGGCGATCAGGCCCGTACTGAAGATGGGTGAGCCGCTCCTCGCCCGCGTAGCCAGCCCGGTGGCGCGCTTCGATGAGCAGCTGCACGCGCTCATCGCCGACATGGACGACACCATGCGCGCCCTGAGCGGCGCGGGCCTCGCCGCTCCGCAGATCGGAGTCAGCGCGCGCGTGGTCATCTTCGAGCTCCGCGACAACCCGCGTTATCCCCACATCGCTGCCGTTCCCTACACCGTGCTGGTGAATCCACTTGTCACGCCGCTCACGGCCGAGCAGGATGAAGGTTGGGAAGGATGTCTCTCCGTGCCCGGCATGCGCGGGCTGGTGCCGCGCTATCGTCGCCTGCGCTACCGCGGCTTCGATCAGTACGGCACGCCCATCGACCGCACCGTGGAAGGCTTTCATGCCCGCGTGGTGCAGCACGAGGTCGATCATCTCGAGGGCATCCTGTTCCCGCAGCGGGTGCGGGATCTGCGCGACTTCGGATTCGAGGATGCACTCGCCGCACGCATGACACCGATGCCCGACTGAGAGAGCACCCGGACTCACAGCCGAGGGAGAGACGCACCATGAGCCAACGCGCCGCAGGAGCTTTCGACGTGAAGGTGACGCCGCAGAAGCCCGACACGCAGATCGCCCGTGCGGCGAACCTCGGTCGCCTCACCATCGACAAACGCTTTCACGGCGACCTCGAGGGCATCAGCAAGGGCGAGATGCTCGCGACGCAGACGGAGGTGCCGGGCTCTGCAGGCTATGTGGCGATGGAGCGCGTGACCGGTAAGCTCAGGGGGCGCACCGGCAGCTTCGTGCTGCAGCACAGCGCCACCATGACCCGCGGCGCGGCCAAGGCGAGCATCTCCGTCGTGCCGGACTCGGGCACCGGCGAGCTGCAGGGCATCAGCGGCACCATGACCATCACGGTCGGCGCGGATGGCTCACACTCTTACGAGTTCGATTACAAGATCGGCTCTTAATGCCTCAGGGAATCCGCTGCCGCGTTGGGTAAGCGTTTTCGCTCAACGCGCGCAAATCGCGCGCCATGCGGATGGCGGACTCGATGCCCTGATAGTAGCCCGGGATCTGGCCGAGCTCACGGTAGCCCATGGCGCGGTAGAAGGTGCGGGCAAGCTCATTGCCTGCGCGCAGCTCGAGCCCGATGGTGAAGGTTCCTGCGGTGAGCGCGCTTTCCTCGAGCCATCCTAACAGCGCGCGGCCAACGCCGCGGCGGCGATGGGCGGGGTCGACGGCGAGCAGGTTGAGGTGCGCGACGTCCTCCCCGTAGCGCATGATGGCGAAGCCCGCGATCGCGCACCCGAGCCACGCGGTGAGTGCCACGCTCTCGGCGTCGCGCACGTGCCAGCGGATGCGTGCTGCGCCCCACGCCGGCTTGAGACCCCTCTCCACGTGGGCCTCCGACATCGCTGCGAGCCGCGCCGCGTCGGCGCTGCGGGCGGGTCTCAGCAGGTAGCAGTCGAGGTTGTGCGCCATGCCGCGGGGCTCAGGCGAGGGTGTGGAATACCTTCTGCACGTCATCCTCCTGCTCGAGACGATCGATGAGCGTCAGCACCTCGGTCGCCTGTTCCTCGGGCAGCTCGGTCGGAACGGTGCAGATGTACTCGTGCTCGGCCGAGACCGGAGCGATGCCGCGCGCCTCGAGGGCCTCCTGCAGCTTGCCGAAGTCGCCAAAGGCGCAGCGAATGACCAGTTGCGGCTCGCCCTTCTCGCCGGTGCTTTCGCCCATCTCTTCCAGGCCATGATCGATCAGGTACAGCTCGAGGTCGTCCTGGTCCAGCCCCTGCGGATTCAGACGGAACACACCCATCTTGCGGAACATAAAACTGACACTGCCGTTGGTGGCAAGGTTGCCGCGGTTCTTGGTGATGATGTTGCGCACCGCGGCCACGGTCCGGGTCGGATTGTCGGTGGCAGTCTCCACCAGCAGCGCGACGCCATGGGGTGCGTAGCCTTCGTAGAGCACCTGTTGATAGTTGGCGGCGTCACGCCCGGAGGCCCGCTTGATGGCGGCCTCGACCTTGTCCTTCGGCATGTTGACGGCGCGGGCGTTCTGGATGACCCGACGCAGCGCAGGATTCGACGCCGGATCGGGTCCGCCCGACTTGACCGCCATGGTGATGTCCTTCGCGATGCGGGCGAACTGCTTCGCCATGCGGTTCCACCGCGCGAACATCGTGTGTTTGCGGACCTCGAAGATGCGTCCCATGGGCGCATGGTGCACGAACGCGGGAGGCCGCGCCAACCGGGCGGGGTGCTATGGTTTCGGGCGGGTGGGCGTCTGCCCGAGCCGGCTCAGGCGAGTTGTGCCTGCAGCAGCCGCATGCGCCGCAGCTGCTGGCTCAGGCGGCGCTCGATCTCGTGCCGGCACCGTTGCAGCTGCACCTGATCCCATTGCTCACGCACGGCGCGCTTCTTTTCCCCGAGCCATTGCTCTTTCACGCGGGCCCACTCGGCCACGGCTCCGAGGAAGCTCTCGTATTCGTGCGCCACGCGCGCGCGCAGCGACTCGATGTGCGCCGCGGCGCGCGTGGCCGGCAGGCGGGCGAGACGCGTCTGCGCGCGCTTGAACTGCATGGCGAGCAGTGCGCGCTGGATCTGAAACACCGGAGTGCGCTTGAGACGGCGAGTGAGGCCGAGGATCTGCAGCGCGGCGATCAGCCACTTGGTCGGGTCCCACTGCCACCAACGCACGCCGTTGCGATAGTCATGCGCGAAGAGATGATGGAAGTTGTGATAACCCTCGCCGTAGGTGATGACCGCCAGCACCGGATTGTCGCGTGCCGAATTCTCCTCGCTGTACGGGCGGCTGCCCCACATGTGCGCGAAGGAGTTGATGCAGAAGGTGACATGGTGGCTCCACACCAGGCGCAGCACACCGGCGAGAATCAACATACCCCACACGTCGTGGAACAGGAATCCGGCCGCGAGCGGCAGGCCGAAGTTCACGGTTACCGCGAGCGGCACGTAGTAGCGGTGCTGGAAGGCCAGCATGGGATCCTTCTTCAGATCCGGAATGTTGCTGAAGTCGTCCCGCCCGCTCGGATATTTGCGCAGCATCCAACCGATGTGCGAGAACCAGAAACCGCGCCGCGCCGAATACGGGTCGCGATCCTCGTCGTCCACGTAGAGATGGTGCGAGCGGTGGCCGCTGCACCAGGCAAACACACTGTTCTGCAGCGCCATCGTGCCGAAGACCAGATAGAGGAGCCGCAGCGTCCAGTGGGCCTCATAGGTACGATGTGCCCACAGGCGATGGTATCCGGCGGTGATGGCCATGCCGTTGGCGATGAGGAAGAATCCGAATACGCCCCAGTCTGCCGTGCTGAAGCCGTGTGTGAGTCCGTACCAGGGTACGAGGATCACCGCGGCGATGAAGGTCAGCGCGAACATCAGCGCATTGCTCCAGACGAGCGGCGCTCGCGATTCAACGGCAGAGGGGTCGGACATGAGCTGTGTGGAACCTCAGGATGCAGCGATCGCCGGCCGATGCCCGATGCGGGCCCCTGCCGGTCCTCGGAGAGGGCAGCTAAATTAGCACGCCGTTGCGCCCGATGTGGGGTTGCGTCATCGTTTTTCGAGAGGCAGGGCAGCCTCGGCGGGGCCGATTCGCAAGCCCTGCCACGAGCGTGACGCGCTTCCGGGCATTTCCGGGCCACGTGTGGGTCAAGATCTGACCAGGAGCCCCCGCACCCCAGGCCAAGCTCGACGATAATCCGGTATTGCCGAGCTGCGTGCACGCCGCCAGCGTGTGCGCCAACCGAGGCTGATCGTGAACGCCAGCGCCATGGTACGCAGCCGCGCCCGCGCTCCCACACCAAAGGGTGTTCAGAAATCGGCGCGAGGTGTAGCCAATCTGGCACGGTTGAGCCCGCTTCGGCATGCTGCGGCCCGGTAGCGGGTGCATCCGACAGCGGCGGATCCTGGCGCGCGGGCGGATCCTATAATGCGTTGCCTCGCACCGGGGCGCCGCGTTCATGCCGTAACCGCCATGCTGGAAACCATCAGCGAGCACAAATGCTTCGAGGGGCTGCAGGGCTTCTATCGCCATCAGTCCGCGGTGATCGGCCTGCCGATGCGCTTCGCGGTGTATCAGCCACCGCAGGCACTGCGGGAGCGTGTGCCGGTGTTGTTCTATCTCGCCGGCCTCACTTGCACCGAAGAGACCTTCGCGATCAAGGCCGGCGCACAGCGGGTCGCCGCGCGGCACGGACTGATGCTGGTGACCTGTGACACGAGTCCTCGCCAGACCGGCATTCCCGGCGAGGCGGACGACTGGGAATTCGGTACCGGCGCCGGGTTCTACCTGAATGCTACCCAGGCACCGTGGTCGCAATATTTTCGGATGTACGACTACGTACGCGACGAGTTGCGCGAGACGGTGCTGGCGCATTTCCCCGGCATTGCCGGCCGCATCGGGATCTTCGGGCATTCGATGGGAGGACACGGCGCGCTCGTGCTGGCGCTGAGAAATCCGCACATCTACGCCTCGGTGTCGGCATTCGCTCCGATCTGCTCACCGACACGCTGTCCCTGGGGGCAGAAGGCCCTGCCACGCTATCTCGGACCAGAGAGCGCAGCGTGGGCGCAATACGATGCGGTGGAGCTTCTCAGCGCACAGCGGGCACGAGTCTTCCCGGAGATCCTGGTCGACCAGGGCACCGCCGATAAGTTTCTGCCGCAGGGCCAGCTGTTGCCCGAGCTTCTCGAGAAGGCCTGTGCAGCGGCCGGCCAGCCCTTGCAGCTGCGGCGTCAGGAAGGGTACGGGCACGACTATTATTTCATCGCCAGCTTCATCGAGGATCACCTGCGCTTTCATGCGCAGGCGCTCGCAGCTCGCGCGGGCGCCTGAGACTGCGATCGCTGCGCCGCGGCTCTATACTCCGATGCGGGGAGTATCGGCCTTGCGTCAAATCAAGCAGGCGTTGCGATCGATCACATCGGGCGGCTGTGCCGCGGTGCTCGGAGTGCTGGCGGCGATGGCGCTCGGAGCTTGTGGCAGCACACCGGCGCGTGCACCGCTCGAGCCATCGGCAACCATCGCCGAATACAGCGCGCGACGGCTCGATACCCTCTCTCCCGATCTGCCCCCGGCCACTGCCGGTTGGAACCGCGCGCAATGGCTGTCCGCGGCGTTGCGCCTCAATCCGCGGCTCGCGGAGGAGCGGGCCGAAGTCGACGCGGTCGCCGCGGGGCAACGTACCGCGGCGGAGCGCCCCAATCCGAGCATGCAGCTGTTCGCCGAATATCTCACCTCCGCCGCGCAAAGTGGTGCGTGGTTGTACGGGCTGTCGATGGATTTCCTGCTGCGTCAGCCAGGCGAGCGCGGCCGTGCGCAACACCGCGCCGCGCTGCAGACGGCGCTCGCCGAGTCCGATCTGGCCGAATTGCTCTGGCAGGTGCGTACCTCGTTGCGCCAGGCGCTGCTCGATGCCGCCGCCGCGCAGGACGAGACCGCACTGCTGCACTCGCTCGTGAGCGAGCGGCAGGCGCTGCTCGATGCCGATCGCGCACGCTTGCGTCTCGGCGATATCGCTCGTGCCCAGGTGCTGGTCGATGAGCTCGAGCTCGCGCGCGCACAGCAGCGTGAGCAGCAGTCGCGGGCACGCAGTGCGGATGCCGCCGCGAGGCTCGCCGCCGCGGTCGGAGTCCCGCTGGCCGCACTCGATGCGGTGCCGCTGCGCTGGAATGACTGGGACGCGATCGACTCCCTCGCCGTGAGCTCCGCCAGGGAGTGGCGCAGCGACGCACTGATTGCCCGGCCCCAGGTGATCCACGCACTGCGTGAGTACGACCTCGCCGAGGTGGGACTGCAGAGCGAGGTGGCCAAGCGGTGGCCGCAATTCCACATCACACCCGCCTACGCCTGGGGCGGAGAAGGAGTGCAGCAGAACACACTCTATGACATCGCCACCGAGGCGGGGGTGGCGGTCTCATTCGAGCTGCCGATATTCAATCAGCATCAGGGTCCGATCGGCGAAGCCGTGGCACGACGCACCGCGGCCGGCGAGCATCTCAAGGCGGTGCAGGCGGATATTCTCGGACAGATCGACCGTGCAGAGCTGGCATGGCCGGCGGCGCAGCAGGCATGGGCCGACACCCGCCGGGTCGCCGGCCTCGCCGAGCGGCAGCGTCAGGTCGAGCAACACGGGGTCGATGCGGGCAACAGCGACCGCTCGAGCCTGTTGACAGCGCAGATCGCCGCCACCGAGGCGCAGCTGTTGGTGCTGCAGGCGGCCTACACGGCGCAGACGGTCTTTGGAGCGCTGGAAGACGCGTATCGCCGCCCCTTGCAGGGCGAGGAAGGCCAATGGTTGCCCGCGGCGACTCCACAGTCATGAGTCCGATCATCCGCGTCATGGCAGCGCTCGTGCTTGCCGCAGCCACCATCACGGCTGACCCGGCGGAGCCGGCGCAAAAACCCGCGCGCAGCGAGCCGCCCGTCAGCTTTTCGCTGACGCTGCTCCAGCAGCAGGCCGTAGGCATCCGCACCGACTACCCGTTGGCCCTCGCAACGGCGCCGGCCATCGAGGCATATGGCATCGTCCTCGATCCGCTCGCACTCGCGAACGACAGCGGCCACATGGAGAGCACGCAGGCGGTAGCGGCCGCGACCACCGCCGATGCGGCGCGCCAGGAGAGGCTATACCGGGAAGAGGCACAAGCGTCCCTCAAGACCTGGCAGGCATCGCAGGCCCAGGCGGTGGAAGCCAAAGCGCAGGCACGCGCCGC
>DASYFL010000125.1:0-6716 GCA_036498445.1 Steroidobacteraceae bacterium
GGCTCACGGTCGCTTTCGACGCGGTGCCGGATCAACGCTGAACGTGCTAACGCTCCACCGGGTTGGCGTTGAACGCGATCGTGATGCGCGGCTCATCGCTGTCGTGCGGCTCGACGTAGTGCTCCATCCAGCAGGGAAACAGCACCAATAGCCCATCGCTCGGACGCAGGTGAACGTCGGCGTGACCGTTCGGTACGCCTCCCTTCACATAGCCGTGAACGACTCCCGCCCGCGGATCGCGGAACACGAATTCGCCCGCGCCCGCTGGCACCTGCAGGTAGAAGCTGCCCGAGAGCAGCGACCCCTCGTGCATGTGCAGGAAATTGAACCCGCCGCGATCGTGCAGGTTGATCCAGGATTGCAGGTAGAAAGCGCGTCCGCCCTGCCCCATCTCGCCCAGCGCTTCGGAGCACGCCACGCGGATGGCCTCGCGCAACGGAGCGAACTCGGCCTGCTCGAGGACCTGCATGTCCTCACTGTTCCAGCCCTGGCGGACGGTGCGGCCGGCGGGGTCGGGGTGCGCCGCGCGCATCGCGAGCACCGTCTTCACCCAACTCTCCATGTACGGATCGAGCGCATCGAGCTGTGCCTGCCAGATGCGGGTCGGAAAGAGATCGTGAGACTTGAGCACCGGCGCTACAGCGGGCGCCGCCGCCTTTGCGGGAGTAACTGCCGCCGCAGCAGCCTTGCCGCCGAGGTTGAAAGTGAAGCTGAACTTACCGCTCATCTGAACTTACCGCTCATCTGCCCATCCTCAGGGCCACTCGTGCACACGGATCCCGCGGATCGCGAGCGCTCCGGGGTGATCGCCCTGTATCGCGATCAGACCGGATACCGCAAGGCCATAGTTCGGGTACGCGGCAAACTTGCTCGCGGTCACCCGGCCTTTCCACTCGGCGCTCTTGAGCTGGTATTCGAGCACCTTGGTGCCATTGAGCCAGTGCTCGACGTGATTGCCCTTCACCACGAGTCGAGTCTTGTTCCACTCATCGAAGGGGCGCACCGCCCCAGCGGCTGCGCCATACAGTCCATAGACGGAGCCGGCGGCGGTGAGACGGCTCTTGCCATCCTCGGTGTTGGCATCATCGAGCAGCTGATATTCGGGCGCGCTCCAGTAAATATGATCGTACTCACGCGTGCCGCGGTAGAAGATGCCGCTGTTGCCTGCCTTGCCGACCCTCCACTCGAGCTCCAGCTCGAAATTCCCGAAGCTGTCATTGGTCACGAGATCATCGACCTTGCCATCCTTGGAAAGAACGCCACCCTCGATGCGCCAACCCGCTGGAAGTCCCGCCTCCTTCCAACCCCGCCAGGCAGGCGCGGCGTGATCCTCGAGCAGCGGTCGCCAGGGCCCAGGCGAGGTGCTTTGATCGGCAGCGACGAACGGCGCGACAGCGCAGCCGAGCGAGGCGAGCAGCAAGAATACGGTTCGGTTCATGATTGGCATCCGTTGTCCGTTAGAGGAGGTTGAGCTTCCTCAGGAGCTCGGGCGGTGGCCCGGCGAACTTTTTGAGCGGCACATTGCCGATGTAGCCGAGGTCCTTGCGTCCGACCGGTGTCGAGTAGAACCCGGCGGCGGTGAGGTCGCGGTACAGCGCAAAGAAGCGCGCGGCCTCGCGCCGTTCGGGCGCGACGCGCGATGCGTCGCAGATCTCATCGCACAGGGAAGTTTGCTGGCCCGCATCGAGGCTTGCGAATCCCTTGCCGAAGCGCCGCGCAGCTTCTGTCTCCAGCCAGTTGAAGCCCGCGAGCACGATCGGCCGATCGCGCTGACAATCCGGATAGGGCGCACTCACCCATTCGTCGATGAAATCGACCACTCCGACGCTGCTCGCGCTTCCCGAATGCTCATCGGCCGGCATGATGAGGTCAGCGAGGATTGCCGCCAGTTGCCGTTGCGGCCCGCTGAGCGTGAGCGGCCAGACATCGCCCGGGTGGTAAGTCTTGAGCAGATCAGGATCGGTGCCATAACCCTTGAGGGCCGGGGTCGGATCCGTGCCTGGCGCGGCGGAAGCGAATCCACTGCGCGCGCGCAGCAGTGGCCACAATGTACTCGCCGCCAGTACCCACTTGATGCTCGTGCGCCGGTCCATCACAGCTCCCTGCGGCGCATGCGCTCGAGGATATGGTCCGAGGCACGCCAGGCGATGGCCATGATGGTGAGTGTCGGGTTCTTGTCTGCATTGGATACGAACACTGCGCCATCGGTAACGAAGAGGTTCGGTACATCCCAGGTCTGGCACCACCCGTTGGTCACCGAAGAGCGCGCATCGGCGCCCATCATCGCCCCACCAACCTCATGGATGATGAATCCCCCCGGGGCGATGGCCTTCGCGCCGTCCGACTTCACCACTCCCTGCACCCGGCCGCCCATGGCATCGATGATCTCAGCGAATGTCCTCTGCATGTGCGCCGCCTGGCGCAGCTCGTGCTCCGACCACTTCCAGTGGAAGCGCAGCACCGGGATGCCCCACTTGTCCTTGGCCCCTCCCGGGTCGATCTCGCAGTAGGAATTCTCGTTCGGGATCATCTCGCCACGGCCATCGAAATTGACGAACGAGCCATAGTAGCGGCGCACGTCCTGCTTGAACTTCAGGCCGTAGTTGCCCCCGGTGAGCCATTCGATTCCGACTGCGGTCCCGTATCCGGGCATGTGCCGGCCGCTGCCATATTCGATGTGGTAGCCGCGCGCGAACCCGAGCTTGCCGGCGAGCTGCTCCTTGTAGAGCCACCAGGGTACGTACATCTGATGCCCGTCGGCCGCGTCCTCGTTCATCGGCGGCAGGCTCTCGAGTAGCGGTACCTGCCCGCTCACGCTACTGCCGACCGTGTCCATCAGGTAATGGCCGAGCTTGCCGCTCGAGTTGGCGAGTCCCTGCGGAAACAGCGCACTCCTCGAGTTGAGAAGTATGCGCACCGACTCACAGGCGCTCGCCGCGAGCACGACCACGCGCGCAGCCGCGTGCCGCTGTCTGCCGGTCCTGCGGTCGATGAAATTCACGCCATTGGCGCGGCCGTCGCGCCCGACGGTTACCTCGTACACCATCGCATCGGTGGTGATATCGAGATTGCCGCTCGCGAGTGCCGGGGGGAGGTGCACGGTGATCGACTGGTAGTTGGCGCGCACGGAGCAGCCGCGGTTGCACGGTGTTGCCCACAGACACGCACCGCGGCTGCGCATGGCCTCGGCGCTGAGCTTCTGCGCGGTGGGATTGCCGGGATGCAGTCGCGGCGGATTGCGCTGGTGATCGAGCGCACGCGTGAGCACCGCGCGGTGGCCGGGTATGACCGGTATGCCGAGCCGTCCGGCGCGCTGCTTCAGGAGCAGGTCGCTCACGAGCGGCGCGGGCGGCGGCAGGAGACACCCCGGTGAGGAATCCGGCGTGTTTTCCCGGCCCTCGTTGCTGCCGTACACGCCGATCAACAGCTCCACCTTGTCGTAGTAGGGTGCGAGATCCTGGTAAGCGATGGGCCAGTCGAACCCGAGGCCATCGCGGCTGCGCGGCTTGAAATCATATGGCCCGTTGCGCAGCGAAATGCGGCCCCAGTGACTGGTGCGGCCTCCCAGCATGCGGCAGCGCCACCACCAGAAGCTGCCGGAGGGATCCTCCGTACTACGCACGTAGGGTTCTCCAGGCACCTGCCATCCGCCATCGACGGTGGCGTCATAGAAGCCGAACACCTTGTCCGGTGTCGCCACCGCTGCGAGCGGCGCCGCGTCCGGCGTCTGGAACATCGGCGTCTCACTCTCGGCCGTGTATTTGCGCCCGGCCTCGAGCATCAGCACCTTCGCGTGGTCCATGCAGAGCGTATAGGCCGACTGGCCGCCCGCGGCGCCGGATCCGACTACGATGACATCGTAGGTGCTCTGCTGCTCCTCTGCGCTCACGAACGGCATGACGGCCCCGCTATCCCCACGCCCTCACTCACGAGCGGTACGCTTCACGGCCGAAGCCCTGTACGGGAATCCCCTGCGCGCGAAGCACCTCGTGCTGCAAGGCATACATCGCCGCGGCCGCCGCGTCGATGGCGCGCGTGAACGCGAGCGACCCGGCGAGAATCGGCGCCAGGCGCTGCTTATCCTGTATACGCGCCTTCGGGTATTCGTGCTCCACGACGAGGAAGGTCTTCTCCGGCTCGATGCGCAGCAGCTCGCGCGCTGCGAGCTGATGATCGAGCCAGTCGACGCTGCGGTTCTGCAGATACGCGAGCGGATCGTGCCGTGCGGTACCGGGCAACTCGTGCTCGGCGAACACGGTCTGTTTCTTCCAGGCATTCTGCTGCGCGGCAGGGTCTGAGCGCGGCCGATCACCGTCGCGGTCCCCACGCTGCATCGTCTGGCCACCGTAGCCCCAGGCCGATATGCCGCGCGCATCGATGAGCTGGCCCTTGACGTGAAAACCGCCGATCAGAAAGTCGTAACCCGTGTCCTTCAGGTACTGAAAGACCGAGCGGGTATCCTGCCCCATCAGGATCGCATGCGAGGGGTCATAGTGAATGCGGAATTGCTCGCCGACGCCGTGCCGCTCGCAGATGCGGTGCAGCGCGATCCACGGTCCCGGTGCATAGGCAATGTTGTTGTGCCAGTTGTCGCTGACGTTCCAGCCGGGCATCGGGCACTGCTCGACACGAAATGTGAGGCCGCGAGCCTTCGCCTGCTCGAGCAGCGGAATGAATACCTCTTCGAACATGGCGAGATTCGCATCCATCCCCAGCTGCGGATTGCGGCCGACAAAGCCAGTGACCGCGTCCGCCTCGAGCAGCACCGCGGCATCGAACACCCGCAGCATGAAGGCGTGCTTCTTGCGGCGCGCCGTCTCATCCGCGGCCAGCATGTTATCGAAGTAGGCGAGGTCCGAGAGACCCACCCGGGTCGCCTGCATGGTGCGGCGGATACGCGCGGCGCGTGCCGTGCTGAAGGGCGCACGCAGATCGAGCGTATTGGCGACCGGATCGAGCAGGGCCGCCGCCGGCACATCGCTTTCGAGCGGATGCAGCGCCGCGGAGAGCTCGATGTTGGGTGCGCCGATCTGCACCGCGAACTCCAGCCACTCCTCGATGGCGAGATCCGGGTCGGCATCGCGCCGCGCGCGCGGGGTGAGCTCCTGCAGTGCGGCAGTCAGGATGCTGAGCTTCATGGGCCGCGGGTTGAAGCCGACCGGCGCCGGATCTGTGGCCCCTGAACTTCCCTGCCCCATCGTCATGCAGTTGCTCTTGCTCCGCCCTCAGCGCTCAGGCGCGGCCGCGGATGCAGCCGCACCGACATGATACGCGACCTTCTCGTTGCGGAAGGTCGCGGCGAAGAGCACGAACACCGCCGCCGCAAACGCGGCCGGAAAGAGCCAGATGGACCGCCAGTCATGCCCGCCGCCGACTGCATAGCGATCGTCGATGAAGCCGGCGGCCGAGAAACCGATCAGCATGCCGAGTCCATAGGTGGCGAGCGTGATCAGGCCCTGGGCCGCCGCCTTGTGCGCGGCGCCTGCCTTGGAGTCGGTGTAGATCTGACCGGAGACGAAGAAGAAGTCGTAGCACACCCCGTGCAGCGCGATGCCGAGGATCAGCATGAAGGCGAGCTCCTGCGCGTTGCCGAAGGCAAACAGCAGGTAGCGGCACGCCCAGGCCAGCATGCCGGCCAGCAAGGTGATCTTCATGCCGAAAGTGCGCAGGAAAACCGGGATCAGCAGCATGAACAGCACTTCGGACATCTGACCGAGGGTCTGCTTGCCGGTCGCGTTGGCGATGTGAATCTCGGTGAGGAACTGATTGGCGTTCTGGTAATAGAAGGCGAGCGGAATGCAGATGAGGATCGAGGCGGCAAAGAATATGCCGAAGTTCCTCTCGCGCAGCAGCCGCAGCGCATCGACGCCGAGGAGCTGGGCAATCCGCAGCGCTTCCCCAGCGCGTGGCTGCGGTGGCGTGCGCGGCAGTGTGAAGCTGTAGAGCCCGAGCGCGAAAGATGCCAGCGAGCACATGAAAAAGGTGTTTCTCAGCATGCCCTCGCCCATCCCGGCGCGCGAGTCCCAGGCGAAGAGATAACTGATCACGAGCCCCGCCACGATCCAGCCGATCGTGCCCCAGACCCGCAGCCCGGAGAAGTGACGGGCGGGCTCGGCCATCTGCCGGAATGCGATGGCGTTCACGAGTGCGAGCGTCGGCATGTAGAGAATCATGTAGGCGAGCACGCACGGATAGAAGACAGCGAACTCCCGCGTGCTATAGAGCGAGTACATGAGCAGGCCGCCGGCGATGTGCAAGGCGCCGAGCAGCCGCTCGGCGTTGACATACCGGTCCGCAACGAGGCCGACGATGAAGGGCGCAATGATGGCGCCCCAGGATTGCGTCGAGTAGGCGAGCGCGGTCTGCGCGCCGCTCGCGTGCAGGTTCGACGCGAGGTAGCTTCCGAGCGTCACGAACCAGCCGCCCCAGATGAAGAACTGCAGGAACATCATCAGGCTCAGGCGCAACCGAACCGAGCCGCTCATCGCTACACGTTCTGCCACAGCGATCCGGCATTGGAGCTGGCAACCGCCTGCGCTACGAAGCGCAGGCCGCGCAGTCCATCGTGCACGCCGGGGTAATCGCGTACCGGCGGCTGCCCGAGCGCGACCCGCCGCACATCCTGCATGAAGCTTCCATAAAGGTTGGCAAAAGCCTCGAGATACCCTTCCGGATGGCCCGGCGGCAGACGCGCCGCGGCGCGCGCTGCGCTGCCC
>DASYFL010000126.1:0-6493 GCA_036498445.1 Steroidobacteraceae bacterium
CGACCACGGCATGCCAGCTGCGACCGCCGATGAGAATATCCTCGCCATCCACAATCCGCCGAAAACTGTCCGGCAACGTATAAACCGCCTTGCCGAAGCTGCCGAAGCGCGCCTTATAGGAGCCGAGTGCCTGCTCATCCCAACCGGCGGCATGGTAGAACCGCAGCGCATCGGGCGGCGCCTCGCGGCCCGTGTCGGCGACGAGCATTCGGCAGGTGACGTACTCGAGCCGGGTGGTCCACAGGCGACAGTCGTTCTGCCGGGTCAGCCATCCCGCCATACCGATGTGATCGGGGTGCATATGCGTGCAGATGACACGCATCACCGGCCGCCGGTCGAGTGCGCTGGCAAATGCCTGCTCCCAGTGCGCGGCGGTGTCGGGCGTCTGCATGCCAGTATCTGTCAGGGTCCAGCCGGATCCATCTTCCAACGCCCAGAGGTTGATGTGGTCCAGACCGGTGAAGGGCAGCGGCATGCGCAGCCACATCACCCCCGGAGCGACGCGTAGGGCGTGTCCGGGATCCGGGGTGGACGCGAAGGGGTAGGTCAGTCCGCTCGTAGTGGCGGCGAGCTCATCGTTCGCTGTGTGCATTCCGCTCAATGTAGGGAATTGGCACGTCGGTGGCTAGATGTCATGCGCGGGATAGTGCAGGCCCCGCCGGGTGGGCGGATGGCGGACGCCGCGTCCTGAAGGTTTTACGGTATTCCCGCGCTAGAATCCCTCATGCCGCTGCGATGCGCGCAGGTGAAGAGCATGGCACAGGGGACGCATCACTCGACCGACGACCCGCGCAACCGCGACATCCTCATCTATGTCAACGGTGAGCTGCATCCGCGGTCGCAGGCGGTGGTCTCGGTTTTCGACTCGGGTTTCATTCTGGGGGATGGGGTGTGGGAGGGTCTGCGGGTGCACCGGGGCCGAATTGCCTTTCTCGGTGCGCATCTCGACCGCTTGTACGAGGCTGCCAAGGCGATCGACCTCGATATCGGCCTGGAGCGCGCGGCACTGACGCGTGTGCTCTACCAGACTCTCGCCGCGAATCGCATGAGCGAAGGTGTGCACATGCGGCTCATGGTGACCCGCGGGCTGAAGAGCACGCCCTACCAGGATCCGCGTGCAGGCGCCGGCCCGGCGACTGTTGTCATCATTCCCGAGTACAAGGTACCGCGCCCGGAGCTATTGACCCACGGTGTGCGGCTATTCACGGTGCATGTGCGCCGCGGTGCACCGGACGTGCAGGACCCGAAGCTCAACTCCCACTCGAAGCTCAACTGCATCACCGCCTGCATACAGGCGATTAAGGCCGGGGCCGATGAGGCGCTCATGCTCGACCCGCATGGCTTTGTCGCGACCTGCAATTCAACCCACTTCTTCATTGTCCGGCATGGCGAAGTGTGGACCTCCAGCGGCAACTACTGCATCGCCGGCATCACCCGCGCCAACGTGCTGCGCCTGTGCCAGGAGAACGGCATCCCGGCTTTCGAGAAGAACTTCAGTCTCACCGAGACCTACTCCGCGGAGGAGGCGTTCATCACCGGCACCTACGCCGGCATTGCGCCCGTCATCGAGATCGACGGCCGGCGTATCAGCGCCGCGCGCGGAGCAATGGTTGAGAGACTGCAGCAGCTCTACCTGCGGCTCATCGAGCGCGACATTGCGGCACAGTCGCCGGCATGACACCTCTGCGGCTCGCCATGTGGTCCGGGCCACGCAATATCTCTACCGCGCTGATGCGTGCATGGGAGAACCGCGGCGATGCGGCGGTGGTGGATGAGCCGCTCTATGCGCACTATTTGGCGCACACTGGTCTCAATCATCCCGGGCGTGAGGAGATCGTCGCTGCGGGGGAGACGGACTGGCGCAAAGTCGCCGCAAGACTCGTCGGCCCCGTCCCGCAGGGTAAGGCGATCTGGTACCAGAAGCACATGACGCACCACCTGCTGCCGCACATCGGTCGCGACTGGCTGCGGGGCCTCACGCACGTGTTTCTGATACGCGATCCACGCGAGGTGGTCAATTCCTACATCCGCAGCCGGCCGCAGGTGACGGCAGAGGACATCGGGGTGCTGCAGCAGCTCGACATCTTCGAGTACGTTTCCCAACTGCACGAGCATCCGCCGTTGGTGATCGATGCCGCGGAGTTTCTTCAAGCGCCCGAGGCGCAGCTGCGTGCACTATGCGCGGAGCTGGATATTGCGTTCACGCCGCGGATGTTGCACTGGCCAGCCGGGCCGCATGCCAGCGATGGTGTCTGGGCGCCCTATTGGTACGAGGCCGTACTGCACTCGACCGGCTTCGAGCCCTACCGCGCGCGCGATCATCGGGTACCGGCCGCGCATCAGGGAATCGTCGATGCCGTGATGCCGGCGTTCGATACGTTGTGGCAGCGCCGGTTGCGCTGATCTAGCTAACACCGGCAGCGCGGCTGAGTAATCGCGGCTCGCCGAGCAATTGCGCAGTTTGCGCAAAGTCCGGGCCCGGCCCACGCCATTTGAGCTCATCTACATCGCTGAATAGCTGTGCGTCCGTTCGTAAGGTTGCGAGATTTTTGAACAGCAGCGCCAAGTCACGTCGCTCGCCTAGCGCCTCTTCTGGAAACTCCTCCAGGGGACCGTATTTTGCAACGAGGCGCGCCGCGGTTTTCCTTCCGATCCCGGCGAGGCCCGGATAGCCATCGGAGGCATCTCCGGCGAGTGCGAGCAGGTCTGGGATCAACTGCGGCTCGACGCCGAAAGTACGCCGCACGACCTCCGCGCCGCGGATCTGTCCGCTGCGGCGGTCGATCTGGACCACGCGCTCGCCGCTGACGCATTGAGCCAGATCCTTGTCCGGCGTCCAGATGCACACCTTCTCCACGCGTGCATCACTGGCGGCGATGCGCGCTGCGGAGGCAAGCGCATCATCCGCCTCGAGTTCGACCATCGGCCACACTGCGACACCCATCGCGGCGAGCGCGTCTTCCAGCGGCTGGAACTGAGCGAGGAGCGCCGGCTCGACGCCTTCGCCGGTCTTGTACCCGGGCCAGAGCTTGTTGCGAAAGGACTCGATGACGTGATCGGTGGCGACCCCGAGATGCGTCGCGCCTTCCTCCAGCATCTGCAGCACCGTGATCAGCACGCCAACCACTGCACCATACGTTCGATCCACCCCTTTAGTGAAACGGCGCTGGCCATAGAAGTGGCGGAACAGTTCGTAGGTGCCATCGATGAGGTGGACGATCACGGTGCACACTGGATCAGCGGACCGGGTCGGTCAGGGTCCGGATCGTATAATGACGAAGGGGGAACTCAATAACCGGCGAACCGTTGCGCGATCGGGTAATCGTGAGCTGTGCCGCGCAGCCGCTAAGGTGCCCGCAGGGCCGGAGGAGCGTGATTTTTCCACGCCGGATGAATCAGGTTAGAGTGTCTCCCAGGGCGCAGTGCGCCTTTACCGGGGCGAAGCCCGCCGCCAGAGACCAGATCCCACAACGGTCGGATGCATGGGCCGCCCATCTGCCGGAGGGATAGCCGTGCGGGTAACGTCGCACCGCACTGCGGTTCCCCGAGAGGAGAAACCAATCCTAAAGCGGAGGACCTGAGGTAGGTTGACGCCGGGAGCGCTTCTGGGCTGTCAATGGTGCCGGTGTCCCGGCTTCGGCAGGCTCCGAGTCTCCCTCTGACGGTGGTGGGGCACCGAGCGCGACCGTCAGCGCCTCGGTCACGCGCTCCACCCAGATGAACTGTAGCGCCTCACGCGTGCTCGCCGGAATGTCCTCGAGGTCGCGTCGATTGCGGGCTGGAAGGATCACTCGCTTGATACCGGCGCGCGCCGCAGCGATGGTCTTCTCCTTGATGCCGCCGACCGGCAGTACCAGTCCGCGCAAACTGATCTCGCCCGTCATGGCCACATCGGGACGAACGGCCTCGCGCTTCAGGAGCGAGGCGAGCGAGACGAACATAGCCACTCCGGCACTTGGGCCATCTTTGGGGATGGCGCCGGCAGGCACGTGCACGTGAATGTCGCTGTGCTCGAAGACCCTTGGGTCGATGCCAAGCTCTTCCGCCTGGGACTTGACGAGACTCAGCGCCGCCTGCGCACTTTCCTTCATCACATCACCGAGCTGCCCGGTGAGGATCAGCTTGCCGTTTCCCGGCAGCCTGGCCGATTCGATGAAAAGTATATCGCCGCCGACCGGAGTCCAGGCGAGCCCGGTAGCCACGCCGGGGACAGACGTGCGGCTGGCGATTTCGCTCTCGAAACGCGAGCCGCCGAGTACTGCATCGATGTCCGGTGCATCGAAGGTGACGCTGGATGACTTGCCCGAGGCAACCTGCACCGCCGCATTGCGCAGCAGCGCACCGATCTGGCGTTCGAGACTGCGCACGCCCGACTCGCGGGTGTACTCGCTGATCACCCGCGCGAGCGCCGCATCCGTGATGGTCACCCGCGAGGCTTCGAGCCCGTTGGCCTTCAATTGACGCTCCACGAGGTAGCGTTTGGCGATCTGGAGCTTTTCCTCCACGGTATAGCCGCTCAACTCGATGATCTCCATCCGATCGCGCAACGGCCCGGCGATGGTGTCGAGCACGTTGGCCGTGGCGATGAACAGCACACGACTCAGGTCAAATGGCTGCGCGATGTAGTTGTCACGGAAGGTCGAGTTCTGTTCCGGGTCGAGTACCTCGAGTAGAGCTGAGCTCGGGTCGCCGTGGAAGCTCGCCGAGAGCTTGTCGATCTCATCGAGCATGAACACAGGATTACGAGTCGCCGCCTTGCGCAATCCCTGAATGATGTTGCCCGGGAGCGCGCCGATGTAGGTGCGCCGATGGCCGCGAATCTCGGCCTCATCGTGCACACCACCCAGACTCACGCGCACGAATTTCAACCCGAGTGCCCGCGCAATGCTCTGCCCGAGGGAGGTCTTGCCGACCCCGGGAGGGCCGACGAAACAGAGTATGGCACTGCGTCCCTGCGGGTTGAGCTTGCGCACCGCCAGGTATTCGAGGATGCGGCGCTTCACCTTATCGAGACCATGGTGATCTTCATCGAGCACCTGCCGCGCGCGCTCGATGTCGATATCCTCGGGGTCGACCTTGCTCCACGGCAGAGCCACCAGCCAGTCGAGGTAGCTGCGCACCATGCCGTGCTCCGGACTCGCCTCATTCATGCGACGCAGGCGCTGCAGCTCCTTGCGTGCATGCTCCTCCACTGGGGGCGGCATAGAGGCCTGCGCGATCTGCCCGTCGAGCTCGGCCAGCTCGTCAGATCCCGAGTCACCCTCGCCGAGTTCCTTCTGCAACTGGCGCAGCTGCTCGCGCAGGACGGCCTCGCGCTGACGCTCGCCGAGGGCCGCTTGCGTCTGTTCGCTGATGTCCTTGGTGATCTTGAGCACTTCGACCCGGTGTGCAAGAAGCTTGATCACCTTGTCGAGCCGCTCCTTGAGGTCGAAAGTCTCGAGAATCTCCTGCTTTTCGGAGGATTTGACGTCCATGAAGCTGACGATGAGATCGGCAAGGTGCGCCGCGGCGTCGATGCCGGTGATCATCCGGCCGAGCTCCGCCGGCGCCTGCGGCAGAAGCGAGAGGGCTTCCGCCGCGCGCTCTTTGAGAAATGCCGCGCGTGCTTCGATCTCGGGGCTGGTGTTCGTCGGCTCAGGAATCTGCTCGATGCGCGCCGCCAGGAACGGCGTGTCGCGCACCATTTCCACCACCCGGAAGCGGCTCTCTCCCTGACACACCAGGTGATGTGCACCCTCTGGGGTCGTCACGTAACGGATGACCGTCGCCAACACACCGATCTGATAGAGATCCGCGGCACCGGGCTTCTCCACGCTCGCATCGCGCTGCGCGAGCAGCGCGATCTTGTGGCCCGCGCGCACCGCCTCCTGGGCGGCAGAGATGCTCAATTCGCGTCCAAGCGAGATCGGCATGACCACGCCCGGGAAGAGCGCCACGTTGCGGATGGGCACGATCGGTACGGCGTCCGGAGGCAGGGGCGGCAGCTCGCTCCGTGATTTCGAACCCTGTTCCGTGGTCTCGTCCATGGACTACTCCGAGGAGCCCTGTGACCGCACGAGGTGCACTTCCAGGCAGCCATTGAGGTAGTGCGAATCGGCAATTCTCAACGCGGGTCCCGAGAGCGCGATCTCCCGCACGAAACGGCCGTGAGGAATCTCCAGCCGCCGAATGAGAGCCCCGGCTTCGGGCAGCTTGACGCGGCGCAGTGCGCTGACGGTGAGCGCGGTGCGCTCGAGCCGGACCTCGATGTCCTCCAGAGCCACACCCGGCAGAGCGAACATTAGAATGAGGCCATCTTCAATCTCATGGATATCGACCGGTGGCTCCCAGCGCACCGCGTCAGTCCCCGGTCCGATGTACTCCAGGAAGCGGCGGTGCAGGCGCTCGGCTTCATCCGCAAGCTCAACCGCTCGCAGCCACATCCAGCCATAGCGTCTCTCAGTGTTCATCACGCACCGTCTCCGGCTTCTCGAGGAAGATAGTCGCGCTAGTC
>DASYFL010000127.1:0-9189 GCA_036498445.1 Steroidobacteraceae bacterium
CATGCGCTTCGAATTCCAAGGGTAAGACGCCGCAGGGGCGAGTGTCGCGGCCTCGAGCCGCCGCCATCAGGCGCTGTTGGCGGCCTTCAACACCCGTTGCGGCTGCGATACGCCGTAGCCTTGCGCGTAGTCGACCCCCAAGCTGCGCAGCATGTTGATGATTTCCTGGGTTTCTGCGAACTCGGCAATGGTCTGCTTGCCGGTGAGATGACCGATTTCATTGATCGACCGCACCATCTCGCGGTCGATCGGATCGCGCAGGATCTCGCGTACGAAGCTGCCGTCGATCTTGAGGTAATCGACCGGGAAGTGCTTGAGGTAACCGAACGAGGAGAGTCCGGTGCCGAAGTCATCGAGCGCGAACTTGCAGCCGAGCTCCTTCAGCGCCTGGATGAAGCGGTTCGCCTGCGAGAAGCTTGCGACCGCCGCGGTCTCGGTGATCTCGAAGCAGATCTTGGACGCATCGAGCCCGCTCTTGTGGAACTGATCGATGACGAAAGGCAGGAACTTGTCATCACCGAGGCTCTGGCCCGAGAGATTGATCGAGCACTGCAGCAGCTTCTCGCGCTCATCCGCCTCGGAGACGAGCCAGCGAAACGCGTTCTCGATCACCCAGCGGTCGATCGCCGGGGTGATGCCGTAGCGCTCGGCGGCGGCGATGAAGTCATTCGGCGCGACGATGCGCCCGGTCTCGTCCTTGAGGCGCAGCAGCAGCTCGTAGTGCGCACCGCTCTCGGCGCGCTGCAATGGCTGGATGGCCATGCGGAAGAGCTCGAAGCGGCCTTCTTCCAGCGCCGCATTGATGCGCGCGGCCCACTGCATCTCACGGCGCCGCCGCATGAGCTCGATGTCGTTCTCGGCAAAGCTGTGGACGCGGTTGCGGCCACTCTCCTTCGCCGCGGCGCAGGCGGAATCCGCCGCGGAGAGGATCGAGGCGACGTCCTCGTTATCGGCGGTGATCGGTACCACGCCGATGCTCGCGCCGAGGCGGAACACCCGGTCCTCCCAGGTGAAGCGGAAGTTGCGCACACCCTCGCGGAGCGTCTCCGCGGTGCGCATCGCCTCATCGAGCGAGCAGCTCTCGAGGAGAATGCCGAACTCATCGCCGCCGAGCCTCGAGAGCGTGTCGCGCCAGCGCACCTTCGATTTCAGCAGCGCCCCCACCTGGCCGAGCAGCGCGTCCCCGGCGGAATGTCCGCAGGTGTCGTTCACGATCTTGAACTGGTCGATATCGAGGTAGCAGAGCGCGTAGGAGGCTTCGCGCGCCTTGGCGCTCTTCAGGGCCCGCTCGAGGCGGCTCTCGAATTCGCGGCGGTTGACGAGCCCCGTGAGCAGGTCGTGGCTCGCGTGGTAGGAGAGGCGGCGATTGAGCTCGCGCGACTCACTCACATCGTGGAACACGAGCACGCCGCCCGCCACGTGGCCGGAGCCATCGCGAATCGGCGCCGCGGTGCTCTCGACATATAGCTCGTTGCCGTCGCGCCGGATGAGGAGCATCGGCCGCACGGATTTGATCGGGCGGATGCGGCGGATCGACACCGAGAGCGGGTTCTCGAGGGGCTCGCAGGTCTCCTCGTGGAACGCGCGGAAGATCTCCTCCACCGGACGCCCCATCGCATCCTCGAGGCGCCAGCCGGTGAGCTCCTCCGCCACCGGGTTGATGTAGTCGATGGTTGAGGAAGCATCGGTGGTGATCACGCCATCGCCGATCGACTGCAGCGTGATCTGCGCGCTCTCCTTCTCGCGGAACAGCGCTTCCTCATAGAGCTTGCGCTCGGTGATGTCGAGCTCCACGCCGACCAGGCGCAGCAGCCGTCCGTGCTTGTCGACCCGCGCGGTGGCGCGGCTGATGACCCAGCGCCACTCGCCGTTGCGGTGACGCATGCGGTGGGTGCTTTCGAAGATCGGCGTCTTGCCCGCAACATGCTCGCGAATTGCGGCTTGCACGCGCGCGAGATCATCGGGGTGCACGAGGCTGCGCCAGTCGGGCGAGCCGCGCATGTCATCGTCGCCGTAGCCGAGCATCGCCTTCCAGCGCGGCGAGAAGTACACCTCGTTGCTCTCGACGTCGAAATCCCACAGGCCGTCATTCGCCGCGGCCTGGAACAGGTTGGTGCGCTCCTCGAGCTTCGCGAGGCGCGCCTCGGTGCGGATGCGCTCGAGACCGGTGGCGAGGCTCGTGCCGATGAGCTTCATCAGCAGCTGCAGGTTCACGTCCCACGCTCCGCGCGGGAGTGCATGGGCGAGCGCCAGGAACCCGGCGGGCCGGCCTTGGGCGGACAGCGCCACGCTCAGCGCCGAGCCGATGTGCAACTCCGCAAACTTCGCAGCCTCTGCCTGCTGCTCCCTGCGCGGAGCGCCGGTATCGCGCAGCTCCGAGAGGCGCAGATGCTCGAGCCGCCCCTTGAGCCATGGAAAGGAGTCGAGGCTCACGCCGGCGAGCCCCTCGGGACGGCACTGGGCGAAGGCACTGCGGGCGAGCTGCACGTCGGCGATCGTGCCGTCCTCGGCACTCAATGCCGCGAGGAACGCGCAGTCCGCGCCTGTTGCACCGCGCAAAAGCTCGAGATTGCGCCGGATGCACTCGTCCACGCTGTCGCGGCGCATGTTCTGAAAATCCACCGCGATCTTCGTGCAGACCACGTCGATGCCGACGACCGGCTTGGCGGTCCGGCCGGTCCAGGCGTCGGCCGAGAGAATGTCGGATGCGGTGAAGTCCGCCGGTTTCTCCGGCGGCGGAGTCGTCATGGACCTCAGACCTCCCACGAACCCCAGGAAGCCGAGCCTAGTCAATTATTCGCGCTTTGACGTGACGCTCCGTCACGGACTCGAGCATTCAGCGCGGCGGCTTTCCAAGTGGTTCGCGCTGGATTCTCGCACACTGATGGAGGAACACAAGCTAAGAGCTTGTGAAATCACGTAATCACGACTTAACAGAATCACGAGACCATGACGCCGGTATGACACTCCGTTGTTCACCGGCCGCGCTGCAATGCCTCACGCGCGACGGCAAAAAGCCTGCGCAGCTCCTCCTCCATCTTCCCCTGGAGCTGCCCCAGGGTCGCTGCATCGGTCACCCGCGGCACGTAGCACGGGGGGCCGATGGCGATGGCGATGCGAGAGAAAGGCATGGGAATGACGAAGCGGTCCCACTTGATGAGCCAGGCGTGCGAGGCGGCGTAAGACATCGGCAGGATCGGGCGGCCGGACATCTGCGCGAGAAGCAGCGCCCCGGGCTTGAACTTGAAGCGCGGTCCCCGCGGTCCATCCGGCGTGATGACCGGGGAGACGTTGTCGCGCACCAGCGCCTGGTAGTAGTCACGCAGCGCCCGCGCCCCGGTGTGTGTGGAGGAGCCGCGAATCACCGCACCGCCGAAGCGGCGCACCATCATGGCGCCGAGCTCGCCATCGACCGAGGGGCTGATGAGCCATCCCGGAGTGAGCCCGCGTGCGCGCTGCTCGACGAGCAACTTGCCGCAATAGAGCTGATGCTGGTGCCAGTAGCACGGCACGAGGGACGGTGCACGCGCGAGCGCCGCCTCGAGATGCTCGAGGCCCTCGATGCGGACCACCCGACAGAGTCGCCACCAGGTGCGGATCAGACCGATGGCGAGCGGCACCGCGATGGCGTAGAGCATCCGCCGCGCGCGAGTCATGCGGCGTCCCGAGCGCGTGGTGGTGCGGTAGACGGTGTTGCGCAGGCCGCCGCCGTCCTCTGCGCTCATGAATCGAACAACTCTGCAAGCTCTACGGGGTGGGTCTCGATCACATCGACTTCGATGTTCGAGACCACGCAAGCCGAGGCGCCTTCGAAGCCCTCGAGCCGTCGCACATGCCAGACTCCTCCGCGCCAGTGCACGCGCCCCTCGCGCACGCGCAGGTCCTCGGCCTCCTTCAGTGCACGCAGGCCCTCGCCGCCTGACTTGAGTGCGGCCTCGCGCAACACCCAATCCGCGATGCGCTCACCGGTCCCGATCTCGAGATCGAATCCGACACACCCGCGCGCGAGCGCCGCGCATGCAACCCACGGCCCGGCATGCGAGATGCTGAAGTCAACCGCCATGTCATCAACCGCCATGTTCTCCCGCGGCCGCAATGAGCGCGCAAGCGTGGCCGGCGCCTCACCGCAGGCGAGCAGGCGCTGGACAGTGGCGGTTGCGAGGCGTGGTTTCTCGCCCTGCGCGAAGAGGATCTCGCCCGCCTGGACGGTGCGGCCGATGAGACGAGCGAGTGCGCGCAGCGCGAGCGCGATCCCGGCGAGGCTCGCACGGCTGTCGCTCCGCATGGCGCGCAGCGCGAGACGCCGCGCGTAGGGAAGATGCGCCGTAAATGCGCGTGCGGAAGGCTCCGGCCACTGACCACGAAGGTCCGTGTGATATAAGATTAATTTTTGGCTTTCAACAGCTTGCATGATTGCCGCCGCACCCGCGAACCGCACGCCTCCCGAGGCTGAGCTGCAGTTCGACGTCGGTTCCACGGACGATTCCCTGGAGCGGATGATCGAGCTCTTCGCTCGCCACGGCGATACCTATCGGGTGTACGTCCCGGCGCGACGATCTTATACCTATGTGGTCCACCACCCGGACGATGTGAAGCGGGTGCTGGTATCCAATCACCGCAACTACACCAAGGGGGTCGGCCTCGATCGCGTCAGGATCCTGCTCGGCAAGGGGATCATGACGAGCGAAGGCGAGCTGTGGAAGCGCCAGCGCTACATGATGCAGCCGCTCTTCCATCGCCGCGTGATCAGCGGCTTCGCCGAGCTCATCGCGCAGGCGAATGACCGCCGGATCGAGCGCTGGGAAGGGCTCGCCCGGCGCGGCGAGCTCATCAATCTCACCGACGAGATGAGCGAGCTCACGCTCGAGATGGTGCTGCGCTCGATCTTCGGACGCGACCTGGACCGACTCTCGCAGCAGCTCGGGGGCAACCCCTTCGAGGTGGTGACCAAGGAGCAATCGCGCGATCTGCAGTTTGCCTACAAGTTCCGCTCGCTCACCAAGCTCGTCGCCCAGCTCATCGCGCAGCGCCGCGCAAGCGAGGAGGAGCACGTCGACTACGTGGCGATGCTCATGAACGCGCGCGATAAGGAAACTGGTGCTCCCATGGGCGAGCGCGAGCTGATCGATGAGGTCATGACGCTCATCGTCGCCGGCCACGAGACGACCGCGAGCGGTCTCAACTGGACCTGGTACCTGCTCTCCCAACATCCGCAGGTCGAATCGAGGCTGCACGCCGAGATCGATGCCGCGGCGGAGGTGCCCGCGCCATCACTCACGCAGATGGAAGAGCTGCGCTATACCCGCCAGGTAATCGATGAATCGCTGCGCCTCTATCCTCCGGGCTGGGTGCTTTCGCGGCGCACGATCGAGGCGGATGTGCTCGGCGGCTACCCGGTGCCTGCGGGCACGAACGTGCTGCTGCCGCTCTACCTGCTGCACCGGCATCCGCACTTCTGGAAGGACCCGGAGGCCTTCGAGCCCGGGCGCTTCGCGCCCGAGCACGAGGCGGAGCGGCCGCGTTTCGCATACATGCCGTTCGCGGCCGGTCCGCGCCATTGCATAGGAGAGAGTTTCGCGCTGTACGAGATGCTCGTGCATCTCTACAAAGTCGCGCGCCGCTACCGCCTGCGGTACGTGCCCGATAAGCCCCTCGAGCTCGAGGCACAGATCAACCTCCGTACCCGTTACCCGCTGCACATGAGGCTGGAAGCCCGGTGAATCCCAAAGCTACGACCCTGACGGAACTCATCGAGAGAAACCGCAGCTTCGCGCGCAATCTCACCTACCTCGAGGCCGAGAACGATGCGCGCGAAGTCTCCTTCGAGGAGCTGTACGAGCGTGCGCTCGGCATTCTCTATCACCTGCAGCGCCTCGGCGCGCGCCGCGGCGACAAGCTGCTCCTGTTCCTCGGCAACAACGAGCAGTTCATCGATGTCTTCTGGGCGGCGATCCTCGGCGGAATCGTTCCCGTGCCGGTGGCGCTCGGCATCAGCGATGAGCACCGCCACAAGCTGCTGCGAATTGCGCGCCGGCTGGGGAAGCCGTTTCTCTACACAGAGCGCCGCTCCCTCGATCGCATAGGCGCCTTCGCGGCGCAGGCGGGCGAGCAGCAGATCTTCGAGGCGCTGCGCGATCGAACCTTTCTCGTCGACAACCTCGATGACATCTCGCGCCCGGGCAGCGTGCAGCGTGTCACCGCCGGAGATATCGCCTTCATCCAGTTCTCCTCCGGCTCGACCAGCGATCCGAAAGGAGTGGTACTCACTCACGGCAACATTCTCGCCAACATCTACGGCGCGACCGAGGCGGCGGGGTTCAACGAAAATGACGTGAGCTTGTCATGGATGCCGCTCACTCACGACATGGGCCTCATTGGCTTCCATATCGTCATGTTCGCGAACCGCGTGCACGCGCATCTGATGCCGACCGAGCTGTTCATCCGGCGGCCGCTGCTGTGGCTCCAGCTTGCTTCGCGCGTGCGCGCGACCATCCTGTGCTCGCCGAACTTCGGCTACAAGCACTACCTGAAGGTGCTCGGGGAGCGTCCGGTGGAGGGCCTCGACCTCTCGGCCGTGCGTTTCATTTTCAATGGCGCAGAGCCGATCTCGGTCGAACTGTGCAACGAGTTTCTCACCCGCCTCGCACCCGCGAAGCTCGCACGTACCGCGATGTTCCCGGTCTACGGTCTGGCGGAGGCTTCCCTCGCAGTGAGCTTTCCGGAGGTCGGCGCGCCGCTGCGCACCATCACCCTCAACCGCCACCAGATGAATGCAGGGAGCACGGTGCAGCCGGTCGCGCCCACCGACCGCGACGCCGTGCAGCTCGTCTCCGAGGGGCGTCCGATCCCCTACTGCCAGGTGCGCATCGCGGACGATGAGGATCGTGAGCTCCCCTCCGACCGCATCGGGCACGTGCACATGCGCGGCGAGAACGTGACGGGCGGCTACTACGAGGACCCGGCCGCCAATGCCGCCGCCTTCACCGCCGATGGCTGGCTGCGCACCGGCGACCTTGGCCTGTTTCACCAGAAAGAGCTCTACATCTCCGGGCGGGCCAAGGAGATCATCTTCGTCAACGGCCAGAACTACTACCCGCACGATCTCGAGGACATCGCACAGCGCGTACCCGGCCTCGAGCTCGGTAAGGTGGTGGCGGCCGGGGTTCGCCCGCGCGGGACCGAGGTCGAGCAGCTGATGGTCTTCGTCCTGCACCGCGGCGCGCTCGAGGATTTCGTGCCGCTCGCCCGGCAGGTGTCGCGCGTCATCAACGAGCAGACGGGGCTCGAGGTTGCCGAGGTCGTACCGGTGAAGCGCATCCCGAAGACGACCAGCGGCAAGATCCAGCGCCACCTGCTCGAAGAAAGCTACCTCGATGGGGAGCTCGATGCCGAGCTGCGCGAGCTCGCGGCGCTACGCGCATCCCAGCAGGGGCCCGAGGTTGGCTCGCGAACGGCGATCGAGGACAAGCTGAAGACGATCTGCGATGCCGCTCTCGAGGGCAAGCGCGTCGACGTCCACGACAACCTGTTCGAGATCGGCGCGAGCTCGCTGAAGCTCATCGAGATCCACGAGCAGATCGATCGGGAGTATCCGGGTAAGGTGGACCTCACCGAGCTATTCGACTTCCCGACTATCGCCGAGCTCGCCCAGCACCTGCAAAGCAAGCTCGCCCAAGCTTGAACCGCACCCTATAATCGCGCCCCATGGAATTAACTGCCCCGCCCGGCGCCGCCGGAGCGACCGGTTGCGAGCGGCGTCTCACCGAGTGCGGCATACGTCCCACGGCCCAGCGCGTGCGCATCGCCGCGCTGCTGCTGTCGGCACCACAGCACCTCTCGGCCGAGCAGATCCTCGCGCAGCTGCGCGCGGCCGGCGCGCGCGTGTCGAAGGCCACCGTCTACAACACGCTCAACCTGTTTGCCGCGCAGGGCCTCATCCGCCAGCTTTCCGTCGACGGCTCGCGTGCCTGGTTCGACTCGAACGTCGATCCGCACTACCACTTTCACGACCTCGAGACCGGCGCCCTCATTGACGTTCCGGTGCCCGCGGTCGAGTTCAGCCGCCTGCCCTCACCGCCCCCCGGAACCGAGGTGGCGGGCATCGACCTCGTGATCCGCCTGCGCAGAAAATTGTAGAATGTCTGGCTTACCGCCAGGGCCGGGATAGCTCAGTTGGTAGAGCAGCGCATTCGTAATGCGCGGGTCGTAGGTTCGAGTCCTATTCCCGGCATTCCCCTCACATAACGGCCACCGGAAACCTGACGCAGCACCGCGGCGCTCGTGGGCACGCCCACCATCCCAGGCGCACGCGGATTTGAGGCAAGGGAGTTTGGACCATGGATACGCAACGGAAGGCCCGGTCATGAAAGGCCGCCAGCACGTCGAAGGCTCAAAGCCGCGGCGCCGGAAGAGCACGGCGGCGAAGGCCCGGCGGCGGGGCGCGTCGTTCATCGGGACCCGGCCGGTGAAGTTCCAAATGATCCTGCGGGGACAGGCAGTCGAGGTGAAGGTGCTTCCCGCGATCGGCACCACGACGCATATCAACTACGAGATCACCATCAGCCGCGGCGGCAAGGTCCTGGATTGGGTGCCGACCCGTGCGGAGCTCGAGCGCATCGGCCGCGAGCTTGGGATGCAAACCGAGCGGGAAACGAGCCACTGAAGCACTGAAACCGAGGACACAAAGGGCTCGGCGGCATCGCCGCCGACGCCGCATTGCATCCCGCCGAGCCGACTCAGTCCGCTACTTTCTCGACGATTCCTTGCAGTACGGGCCCTGCTTGCGTCGGGTCGGTGATTTGAATCATGCGGAACTTCGTGGCCCGTGGCGCGGCGAACACATCGAATGTCGGACCTGGCGGTCCAAAGGTGAGCGAGCCCGTGCAATCCGCAGCGAGTGTGTAGGTTCCGATGCCGTTGGCCGGGCTTCGGGCAATCACGCCATTGACGCTACGCGTAGCCGCCGGAACCGTGAGCGTGCCATCGCCATTGAAGCGGATGAACTCCACGACGGCTTTCGGCACCGCGACGCCGGCCGCGATGTTGTATCCGGAAGCGTTGAATATGTACAAGCCGCGGAGTGTGGAGTCGCTGCACTCCTTGTGGTCGTCTGCCCATGCCGCGCTGCCCAATGCCAATGTCATGGCCGCGGATAACAGTGTCGACTTGATGAGCGTCTTCATGGGTCTC
>DASYFL010000128.1:0-32341 GCA_036498445.1 Steroidobacteraceae bacterium
TTTGGCCTGCATGTTCTGGCGTACGACCGCTTCGATACGATTGGTGCAGCTGAGCATTCGCAGCCACAAGCGCACCGACAGATGATGGTCGTCGCGGATGCGGGTTTCGGCATCCATCGGGGTGTCAACGAGCTTTAGACGCACTTTCTCTTGCGGCATGGATTGCCCTTCAGGTCACTTCGCCGCCGGCCAGCACAAGACTCTGGCCGGTAACGCTCTCACTCCCGGGACGGCACAGCCACACCACCGCGTGCGCTACTTCCGCACTGCTCACCAGGCGCCCCTGCGGGTTAGTGGCGACGAGCGTGGCCAGAGCTTCGGTCGGGCTGCGGCCGGTCTTACGCGAGATGTTGGCGACGGCATTCTTGACGATGTCGGTATCCACATAGCCGGGGCAGACCGCGTTCACGGTGATGTTGCGCGCGGCGTATTCCAGGGCGAGGGCGCGCGTGAGTCCCACCACGGCGTGCTTGGAGCTTACGTAGGCGCTGAGGTAGGCGCCTCCACGCAGACCCGCGATGCTGGCAATGTTCACGATGCGCCCGAAGCCTTGCTGCAGCATGTCGGGCACGGCAGCCCGCGTGCAGAAGTAGGTGCCGGTCAGATTCACGTTCATGATCCGGTGCCACAGTTCCGGCCCGGTGTCGGTGAACTTGGCGCTCGCAGCCTGGCCGGCGTTGTTGACGAGCACCTGCACCGCACCGAAGCGCACGCGAGCGGAGGCAATTGCTCCTTCTACCTGGCTCGGATCCGTGACATCGACCGCGCACGCGTGCGCGCGCTCCGCGCCGCAGGCCGCAACCGTACGCGCGAGCGCGGTCGCATCACGTGCCCACAACGACAGGCACATACCTTCGGCAGCCAGAGCCTGCGCGATTGCGGCCCCAATACCGCGGCTCGCACCGGTGACCACGGCGTGCTTTCCGGAGAGGGCGGAGCCGACGGTCATACTGCACCCATCGCCTGCGCAGCGCGTTGCAGGTTACGTTCCAGCTGTCCCTTGCCCGAGAGATAGGGGTTAGGCCACCACTGCTGCTCGTACCCCTGACGCGCCGCAGCTTCGAGTGTCCAGGCTGGATTGGTGAGGTGCGGTCGAGCGATGGCGCACAGGTCGGCGCGTCCGGCGGCGATAATGGAGTTCACGTGGTCCGGCTCGTAGATGTTTCCCACGGCCATGGTGGCGATCCCGATCTCGTTGCGAACCTGGTCTGCAAACGGCGTCTGCCACATGCGTCCGTAAACCGGCTTCTGCCATGGCACGGTCTGTCCGGTTGATACATCGATGAGGTCGGTGCCGGCCTTCTTGAAGGCCCGTGCGATGGCGAGCAGATCCGCAGCGCTCAGACCACCGTCCGCCCAGTCGGTCGCCGAGAGGCGTACCCCGAGCGGCTTGTGCGCCGGCCATACTTCGCGCACCGCGCGCAGCACTTCGAGCGGATACCGCAACCGTCCCTCGATGGTGCCGCCGTAGCCGTCCTCGCGTTGATTGGTGAGGGGAGAGAGAAAGGAAGCGAGCAGGTATCCGTGCGCCATGTGCAGCTCGAGCATGTCGAAGCCGGCCTCCAGCCCGAGCTGTGCGGCGCGTACGAACTGCGCGCGTACCGCGTCCATCGCGGCGCGGTCCATCGGTAGCGGGTCCTGACTCACGCCGGCGTGGTAAGGAAGGGGAGAGGGCGCGAGCACTGGCCAGTTGTCCCTCGGCAGAGGGTAGTCCGGGCGCTCCCAGCCGAGCTGCGTCGAACCCTTGCGCCCGGAGTGCCCGAGCTGCAGGCAGAACCTGGTGGGCGAGTGCGCATGTACGAACCTCACGATGCGCGCCCAGGCATCGCGCTGCGCCTCGTTCCACAACCCGGTGCAGCCCGGGCTGATGCGTGCTTCGGGGGACACGCAGGTCATCTCGCTGTAGAGCAGGCCCGCACCGCCAAGCGCCCGGTGGCCGTAGTGCACCAAGTGCCACTCTCCGGGGACCCCGTCCACGGCGCTGTACTGCGCCATCGGTGACACCACTACGCGGTTCATCAGCTGCAAGTCACGCAGACGGAACGGCAGAAACATCGGCGGCCGCGGCGTCAGGCCGCCGTTATGGCCGGCGAGCCAACGCTCATATTCTGTGACGAACTGCGCATCACGCAGTTTGAGGTTCTCATGTCCGATGCGCTGGCTGCCGGTGAGCAGGCTGTAGGCGAACTGCTCCGGTGGCAGATGTGCATAACGCGCCACGTTCTCGAACCATTCCATGCGGTTGCGCGCCGCGCTCTGCAGCTTCAGCACCTCGACGTGCCGCTCCGCATGGTAGTCGGCGAGCGCCGCATGCAGGGAAGCCGGCGCACTCAGGTGGCGCGCGAGCGCGATCGCGTCCTCCATCGCCAGCTTGGTGCCCGAGCCGATGGAGAAGTGTGCCGTATGCGCGGCATCGCCCAGCAGCACGATGCGCCCGTGGTGCCAACGCCTGCACCGCACGCGATTGAAGTTGAGCCATGCCGAGCCGCGCAAGTGATTGGCGTTGCTTTGCAGGCGATGGCCATCGAGGTAGCGCGAGAAGAGCTGCTCGCAGAACGCGATCGACTGCTCGGTGCTGTAGCGGTCGAGGCCGTGCGCCTTCCAGGTTTCCTCTCGCGTCTCAACGATCATCGTCGAGAGCTCGCGACTGAACTGGTAGGCATGGATCTGGAACCAGCCATGCTCCGTGCGTTCGAATGCGAAGGTGAATTCAGCGAACGGCTTGGTCGTGCCCAGCCAGATGAAGCGGCATTTGCGCGCGTCAACATCCGGTTCGAACTCGTTCGCATGGCGCTGGCGCGTTCGGCTGTTGACCCCATCGGCCGCGATGATCAGGTCGGCATCCTCGAACGCCGCATCGTGCTCGATCTCGCGCTGGAACACCTGCTTCACGCCCAGGGCGTGCGCACGCTCCTGCAGCAGGCCGAGCAGGCGCTTACGGCCGATGCCGCAAAAGCCATGCCCGCCGCTCACCATTCGCCTGCCGCCGAAATGAATGGCAATGTCGTCCCAGTGATGGAAGTTCGCGAGGATGGCAGCGTGCGATTCGGGGTCGGCGTCGCGGAAATTGGTCATGGTCTGGTCGGAGAACACTACGCCCCAGCCGAATGTGTCGTCCGGGCGGTTGCGTTCGTAGACCTCGATGCTTGCGTCCGGCAGTGCCTTGCGCAGCAGAATAGCCGCGTAAAGACCTGCCGGGCCGCCCCCCACGCAGACGATTCGTCTCATACCCGCCGGATCTCCAGTGCCGCCTCTACTCCCGCGTCGGCGGGGTATCTTATATTTGCAATTACTTCAAGTGTCAACTATTATCCTGCCCGTGTTGGTAGGAGGGATTGATGGCTGAGCGCTCCTTCGCCAGGGAGGTCCAATCGCTGCGGCTCGGCGCTGGCGAGGAGTTCCGCGGCGAAGGCATCCTGGCGGTGACCAAGGCGCTACTCCAAGCCGGGGTCGCCTACGTGGGCGGCTACCAGGGCGCACCGATCTCGCATCTGATGGATGTGCTGGCCGATGCCGAGGACATCCTCAACGAGCTCGGCGTGCACTTCGAAGCGAGTGCCTCGGAGGCCACTGCGGCTGCGATGCTCGCCGCCTCCATCAACTACCCGCTGCGCGGTGCCGTAAGCTGGAAGTCGACAGTGGGCACGAATGTCGCCTCCGATGCACTGTCGAATCTGGCCTCGGCCGGCGTGCGCGGCGGGGCGCTCATCATCCTGGGCGAAGACTACGGCGAGGGCGCGAGCATCATGCAGGAGCGCACCCACGCATTCGCCATGAAGTCGCAGATGTGGCTGCTCGACCCGCGTCCTCACCTGCCCGAGATCGTGCGCGCGGTGGAGCACGGATTCGAGCTCTCAGAGGCAAGCCACACGCCGGTGATGCTGATGCTGCGCATCCGTGCCTGTCACGTGTACGGCCGCTTCACGGCGCAGGCCAACCGCCGACCGGCGTTCAGCCGGGCGCAAGCCCTGGCGAACCCGACGCGCGACTACGGTCGGATCATCCTCCCGCCCTCCACGTATGAGCAGGAGCGCGAGAAGATTGAGCAGCGCCTGCCTGCTGCACAGCGATTCATCGCCGAGCGCGGGCTGAACGAGGTGACGGCCGGCGCCGGCGGCGCGATCGGCCTCGTGTTGCAGGGCGGGCTGTACAACAATACGTTGCGGGCTCTCGAGCTGCTCGGACGTGCCGACGCCTTCGGCACAACGGACCTGCCGCTCTACGTGCTCAACGTGACCTACCCCATGGTGCCTGAGGAGTGGCAACGGTTCTGCCGCGACAAGCAGGCAGTACTTATCATCGAGGAGGGCCAGCCGGAATATATCGAACAGGCGGCAACCCAGATCTTGCACCAGCACGGCCTCGCGACCCGTATCCTCGGCAAGGAGGTCCTGCCGATGCATGGTGAGTACACCGTCGACGTATTGCGCGCAGGTCTCAAGGATTTCCTTGAACGATGGTCGCCGCGAACTGCGGAGCCGGTTGCCGTAGACATGACGCGTGAGGCGCCGTTGTTGCCGCTCGGACGGTTGGCGGCCCTGGTGCCGCCGCGTCCGTCGGGACTCTGTACGGGTTGCCCGGAGCGGCCGTTCTTCTCGGCCATGAAGCTGCTGCAGAAGGAGACCGGTCCACTGCACATCAGCGCGGACATCGGCTGCCACTCCTTCGCCACGCTGCCACCATTCAACATGGGCAACAGCATCATGGGCTACGGTCTCGGCGCCGCTGCGGCCTCCGCTTTCGGCAGCCCTCCGGGGAAGCGCGCCGTGTCCGTGATGGGTGACGGCGGCTTCTGGCACAACGGGCTGACGAGCGGCATCGGCAACTCGGTGTTCAACAAGCACGATGATGTCACCATCATCATCGACAACGGGTACTCTGCCGCCACCGGCGGTCAGGATATTCCCTCTTCACGCGCGGCGAATGAACAGCGCCAGGGCAACAACTCGATTGTCGATGCCGTGCGCGGCGTCGGCATCAAGTGGGTGAAGCACACGCACACCTACAACATGCGGGAGACCTTGAGGACCCTGCGCGAGGCGCTGAACTCCGATTACCGCGGACCCAAGGTAATCGTCGCCGAGGGTGAGTGCCAGCTCAATCGCCAGCGGCGCGTGCGTCCGCTGATGCGCAAGGCCATCGAGGCGGGCGAGCGCGTGGTGCGCGAACGCTTCGGGGTCGATGCCGACACCTGCACCGGTGATCACTCCTGTATCCGCCTTTCCGGCTGTCCCTCGCTTACCGTCAAGGAAAACCCGGATCCCCTGCGGTCTGATCCGGTCGCGTACGTCGACAACAGCTGCGTGGGATGTGGGGTATGCGGCGAGGTCGCCGACGCGGCGGTGTTGTGCCCGTCCTTCTACCGCGCCGACCTGCTCTACAACCCGACCCGCTGGGACCGATTCATGCACCGCTTGCGCGCAGCGCTGATCGGCTGGCTGCAGGAGAGCAGCGAGCGACGCCGGCTACGACAAACGGTGTAGGACCGGGGGGTGGCCACGCGCACCATTAAACTCACGGTGGCGGCCCTCGGCGGACAAGGCGGGGGCGTGCTCGCCGATTGGCTGATCGCCATCGCCGAGGCGAACAGCTATATCGTTCAATCCACCTCGGTTCCGGGCGTCGCGCAGCGCACTGGCGCGACGATCTACTATCTGGAGTTCTTCGCGCGCGCTGAAGCCGCGCGTGCCGGACGTGAGCCGGTGATGGCCCTCATGCCCGTCTCTGGTGACGTCGACTGCCTGGTCGCCTCCGAGTTGGCGGAGGCCGGTCGCGCTATCCAACGGGGTCTGGTGAGCCCGCAGCGCACCACGCTCATCAGCTCGACGCACCGTGCCTACGCGATCGGAGAGAAGAGCGCGATGGGCGATGGCGCGCTAGGCACCGTGGAGCTACTGGAGCTGGTGCGGTCACAGGGGAAACGCGCCATTCTGTTTGACATGGAGAGTGTCGCTGAGCGCCATCACAGCGTCGTCAGCGCGGTACTGCTTGGCGCCATCTGCGGCGCCGGCGTGCTGCCCTTTCCGCGAGCTTCCTTCGAGGACGCCATCCGCGCGGGTGGCCTCGCCGTGAAGACCAATCTTGCGGCCTTCGCAGATGCCTGCGAGCTCGTGCAGCGGGGCGGCGCGGACCCGGCGGACGTAGCGCCGCGCCGCCGGCCGCTGCCTCCCGTGCCCACGCGTGCACAGACGCCCACTTTGCAGCCACTTTTGGAACGCATTCACGGACTGCCGCAATCGGTGCAGCAGGTCGCCCTGGAAGGGACGCGCCGCTGCCTCGATTACCAGGATCCCGCCTATGCCGCGCTATACCTCGAGCGCGTGGCGGGTGTGGCGGCACTCGAGGGCGCCGCGGGCCGTGACATGCTCACCGAAGCGACTGCGCGCAGCCTGGCACTCTGGATGACCTTCGAAGACACCCTGCGGGTAGCGCAGCTCAAGACGCGTCGTGCGCGCTTTGAGCGCGTGCGCGCCGAAGTGCGCGCCGCTCCCGGACAGCTCATCGAGGTCACTGAGTTCATGAAGCCACGCGTGGAGGAGATTGCCGGCACACTGCCAGTGGTTCTTGGCCGACGCGTTCTGGCTTCCACGCGGCTGCGTCGCTGGCTGAACCGCTGGACCGACGGGAGGCAGATCCGCACCACGCGTCTTGGCGGCTTCGTGCTTTTGTACGGGCTGGCGGGGATGCGACGGTGGCGGCGCGCCACGCTGCGATTCCACGAGGAAAACGCGCGCATCGAAGCGTGGTTGAGGCGCCTCGCCGCCCTGGCGCCCGCCCACTACGAACTTGCCGTGGAACTTGCGCGCGCGCAGCGCCTCATCAAGGGGTATGGCGAGACGCACGAGCGCGGTTGGCGCAACTTCTCCCAGCTGGTGGACCTGATCGACGTCCTCAGTGCACGCCCCGACGGGGCAAGCGTGCTGTCGCGCTTGCAGGAGACGGCACTGGCCGACGAAGAGGGGGTGGCCCTTCGACGCGAGCTGGCGGCGCTTGCGGCCGGATCGCAGTCCGCCGCTGCCTCAGGGGTCCCGGCCTAATTTCTTCGCGGTGCTGGCAGCTACGCCGTCACCGTGGCGCGCGCCGCAGGCGCGCCGCTCGTCGCGGCCTCGGCCTGCTCCGCCTCGATGAGCTTTGCGAGCACACGCCTGAAGTGCGCGAGCGGCGCATCCGCGAGGATGGCAAGCGGCTGGAAGCTGGGATCCTCCTCGAAAGTCTTCTGCTGACGCTCGATGATCGCCTTGTCTTCCATGAAGCCCTCGATGAGGCTGTTCAGGAGTGACCTGGAGATGGTCGAGTCCTCGCCTTCGAAGTTATTGAGGTAGTTCCAGAAGAAGTGCGTGGTGCGCTCGGTCTCCGGGGTCATGTACTGGCAATTGCGGTAGCCCCTGGCGTTTTGCAGATTGCCTTCCTCGGCGCCCTGACCCGCCGGGGCGAACGTGGTCTCCATGTAGAAGATGCCGGGTACGAGCATGGTGACGTGATTTCGCCGGTCGACCCGCGCGTCCTTGTCGGGAATGACCCGCTTGTGAAACGGAGGTGACTCGCTGTTCATATGCCAGCGGTCCACGCGGAACCCACGCTCCTGCTTCTCGATCACTACCGGCTTCGTCACGTACGCATACTCCTCGGAGCCGCCGAGTGTGTTCGTATGCACGAACGCCAGATGCGCGAAGTCACTCAGATTGTCGACGATGAGGAGGTAGTTGGCGTCGTAGTGCAGGTAGGCCGGCAGGCCCTTCCACTTCGGGTCGTGCAGCGGAGCATACTCGGGAATCAGCACGGGGTCGGCGCGCGCCGGATCGCCCATCCAGATCCAGAGCAGATGGCCACTTTCCACGATAGGGTATTTGCGCACGCGCAGCTTGGGCGGAATCATGTCCTGCCCGGGAATCTGCACGCACTTACCCAGGTGATCAAACTTGATGCCATGGTACATGCAGCGCACGCTGTCACCTTCGCGCCGCCCCTCGGAAAGGAGCGCGCCGCGATGCGGACAGCGATTGTTCAGCGCAACGACCTGGCCGCTATCACCTCGATAGAGCAAAACATGCTCACCGAGCAGCGTACGAGCCAACATCTTGCCGTCGATCAGCTCGTAGTCCCAGGCCGCCACATACCAACAGTTCTTGAGAAACATGGCGCCTCCGCGGTCGCGTGACACTCTTGACGGACGGCCGGATCACCGTAGGGATCCGCCTGCCTCATTATCATAGAGCACGCCCTCGCGACTCGCCAAAAGGCACGCAAAACAGCCGCCTATCGGCTGGCGCCGGGCGCCTTGTCCTTCACCATCACGACCAGGAACTTTGCAGGTTTGCTCGCGCTGGCATTCTCCGAGACGACGTGGAGGTCATCCGGGCTCTCGTAGAAAGTCGCCCCGGGACCGAGCGTGACGAGGGCCGAGCCTTGCACCTGCATGCGCAGCGACCCCTCCAGAACATAGACGAACACCTGGGCATGGTGGCTGTGCGGGGGCGACTTGCCACCGGGTGGGTACTCGACCGTCGCCACGGTCACTTCCTTGCCTGGCATTCCGATGAGATCGCGCGTGATGAGTGGGGCAACCACGGCATCGGATGGCGCGGTTCCGCCAGCGGCTGCGCTCAGTGCCAGTGAGGCGAGGGCGAGCAGCGCGAGGCCGGCATGTGCAACGCGAGGGCAGGGTGCGCGGCCGCCGTATGGGCGGCGCGCAGCAATCGCTGCGAGGTTCGTTCGTGGCATGGCCATGCGTCCCACCTCCTCGTACGCTCAGCCGCCGTGGACCAGGCGGCTCGTGATTTTCACCACGTGCTCGCCCTGATAGCGGCACATCTCCAGCTCGAGCGGTGTTGGCATGCGCAGCTCGCTGCCCGCACCGGTCACGCAGCTTGCACCGTAGGGCGTACCGCCCGTCACCTCGCGCATCGTGGCGAGATCCTTGAATGTATACGGCAGTCCCACGACGATCATGCCGTGATGCAGCAGGGTGCTGTGGAAGGAGGTGATCGTGGTCTCCTGGCCGCCGTGTTGGCTCGCGGTGCTGCAGAAGACGCTCCCGACCTTGCCCACCAGTGCCCCGCGCGTCCAGAGGGCGCCGGTCTGGTCGAGGAAGTTGCGCATCTGCGCGGCCATATTGCCAAAGCGCGTCGGCGTGCCGAAGAGGATTGCATCGTATTGTTCGAGCTCATCCGGTGCAGCGAGCGGAGCGGCCTGATCGAGCTTGAAGCCGGACGCCTGGGCCACTTCCAGTGGACACAGCTCGGCGACTCGTTTCACCGTCACCTGTGTGCGCGCTACGTGTGCGGCACCCTCGGCCTGTGCGTACGCCATCGCCTCGATATGGCCGTAACTGCTGTAGTAGAGAACGAGGACGTTCGGCATGACAGCTCCTTCAGGAGGTATCGCGGGGGGAGTGACGGGTGATAAACCCACGGCAGAGTTTGCTGTAGGTATCCGGGGTATCCAGATTCGGCAAATGGCCCGCACCGGGGATCACCGCGAGCTCGGCATCCGGCAGCCGCGCCGCGAGCTGCTTGGCCGCTTGCCGGCGACCGGGCAGGTCGTACTCACCGCTCAGGATGAGCGCGGGCACCGGCAGCGATTCGAGGCGCAGGCCGCAGCAGCGGACTTCAGTTGCGGAAGCTGGATGCCGCAGGTCATTGCCCGGATAGCGCGCGATCATGGCAGCGAGCAGTGCCCGCACCCCGGGATCTTCCGTGCGCAGCTGCATCAGCGCATGGCGCGTCCATTCGGAGCGGAAGGCATCGATACCATGCCTGCGAACGAGCGCCGCATAACGTTGCAGCGGCACCTCCGGGTCCGAATCGGCCTCCAGCGCCGGCGGACCATCGAGGATGAGCGCAGTGACCCGGCTCGGGGCGGCGCAGGCAAATGCAAGCGCGGAGCGCGTGCCTTGCGACATCCCAACCAACGCGACCCGGTTGAGTCCGAGCTGATGGCACAGCGCGCCCAGGTCCTCGCCGTCTTGCTGTGCGGCCGGAACGCCGTCGGAGAGACCATGGCCGCGGCGATCGAGACGTATGAGGCGAAAGGTGTTGCGCAGCGCGCGCACCTGCGGATCCCACATCTCGAGATCCAGCGTCCATCCGTGCACCAGCAGCACCGCCGGCCCGCAACCCTCGTCCCGATAACGCAGGCGCGTGCCGTTCACGACCAAAAACCGATCTGCAGCTGGTGTTGGCGGTGCCGGCACTGGGGCGCACGCGGTCATGCTGCTGGGGAGTATTCGAATAGCGAAAAGCTTTTCGCTTTCAGGCTACGGCCTGCGCCAGGGGCCGTCAAGCGCACGCTGCGCTCAGAGCTGGGCACTGAGCGACAGCCAGGGAACGGCCGCCAGGTCGGAGGAGATCTCGCGACTCGCCTGCTGCAGCATCGCGAGACGCTCACGCACCAGGGCGGTCCTGGTGATGCGGCGCGAGTGACTCGAGGAGTTGAGCGCCGCCACGACGCGTTGCTGATGGTCGAATACCGGTACCGCGAGGGCCACGACTCCGTAGGCGAGCTCATCTTCCACCGCTGCGTAACCCAGCCGCCGGCACTCCTCGATCAGCGTGCGTAACTTCGCGCTATCGGTGACGGTACGTTCAGTCAGGGCTTCGATTCTCGCGGTGGCGAAGTAGCGATTCAGCCGCTCCGCGCTCAGGCCGGCAAGAAGTACACGCCCCATGGAGGTTGCGTGTGCAGGAAAGCGGCTGCCGACGTGGGCCTCGAGCCGCAGCAGCGTGCGGACCGAGGTGCGGGCCACGTAGACGATATCCACACCATCGAGCACCGACATCGCGGCCGAATCGGCGGTCTTGCGCGCGAGTTCCTCCAGGTGGGTCTTGGTGATCTGCTCGATATTGATGGATTCGAGGTATGCGGCGCCGAGCTCGAGCACCTTGGGACGCAGCAGGAATTCGCGACCGCTGCGCGTCACGTAGCCGAGGTCCTCGAGCGTCAGCAGGCAGCGGCGCGCCGTGGCCGGGGCAATGCGCGCGCTGCGCGCCACTTCGCTCAGGCTCAGGGCGGCATGATCGCGTGCGAAAGCACGGATCACGGCGAGCCCCTTGGCAAGTCCGCCCATGGCTTCGCGGCGGGGTGGTGCAGTCTTTCGGCGTACCACGGCTGCAGTCTATTTCGATATCCGAAAACGCGAAAGGCGGCTCTGTGCTCACTTGACTCGCCTTGGAGCGTGGGTTCAGTATCCTTTCGATTATCGACGGCCTTTTCGCTTATCGAAAGAGGCGGCGCGAGAGCCGGGGGAGCGTCAACGTGAAGATCGGTCGGCAGGAGCAGCGCAGCTCGGCGATCTCGACCTCGAATGCCGAGACCATCATCGTGCGCGGGCGCGACCTGGTGCGGGAGCTCGTGGGTACGATCAGCTTCACCGAGCACTTCTGGCTGCTCGTGACCGGAGCCATGCCCTCGCCAGCGCAGCGGCGCGTGCTCGACGCCACGCTGGTCGCGATTGCCGAGCATGGGCTCGTGCCGAGCGTGCAGGCGGCGCGCATGACGTTCGCGGCGGCCCCGGAGGCACTGCAGGGTGCGGTCGCGTCCGGAATACTCGGGTGCGGCTCGGTGGTGTTGGGATCGGCGGAAGCCGCCGGACGGTTTTTCAAGGAAATTCACACTCGCGCCGTCCAAGGTACCACGCTGGAGTCCGCCGCTACGGCGCTAGTGCGCGAGTATCGCGCGGCGCAACGTGCCATCCCCGGTTACGGTCATCCGTTGCACAGTGGCGGCGACCCGCGAGCCGGCCGCCTGCTGGAGTTGGCGGCGGAGTCAGGGGTTGCGGGCCACTACATCGAGATCGCGCGGCTCATCGAGCGCCTCATGCCAGCACTCCTCAATCGGCCGCTGGTGCTGAATGTTTCCGGTGCCATCCCCGCGGTGCTGCTCGATGCCGGCTATCCACTGCTCGGCCTCAAAGGGGTGCCGCTGCTCGCGCGCACCGCAGGGCTCATCGCCCACCTGGTCGAGGAACAGCAGCGCGCCATTGGCTTTGTGATGTCGCACGCCGCGGCGCAGGCGATCGACTACGACGGCGAGGCGCCCGCAGGCTTCAAGGCTGGTGAGGAGGGCTAGCGCCCTTCGCTCATGCAACCCACGCTGGCAGGCATTCGCGTCGTCGAGCAGGGCACATTCATCACGGGTCCATGTGCCGGGATGATGCTCGCCGATCTCGGCGCGGACGTGATCAAGGTCGAGAGCCCGGATGGCGATCCCTACCGCGCGTACCAGGGCGGGCAGTATTCGCCGCACTTCCAGGCCTACAACCGCAACAAGCGCAGCATTGCGCTCGATATGAAGCGTGCGGAGGATTGCGAGGTCTTCCGCAGCCTGGTCCGCGAAGCGGACGTCTACATTCAGAATTTCCGTCCCGGCACGGCCGCACGGCTCAGGGCGGGCGTGGCTGAGCTACTCGAGCTCAATCCGCGCCTCGTGTATTGCTCGATCAGCGGTTTCGGCTCGACGGGCCCCTATGCCGGGCATCCGAGCTACGACTCGGTGGCGCAGGCGTTGAGCGGCTTTCTGAGCGTCGTCGTCGACTACCGCCGTCCCCAATTCCTCGGTCCCGCGCTCGCCGATGCCATCACCGGGCTCTATGGCTCGCAGGGCATCCTCAGCGCACTCATACAGCGAGGGCGCACCGGCCGTGGCTGTCATGTCGAGATATCGATGCTCGAGGCGATGGCGCATTTCGCCGTCGAGCCATTCGCGGCTTTTTTCGCGCTCGGAGAGACACCCACCTCCGCGGACCGGCCGCGCCTCGCGCAGGCCTACATCCTGCACACGGCCGACGGGCGGTTGATCGCCATTCATCTGTCTTCGCTCGAAAAGTTCTGGGAAGGCCTGGTAGCGGCGCTCGAAGCACCGGAGCTCGCACGGGATGCGCGCTTCAATCCGCGCCAACGGCGCATCGCCGAGTACGAGAGCCTGCGCCAGGAGCTCGATGCGCGTTTCGCCCGCAAGCCACTCGCGCACTGGGTCGAGCGTTTGCGGGCTCAGGACGTACCACACGCACCCGTCAATCGCATCGACGAAGTCGTGCACGACCCACAGGTGGAGCACCTGGGGATCACCGTGCCGATCGAGGCGCCGCATACGGCGTTGCACTCGGTGCGGCCGGCATTCCAGTTCGATGGCGAACGTGCCCGCTCGGTGCGCGCGGCGCCGCTCCTCGATGAGCACGGCAAGGCGATCCGTGCCGCTTTGGCGGGCGGCAAGTCCTGGGGGTAGCCAATGCTCTTTCCTACCATGCTCGTTGGCAGTTACCCACAGCCGGATTGGCTCATCGACCGCGAGCGGCTCGCGGGACGCTTTCCCCCAAGGGTGCGCGCGCGCGAACTGTGGCGTGTGCCGGAGCGGTATCTCGCTGAAGCACAGGACGATGCGACGATCGTCGCGATCAAGGACCAGGAAGATGCCGGACTCGACTACATCACCGACGGCGAGATCCGTCGCGAGAGCTACTCGAATCGCTTTGCGACCGCCCTCGAGGGGATCGACCTCGACAATCCGGGCACGGCGTTGGATCGCAGCGGGCATCCGAATCCGGTGCCGCGCGTGGTCGGCCCGATCCGCCGCCGGCACGCGGTCGGTGTGCGCGACCTCGAGTTCCTGCGCCGCCACACGCGGCGGCTCATCAAGGCGACCGTACCCGGGCCCTTCACCATGGCTCAGCAGGCGCAGATCGACTACTACGGAGGCAGCCGCGAGCGCGCTGCCATGGACTATGCGGCCGCAGTGAATGCAGAAATCCGCGACCTGCTCGATGCCGGGGCGGACATGGTACAGATCGATGAGCCCTACATGCAGGCGCGTCCGGAGGAGGCGCGCGCGTTCGGCCTCGCGGCGCTCAATCGTGCCCTCGCGGATGTCAACGGCGTTACGGCGGTGCACATCTGCTTTGGCTACGCGGCGATCATTCACGTGCGGCCGTCGGGCTACTCATTCCTGCCGGAGCTCGCCGAGTGCCGCTGCCAACAGGTGTCGATCGAGACCGCGCAGTCGGGCCTCGATTGCGCCGTGCTCAAGAGGCTGCCGGGCAAAAAAATCATTCTCGGCGTCATCGACCTCGCGAGCCATGTAGTCGAGTCGCCGGAGCTGGTCGCGAGCCGCATCCGCCGCGCGCTGCCCTACGTGGATGCAGCCAATGTGCTGCTCGCACCGGACTGCGGCATGAAGTACCTGCCACGCGATGTCGCCTTCGGCAAGCTCCAGGCCATGGTCGCCGGCGCACGCATGGTGCGCGAGGAGCTGGAGGGATCCGGCTTGACTGCGGGCCCGGGAGTGAATTCCTGACAATTGCAAGCAGAAGAGGGGGTCTCACATGTTCACTGCGTTGCGCCGAACCGTTTCACTGCTGACAGCCGTGCTCGGTGTGCTCAGCCTCGCCGGGCCTGTATTCGTGCGGGCTCAGACTCAGGCGCAGGCGCCCACCCTCGAGGAGGTGGTAGTCACCGCCCGCAAGCGCGAGGAAACGCTACTCGATGTGCCGGTGACCGTGAACGCGTTCACCCAGCAGACCATCGAGTCGGCGGGAATCGAAGCTCCGCGCGACTTCGTCGCGCTGGTCCCAAATATGACCCTCGTCGAGGTACAGAACGTCGGGAATTCCTTCATCACCATCCGTGGCATTTCGCAGGCGCGCAACAGCGAACCCTCCGTTGCGGTGCTGGTCGATGGCGTGCTCGAGCCCAATCCCTACGAGTTCGACCAGGAACTGAACGACGTCACATCGATCCAGGTGCTGAAAGGTCCTCAGGGCGCATTGTACGGCCGCAATGCCATCGGCGGCGCGATCATCATCAACACCGCTGATCCTTCCGATCATTTCCAGGGCGCCGCCAAGGTGGGCGTGGGCAATGGGGTGTCGGAGAAGGCTCAGGTGGCCGTCGGCGGACCGCTCGACTCGGCCGGGACGCTGAAATATCGCGCCTCCCTCAATTACTACAACACCGACGGTTACCTGGACAACACTTACCTCGATCGCAAGGCCGACCCGTACCGCAATTACTCCGGACGGCTGCGCCTGCTGTGGAAACTCTCCGATCAATGGACGGCGGACCTGCGAGGATTCTACGATCGCGTCGAGACGACCGCCTTCTACTACATCATCCCGCGGTCCGACGAGTCGAACCCGTTCACCGATTTCAGCACGCCGCCGAACGCGAACGACGTCACCAGCCCGATCCAGACCAACAACCTCGGCACCGATACCCGCGACGTGACGGATATCGCGCTCAAGCTCGATTACGCGGCGGGAGCCGGCACGTTCACCGCGATCTCGGACTACAACCATACCAAGGAGATCGACACCGGCGACGCTTACGATTTCCGGCCGGTCAAGAACTCCCTGGTCTACTTCTTGACCGCGGGTGTCCCGGCCGCCCTCGGTGGGCCGTTCGATCAGAGCCAGAGCCAGTTCATCGACGTGACAACCTGGAGCCAGGAGCTGCGCTTCACGTCCAACAAGGTCGGCGCCTTCACGTGGATCGCGGGCGCATACTTCATCCACACCGAGCGCTTCATCTCGACCGACAATATCGTCGACCGTGACGAGGGTGTGCCGAGGGTCTATCACGACCCGATTGTCGATCCGGCGAATCCCGTCGCCACCAACACGAATACCACCTTCCTTGCTGACTCGCAGAACAACAACGCCTGGGCGGTGTTCGCGGACGCGACCTACGAGTTCAGCAAGCAGTTCGAGCTCGATGTGGCACTGCGCTACGACGAGGATCAGCGGCAGAACACGACGCGCACGCCGACCGCGTTCTTGCCCCCAGCCGCAGTCGGGGCGTACACCGGCCAGGTGCGGAAGGAGACCTTCGACGCGGTGCAGCCCAAGTTCACGCTGCGCTACAAGCCGAGCGACAATGTGACCTTCTATGGCGGCTGGAGCCGCGGGTTTCGCAGCGGCGGCTTCAACCAGACCGGCGTGGGCGCAGTCGCCGCGGCCGCGGGCAACCTGGGAGTTCATGACATCTTCCAGGCCGAGGTCGCCGACACCTGGGAAATCGGCGCCAAAAGCGAATTCTTCGATCGGCGGCTGGGCGCGAACCTGGCGCTGTTCGACACCAAATCGACCAACGGCTACTTCTTCTACTTCGATGCTACGACCTCGACGCAGAATCTCGGCAACCTCGACGCCCGCTACAAGGGCGGGGAGCTCGAGCTGACCGCGCGGGCCGCAAGCTGGCTCGATGTGTACGCGAGCTTCGGCTACACGGACGGCAAGATCACCAACATGGAGGATCCTTCGGTGGTCGGGAACCGGCCGCCGCTGTTGACGAAGGACACGATCAACGCAGGTTTCCAGGTCCACGCGCCGCTCGCTAGCGGAGTGAACGCCGTGGGGCGTCTGGACTACCAGATGATCGGCACTACCTGGTGGGATCCCTATAATGTGACCTCGCGCGATCCGGTCGATCTGCTCGACCTGCGCGCCGGCCTCGAGGGCGACCGGTGGTCGGTGACCGCCTGGTCGAAGAATCTGACCGACAAGCGCTACAACGCGGAGTTCTCTCCGGGCGGCTTCCTGTGGAGAGCGCCGCCGCGCCGCTACGGGCTGGATTTCATCTACAAGTTCTGAAGAAGGAGCAACGTTCATGGCGCACCTGAACAAACTTCCCGCGCGGCTGCACCACACCGCCTACGTCACCAGGGATCAGGAGAAGACGCGGCAGTTCTACGAAGACGTGATCGGTCTGCCGCTGCTCGCGACCTGGTGCGAATCCGATGAGCTGTTCGGAAAGGTACGCACCTATGTGCACACCTTCTACGGCATCGGCGACGGCGGCGCGCTCGCCTTCTTCCAGTTCGCCGACCCGGCGGACCAGGCGGAGTTCGGACCGAAGATGCCCGCGACTCCGTTTCACCACATCGCCCTTGCGGTCGATGCGGAGACGCAGGCAGCGATCGAGGCACGGATCGCAAAGGCGGGGTTCAAACCCCCCGAAACCTTCGTGCTCGAGCACGGGTATTGCCGGTCGGTCTACGTCACCGATCCGAATGGACTGATACTGGAGTTCACGCGCGATCATCCCGATGTGGAGCAGATCGCCAGTGACCGACGCGCCGATGCACACCAATCCCTCAAGCGCTGGCTCGCCGGCGACCACACTTCCAACAACACCTATCGCTCGGGCGCGCCGGGGTAAGCCGCAGGCTCATGAGCGCCGATCGTATCCTCACCACGCACGTCGGCAGCCTGCCCCGCAGTCAGGCAGTGACCGACGTGCTGTTCGCCCGCGAGCGCGAGGAAGCCCGTGATGTGCTGCGGGACGATGCGGTCATCGCACAGGCGGTAACCGAGGTGGTGCGCCGTCAGGTCGAAGTCGGCATCGACATCGTCAGCGATGGCGAGATGAGCAAGATCAGCTACGCCACCTATATCGCCCGGCGCCTTGCCGGGTTCGGCGGCGATACCCCGCGCGAACCGGGGCAGGACCTGGTCGAGTTTCCGGGGTTGCTGCGCAAGCTCGCCGAGCGGGGCGCGACGGCGAAATATCGCCGTCCGCGCTGCATCGCGGCGGTCAGCGTCAAGGATACTGGGCCGCTCCAGGCGGACATCCGCAATCTCACCGCGGCTGCCGCGGCGGCACGTCCAGGCGGTTACTTCATGAACGCCGCTTCGCCAGGTGTGATCGCGCTCTTTCAGCCTAACGACTATTACCGCACTCAGGATGAGTACCTCGAGGCGCTCGCCGCCGCATTGCAGGCCGAGTACGAGGCCATCGTACGCGCCGGCATCATCCTGCAGATCGACGCCCCCGATCTTGCGATGGGGCGCCATACCATGTATCGCGACCGCTCACTGGAGGAGTTCGAGACACTCGCGGCGCGGCATATCGAGGTACTCAATTACGCGTTGCGCAATGTGCCGGCGGAGCGCGTGCGCATGCACGTGTGCTGGGGTAACTACGAAGGACCGCACCATTACGACATACCCATGGCTCGTCTGCTGCCGATCGTCCTCAAAGCCAAACCGCACGCACTGCTCTTCGAGGCGGCCAACCCACGGCATGCGCACGAGTGGGCGGCCTTCAGGAGCGCCAGGCTTCCGGAAGACAAAGTGCTGATACCGGGAGTGCTAGCCACCACCACCAACTACATCGAGCACCCCGAACTCGTGGCCGAGCGCCTCGAACGCTTCGCCAACATCGTCGGCCGTGAACGCCTGATGGCCGGCACCGACTGCGGGTTCGGCACCTTTGCGGGATTCGGGCCGGTCGAACCCGACATTGCGTATCTGAAGCTGAAGTCCCTAGTCGAGGGCGCGCAGCTGGCATCGCGCCGACTGTGGGGATAGTGCGGCGGAGCCGTGCCTCGCACCCCTGCTACCGCGACAGGTTCCAGCGCTCAGCCCGCCACGGGCCGTGCCGCTGTCTCCAGCATCGCCGCCACACCCTTTCGCTTCTATGACAATCGCCAGAAATATCTGGCGTTCGTGAACACCTGCAACGAGAAGTCTTCGATCGCACGCCGAGCCGCGCGCGAGCTGGAGCTCGTGCATCCTTCTCCCCCGGCGCTACGGCTGTTCGATGCCGGCATGGGAGATGCGACCGTGCTGTCGCGGCTCATGCGCAGCGCGCATCACCTGCACCCAACCGTGCCGATGCTGATCGTGGCCAAGGAGATCAGTCTGGAGGATGTGCGCCTCGGGTTGGAGAAAATGCCGGACCGATTTCATGAGCACCCCCCGACGGTTCTGGTGATCACCAACCTGCACTACGCCGAGGCGCCACGCCTCATGCCACGCGATGTCCAGTCCGCCGCGGCCCTGAACTGGCAGGAGGTGCGCCTCAGCGGCAACTCGGCGCATCAGTACGCCGAACGGATCGAGGAGCTGGCGGATACGCTCGCCCACGGATGGGAAACCAAGCCCAGCCAGAGCTCCGGCAATCCGATCTACGTGCGGCCATCGGTACTCATCATCTATCGGGATGATCAGCGATTCCTGCTCGACTCGGTCATTCCCAAGCCTGGGCGGACATTGGAGGACTACGATTTCATTCTCGCCTCGCAACCGTGGCGCGCGCGTATGAGCGCCAGTTTCAAGGCGCAGAAGGTGCTCGCGCCGCTCGCGCGCAGTCTCGCGCGCGGCGGACGGATGTTGGCGATCCAGTCATACGGCAGGGACCCTGCGCTCGAGATCATCGAGAAGTTGTGGCCGGGAGAGAACCCGTTCCGGGTCGACCGGCATCAGCTGATCGCGGCGTTGAAATCCGAGCTGGGGCGGGAAGCGCGCGAGTTTTCCCTAAGCGCTCAGTCGGACGACAAGGCGATATTCCGTTACCACATGCATACCCTGCCCTCGGAGATCTGCGATCGAATCGGCACCTCCACGCTGTTTGCGGCGTGGAACGCCGCAATCTACGTCAACCAGATCGAGGACGAACGGCTGGACTCGGTGGTGCAGACGGGTGGTTACCTGGAGGCGACCCAGGCCGTCCTGCAACGTTACGGCGGTTTGTGGTTCAACGATGAAACATTCGTCGTCAGCCGGCGCAGGCCGTGAGCGGCCGGGGCGCAAAGGAACCGACGGCATGACGGACGAAGCACCGGTGTTGATCGCGGGCGGCGGCTTGGTAGGGCTCTCGGCCGCGGCGTTCCTCGCCAGGCAGGGTGTCCGGTCGCTGACCGTCGAGCGCCTCGATGCCAGCTCACCGCTGCCCCGCGCCGCGTTCTTTCACATGCGAACGCTCGAGATGTTTCGCTACCTCGGCATCGAGGACGCCGTGCGCAGTCAATCGGCGAAAGAGTTCGTTCCCGAAGGCGCCATCATCGCCATGGAGACGCTGGCAGGCAGGAAGCTGGCGGACATCATTCCGAATCTGAATGAAGGTGTCGACGCGCTGAGCCCGTGTCGGCGCCTGTTCCTGAATCAGCCCACCCTCGAACCCATCCTGCGCGATTGCGCGCGTACCGCAGGCGCCAGCATCGTGCAGGGGGCCGAGATTCTCGATGTGCGTCAGGATCCAGACGGGGTCACACTCACCATTCGCGAGATGAAGGAAGAGCGCACGCGCGAGGTTCGCGGCGACTACCTGATCGCTGCCGACGGCGCTCACTCCCGGATCCGCGCCGCGTTGGGAATCGACTATGAAGGCCGCGGTGCCTTTTCGAATTCCCTGACCATCTATTTCACGGCGAACCTCTTTCCATATATCGGGAACAACGCCTGGAGTCTGATTTACGTAAACAATCCGACCTTGCATGGATTCTTTCGGCTGAATCGTGCCGCCACCGCGGGCTTTCTCGGGGTCAACGTCGTTGGCGACCCCGCGGCCGATCCCGATGCTGCGATGAACGCAGCCGCCGACTTGAGTGAGTCGCGGCTGGTCGAGCTCGTTCGTGCCGGGGTGGGCCAGCGAGATCTGCCAGTGAGGATCGATGGCTACAGTCGCTGGCGGGCAACGGCGAGCGTCGCTCGGACGCTGCGCCATGGCCGGGTATTCATCGCCGGCGATGCGGCGCATCTGATGCCGCCGAATGGTGGCTTCGGCGGGAATACCGGCATCCACGATGCCCACAATCTCGCCTGGAAGCTCGCCTTCGTCATGCAAGGCCATGCCGGCGCGCAGCTGCTCGATACCTACGACGCGGAACGCAGGCCGGTTGCGGTATTCACCGCCGAGCAGGCCTTCTCCCGTTATGTGACGCGTACGGCGCCGTGGCTCGCGGCGCGCATTCAGCCGGAGCCCGTGGTCGATGATCTGCGTATCGAGCTCGGCTGCCTCTACAACTCATCTCTCGGTGTGCATGCCGATCCGCGGGCAACATGCGGTGTTGCGGGGTCGCGTGCGCCTCACCTCTGGCTCGAGCGCGCAGGCGAGCGCGTCTCCACGCTCGATCTGGCGCGCGGGTATGTCCTGCTTGCCGGCGCAGCCGGCCGCGCGTGGGTGGATGCAGCGAAGGAGGTGAGTCGTGCCTTCGGCAACCTGCCGCTCGAGAGTTACTGCATTGGCAAGGACCTGTCGGACCCCGAGCAGCGTTTTCCGCAGGCATACGGCATTTCGAACTCAGGAGCGTCGCTGGTGCGTCCCGACGGGTATGTCGCGTGGAGGTCGGCTGAGGGCGTGGCCGAGCCGGTGCCGGCGTTGAGGGCCGCGTTGAACGCGAGTCTGTGCTCCGGCCCCGCTGGCTAATGCGTGGTAGAGGTGAGGCGCAGGAGATCCTCAATCGACAGGCTACCCCCACAACACAGCAGAACGAGGGTTCGATCGGCAAACGCCTCACGGTGCTCGAGCGCAGCGGCGAGAGCAATCGCTCCGCTCGGCTCCAGAACGATCTTGAACTCCTCAAAAGCGAGGCGCATGGCCCGCCGCACGGCATCGTCATCGACGGCAATACCGCGAGAGATCAGATGGGCCGCGGCCTCGAAGGGCACGGCGCCAGGACTTACTGCCTGCATCGCATCGCAGATCGTGCGCGGAGTGCCCACATTGCGTTCGCGCCGGTGCGAGACGAGCGAACGGCACATGTCATCGCAGGCGGCCGGCTCGACCGCGATCACTTCCGCGCCGCGGCCGAAGTGCTGTTCGGCCAAGGCGGTTCCTGCGATCAGGCCGCCGCCACCGACCGGGCAGAGAATGACATCGAGACGCAGTTTCTCCCGGTCGGCATCGATCAATACCTCACGCATCAATGTGGACTGCCCGGCAACGACGAAGGGGTCATCGAACGGGTGCAGCAGCGCACAGTCCTGCTGCTTTGCGATCTCGCGCGCGCGGTCACTCGCGACTTCCTCCCGATTGCGGTCCCCATGCTCAGTGAGCACGACAGTGGCGCCGGCCCGTTGCGTGAGCTCGATCTTGCGCCGCGGAGCATCGTGGGGCATGACGATCGTGACGGGCACGCCCGCTCGATGTCCTGCCAGTGCGAGCGCTTGAGCGAAATTGCCCGACGAAAAGGCGACGACACCCCGCTTGCGCTGTTGCCGGGACAGACGGCTTACACGAAAGTAAGCGCCTCGCATCTTGAAGGAGCCGCCGATCTGGAGGGATTCGGCTTTGAGGAATATGTGCGCGCCGACGAGTGAGTCGAGGTAGTCGGAATGGAGCAGCGGTGTCCAGCGCACTGCCTTGCGCACCGTTCTCCACGCGAGATTCAGCATAGCCTTGTCGATCATCACTCTCTCCCCCGCGCAGGCAGGCGAACCGGGGCCAGGATCGGCAACCTGAGTTCCTTGAGTCCGGTGTGATCATGACACGATGTGGTGAATTCGCCCGGCGGATGCCAACGCGGAGGTCCGGCCTTCCGCCGGGCACCGGCGTTGGTGCCGTGTGTGCGGCGGATAGTCGCTTGAAAAAAATCAGGGAAATCAGGGCCTTTCCAGGACCTGAGCGATCGGTCTCCTACCAGGCAAATGTCGCCCCGAGGAAGGGGCCGTCGAAATCGAGCGAGTCCAGACCCGCTCCGGGGCTGAAGCGGTAGGTCACCCGCCGCCAGCCGCCGAGCACATCCAGACCGCGGCCGCCGTGGATGCCGGCTAGGCCCTGCCACCGCACCGCGGAATCGGTGGCGCCCATATCCGCGTAGACAAAGCCGAGCCACTCGCGGCCAAGGTTCATGCGGACCGTAGCGCGAACCAGGGCGTCCGAGTTCCTGAGTAAGACTTGGAGGTCCCGTTGCGCGGGAAGCCTGGCCAGGAAGTGAGAGAGAGACTCATCGAGGCGGGGGTCGATGCCGGGTGTTCCCGCGAGCGAGCGGTATTGAGCCGCCAGCACGCGGGGCGACACGCGGACGCGGGTGGTTGGGCTGGCTGTCAGGCCGGTCGACTGGGGCGTTTCACCATCGGCGGAGCCGCGTGCGGGAACGCCATAGAGTGCGGTGTTGGCTAGCAACACCTCCGCCGCATCGACTCCGGCCGCGCGTGTGGCAAGTGCACTGGCGGACAGAAGCATTCCAAGCGCAGCGGCGGTAATGCATTCCTTCTTCATGGCGGTAGCTGGTTTGCTGGGTCAACATCGAAGTGCGAGTCACCCTGCGACTCGTGGCCTCAGTATTGAGATCAGCCACTTGAGCAGCAAACTCAATGTCTGAAGGACACATCAGAAAAACTGAACCTGACGGGCGAGGCGAGCTCGCGCTTTAGTCGGCTTTTCTGCGGACTCTGGAAGGAGTGCAGTCGTTGAGCTGCTTCCATCGCGCGTACCTGTCCGGCAGGCAGCTCCCACAGGGTCGATATCCCGCGGCCTCGGCGTGCGCCTCGTTCAGAAAAAACACGCGCTGCGAAACATAGCCGCCGCGAGCAATTGCTCGCCGCGCTGCAGCGCAGTCGAATCGCCCATAGATGCGTCGGCCGCGATGGCCTCCTACGGTCCCGGGTACGTTGCTCGCGTACGGTTCGCCGTTGGGCCCAATGAGCATCCAGACCTTAGAGGAGCGCAATGTTTCTGGACGTCAGCTCAGTGTGAAGTTCTCGAGGCACTCGCGCTCGAGCAGGGTGCGCTTGCGCCATGTGCCCCACCGATAGCCGGCCAGGCTGCCATCTTTCCTCAGTACCCGGTGGCACGGAATCACGACAGCGATGCTGTTGGCTGCGCAAGCCTCACCGACGTCCTTTGCAAGCCCCGGCACACCGAGCCTCGAGGCCAGCTCGCCGTAGCTCGTGGTTCCTCCGGCGGGGATCTCCTGCAGAGCGCACCAGACCTGGCGCTCGAAGTCCGAGCCGCGCGGATCGACTGGCAAGCGTGCATTTTGAGCCGGGTGCTCGATGAGGCTCGCAGCCTTCTCGACAGCTTCCTGCAGAGTTGCCGGGTCCTCGATTAACGCTGCGCCGGGAAATCGGCGCTGCAAGAGTGAAGCGAGAGAGCTTTCCGGTTTGCCGAATTCAAGGCTCACCAGCCCACAGGCGGAGGCGGCGCAGAGGAACTCGCCGAGCGAGCTCGTCCCCCAGGCGTAACGGATGGTTTCCTGCATAGTGCAACGCTCAGCTCGGGAAAAGAAAGCCGATCTGCGTGGTGCACTTTAGGATCCGCAGGCTACCCGCACATCCCGTTTCTTGCTGTCTGTGGGCAGCGAGGGAACTACTCGAACGCGGTTCGAGGCCCTTCGGTAGTCAGCGATCTCACTTGCGATGCCTGATGGCGATGCTTGACATCCTGCATGGTTTGCCAGACGTCCCAGCTCAATAGCGGCACCATTGCGACCAAAGCCGCCCACGTGAGGGGGTGTACCCTGCTGCGTTGCGAACCTTTCGGCACCTGCTCATACAACCCGTCTTCGCGTTCAGCCAGCTCATCACTGAGAGACATTCGAGCGTTCTCCTACGCTCCCCGCGGGGCGTATGAGACTCGACCCTGTGCCGTGGCGACCATGAGCCGCGTCACGGCCGCCCTCGCTCGCGCGTGCTCGCCATCGCGGTTCGCGCGTGGCTGGAGTGCAACAGCGGCCGCTTGATAAACCGGTCACATTGAAGGCGTGACACGCTTCCGCTGGCAGCGCAGCTGGACGCAGTCCATAGGTCGACTGGATCACAGCGCGTGCCGGCCGCTGATCGACGGATCGAGCGCAGCGCCCAATCGCTCTGCGCTCCTTTTGACACCATGCGCTCTCACAGGAGCGGACTGGAAAGTTGAGTTCGACGAACAATCAGTCCACTCGACTGTGGTCGAATGCCGCGCACACAAGGCACGGGCGGACCGGGGAGACAGCCGGCTCTTTCCAGCCGCCGGGGTGCCGGGGAGCCGTTACATATTTCGAGTGCTGGCGCTCATCCAACCAGACCGGCTCTTTGGTATCTTCCAGCCTTCGATTCGCGAAAGCGTCGCGCATAGCGTGACACGCGGTGTCGTTGGCAGGTGACAGTCCTCGCTGCTCGGCTGCACCCGGGGGGCATATGAGCGTAGAAGCAAACGAAGTCGCGAGCGAACTCTGGACCCGATGGCAGGGACAGGTGATCAACGGGGTGTACCCGTTAGGTCGCTACCTCGGTTGTTCCGATCATAGCGGCGTCTTCCTCACCAAGTATGCCGCGCGCCCTGCGGAAGTCGCCATCAAGCTGGTTCCCACCAATCGCTCGCTGGCAGAGTCACAACTACCTCGCTGGAAACGCGCCGCCGGCGTTGCTCATCCTCACCTGCTGCGCTTGTTCGAGTGCGGCGGGTGCCAGCTGGATGGCTTGCCCTACCTGTATATCGTCATGGAGTACGCCGACCAGACTCTGGCGCAGCTGCTGCTGCACCGTGCCATGACGGACGACGAAGCGCGCGAGATGTTGCCGCCCATCCTGGAAGGAATCGCGTTCCTGCATGGCCGAAACCTGGTGCACGGCCAGTTGAAACCGGCAAACGTGCTGGTCGTTGGAGATCAGTTGAAACTGGCGAGCGACATGATCCGGCGCGTCAATGAAGCCCCGATCAGCATCAGCGCTCCTACGGTCTATGATTCTCCGGAAAGCCGGAAGGGCAGCTATTCGACCGCCGCGGATATCTGGGCGCTCGGTGCCAGCCTGTTCGAAGCCCTCGCGCGCCGCCCGCCTGCGGATGGGAGCGAGCCAGGCGTTGCCGTGGTGCTGCCGAGCGATTTCTCCCCGGCATTTCGCGATGTCGTGACCCGTTGTCTGAGTCTGAATCCGCACGATCGTCCCAGCGTGACGGAGCTCCTGGCCTCTGCCGGGGGCGGGTCTCCCGGGCCCGAGCCCGCGGCGACCAGCCAATCTGCGGCGCTGCCGCCGAGGGAGACCAGCACACCGGAGCCGGCGCCGCCGCGGAGTGCACCCCCGCAGGTAGCCCCCGAAGCACCGCGATCTATCCGGTCCAAGGCCGAATCACACAAGCGACTCACCTGGCTGACCATCGTTCTCGGGGCAATTCTGGTTCTTTCGCTCGGTTGGACCGGCCTGCGTGGGCTCAGAGCTCTTCATACGGATGCTGCGCCTGCACCTTCTGTGCAGGCTCCCGAAGGGGCCTCACAGAGCCCCGACGCCAAGCCATCGGCGCGAGGGGAGGGGCGGGCACCTGCGCCTGGCTCGTCCACCCAGAACTCGGGTCGAAGCGAGGGCGGCGCCTCGCCATTGGCGCTGCATGAAGTACTCCCTGAGGTGCCGCAAAGCGTCCGGCGCACCATCCAGGGACACATCAAGGTGTGGGTGCGCGTCACGGTCAACCCGCAAGGTTCGGTGTTCGCGGCGGTCGCCGATCGAACAGGCCCGAGCCGGTATTTCCAGCGGCAGGCCATCGACGCAGCCAAAAAGTGGACGTTCCCTGCGGTGGACACTCCGCCCCAACGCACGCTGCAGATCCGGTTTGACTTCAGCCGCGACGGGACGACCGGGCATGCCGTCACACTGCATTAGAAGTGCGACCGCGGAGGCGGTCAGCGGTCGAGTGCGCCTGCGTCGATCGCCGTTACCGTCTGCATCAATACGTTCACGCCGTGCTCGATATCCGCAGCGGCAGTGTATTCCCTTGGGGAGTGGCTGATACCACCGACGCTCGGGACAAAAATCATGCCGATGGGAGCGATGCCGGCAATGTCCTGGGCATCGTGTCCCGCGCCGCTCGGCATGGCCATCGTCGTCAGCGCGAGCGCGTGCGCCGCGCGCTCGATGATGCGCTGGATGCGCGGGTCGGTGAGTGCCGGGTCGGCGGTCGCCTCGAGGTCCCGGAAGTCGATGCTGGTACCGCGCGCCTTTGCGATCGCCGCGGCACGCGCGCGTATCCGATCAAACACCGCCTCGATCCGTATAGCGTCCAGATCCCTTACCTCGACGCTGAGCACCACCTTGCCCGGAATCACGTTGGGGGCTCCCGGCTCCGCATGGATCCGGCCAACGGTCGCGACCTGGCGGCCAGCGAACTCTGTCGCTGCAGCATTCACTGCCAGCACCAGCTCGGATGCCGCAATCAGCGCATCATGACGCTGATCCATCGGAGTGGTGCCGGCGTGGTTTGCGACCCCCGTGACGGTCGCCTCCCACCAGTGGATGCCGACGATACCCTCGACTACGCCGATATCGATGTGCGCGCGCTCGAGCCTGCCGCCCTGCTCGATGTGCAGCTCCAGGTACGCATCGAGCTCGCCGCGGCCACGCTGGGCGCGACCGATGGCATCCGGATCACCACCGAGCGCACGGATCCCATCGCGCACGCTGCGGGCGCTGGCATTCACCAGATCGAGCGTTGCCGCATTAAGACGGCCGGCCATGGCGCGGCTGCCGACCAGTCCACCTTCTTCGTCGGTGAAGTCTACGACCTCGAGTGTATGGCGCAGCCGGACGTGCCGATCGCGCAGCTGCTGGGCAACTTCGATGCCGCCCATCACGCCGACATCACCGTCGAAGTTGCCGCCGTGTGGCACGGAGTCCGTGTGCGAACCTACGAGGATCACCGGGAGCTTCGGCTCGCTGCCCTCACGGCGGCCGATGAGGTTACCCGCGGGGTCAATCCGCACCTCCAGTCCAGCAGCCTGCATGAGCCGCTTGACGTAGGCGCGGCCCTCGACATCGGCCTCGCTGAAGGCGACACGACTCACACCGCCCTCGGGGTTTGCGCCGAAGTGTGCGAGCTCGACCAGATGGCGCTGCAACCGGTCCGCATCCGCAACGGGCAGCTGCGGGTGCGCTGCTGCGGCGGCGAGCTCAGGCGTCATGAGCAATGCCAGCCACCCGATCCACCTCCGCGCCACCATCCCCGTATTCTAACAGGGGAGCCCGGTAGCTCTCGGGAGCGCCTCAGGGATGCAATGCCCCGAGGCTCCAGGTCGGACTCCAGGCTACCCCGAGAGCGTCATACCACACCGGTGCCGCGCCGCCGCCGGAGTAGTTTTGTGTGGGCAGGAAATCGGGGATCGAGCTGAAGGAGCCACTGACATTGACAAGGAGCGGATCGGCAGAAGAATCGGCAGAGTTGCCGGTGACCGTGTTGCCGCTGCCGTTATCGACGACGGCCGGCGTGCTGGTGCCGTTGTTATAGAACAGGTTGTTCCCCGCCCAGCTGTTGGTGCCGGCGGCCACAAAACCCGCAGCGTCGAAAGCCACACAGCTGCCCATCGCCTGGAGCACATAACAGGTGTTGTTGTAGAGCTCCACGTATTGCGGCGCCGGCTCGACGCCGCGCTGCGCGACCTGCACACCATACTGTGGCGCGGTGATGTCGGCCACGGTCACATGGAAAATGTTGTCGCGCAGTGTCTCATTGAGCGCCGACACCAGGATTTGTCGCCCGAAGCCGCCCGATACACCACGAAAGAGGTTACGTTCCACGACTATCTCTCGCAGCCGCTCGTCGAATTGCTGGTTCTGCGGGCCGGTCTCGACCAACTGCGCACCGGCTGCGCCGGTGAATACATTGTCGGAAATCTCCACGTATTCGGTGTACTGGCCGAGCCACAGTGCCTGATTCGCGACTGTATTCGCTGAGTGCAGCTTGAATACCGCGCCCATGTTGTTGGCGTTCTGAAAGGTGTTGTTTGCGATGACGCACAGCCGGCACGCCGAGATCCGCACGGTATCGATGCCCGCGGCGCTGCTCGCAGCGCCCTGACCATCGAGGTTGCTGCCCAGCAGCGCGTTGTAATCGACGCTGTAATAGCCGGGCGAGCCGCCACAGCTGGCTGCGGCAGAGCCATTGAGGCAATTGTTCGCGGCGTAATTCCAATACGTTCCGATCATGCTGGCCATTCCCGTCGCGGTACTCTCGATGAGGCCGCTCTGGGTTGCCTGGTTCATGTAGTAGCAGGCATTCATGCCGTTGCAATTGAGGTTATAGAGCGTGATCTGTGTTTCACCCAGGCCGCCGCCGTTCGCAATGGCCCGCGCATTGCCGCTGCCATCCTCGAAGTCGATGTCCGCGATGCGAATGTCGCTCGGATTGTTGGCGGTGAAAGAAATGGTATCGCCACTGCTGTTCTGGAAGACCGGGCGATTCGCGGTCGAACTCTCGCAGCCGCCATACGCGCCGATGGATGCCCTGTTCACCCCCGAGCCGATGGTATAACTGCCGCTGAATCGATCCCCGCAGCGGAACAGCACGCGGCGGTTCGAGCCGAATGCCGAACTCAATGCGGCCGTGATGGTCTGTGTCTGCAACAGCGCCGCGCCCACCGGACAAGTGCTGCCGGCGGCCGAGTTGTACACGCAGGTGGTCTCAGTTCCAGGGAAGCCGTTAGCTCCCGCCGGGTCATAGACGGTCACCCGGAGCTGGCAACTTGCAGTATTGCTGCCGTCGTAGGCGGTCACGGTCACCGGATAGGTAGTGTCGGCGCCGTTGGTGATGTAGAGATGCGCCGCGACCCCGCCGGTGGCCGAGCCCTTGCTGTTTTGACCGGCGTTCGAGCCGTTGGGCCAGCTTCCGGTGCCCGAGTTGCCGGCGTCGCCGAAATTCCAGCGATAGGAGATGTCCTGGAAAGGCGTGCTGTTACCGGTCACCGCATTGCTGGTGGTGTCGGTGGCGTCAAAGAACATCAGCAACGGCGATACGCCCGAGTTGCGCACCGCTTTCGCGCGCAACGTCAGCCCACCGCTGGTCGCGGTACAGGAAGGGCCATTGACAGTCACCGTGGTGACCTTCACGGTCGCCGACCGGCTGGCACTGCCACCCGGGCCAGTGCAGCTGAGCGTATAGGTGGTCGTGCCGCTCAGCGAGCCGGTGCCGGTACTCCCGCTCGAAGACTGAGTCCCCGACCACCCGCCGGAAGCCATGCAACTGCTGGCATTGGTAGCCGACCAGATCAGCAGCGCAGTCCCACCGCTACTCACGCTGCTCGGGTTGGCGGTAAGGAAGATGTTCGGGGCGCTCGATCCACCACCACCCGGCGGCGGACGCTGTCCCGCGCTGGTGCTGCCAAAGGGTCCCTGGCTCGTCTCGGTGACGCTGCCGTCGCACCCGGTCAATAGCACGCTCAGCGCGCAACACAGCGCGACATGAAGGCTCGTGCGCGAAACACTCCAGGCAGCCGCAAGACGCATTGAGTTAAATCCTTGTAGTCGGTACTGAGCTTCGCTGGCGTCGAGAACCTGCGGATTTGCGCCGCGGCAAAGCGTTCTGCGGCATTTGCCCGCGACTCCGCGCTCTGAACTCAGTGTGGCTGTGCGCCGGCGCTTCGCCAGTAAGTAACACAACAGCAATCCAACACGAGCTCAGGCACAGCCATGATTAGTAGCTTGCAACACCAGCGCAACTGGTCGCATCACAGCGACAAGAAAAAAAGCTTTATGACAAGCATCGCTACGCAGTGATTTACCTTATGGCTGCGACACTTTTGCAACACCGCACAGCGCGTAACGCGCACCTGTACACCGCAACGGCTGTTGGCCGGGTGTGCCTCGTTTTCTGACACCCGTGTTGTTGTAGCTGCTGCGGGTGTTGGTTCGACGCGTGCTCACGACACGGCGGCTAGCGCGTGTGCCTATGCACTCCTCACGGCTGCCGCTGTGGTGCGGGTGCTCGCACCGGCGTGGCCGACTCGGCCGTACGCTCCGGTGATCGTATTAGCTGCGGCTCCGCGGAGAGCCGCATTCGTGCTCTTCCTGCTGACGCTAGGTTGCGCCGGATGGTCCCGGAAACGCTGCATTCAAACTCTGCAGATCTTGCGGCGTAAGGGCCACCGCAAGCGCCACAGCGTTTTCCTTGACGTGCGCGGGAGTGCCGGACTCGGGAATTGCAATAACGTTGCCGCTACGGATCACCCAGGCCAGCGCGACCGCGGCGGCCGAGCAGCCATGGGTAGCGCCGATCTGTGCCAGCGTGTGGTCACCGACCACGAGGTGTTTGTCCCCGCCGAGGGGAGAATAGGCCATCACCGGGACGTTGTGCTGCTTGCACCACGGCAGCAGATCGTGCTCAATTTTACGGTTGTTGGGACTGTAGGCGACCTGGTTCGTAGCGCAGCGATGACCATCCGGAACGCGGAACAGGTCTTCCATCTGGCCAACGTCGAAATTCGATACCCCCCAGGCGCGAATTTTCCCGGCCGTACGTAGTTGCTCGAATCCGGCTACCACACCGGAGAATTGCGAGCTCGCAACCGGCCAATGCAACAGATAGAGATCGAGATGGTCCGTGCCGAGACGAGTGAGGCTCGCCTTGCAAGCACGCGCGATGCCATCCCCCTTCACTTCATCACCTTCCACTTTGGAGACCAGGAAAATGCGGTCGCGCTCACCGCCAAGCACATGACTCAGCAATTGCTCGGAACGGCCGTTGCCGTAGTTTCCCGAGGTATCGAGCAAGGTCATGCCGAGGGAGATGCCCAGGCGCAGCGCCTCTTCCTCAACCGCTGGCGGATGCCGGTTCTGACCGAGATGCCAGCACCCTTGACCCAACGCCGAGACGGTAGTGCCGTCAGGAAGCTTCACGCTACGCGCTGCAGGCTTCGATGCCGCAGCGGCGCCAGGGCCTTGTGCGCTCGGTTGCGCCGCGGCCACCGCACTCAAGCCGGAAAAGGATAGACCGAAGGCCGCACAACGCGCGCTGAATTCACGTCGGTTGAGCAAATGCTTGTTCACGGTCTTATCTCCTTGAGGGTAGCCATTGTAGTCGCCTGAATGCGCATGAGGCCCGCTTGCACCTGAGCGCTATCGCCACGCGATAGATCCTGCCTTGTCGCACAACGCCGGTAAGCGCATCCTAATGCCCGCAGCTCGGCTGGCAGAGGTTGACGAATCGACTGGAGGATCCATGAAGTATCGGACAGCCATCGTGTCGGTCGTGGTGCTGCTTGGCCTCGTTGCGAGTGTGAGTGACGCGGCGGCGAGTAAGGCGGTGCAATCCATGGCTGCAATCCTGCTGCATTTGCAGCATTACCCGAGTGATGCGGACAAGCAGGCGCTCAAGCAGATCACGGAAGACAAGTCGGCGAGCAAGGATGAGCGCACCGTGGCGCAGGCGCTGATGGACGTGCAACATGCGGCGGCCGCGGCGGATAAACCGAAACTCGAAGCCATCGTAGCGGATGCCAAGGCCGACAGCTCGGTAAAGACACTGGCATCGATCATACTGAATCTGAAACACATGCCCTCTGAGAGCGACAAGGAAAAGCTGAAGGCATTAGCGACCTAGCTCTTTTCCAGACCGGCTCGGGGCCGATCGGCCTGCCCAGCAGCTATAACATGGCCGCTGCCTTCTCCCCGGCCCGCTTGCCGTACTCCAGGGCGGAACCCCAGTGCTGCGCACCGTTGAGCTCGGAGTGGCCTATCGCGACGCGGCCGTACCCTTCGCGCACGCGCTCCAGCGGGCTGGGTCTGCCCTCGACACCGTAGTGAAAGCCCGGTGGCTCGATCAGCCGGGCGTGCCCCCAACGATTCAGCACGATCGCCACGATGTCCCGCTCGGGCTTGAAACCATGGCCAGCGAATAGCGCGAGCATCTGACGCCTGATCCGCAGCTCGAAGTCCATGTACGGGGTG
>DASYFL010000129.1:0-5613 GCA_036498445.1 Steroidobacteraceae bacterium
CGATTGATGAGACCGGTGAGTGCGTCGTGGCTCGCCTGCCAGGAAAGTGCGCGCTTCAGGCGCCGCTCGCGCGTCACGTCATGGAACACCACCACCGCACCGATGACGTGCCCCGCACGGTCGCAGATCGGCGCGGCGGACTCCTGGATCGCCACTTCGGTGCCTGAGCGGGTGATGAGCACGGCGTGGTCGGCCGAACCCCCATGTTCGGAACGGCCGAGCGCGCCAGTGAGCGAGTTCTCGATGGGCTCACGCGTCAGCTCATTGACGAGCCGCAGCACCGCGCCGATCGGCTGTCCGCGGGCCTCAGCGAGCGTCCAGGAGGTGAGAGTCTCGGCAACCGGATTGATGTACTCGATGCGTCCCTCGGCGTCGGTGCTGATCACCGCATCGCCGATCGATTGCAGCGTTACCTGCGCCCGCTCCTTTTCGGCAAAGATCGCCTGCTCGGCGCGCTTGCGCTCGGTGATGTTGGCGATTGTGCCCTCATAGCCTGCGATGCCGCCTGTAGCGTCGCGCACCGCGCGGGCATTCTCGAGCACCACCACCTGCTGGCCATCGCGGCGGCGCATGAGGAACTCGGCATCGCGGATCTCTCCCTCCTCCTCCACGCGGCGCGCGAACTCCGCGCGATCCGCGGGGTTCCAGTACAGCGCCTCGGCCGAAGGGAGCGCATAGAGCTCCTCGGCACTGGCGTAGCCCAGGATCTTGGCGAACGCGGGGTTCACCGAGTGCAGCCGGCCTTCGCGCCCGCTCTGGTAGACGCCTTCCGCGATGCTCTCGAACAGGCCGCGGAACTTCGACTCACTGCTGCGCAGGGCTTCTTCCGCGAGGTGCCGCTCGATGGCGATCCCTGCAAGCTGCGCCGCGCGCGCCATGATCTGAGATTCGGCGGGCGTCGGCAGTCCCACCGCCGCGCGGTACACGCCGAGCGCGCCGAGCACGTGACCTGCGGCCGCCTTGATAGGTGTCGACCACGCGGCACGCAGCCCGGCACGTAACGCCGCCTCGCTCCGATCCGCCCAGAAGGGATCCGTGGCGATGTCCGCGACCAGCACCTGCCGGTCGAGATACACCGCCGCCGCGCAGGAGCCATTGCGAATGTGGACCCGCGCGTGCTCGAGGCCCGAGCGCAGCCCCTCCGGCAACTGCGGCGCGACCATGTACGCGAACCATTGGCGGTGATCGGCAAGCACGCTCACGGATGAGGCGGCGCCCACGCCCGCCGACTCGATGAAGTGCGTGATGGATGCGAGCACCTCCGCCAAGGGAGCGTTACGGGTGACCTGCTCGAATACACGGCGCTCGGCGAGCGCCATGCGTTCCATGCGCTTGCGCTCGGTGATGTCGGCGATGCTGCCGCGTACCAGCCGGCGGTTGGCGCTCGGCAACCGCACCAGGCGCACCTCGCAGATGACCTCACCGCCTAAGCCGTTGTAATGCGCCCACTCGAACACGGGGACCGCACCATCGAGCGCCTGCTGGATGTAGGCGCGCGCGCGCTGATCGGACGGGGAGCCGTCCGGTTGCTGCGGTGGACTGAGCTCGACCGGGCCCACCGCCAGTAGCCGCGCACGCTCGAGCCCGAAGAACTTCTGCGCGTTGTCGTTAGCATCCACGAATCGCCCGGTGTCGACATCGAACACCACGATGACTTCCGGCGCATGATCGACGAGCAGCCGGTAGCGTGCCGCGCTCTCGCGTATGGCCTGTTCGGACTCGCGCCGCTCGGTGACATCGCGCAGGCACAGCACGAACATCTCGCGGCGCGAAAGCGGCGCCTTGCTGACTGCGATCTCCGCGGGGAATTTGTTGCCACTCTTGCGCTGCGCCCACAGCTCGCGTGCGCTGAGATCGAGCGCCGTATCCCCGGAGGCGGCGGCCAAGCGCTGCAGCGCCTGCGGAACGGTTTCACCTTGCTCGGCGAGCTGCGGCATGAGCAAATCGATTCGTTGCCCGACGACCTCCGCCTCCGCGTAGCCGAAGACGCGTTCGCCCGTCGGGTTGAAGGTGCTGATCACGCCCTCCTCGTCGACGCTCAGCACGACGTCCTTGATGTGATCGAGGATGACCTGCAGATGCTCCGAGCTCTGCTCACGCGCCTCCAGCGCGAGCGAGCGCGCCTCATCGGCCATGAGGCGCATGGATTCCACGATCCCGCGCCGCTCGTTATCGATGACCAGGTAGTGATCGTTGATCAGGCGCAGCAGCAGTCCCACATCGGGCTGCGCGCCGCCCGTGCGCAGCTGCAGCTCGCGCAGCTGGGCCCGCAGATGCGGATGGACCTCGGGGTCTTTCTCAGAGAGCGGCCGCGGGTCTTCCCGGACCAGCGTCGTGGTGGCACCGGGGGGTGGCTCGGGCCCGCCCGGGCGCGTACGTAGGGTCTGCGGCTTTGACATAAGGCGGGCAATTAAGTCCGTAAAGGATCATACGGATCCCCCGCACTATTCCCCGTGAAGCCTCTCGCGGTTCCGTCGAGTCAGCGCTCCCGGGCACGGGGCGGGCTCGGCCCTATTGCGCTGCAGCAGTGGGGGGTGGGCCCGGGCGCGCCTCGCTGGCTCGTACTGGGGCCGTGGCAGCGGGGGGTGCCGTCGATCCGGGCGTCCCGGGGGTTCCCGAGCTTTCTGCCGAGGCGGCTGCGACGATCACGGGCATGGAGTAAGCGTCGCTCGAGGGGACGCCCGAAGCATCGACGGTCAGCAGAGCGCGGACGGTGTAGATACCCTCGCGCTTCCCTACCACCTTGAGATGATGGTGAATCGGAACACCTTCGACGGGCCGCTCCGCGGCTGCGATCTCGCTGCCCTCCAGAAGCTCGATGCCATCCTCCGCCTCGACCTTGCCGGAAACCCGGTCGACGCTCGCCGACATCGGCACGATCGCAAGGTCGAGTTCCACTGGCTGGCCAACATCCGGGCGGTCGCGCAGCTCGAATTTCACCTGCAACGGGAGAGTCGATGGCTTGTTGGAAGCGACCGCGCTCACCATGTTGCGCGAGAGCTCATCGATCGGTTTTACAGACTTCCCTGCCACGGCCTTGGCAGGCGTGCCACCCGCCGGGCCAGAGGAATGCGACCCGCAGCCACCGAGGAGTGCCGCGGCAGCCAAAGCGGGCGCGATGTTCCGGCACAGGCTCCGCATCATCGTGTGCGCCATTTCATGAAAGCAATAAGTCGCATCGGCCTAACAATACCGCGTCTGTGCGCTGCGGTGCACGTGCGCAATCGGCATTTCAGCAAGTGCAGCTTCAGCGCTGGAGGAGCGGCGGCTCGTCGATCGCTGCGTGCTGCTCGAGCAGATCGTTGAGATAGCCTTCCCAGTAGCGCGGCTCCGCGGCCCAGGGAAAGGCGCGTGGAAAAGCCGGGTCCGTCCAGCGCGACACCACCCATCCAGCGTGATGCAGCATGCGCAGCGCCCGCAGCGGCTCGATGATGGTCAACTCGCGGAACTCGAAGTCGGCGAACTGCTGATATCCCTCGAGGAGCTCCTGCCACTGCCGCTGCTGCTCGGCGGAGGATCCGGAAAGCATCATCCACAGATCCTGCACGCGCGGCCCCATGGCGCAATCGTCCAGGTCGACAAACAGCGGACCGTGCTCGTCCCACAGCAGATTCCCGAGATGGCAATCGCCATGGATGCGGATGCTTTGCAGCGGCGCCGCTTGGGAGAACGCTGCCGTTACCCGCTCGAGCAGTGCACCGCTCACCGAGGAGTACCGCTCGCGAAGCGCCTCGGGCAGGAGGTCACTCGCGAGCACCTGCGCGCGCGCTTCCCACCCCAGGCGCTGCACGCTGATCGAGGGCCGCGCGGCGAACGGGCGTGTGGCGCCGATCTGGTGCAGCCGCGCGATGCTGCGGCCGAGAAGCTGCCGCGCCTCCGGCGCATCGAGCTCGGGGGCGCGGCCGTGCATCCAGGGAAACGCGGCGAAGCGGAACTCCCGATACCGCAGCAACGATGCGCCGCCGATGGCGAGCGGTGCAGCGACCGGCAGCTCCGCGGCGGCCAGCTCCGCAGTGAATTGGTGCTCCTCCGCGATCTGGGCTTCGCTCCAGCGTCCAGGACGATAGAACTTGAGCACCAGCTGCCCCTCGCCCGTCCCCACCTGGTACACGCGGTTCTCGTAACTGTTGAGCGCGAACAGGCGCCCATCGGGGTCGAGTGCGAAGGCGGCGGCAGCATCCAGCACCACCTCCGGCGTCAATCCGGAAAAAGGTCGCAGCTCGCTGGTACGGGTTTTGTTTATCATCGCTGCCCCATGAAGGAAGCCAGCATATTAGTCACCGGCGGCGCGGGCTATATCGGCAGCCACGTCGTGCTGCAGCTGCGCGAGCGCGGCGAGCGGGTGGTGGTGCTCGATGACCTGTCGCGGGGATTTCGCCAGGCGGTGCTCGATGCACCGCTCGTGGTCGGGCAGGTCGGCGATCGCGCCACCGTGGCCGCCCTTCTCAAGGATCATGCCGTCGACACGGTGATGCATTTCGCCGCCTACACCATCGTGCCGGAGTCGGTCCGGGATCCGCTCAAGTACTACGGCAACAACACCTGTGCAACGCGAACGCTGCTCGAGTGCTGCGTCACGGCGGGTGTGCGCTACTTCGTGTTCTCCTCCACCGCTGCGGTGTATGGCGTCCCGTCTTCGGGCGTCGCGGCCGAGGAGACAGCCACGGCTCCAATCAATCCCTACGGCATCTCGAAGCTGATGTCAGAGTGGATGCTCGCGAGCGTCGCCCAGGCCTCGGCGTTGAGATATGCCGCATTGCGCTATTTCAACGTCGCTGGCTCCGACTCGGCTGGACGCATCGGCCAGGCGACACCCAACGCGACACTCCTCGTCAAGGTGGCGTGCGAAGTGGCCGCCGGTAAGCGCGGCGAGGTCGAGATCTTCGGCACCGATTATCCGACCGCAGACGGCACGGGCGTACGGGACTACATCCACGTCGAGGACCTCGCGGCAGCACACCTCGATGCGCTCACCTGGCTGCGCCAGGGCGGCGAGTCGACCACACTCAACGTTGGCTACGGCCATGGCTACAGCGTGCGGGAGGTGCTCGCGAGTGTGGAACGGGTCACGGGCAGGACCCTCAAAGTGCGCGAGGTGCCCCGCCGTGCCGGGGACCCCCCTATTCTGATTGCGCGCGCCGACCGCATCCGGGCGCAGCTTCGCTGGCAGCCGCGCCTGGACGATCTCGACACGATCGTTCGCACCGCATGGAACTGGGAGCAACGGCTGCTGAGTGAGCCATGGTGAGCCCCGGGTAGAATGGCCATCATGCGGTGGGCGCGACCTACATCATTGAGCGGACTGATGCTCTTCGGCCTGGCGATGATCGCCGTGCCGCTGCTCGCCGCCGTGCTTACCGCCGTGCTGCAGATCCGCGATCTCTCGGATACCGGCCAGAAGATCGTCATCCAAGGCGTCACCGGCGCGCGCGCCAGTCAGGCGCTCTTCGGACAGATCGCCTCGCTCGAGCGCACGGCGCGGCTGCACCGGGTGCTGAAGGATCCGAAGCTCCTCGAGCTCTACCGCACCCAGGACCAGCGACTGAGCAGCACCCGTGAGCAGCTGCATACGCTCGCGACCGGCGACGCGCGCACCACCCTGGAAGAGCTGGG
>DASYFL010000130.1:0-3698 GCA_036498445.1 Steroidobacteraceae bacterium
GCGTGGCACAGTCGGGTAGTGCGGCTGCTGGCCATTCAGGTAGCGACCGACATCGCGGCGGTACTCCTTGAGCAGCGTCGTATCCTCGTACTCGGGATGTCCCTGAAAAAAGAGCAGAGCGCTTCGCTCCTCGCGCACGAAAGCGTCCGCACCGGTCTCATCCGACCAGCTGAGCACGGTATAGCCAGCCGCGCGCAGACGGCCCGGTGGAAGCTCGTTCCAGCGCGAGTGTGGCATGGGCAGTGGCGCGCTCACCCCTTCGAGCAGCGGATGTCCAGACAGGATCTCGTGCTGGTATACGCCGCAGCGCTTCTCGGGCAGCCGCTGCCGCTCGATCCCGTGCATGATGAGTGCCGCACCGTGCGCCGCGAGACACGACCAGATGCTCGCGACCGTGTGCTCGCGTGCGAAACTGAGCAGTTGCACGAAGTGCTGCCAGTAAGGCTCCTCGGTGAGCACTGCGGCACGGGGCTCGGTCCCGGTCACGATCAGGGCGTCGAGCGGCGATGCGAGCAGTTCCTCGAACGACCAGTAGCTGCGATGCAGGTGCTCGAGCGCCTCCGGCGAGCGCGGCAGCCCAGGGAGGGAGGTGAAGCGCAGCCGTAGTGCTCGTTCCCCGGAGGCCGCCTGCAGGAGACCGGCGAACTGAATTTCCGTCGAGTGCAGTGCGGTATCCGGCATGTTGTTCACGAGGCCGATGATGATCTCTGCGGGTCGCTCATCCGGCTGCGGTGGCGTACGCGCAACGTGCGGCACAGCGGGTGGCTCGATCTCTACGGGCATAAAATGTTTCACTTATCGGACGGCGCCTTTTGTGACGCCGCCCGCCGGGGAGGTACAAGCACTGATGTATGATGGCTTTTTGTAGATTAGCGTCCGCCGACAAGGAAAACTAATTCAAGGGTTTCGTAATGGAAGCACAGCAGATTGCGGAGGCCCGCATCGCAGCCGGAGCCACCGCCACGGAAGATCTCCTCACACGCGGTAAAGCCGTAGCGGCTCTCGCTGCGAGTCACGCGGGTGCAGTCGACAGTGCCGCCCGCTTTCCCGCCGAAGCATTCCAGGCCGTCAAAGGCCAGCGGCTTCTTGGTATCCAGGTGCCGAAGGCGCTGGGAGGCGAGGGTGCCGGCATCGGCGATGTCGCCGATGTGTGCTACCAGCTCGGCCAGGCCTGCGGCTCGACCGGCATGATTTTCGCGATGCACCAGATCAAGGTGGCCTGCATCATGCGACACATGGGCGAGAATGCGACGCTGCAGCGCATGCTGCGCCGCCTGTGTGCCGAGCAGTTGCTGCTCGCCTCGTCCACGACGGAGGGTCAGGGAGGCGGCAACATCCGCTCGAGTGAAGCGCCCGTCGAGCACCAGGAGGGTGGACGCATTACTCTCGAGCGGCGAGCGAGTGTGATTTCCTACGGCGCTTATGCCGATGGCGTCGTGACCACCGCGCGGCGCGCTGCCGATGCCGCAGCCTCGGACCAGGTCCTCATTGCCTTCTTCAAGAGCGACTACACACTCACCCGTCTTCAGGGGTGGGACGCGCTCGGCATGCGTGGCACATGCAGCGAAGGCTACACGCTGAAGGCTGCCGCGAGCGCTGAGCAGATACTGCCCGAGCCATACGAGAATATTCACACGCGTACCATGGTGCCCTTCGCCCATCTGCTGTGGGGTTCGGTGTGGACCGGAATCGCGGCCAGCGCGACCGCACGCGCGCAGGCATTCGTGCGAAACGCCATGCGCCACAGCGGCCAGCTGCCCCCCGGCGCCCCGCAATTCACGCGCGCGCTCGCCAGCCTGCGGACGCTGCGCGGGATGCTCGCGACCTCCGTGCGGAGGTACGAGCAGTGCATGAACGATCCGCAGGCACTTGCCGGGCTCGACTTTCAGACGCTGATCACCCTTACCAAGGTCGAGGCATCGGAGCTTGCGGCCCAGACCGTCATGAGCGCGATGCGCGCCTGTGGACTCTCCGGTTACCGCAACGACAGCGAATACAGCATCGGACGGCATCTGCGCGATGTGCTCTCTTCCCCCATCATGATCAATAACGACCGTATTCTCGCCAACCTGGCGACGCCGGTGCTCATGAGCCCGATGGCCGCCTCGCTGCGCGACTGAATCCGGACTTGCCAGAGAGCATCGAGCCATCGCACGCGGTTCGCGTGCCGGAGCCAAGCGATCATGACCGTTCCCGGACCCGAAGCCATCGTCACGGCAGATGATCCGCTCGCCCCGATTGCCGGACACCTGTTCCACTCGCTCGGTGTCGAGGGGGTCTATGCCCGTACCGCGCTCTACGAGGGCGTCATGGAACGGCTCGAGGACTTCGTGTCGCGCCAGCGTGATGCGCGCGCCGAGCTGCTGCGTTTTCCGCCGGTGATGAGCCGCCGCCAACTGGAGCGGTCCGGCTATCTCAAAAGCTTCCCGAATCTTCTCGGATGTGTGTGTGCTCTCCACGGAAGCGAGGCCGCGATCCGCTCTGCAGCGGACCGATATGAGAGCGGCGGAGACTGGACCACCTCGCTCGGCGCTTCCGATCTCGTGCTCTCACCCGCAGCCTGCTACCCGCTCTATCCGCTGGTCGCGACCCGTGGCCGCATCCCGGCAGGTGGACTCATATTCGATGTGGCGGCGGACTGCTTCCGCCGCGAGCCTTCCCGCTCACTCGATCGGCTCCAGTCCTTCCGCATGCGGGAATTCGTGCGCATCGGGCAACCGGAGGAGATTACGGCATTCCGCGACGCCTGGATGACCCGGGCGCAACAGCTCGCCGAGGAGCTCGCGCTTCCGTACTCGATCGATGTCGCGAATGATCCCTTCTTCGGTCGAGTGGGCCAGATCATGGCAGTGAGCCAGATCCAGCAGGCACTCAAGTTCGAGTTGCTGATTCCATACCACGCAAAAGCCAAGCCGACTGCCTGCATGAGCTTCAACTATCATCGCGAGCACTTCGGCCAGGTATGGGGGTTGCAGGACTGCCGCGACCAGCTCGCCCACACAGGCTGCGTGGCCTTCGGCATGGATCGCCTGGCGGTGGCGCTCTTCGCGAATCATGGACCGGATATCGCTCTCTGGCCGGGCTCGACGCGGCGGGCGCTTGGCCTGTGATAAGGCCGCCGCGCCCGTTTCCCCGCCAGTAGCATGCCACTCGACCCCAGGGCCCGGCGTTTCCTCGACACACTGGCTGCAATGAATCCGCCGAGCGCGCTCGCGCTCGCGGTGGAGGAGCGCCGTGCGGGGCTGGCGCACCTGCTCAGCTTCTCCGGTGTGCCGCAAGCGGTCGCAGCCGTCGACCAGCTCGAGATGCCGGGACCTGCCGGTTCGCTCGCGATTCGGGCCTATACCCCCTCCGGGGCTGATGCGGACGAACGGCTGCCCGGCATGGTGTACTTTCATGGCGGAGGTCTGGTCGCCGGAACTCTCGATACTCACGATCCCATTTGCCGCGCTCTGAGCAACGCGAGCCGCTGTCGCGTGCTGTCGGTCGATTACCGGTTGGCCCCGGAGCATCCCTTTCCGGCGGCCGTGGCGGACGGATGTGCGGCGGCCGAATGGATCGCGGGCCACGCACAGGAGCTCTGTGTCGATCCGCGCCGGATCGGAGTGGCGGGCGACTCCGCGGGGGCAACCCTCGCAGCCGTCGTGTGCCATGAGAGCACCGTGGCGGCGGGGTCACGACTCGCATTCCAGTTCCTG
>DASYFL010000131.1:0-19444 GCA_036498445.1 Steroidobacteraceae bacterium
CTCGCGCTCGAGACCGTGCTGCCGCAGCTGCCGCTCGTGCGCGGCGACGCAACTGCCACAACCGTTGATCGCTGACACCGCGAGCGCAAGGAGCTCGAAATCCGCCTTGGGGATTCCGGGGTTGCCGATCGCGTTCATCCGCAGCCGCGCGGGAAGCTTCGCATACTCCTCGTCCTCCACGAGGTGCAGGAAGCGGTAGTAGACATTGTTCATCGCCATGATGGCCGCCGCAGCGTGTGCGGCGTTCACATGCGCGGCATCCAGGTGCTGCGCGGCAAGCGCCTGCAGCCGCCGGGTGAACTCCGCGTTACGCGAGGCGCTGGCTGCAGCCAGCGCCACGGCCCAGATCTGCCGTTCGCTGAGCCCGGGAGCGCCGGCTGGCGTCAGCACGGTCCCCAGGTTCAGCTGCAGGTCGCGAGCGTAGCCGGGCAGCGCCTCGCGGATGCTCTCGAGCGTGTTCATTTCAGGCCGCCTTCAGGGTGTCTTCACCCTTTTGCCAGTTGCACGGGCACAGCTCGTCGGTCTGCAGGGCATCGAGCACCCGCAGCACTTCCTCGGGGCTGCGGCCGACATTGAGATCGGTAACGTAGACAAAGCGGATCACGCCCTGCGGATCGACGATGAATGTCGCCCGCTGCGCGACCCCCGCTTCGGGATCGAGGATGCCGAGGCTGCCGGCGAGCTCGCGCTTGATGTCAGCGAGCATGGGGAAGGGGAGCGAGCGCAACTCGTCCTTCTCGCGGCGCCAGGCGAGATGCACGAACTCGCTGTCGATGCTCACACCGAGCAGCTGCGCATCGCGCGCACGGAACTCCTTATCGAGCTTGCCGAACGCGGCGATCTCGGTCGGGCACACGAAGGTGAAGTCCTTCGGCCAGAAGAACACCACCTTCCACTTGCCGGGAAAGCTCTCATCGGTGAAGGTCTGAAATGCGTTCTTGACCTCGTTGGACACCACGCCGGTAAGCGCGAATTCGGGAAAACGTCGACCAATACCTGACATACGACTTGACTCCTTGGCGGGCAGGCAGGAAAGACTTCCCGCCCGGTTGGCACACATCATGGGGGCGCGGCTGCTATCATTCCAATCGATTGACTTTATTAATTCGATAGATGGAATTTATCCGGGCACGCCGCGGTGGAGCTGAAGCTGAAGGATTTGCGCTACCTGGTGGCAGTGGCCGACCAGCGCCACTTCGGCCGCGCTGCGGCGCGCTGCTTCGTGAGCCAGCCCACGCTCTCCGCGCAGCTGAAGAAGCTCGAGCAGGCCCTCGGGGTGCAGCTCATCGAGCGCGCGCCGAGTAACGTCTCGCTGACCGCGGTGGGAGAGGAAATCGTCGCCCGGGCGCGGCGCATTCTCGAGGCGAGTGACGAGGTGGTGGAGCTCGCGCGCAGCCACCAGGATCCGCTCGCCGGCCGGCTGCGAGTGGCCCTGCTGCCGACCATCGGCCCCTACCTGCTGCCGGGGATCGCGACCCTCATCCGTAAAGCGTTGCCGCGCCTCGAGCTGCACCTGTACGAGTATCAGACCGATCCGATGCTCGAGAAGCTGCACGCCGGCGAGCTCGACCTCGGGATCCTCGCGCTGCCCGTGGAGCTCGAAGGACTCGAGTCGCGCCAGCTCTACCGCGAGGAATTCCTGGTGGCGCTGCCCGAGCGTCACCCCCTCGCCGCGCGCGAGCGTGTACGCGTTGCTGACCTGCGAAATGAGCGGCTGCTGCTGCTCGAAGAGGGGCACTGCCTGCGGGATCAGGCGCTGGAGGTGTGCAGCCGCGTTGACCTGCGCGACTCGCAGGACTTCCGCGCAACGAGTCTCGAGACTCTACGACAGATGGTGGCGGCCGGCGCGGGTGTGACGCTGCTGCCAGAGCTCGCGGGCCGCGGGGCATATCGCAGCGGCCGAGGAGTAGTGCTGAGGCCGTTCGTGCGGCCCGCGCCGGCGCGGCAGGTCGGTGCAGTATGGCGCAAGACTACCCCAAGGCGCGCAGCCATCGATGCCGTCATCGCCGTGATTGCGCAGCACGCGCCTTGAGCGTCTCGCTCCTGCGCCGCAGCTGGCATAATCGCCGGCGCATCCGTCGCCCTGACTCCTGCCAAGGAACGCGAAAGTTGCGAGCCGCGCTGCCTGTCATATGCCTGCTGCTGCTCGCGAGTCTCTCTCGTGCGCTCATCGCCGCGGCGCAGCCGGGTGCACTCAGCGCACAGGACGCCTGGATCCGCGCGACACCGGGAGTCGATGTGGCCGCCGTTTACCTCACGCTCCACAACAGCGGCACGCAGCCGGTTGTGGTGAGCGGCGTGCGCTCCCCGGCTGCGCGAGCAGCGATGATTCACCTGACGACGATGGTCAACGGACAGTCGACCATGCGTGCGCACGAGTCTCTGCGCATAGCGCCGGGCGAGACAGTGCACTTCGCGCCGGGTGGCCTGCACATCATGCTGCACCTCGAACATCCGCTCGCTGCGGGCGATCAGGTGCCGCTCGTGCTGCTGCTGGAGGGTGGCGGTGCCCTCAGCGTGCTCGCTCGCGTGCGCGCCCTCGGCGACGGCTGAGACGACGGCGCGTGCCGGCCGATGCTACAGCGCTGGATCACGTCACTCCCTACGACCGTGCGGCCTGGAGTGACATCCAGATCGAGGAGTGGCTGGCAAACGGCACGCGCCGCCGCGAGCTCAGCGACTACTTCGGACCGAACGAGCACCGTACGCTCGCTGCCCTCGCGCGGCGTGCGTGCGCGGTGCGACCTGCGCCAGGCGGTCTGCATGTCCTCATCGTGCCGGGAATCATGGGCTCGCAGCTCGGCGTCGCACGCGCGCAGCCCCTGCCGAACGACATACTCTGGCTCGATCCGCTCGATATCCAGCGCGGGCGGCTTGCGACGCTGCGCCTGCCCTCTCCGGCACCGATCGTACCGCTCGGCGTGGTGCTGTTCTCGTATCTCAGGCTGAAGCTGTATCTGCGGGCGCAAGGGTTCGCGGTCGAATTCCACGACTACGACTGGCGGCAGTCGATCGCGGAGGCGGGCCAGGCGCTCGCGGAGAAGCTGCGCGGACTGCGGCCGGCGCGCGTGGCGATCGTCGCGCACAGTATGGGAGGGCTGGTGAGCCGCGTGGCGCTTGCGGAAAGGGGCATGCGCCACATCGAGCGTCTCGTGCTGCTCGGCACACCTAACGGCGGTTCCTTCGCGGCCGTGCAGGCGCTGCGCGGCACGTACGCAGTGGTGCGCAAGGTGGCACGGCTTGCGCCGCAGGCATCCGCGGAGTCGCTGGCCAGTGAGGTTTTCAGTACCTTCCCGAGTCTCTACGACCTGCTGCCATCGGCACGCTGCGGTCTCACCACGGCTGATCTTTACGATGCACGCAGCTGGCCCGCGGCCGGACCGCAGCCGCATCCTGCCCTGCTGCAGGCGGCGCGCTCGCTGCCAGGGCGGCTCGCGCCGCCCGATGAACGCTTCGCCATCATTGCCGGCGTGGGAAAGGAAACGGTCACCGCGCTTCGCCTGCGGGGCACGGAGTTCGTCTACACACTCACACGCGGTGGCGATGGCACGGTGCCGCTCGCGAGCGCACTCCTGCCCGGAGTGCGCAGCCGCTGCGCCCCCGTGGCACACAGTGATCTCACCCGTGATCCATCGGTGGCGGCAGCGGTCGCGGACCTGCTGAGAAGCGGCGGGACGAAACGCCTGCCGGCACGTTGCCACAGCCGTGCGCGAGCGCGCGCGCAGGTGAGCGACGGCGAGCTGCGCCGCACCCACACCACGAAGGTCGACTGGGCTGCGCTCACGCCCAGCGCGCGGCGGCTGTTTCTCGAGAACCTCAACGAACCGCCCCACCTGCAGCTGCGGGTGCCAGGCGGCGTCATCCGCAGGCGCGTGCGTCGCTCGAAACGATGAACTTCAGCCGCGGCCGCCCTGGGTGGCGATCCAGTGCTGCACGCGCTGCGCAGCGTGCGCATCGGGCTGCAGATCGCGCGGACTCGGAGGCGTCGTGACCTCGAGCACAATGCCATTCGGATCGGAGAAGTAGAGCGAGTGCTGCGCGCCGTGGTCCTCTTCGCTGAAGACAATCCCATGCTGAGCGAGGCGGCTCCTCCACTTCTCCTGCTCAGCGGCTGAAGAGACCGAGAAGGCGTAATGCCGCACGTCCGATGGCAAGTCGTCGGGGTGCGGCGGCTGAGCGCCGTACAACGCGCAGAGTGCCAGCAGCTGTCCATCGCCGGTGCCGAAAAACATCATCAGCCAGGGCTTACCACCCCAGTCATCTCCGGAGAGCGCATCCACCAGCGGCAGCTGCAGCACCTCGGTGTAGAACTGCAGGGTCCTCGCCGCGTCGTAGACCGGAATGGCAAGGTGATCGAAGCGCAGCGGGGGGTCGCTCATGGCGGCGCATCCATGGCAAAGGGTGCCGGGATATTGGCACGCGCACTGCGGCCATGTCTCGGCCGCCGCCGACGCTACAGCAGGGCCGCCTCCGTTTCGATGACGCTCGCACCGCCTGACTCCACGACCCGCGCGAGAGCTGCCGCGACCGGCAACACCTGCCCAGCGTAGAAGGCTGCGGTGTGCCGCTTGGCAGTGTAGAACTCGCGCTCGGCGCCCGCAGTACGGGTGGACGCGAGGGCGGCGGACTTCGCCAGCAGCCAGCCGCCAGCGACGTAGCCGCAGAGCTTCAGGTACGGCACCGAGACGGCCATAGCGCGCTCGGGCTGACGCGCGAGTGCCTCGAGCAGTGCACGCGTTGCGCTGCCAAGGAGACTCACTCCCTCGAGGGCCGCCTTGCGCACGTCCTCAACCAACGCATCACCAGCGCTGATTGCGCGCAGCTCACGCTCCATGTCTTCCAGCAGCGCGCCCATGGCGGCCCCGCGGTCGCGCGCCAGCTTGCGTCCGATGAGGTCGTTCGACTGAATGCCGGTCGTGCCCTCATAGATGGTCGTGATGCGCACGTCACGCAGATACTGCGCAGCACCCGTCTCTTCGATGAAACCCATGCCGCCGTGCACCTGCACACCGATGCCGGCGACCTCGTTGCCGATCTCGGTGCACCAGCCCTTGATGATCGGTGTCAGGAGCTCGCCCCGTGCGCGCGCCGCCGCGCGCACCGCCTCGTGCCCGTCGTATTCCGCGAGATCGAACTGGAAAGCGCCGTAGAGCGTCAGCGCCCGCGAGGCCTCGGTTTGCGACTTCATGAGCAACAGCATGCGCTTCACATCCGGGTGATGGATGATCGGCATCGGCCCGGCAGGAACCGCCACCGGGGGCTTACCCTGCACGCGCGTACGCGCCCACTCGAGCGCGCGCTGGAAGGCGCGCTCGCCGACGGCATAACCCTCGGCCCCGACCGAGAGCCGCGCACTGTTCATCATGATGAACATGTATTCCAGGCCACGTCCGGGCTCACCGACCAGATGCGCAACCGCGCCTTCTTTCTCGCCGAACGCGAGCACGCAGGTGGGACTGGCGTGAATTCCGAGCTTGCGCTCGATGGAAAGACAGCGCACCTCGTTGCGTGCGCCGAGCGAGCCGTCGGGATTCACCAGCACCTTCGGCACGATGAACAGGGATATCCCGCGCACACCCGCCGGCGCGCCCTCGATGCGCGCGAGCACCATGTGGATCGTGTTGGCGGTGAGATCGTGATCACCCCAGGTGATGAAGATCTTCTGGCCGAAGAGCCGATGGTGCTCGCCCGCCGGTACGGCACGTGTGCGCACCTGGCCGAGATCCGAGCCCGCCTGGGATTCGGTGAGCACCATGGTGCCCGTCCACTCCCCGCGCACCATGGGGGGCAGAAAGATGCGCTTCAGCGCCGGCGTGCCGCAGAGCTCGAGCGCATGCACGGCGCCATGCGTGAGCATTGGACCGAGCTTGAAGGCGAGATTGGCGGAGGCCCAGAATTCGCTCACTGCGCTGTTGAGTACCCTCGGCGTGCGCTGACCACCGAACTCGGGAAACGCACCGAGAGCGGGCCAGCCGCCCTCGACAAACTGACGGTAAGCCTCGCGAAAGCCGGGGGCGGTGACGACGCCGTTCTCGGTCCAGCGTGCGCCGTGCACATCGCCCGGCTGGTTCAGCGGCTCGAGCACGGTCTCGGCGAAGCGTGCGGCTTCCTCGAGCACCGACTGCGCGAGCTCGTTGGAATAGTCGGCAAGCTCGGCCGAGGCGGCGAGGCGCTGCGCACCGAGCAATTCCTCGAGCACGAAACGCACGTCACGCACGGGCGCACGGTACATAGCGGACCTCTCCCTGGTGCGAAACCCTAGTTTAGCTGCGCGTGGGGAGCCGCCGCCGGCTCCCGGGCGGGCGGCGCAGCAGAGCGTCCTGGCTGCGGCAGCGCGAGCGCCGGCACGATGTTGGCTGCGAGGAAATCGACGAACTGCTGCACACGCGGATCGGACTCCAGCGTGAGCGGATAAAGCGCATACAGCGCGGCGGCCGGCGGGACCGCCCACTCGGGCAGCACCGCTTTCAAGCGCGAGGTAGCGAGCCCTTGCCGGCAGAGGAACTCCGGCAACAGTCCGATTCCGAGCCCCGCCGCCGCCGCGGCATGCAGTACCGCCGGGTCATCGACGGCGAGCTTCGGCGAGAGGGGAACCTCGGCGCGCTGCGCGCCGCGGGCGAGCTGGAGACGGAACTCCGCGAGCTCGGATGTCTCCGGAGTCAGCAGATCGTGAGAGCGAAGGTCATCGGGCCGCTCCGGCGTGCCGCGCTGCTGGAGATACTGCGGCGTCGCGCACAGGAGCGCGGGCGGCGCGCCGAGCAGACGCCGTCCGATCGTCTCATCGGCCGGCGGGTGAGTGCGGATCGCCACCTCCCAGGAACCTCGCGCGAGCTCCCCCGCATCGAGGGCCACTTCGAGCGGAACCTGAGCGAACGCTTCGAGAAAGCGCGGCACGAGCGGTGCCAGCAGCACGCGACCGTAGGTGGGATCGGCGACGACCCGCAGCGGACGACCGTCGGGGGAGTGGAGCTTGGCGATGGCGCTGCGCGCGGCGTCCGACTCCTCGCCCACCCGCCGCGCGTGCGGGTATAGAAGCCGTCCCGCCGCGGTCAACGCGATGCGCCGTGTGGTGCGCTCGAGCACTCGTACCCCGAGCGTCCGCTCGAGGTCGGCGACCGCGCGGCTGACAGCCGCCTTCGGCACCCCGAGTGCTCTTGCCGCCGCCGAGAAACCGTTGAGGTCCACGACCTTGGCAAGCATGGCCAGCTGGGCTGGTGTCCAGATAAGATTCATATTGATCCCAATGCTTCCCGGCAACGGCGGTATTGTTTCACTGCCAGGGCGCATGCGCCAGCCTCGGGTACACTGCGCTCTGGCCCGGTGCGCGTCTCGCGCCCGATATGTTGTCGCTCACGCGGCAGATCCAGATTGCTACCGACACCGCGCGGAATTCCGTGGCGCGACTTGCGGGTGAGGAGCCGCCGCGGTTCGAAGACAACGAAAGCACGATCAGGCAGCTGCACGCGCGTCTTGCGCACACCAACGACTTCCTGAAGTGCGTTCCCGCGAGTGCATTGGAGGGATTGGAGACGCGCGAGATCAAACTGCCGATCGGCAGCGCACGCTCAGTAGACATATGACAAATGGCGGCAGGGCCTGTCGCCTTTTGCGAACGGAACGCGAGGGAAATCACGGCGCCAACGCCCGCGCGCTGCCACTCTGACATCCGCTGGTGGGCGCTGCGCCCGCCGGCACTCAACGCGTTCCGGGTCGGGGGATTTTTCTTGCTGCGAAACAAAGCTTCGGCGGCCCGTCCGCCAGCTCTGAAGCCGGTTCCGGCCACGCCCGCGGCTGCCCCCGTACAATCCGGTCCCGCCACCGTCGAATCCCTCGGCCAGCAGTTGCGACAGGCGTTGCCGGCGCGTCGCCTGCACTCGGTGTCTCTCTGCGATCACGAGGCGAACGTGCTGTGGCTGAGCGAAGGTGCGCTCGGGCCCGATGAGCACGTGCTCGTCGTCGAAGCACTGGAGCTCCTGGCGGCCGACCCTTCGCTCAATGTCCACGAGATGGGCACGGAGGACGGACGGCTCGCCCTGTTCCTGCCCATGCGGACCCCTACGGCGGCTCTGGCCGGCGTTGCGATGATCCTCGCCGATTCCAAGACGCTGAGCGACGACACTCTCGAACGAATGTCGGCGGCGCCCGTGCGCGCCATCATGTTGCGCCTCGCGATGTTGCTGAAGCCGCAGGCTGCCGCTCCACCGGCCCCGCCCGCGACTGCTGCTGAGTCCGATATCCCGGACGCACCCGATGTCGAAGCGGCCCTCGCAGCGCTGCCCGCCGCGCCGCTCATGTCGGCTCAAGAAGTGGACCAGATGCTGGAATTCGACCTCCCGGAGGAGAAGCCGGAAAAGCCTCTTCCGCCATTGCGCGACATTCCGGTCGCGCGGCCGGCACCAGCGATGAGGCTTGCGCCCCCGACCGAGAGCGCGGATGGCGACATGCTGAGTCTCGAGATGCTGGATGAGACTGCGCCCGCAACGAAACCGGCCAAACGAAGCGCGGCGCCGCCACCCCCTGCAGCGCCGGTGCCGTCTCCTGCGGCGCGCCCCGCACCGCCCGCGAAGCACGCCGCGGCGCCCCGTGCATTCTCGCCCGCCGCCCACCGCACTCCGCCAGGCGCGAAGGCCGCGCCGGCCCAACAATCGCCGTCAGCTCCGGCGGCGACCAAACCGCCTGCGCCTGCGCCTCACGCGCCTGCTGCCGTCATCAGCGCGCCAGCCGATGTGGACGTGCAGCTCGAGGTGCTGCCCTTCGGCAAGCTGCGCGCTGGCGGTCAAACCCGTCGTTTCCAGGTGACCGCGCGTGTTGCCAGCAAGATGCGCGACCCCGCTGCCCAGGATGCTCTGGTGCTGCAGCGCCTGATGGGATGGCTTGCCGCGCATCGCGCGGCCTGGAATTCGCAGCCGACCGGCTTCACGCTCAATCTCTCCATCGCGACACTCGAGGATGAGCGATTCGCGCAGAAGCTCGCCGCGACGCTGCATTCGCACGGAATCGCCGGCGACACCTTCGGTTTCGAGATTGCCGAGGCACTGTGCACGCAGCGCCGTGCGCAGGTGGAGCGTTTCATCACGCAGTGCGAGAAGGTGGGTGCCTGGATCGTGATCGACGATTTCTCCTTCGACTCGCAGGTGCTCACCCTGCTGCGCTCGAAGGCCGTGCGCGTGGTAAAGATCGACACCAAGCTCACCTCCTCGGCGCTGAAGGATAAGCTCTGCCAGGCGATGGTCGTCGCCACGGTGCAGGCCGCCAAGGTCCTCGGTATCCACTGCGCCGCGAAGAAGGTCGATTCCCAGGCGGCGCTGCAATGGCTCACGGCCATCGGCTGCGACTTCGCGCAGGGAGCGGCACTCGCTGCACCGCAGGCGCTCGACTCGCTCGCGAGCTCCCCCGACCCGACCGGCCTTTGCCCGGTACTGCGTCCGACGTAAGCCCGGCTCCCGCCCAGTGATCGCCCGGGCGAGCCGGGATCGGGCCCGTCGTGGGCATAACTGCGACGAAGCGAGCCGCCTGCGCGCCGCCAGGGGCCACACCCGCTCCCCCGAATGACCTAAGCTTCAATGGGGTTGATTGCGCCGGAGAACCCGCGGCGCAGCCGCCCGCCACCCATGAAGATGTCAACGCTCGAACAACTCCGCTCCAGCCGCAACGTGTTGTTCTGGAGCCTGCATGCCGCCGGGTGGGCGGCCTACGGGCTCACGCAGTACTTCGGCGCACTGCTGTACGAGAAGCCCTCGAGTTACGCGCGTGTCATAGCGGTGTCGGCCGTGGCCGGCTTCGTACTGTCGATGCCGATGCGCTATATCTATCGGCGCCTGTGGAGCCGGCCGCCGCGCGCGCGCATCCTCGGGGTGCTCGCGACCTGCTACATCACCGCGCTCGCGCTGCGCATCGTCATCAATCTCTCCTACAAGGCGTTCGTCGAGCCCGACTGGCAGGCACAGACCTTGTTCGAGCTCTTCGGGGGCACCCTCTCGACCACCTATCTGCTGGTGTGCTGGAGCGTGCTGTACTTCGGCATCAAGTTCTACGAGTCGCAGCGCAAGCAGGAGGAGGCGATGCTCAAGGCCGTCGCGCTCGCCCAGGAGGCGCAGCTGAAGATGCTGCGTTACCAGCTGAACCCGCACTTCCTGTTCAACACGCTGAACGCGATCTCGACGCTCATCCTCGACAACCAGAACAAGAAGGCGAACCACGCGGTGACGCGCTTGTCTGAGTTCCTGCGCTACACGCTCGACCAGGACCCGATGAAGAAAGTCACCCTGCGTCAGGAGATCGAGGCGCTCGATCTGTACCTCGGCACCGAGCGGCTGCGCTTCGATGACCGGTTGCACCTCGAGTACGCCATCGAGGAGGGGGCACTCGATGCGCTGGTGCCGAGCCTGCTGCTGCAGCCGCTGTTGGAGAATTCACTGAAATACGCGGTGTCGGCACGCGAAGAGGGCGGGAGCGTGCGCATCGAGGGGCGCGCGCGCGAGGGACGGCTCGAGCTCTCGGTGATCGATGACGGCCCCGGCCTGCGCGAGGGGCTGCCGGTGAGTGATCGGCGTGGTGTCGGCCTGCGCAATACCCGCGAGCGCCTCGCGGTCCTCTATGGTGAGAGCTACCGCTTCACGGTGCTGAATGCGCAGCCCGGACTGCGCGTCGAGATGGCACTGCCGCTCGAGATCGCCCCGGCGACCGCGGAGAGTTCCTCAGCGCGTGCGGTGCCGCGCGTCTCCGGAGGAGTGGCCGGATGAGAATACGCACGCTCATCGTCGATGATGAGGTGCTCTCACGGCGCGGGGTAGAGATCCGGCTGCGGAACGAGACTGACTTCGAGATCCTCGCGCAGTGCGCCAATGGCCGCGAGGCGCTCGCCGCCATCCAGCAGTACAAGCCGGACCTCGTGTTCCTCGACATCCAGATGCCCGGCATGTCCGGATTCGAGGTCCTCAGGCACCTGCCGCAGGAGTCCATGCCGCTCGTGGTGTTCGTGACCGCCTACGATCAGTACGCGATCCAGGCGTTCGAAGCCCGCGCCATCGACTACCTGCTCAAGCCGATCGATGAGGTGCGCTTTGCTACGGCCCTCACGCGTGCACGCGAGCACATGCGTGCCAAGAGCGCCGCGGATCAGCGCGATCGGCTGCTGCAGATCATTGCCGAGATCACCGGCTGCGGCGAGCTGGCGCTCGATGAGGTGCTCACGTTTGGCTCCAAGGCGATCGGTGGGCGCTACCCCGAGGTGCTGCCCATCCGCCAGGGCCGCGAGACCCTGCGTGTGCCGGTGGCCTCGATCCAGTGGGTCGACGCTGCCGGAGACTACATGTGCATCCATGCCGGCGGCGATACCCACATCCTGCGCGGCACGATGAAGGAGCTCGAGGAGATCCTGGACCCGAAGCTCTTCCAGCGTGTCCACCGCTCGACCATCGTCAATCTGCGACTCGTGCGCAGCCTGCGGGCACACATGAACGGCGAATACTTCCTCACGCTCGAGGGCGGGCACGAGCTCAAGCTGTCACGCACCTATCGCGACAAGGTCGAGTATTTCCTCAACGGCGCGGCGCGCTAGGGCCCAACTCTTCGAGACTACTGGCGTGATGCAGTTCGCGCGCGATGCTCCGCCGTGAGGCAATTGTGAACTGCGTCACGAACCCCGCACACGCCGCAGCGATCTGTGAGCCATCCCGACGCAGTGCAGCTGCCAGCCTTGGTTAGATATGTCTACTATGGAAGTCGCGTCCCGCCCGCCGCTGGAGGCTCTCCACGAGTTGCCGGTGGAAGAGTCGTTGGATTCCGCCAAGCCGCGTGCCGAGCCGGCCGCTGCCTCCGGCACGTCTCCGGGTGCTCCCACTGAGCCAGGGAAACCCAAGGACCCCGAGCAGACCGGGCTGAATTTTGTCGACCCGGAAATGTTCCTTGCGCCGGGACAGGCGTCCACCGCGATTCCAGTCGTGAACGCGACGGAGCAAAGCCACAAGGCGCCCGAACCCGCACTCGAGCTGGTGCTCGAGGATCCGGTGGTCGATGAGCTGCTCACCGCACCGCCTGCGCCTGCACCACCGGCCGCCGCACCCCCGGCACGAGCGGGACAGGCTGCACCGAAAGCCGAGCCAGCGGCGGACCCGGTAGCCGAGCGCGCCGCGGCGCGAGTTCCCATCGCAAAGACCGCATCGCTGAGCGCCGCGGCCACGAAGCTTGCGGCGGCAAGTGGAGCGCCGCGTCCCGCGACGAAGCCCAGCGCCTCGCGCAAGCCGGACGCGGCCCCCGTGCCGGCTTCCGTGCCGACCGCTCAGCCTGCAACCAAGGCCGCGGCTGCAGCCAAAACCGCCGCCGCACCGAGCAAGCCGGCTTCCACCGCGACGACCCCGAAGGCCGAGGAGCCGGCGCCAAAGATGGACGCCCCGAGTCTCGCCAGCTGGGCCAGTGCTCGAGCCGCCGCGTCGCCAAAGGTCCGTCCGTCGACGGCACCCTCGGCGGGAGCGCCATCGCAATCCGGCGCGAGCGCACCCAAGAGCGCTTCCTCCCGCAGCACGTCCGCGCCCTCGGCTGCCTTCACTTCCGGTCTCACGGCCGCTCAGGCCCCCATGGGCGCGCCGCCTGCAGCAGCTGCGCCGAGCGTCGCCGCGTCCTCCACCGTGCCACCCGCGCCAGTGATGGACCGCGATTTCATCGCACGCAACCAGGTGGTGGAGCGATACCTGTCCGGCCGCTTGCCGCTCAAAGCGGCCACCGAGTTCGAGCGTTTCTGTCGCGATCATGGCGAGCTGCTCGATGAGATCGGCCTGCCCGAACGAGTCAATGCGGGCTTACGGCTGCTCGAGGCGAGCGGCAAGCCCGAGCCCTGGCAGGAGGCGCCGCGACCGGTCTGGCAAAAACCGCAAGTCACGCTCGGCCTGGCAATCGCGGTGGCGGTGCTCGGCATGACGCTTACGGGTGTTGCCGCCAACAGCAGCAGCAAGAGCCATCGTATTGCCGAGCTGCAAAAACAGAACAGCGAGCGTGCCCTCGATCCTGCCACCAGCACGCGAGAGATTCGCCTGCTACCGAGCCGCTCGGGCGCATCCAACGCACCCGCCATCACCATTGGCGGCGGCCCGAGTGCGCAGCTGGTGGACCTGAAGATCGATGAGTCGCGCTCTGCCTACCGGGTGTTTCGCGTCACCGTCGATCGTATCGACCAGGGACGCGTCGCCGTGATCAGCAACCTCGAGAAGGACTCGAACGGTCACCTGCGTATTGCGCTGAACAGCTCCGCGCTCGGTCCGGGCAATTACCAGCTGACACTCGAAGGTCTGGACTGGCGCGGCCAGCCGCAACCCGATTCATGGGTGACGATCGGCATACAACGTTGAGGAGGCCGCTCAGGCGCGCAGCGTGCTGAGCGGCGGCTGATCGATCACGCTGCGGGTCGCCAGCCATCCTCCAGCCGCTACCAGCAGCGCCCCGCCGAGCACGCCCTCGATCCACGGCAGTACCTCGAAGACGTAGTGCAGCTCGAGCCAATGTGTCGTGAGGTAGTAAGCGGCGAGTGACGCGCCGAGCGCGGCGAGCAGCCCCGAGAGTGTGCCGAGCGTAGCAAACTCAGCCAGCACACCCTGCAGCACGGTTCCGCGGCTAGCTCCCAGCGTGCGTAACATCGCACTCTCGTAGCGCCGCTCGTCGCGGCTCGATTGCACGGCCGCCAGCAGCACGGTGAGCCCGGCAAACAGCGTGAAAACGAAGACGCTCTGCACCGCCAGCGCCGCTTTGTCCAGCACCGAACGCACCTGCGCAAGCAGCTCATCGATGTCGAAGATCGACACACTGGGGAAGCGGTGTGCCAGCTGCGCGAGCGAACGTGCCGCGCCGGGTGCGAAGTAAGCGCTCGTCAGGTAGGTGCCGGCAGTTCCTTCCAGCACCCCGGGCGCGAATACGATGAAGAAGTTCGGCTCGAAGGTATCCCATTTCACCTTGCGAATGCTCGCGACCTTGACCTCACGCGTCTCACCCGCGATATCGAAGGTCAGCCGATCGCCCAGCTGCACACCGATCGCCTCCTGGAATTCGGTGGCGAGCGATACCAGTGGTTGGCCGGCATCCGCCGGACTCCACCAGCGGCCGGCGACAATCCGGTTGTCAGCTCCGAGCTCCGCCGCCCAGGTGAGGTTCTGCTCGCGTGTCGCAAAGCTCTCTTCGCCGCGCCCGCCGTGACTTTCCTCCACCGGCTGCCCGTTGATGGCCACCAGGCGACCGCGGATCATCGGCAAGAGGCGCGTGGTGCGCGCGCCCTGCGCCTGCACGAAGCTCATGAACTCCGTGCGCGCCTGCGGCGGGATATTCACGAAGAAATAATTTGGCAGGTTCTGCGGCAGGGTGCGCTGCCAGTCACTGTTCAGGTCGGTCCGCAGGATCGACAGCAGCAGCAGCACCATGATGCCGGTGCCGAAGGCGACCAGTTGCACCACGCTCTCGGCTCGCCGGCGGCTGAGGTTCGCCACTCCGAAGCGCCACGCGACTCCGACGCGCCCGCGCAGCCGCCCGGCGAGCGCCACCAGCAGCCCGCCGGCAAGCGTGAGCACCACGACGAACGCGGCGAGGCCCCCGGTGAAGTACAGGAACATTCGTCTCTCGGACACCACCCAATATATAAGGAGCAGCACCACGGCGAGTGCCGGGCCGAAGGCAAGTACGATGAGCAGAGGTGGAGGTCCGACATCGCGCCGCAGGACGCGCAGCGCCGGCACCCGGGACAGCTGCAGCAGCGGCGGTAGCGCAAATCCTGCCAGCAAGGCGATGGCCGTGACGAAGCCGATGGCGAGTGGAGTGGCGTTCGCCGCCGGAAGCTCGGTGACGCTCAGCAACCCACGGATGGTGCGCAGCAGCCACTCCTGTGCGATGAAGCCGAGCGCGGCGCCCGCCGTTGCAGCAATCAACGCCAGCGCGAGCAGCTGCAGCACCGACACTGCCAGAGTGAAGCTGCGCGTTGCACCGAGCGTCTTGAGAAGCGCGACTGCATCGAGGTGACGATTGACGTAGCGCCGCGCCGACATTGCCACCGCAATGGCGCACAGCAGTACGCTCACGAGGCTCGCCAACCCGAGGAAGCGCCCGGCACGCCCGACGGCGTTGCGCACCTGCGGGCTCGCTTCGGTGATGTCACGGAGCCGCTCGGCGCGCCGCTTGTGCAAGCCGAGCCAGCCCTTGAACTCGGCGATGCGTGAGGGGTCGGCTGCAAACAGTCCGCCGTAGCTTACGCGGCTGCCCGGCTGGATGAGCTGCGTCGCTGGCAGGTCCGCCGCGTTCATCAGCAGGTTCGGGGCGAGATCGGCAAAGGTGCCGCCCTGGTCCGGACGCGAGATGAGCACACGCGAGACGCGAAACTGCGCCGCACCGATCGCGAGGCGCGTGCCGACGCGCCCGCCCACTGCTGCAAGGAGCTTCGAGTCCGGCCACACCTCACCCGGTGCCGGGATGGAAGTGACAGGCGTCCCCTTGGTGAAGGGCTCGGCAGCGACCAGTACGCGCCCGCGAAGCGGGTAGCCGGCGGTCACCGCTGCGATGTTGGTGAGCTGGCTCGCATCGCCATTGAAAACAACCGACAGCAGGCTGGTAATGCGCGCGGCCTGCACGCCGCGGCGTCCGGCTTCCCCAAAATATTTCTCATCGAGCGGCTGTGGCGAGCCGAGCCGCAGATCGGCGGCCAGCACCGCGCTCGCCTGCAGTGCCACCGCGGCGCTGATGCGGCTCACGAGAAAATTCACCCCAGTGAGCGCCGCCACTGCGACGGTAAGCGCGAGCAACAGCACCCCGAGCTCGCCGGAGCGCCATTCGCGCGCCAGTGACCGCAACGCCAGGCGCAGCGCCTTCACAGCGCGCGCCCGGCTTCCATGCGCACGATGCGGCCGCAACGCGCGGCAAGCTCACGGTCGTGCGTCACGAGAATGAGGGTGGTGTGCGCATGCGTGTTGAGCTCGAACAACAGCTCACCCACGCGCGCGCCGGTAGCGGTGTCGAGATTCCCGGTCGGCTCATCGGCGAACAGCACCGCTGGGCGGGTCACGAACGCGCGCGCGATCGCTACCCGCTGCTGTTCCCCGCCGGAGAGCTGGCGCGGATAGTGCCCGGTGCGACGCGCCAGGCCCACACTGCCGAGGGTCTCCGTGGCGGCACGACGTGCATCGCTGCGGCCTGCCAACTCGAGCGGCAGCATCACATTCTCCAGCGCGGTAAGGGCCGGTATCAGATGAAATGACTGGAACACGAAGCCGACGCGCTGCGCACGCAGGCGTGCGCGCCCGTCTTCGTCGAGCTGCGTCAGATCCTGACCCTCGAGCAGCACACGACCGCGGGTCGGCAGATCGAGTCCTGCCAACAAAGCAAGCAACGTCGACTTACCCGCCCCGGACGGACCGCTGACAGCCAGCGACTCGCCGGCATCGATCGCCAGCGACACGTCATCGACAATGGTCAGCGAACCTTCGGGGCTGCTAACCTGCTTGCAGAGGTTTTCAGCCTTGAGAACGTGGCTGCGGATCACCGGCGCCTGGGCGCTCGGCATAGGGTTGTCGTTCATCGCGCTCCAGAACGCGGTGGCCTCCGCCCCTACGATCCTTGTGTTTGGCGACAGCCTGAGCGCCGCTTACGGAATCCGACCGGAGCAGGGTTGGGTAACGCTGCTTACGCAGCGACTGCAGACACAAGGGTACGGGTACCAGGTTGTCAACGCCAGTGTCAGCGGCGAGACCAGCAGTGGCGGCCTCGAGCGGCTGCCGCGGGCGCTCAAGCTGCACGGGCCGGGCATCGTAATTCTCGAGCTCGGTGCCAACGATGGCCTGCGGGGGCTGCCGGTGAATGCCATGCGCGACAACCTTGCGCGCATGGTGCAGCTCTCGCAAGCAGCCGGCGCACGAGTGCTGCTGGTGGGCATACGCATCCCTCCCAACTATGGACCGCGCTACACGGAGGAGTTCGCACGCGTGTATCCTGACCTCGCGCAGCAATACCATCTCCCGCTCGTGCCGTTTCTGCTGCAGAAGGTGGCGCTCGATACGGCTTTGATGCAGGAGGATGGCCTGCACCCCAATGCTGCCGCCGAGCCAATAGTTCTCGATACACTCTGGCCCTATCTCAAGCCGCTGATCAGTAACACACCGCGGACTGAGGGACACTGATGGACAGAATCTGGCTGAAGTCGTACCCGCCCGGGGTACCGGCGGAGATCGACCCGAGTCAGCTGCGCTCGCTCAAGGAGCTGCTGGAGAAGAGCTGCGCCGAGCACGCCGAGCGCGTCGCTTTCGTGCAGATGGACACAGCCCTCACTTATCGACGGCTCGATGAGCTCAGCCGCGCATTCGCCGCCTGGCTGCAGCAGGCAGGCTTCGCCAAAGGCGATCGTTTCGCAATCATGCTGCCGAATACACTCCAGTACCCCATTGCGCTCTTCGGAGCGCTGCGTGCCGGCCTCGTCGTCGTGAACACGAATCCTCTGTACACCGCGCCGGAGCTCGAGCACCAGCTCAGTGACTCCGGTGCCACGGGGATCCTGGTGCTCGAGAACTTCGCGCACGTGCTGGAGACGGTGCTGGCGCGCACGAGCGTCAAGCGTGTACTGGTGACCGCGGTCGGAGATTTCCTCGACTTCCCGAAGTCCGCCATCGTCAACTTCGTAGTGCGGCACGTGCGCAAGCAGGTACCCGCGTGGAACATGCCGCAGGCGCTGTCGTTCAAGACCGCGGTGTCGCAGGGCAAGAAGCTGCCGCTCGCAGCGGTGGAGATCGGTCCCGACGACCTGGCCTTCCTGCAATACACCGGCGGCACCACCGGCGTGGCGAAGGGGGCCATGCTGTCACACGGCAACGTGGCGACCAACGTGCTGCAGGGCGAAGCATGGTTCGGCCCGCGCTTTCGGGATTCCAGCGGCGCCAACGTGGTGATCACTGCGATTCCGCTCTACCACATCTTCGCGCTGCAAGCGAACTGCCTGGCGTTTACGCGGCTCGGCTGGACGAACGTGTTGATCATCAATCCGCGCGACCTGCCGGCGCTGGTGCGCGACCTGGTCAAGTACCCCCCCAATTACATCACCGGCGTCAACACGCTGTTCAACGCACTGCTGCACGCACCAGGGTTCGAGCGGATCGATTTCAGTCATCTGAAGGCCGCAATGGGTGGCGGCATGGCCGTGCAGGCAACCGTGGCGGCGCGCTGGAAGGAAGCGACCGGCCACGTGCTGACGCAGGGTTGGGGCCTCACCGAGACTTCCCCCGTCGCCACGATCAACCCTGCGAACCTGGACTTCAACGGCTCGATCGGGCTGCCGATCCCCTCGACCGAAATAGCCATCAAGGACGATGCGGGCCAGGATCTCGCGCTCGGTCAGATCGGCGAGATCTGCGTGCGTGGTCCGCAGGTGATGCGTGGCTACTGGAAGCGTCCGGATGAGACCGCGAAGGTGATGTTGCCCGGAGGCTGGCTGCGCACGGGTGATGTAGGCCACATGGATGAGAAGGGATTCGTCTACATCGAGGACCGAAAGAAAGACATGATTCTGGTGTCGGGTTTCAACGTGTATCCGAATGAGGTCGAAGCGGTAGCGGTCTGCTGTCCGGGAATTCTGGAGGCAGCCGCCGTCGCACAGCGCGACCCACACTCCGGCGAGGTAGTTGCACTGTTCGCCGTGCGCAAGGATTCGTCACTCACCGAGCAGGACGTGATCGAGTGCTGCCGCAAATCACTCGCCGCTTATAAAGTGCCAAAGCACGTCTATTTCCGCAGCGAGTTGCCGAAGAGTAATGTCGGGAAGATATTGAGGAAGGAGTTGAGGCAGGAACTAAACGCCTCCTAAATTCGAACTTCCGCCCAAGCTACTGAGCACGGACTTCGTGTCTGTGCTCGCCGGCTAGATCGAAATCTGGGGACTTAGCGGCGGCGGTTAGCTACCTCCGGCCGCGCGCTCCTCCCATTCGGGACATTCCACTGCCTCCGATTCCTGAGGCTCGCATGCCCCCGCCGACGCCAGATCTTGTAAATCCACTGCCGCCGATACCGCTTGGCCGAGTGCCGCCGCTGCCACCTATTCCAAACTCTCGGAAGCGGGAACCTGCGGTGGAAGAAAATCCGCTGCCGCCGATGCCGGAGGTGCGAACACCGCCACTGCCGCCGATTCCGTGAGTGCCACTGCCGCCGATTCCCCGAGTGCCACTGCCGCCGATTCCAAACTCTCGGAAACGGGAACCTGCGGTGGAAGAAAATCCGCTACCGCCTATTCCAAACTCTCGGAAACGCAAATTGGTGGGAGAAAATCCGCTACCGCCGATGCCGGAGGTACGAACACCGCCGCTGCCACCGATTCCGTATGTGCCGCTGCCACCGATTCCGTATGTGCCGCTGCCACCGATTCCGTATGTGCCGCTGCCACCGATTCCGTATGTGCCGCTGCCACCGATTCCGTATGTGCCGCTGCCGCCGATTCCCT
>DASYFL010000132.1:0-9331 GCA_036498445.1 Steroidobacteraceae bacterium
GCTGCTGGTTTCCGCCGCGGCCATTGCAGACGACCCATCGGTCCCGACACAAATCGTCGATTTGGCGAACAAGGTCGACGGTGTGCATCCGGGCTTTCGCGCCTTTCATGCGAAAGGCGTTGTCGTGGAGGGCACCTTCAAAGGCCTCGGCCGAAGCTGCGAGGCTCAGCGGCGCAACGCTATTCAACGGCAACTCAATCCCGGTGACCGCGCGTTTCTCTGATGGCAGTGGGATGCCGGGTGTGCCAGATGGCTCGCCGATTTCCTGTTCGACGAACTGGCCAGGCGGATCGCACAGAAGCAACTTCTCCTTCAAGGATCCCGACCGTAATACGTGGCTGGTCCAAGAGGTTACGACGCGACACCCCGGCCGAGTATGAATGGTGATCGAACCCCATTCGTGACCCGACTCGATCGCTGGCTCGCGTTCCTGGCCGATCCGTGGGGCAACCTGATCGAGCTCGCGCAGGTGCTCGCCTGAGCCCAAATCAACGAAGCAGGCGTCGCCCTGTACCTGCGGGCCGGGAAAGAATTTGCGTCGCTCGATGAAATGGAGCGCACGCAGTACAGCTTGATGTTGCTCAGCTTCTTGCGTCGTGCTGAAAACGTCTTGTTTCAATCCAATATCCGCATGCTGCACACCGAGCACTGGTGCGGCATTCGCAGTAGCATTGAGGCAATCATGGCCCCGCCGGGCGCACAGAGCTCCTGGAGGGAAATGAAGAATCGCTTCAATCCAGAGTTCCGGGCATTTGTCGACTCGCTTCTAGCTGCGCCAGCCCGGGTATCGTCGGGCAGCGCGGTGAAGTCCAGCCAATGCTTGCAGCGGCCGTGAGAATTCTATCTGGATGCGCCGCGAGCGCGACTCGATTGTTTCCGCATGACGCCCCGTGACGGACTGGACACACCATGTCTCCTCCTTTACGTCTCCTCGCCTGGCGCAGACATGCCGCAGGATTTATAGTAGATTTACTATATGGGTAGGGTAGCTGTGGATGTCGCCGGCATTCAGCGCTTGCGAAGCGACGTGGCATTGCAGCTGGCGCGACACACCCATCGCATGGGCGTCACTCAGACCGTAGCCGCAAAACGACTTGGCCTGCCGCAGCCGACGCTTAGCAAGATCATCAATGGTCGCGTATCGGACTTATCGCTCGAGCTGCTGATCCGCGCCGCTGTCCGGGCCGGTCTGGCTATAACGCTTCAGACGGGCCTTGTGCCGCAAGAGGCCGGTGCTTTCAGCTCTCGCGCTCGTTCGCATTCGTCCGCAACGTCCGCATCCAGGCTCGCAGATGCGGTTCGCCAATCTTTGATTGAATCCGAGAGCGCTCTTACGCCCACGCAGCGGCTGGAAGCCTTTCTCGAACACAGCCAGCTACTGTGCGCGCTGCAGGAGGCCGGCAGCGCGGCCGAGGCGCAGCGAGCGCGCAGAGCGCTTCCACAACCATGAGGACCAAACGAGCGGGTCAATCCGCTCTCCTGCTTCTGGATGCAGTCGAAATCCTGCAACGTGAGAAGATCGATTACGCGGTAATTGGCGCATTCGCACTCTCCGCCCACGGGGCGGTGCGCGCCTCAACCGACGTGGATGTCCTTCTCTTCATGACGCCGCAGCACCTGGCCAGGCTGCGCGCGCGATTTCAGCGCGCCGGCTTTGGCACCGAATTGCGTCATGGAGAGGCCGACGACCCCATTCCTGCAATGCTCATCCTAAGCGACAGTCATAACAATCACGTCGATCTTCTGGGCGGCCTGCGCGGCATGGATCCTGCGATCTTCTCCAGGACCGTGGAAGTTCCGTTCATGGGTATAGACCTTCGCATTGCTGGCCGCGAAGATTTCATTGCGATGAAGTGCTTCGCGGGAGGCCCACAAGACATCCTGGATGCGCGCTCAGCCTATCGCAGCGCGCAACTCCCGGTAGATCTGGATCTACTGCGCGCAGTGACTCGTCGGTTTGGTCGGAACGCTGCCGATAGCCTCGAGCAAGTCCTCGCAAGCTGAATGCGCGCTACCTCAGCTCGATTAGGGGGCTGGCGCCGCTCGCCCAAAGATCGATCAATCGAGCCCTGCGACGTGCCGGTCATTCAGATCGTCCGGTGCCATTGCGGGCTCGGAGGTGTCACGCTATTCATGGCACCTATATGGCACCCCTGCAAGCGATAAACTCTCCGGAATGCCCACAAATCCCGCAGAAACGCCTGAGTCTGAAAGGCCTGCAAAAATAGACCTGTCAGACGATTTTCGCCGGGAAAAAATCGACCGGCGCATCTCTGTCGCTCCGATGATGGACTGGACCGACCGCCACTGCCGCTTCTTCCTGCGCGGCTTCTCGGCGGAGGTGCTGCTCTACACCGAGATGATCACCGCCGCGGCGGTCATGCGCGGCGATCGCGCCCGGCTGCTCGCTTTCGATCCGGAGGAGCATCCGCTCGCGCTGCAGCTCGGCGGCAGTGATCCCGCCGAGCTCGCCGCGGCGGCGCGCGCCGGGGAGGACGCCGGATACGATGAGATCAATCTCAACTGCGGCTGCCCGAGCGAGCGCGTGGCGAGCGGCGCTTTCGGCGCCTGCCTGATGCTGGAGCCCGCACGCGTAGCCGAGTGCGTGGCGGCGATGCGCGCGGCGGTCGCGGTGCCTGTGACCGTGAAGATGCGCATCGGTGTGCTGCGCGCGCACGCGCGCGAGCCCGGCGGCGCGCTGGCACGGTTCGATGCGGAGGATTTCGAAGCGCTGTGTCGCTTCACCGAGACGGTGCGCGCCGCTGGCTGCGCCGTCGCGATCGTGCACGCCCGCAAAGCGGTGCTCGGCGCGCTCTCGCCGCGCGAGAACCGCGAGGTTCCGCCGTTGCACTACGATGTGGTGCGACGTCTGAAGGAGACCTTCCCCCCACTTCCCGTGGTAGTCAACGGCGGCTTGCGTGACGCGGCATCGGTGCTCGCCGCGCTCGAGTGGTGCGATGGGGTGATGCTCGGGCGCGAGGCCTACCACCGGCCGTTCGTCCTCGCCGAGTTGCAGCAGGCGCTGTGGGGCGGTACGCCGCCCTCGCGTACTGCAATCATCGAGCGCATGCAGCGCTACGCGGCGCGCGAGCTCGCCCGCAATGAGCGCCTCGCCCCGATCGTGCGCCACATGCTCGGCTTGTACGCCGGCGAACCCGGTGCGCGCGAATACCGGCGAGCTCTGAGCGAGGGGGCGCGCGCGCCCGATGCGGATGTGGGGTTGTTGCGGCGGGCCATGCCGGTGCTCGCGCGCTCACGGGCCTGACAGGAGCCACGCGGCCGACCATCGCGAGCGCGGTCCTCGCAGTATTGGTACGCGTGCGTATAATCGGCTGAGGCCATGGGAAAGGACATCGAACTCGCCATCCTGTTTGCCGACGTCGTTGGCTCGACCCGGCTCTACGACATCATGGGCGACGTGCGGGCGCGCGACATGGTGGCGATCTGCATCGAGGTGATGCGCAACGCCACCGAGCAGCGCCAGGGCACCGTGATCAAGACCATGGGCGATGAGGTCATGGCGACCTTCCCAGCTGCCGACGCGGCGCTCAACGCAGCGGCGCAGATGCAGCAGCAGATCTCGACTCATGCACAGCTGAAGATCGAGGGACAACCGGTCGCCATCCGCATCGGCTGTCACTTTGGACCGGTGATGCTCGAGAATCGCGATGTGTTCGGCGCGGCCGTGCACACCGCCAATCGCATGACCAGTCAGGCGAAGGCCGGGCAGATCGTCACCACCGCGGCGATGGTGGAGCGGCTCTCCCCGGAGTGGCGCGCCGCCTGCCGCCAGATCGACATCGCAACACTCAAAGGTCAAGGCAGCGAAGTCGCGCTGTACGAGGTGCTGTGGCAGACCGAGTATATCACCAGCATGGTGCCCGGCATCGCCACCGAGTCACGGCCGGCACGCACCATGCGCTTGCGTCTGCGCTGCGATGACTGCGAGCTGCTGGTAGATGAGCGACATTCGAGCATCACCATCGGCCGCGCCGAGGACAATGACGTCGTCGTCAAAGGTAATCTCATCTCGCGTCTGCACGCGCGCATCGAGATCAGCCGCAACAAATTCGTGCTCATCGACCAGAGCACCAACGGCACCTTCGTGCAAAGCTCGGATGGGGAAGAGTCGTTCGTGCGGCGCGACAGTCTGCAGATCAGGGGTCAGGGCATGATCGGACTCGGGCGCCTTCCCGAGCAGGGCTCGCCGCAGACGATCCGCTTTACTTGCGAAGAGGGCTGAGCCCACGGCGCGCGCCGAACCGGGACTGCCGCAGCGGCAGGCTCACTACCTCAAGCGAGCCGCTCTTCGGTGTTGCGCAGCTCCGCGAGCAATGCAGCCGGCAGACGCTCCCCATATTTTCCCAGGTACTCGCGCAACTCAGCGATTTCCTTGCGCCACAGTGCGGGATCGATGGTGAGCAGTGCACGCAGAGCGTTCGGCCCGAGGCCGAGTCCGCGCAGGTCCAGGTCGACGTGATGCGGCAAGCGGCCGATGGCCGACTCGGTCGCGCCGGCGCGTCCCGCGCAGCGCTCGAGCATCCAGGCAAGCACCCGCAGGTTTTCGCCGAAGCCGGGCCAGAGGAACTTGCCGTTGGCATCGCGGCGAAACCAGTTGACATGATAGATGTGTGGCGGCCGCGTGAGCCGGGCACCGACGTCCAGCCAGTGCTGCCAGTAATCCCCGAAGTTATATCCACAGAATGGCTGCATCGCCATCGGATCGCGTCGCGTCACCCCGACCTGGCCCACCGCCGCCGCGGTCGTCTCCGATGCCAGCGAGGCACCGACCAACACCCCGTGCTGCCAGTCGCGTGCCTCGTAGACGAGCGGTGCAACCTCGCGCCGGCGGCCGCCGAACACCAGCGCCGATATGGGCACGCCGCGCGCGTCCTCGGCGTGCGGCGAATAGCTCGGATTGCGCCGCGCGGACACGGTGAAGCGCGAGTTAGGATGCGCGGCGGGACCACGCGCGGGGTCATAGGGACGGCCCTGCCAGTCGAGTACCGGGACGCCGCTCGGCAGTCCCTCCCACCACGGCTGGTTGTCGGCGGTGAGCGCGACGTTGGTGAACAAGGTATCGCGGCGGATCATTTCATACGCGTTGCGGTTGGTCTGCGGGTTGGTGCCCGGCACGACGCCGAAATAACCCGACTCGGGATTGATGGCCCACAGCCGTCCGTCCGCACCCGGATGCAGCCAGGCGATGTCGTCGCCGACGGTGAACACCCGCCAGCCTGGGAGCGAGGCCGGCGGGATGAGCATGGCCAGGTTGGTCTTGCCGCAGGCAGAAGGGAACGCGCAGGCGAGATAGTGCGTCTCGCCCCGCGGGTTCTGCAGGCCGACGATCAGCATGTGCTCGGCCAACCACCCCTCGCTGCGCGCCTGCCAGCTGGCGATGCGTAGCGCGTGGCATTTTTTCCCGAGCAGGGCATTGCCGCCGTAGCCCGAGCCGTAGCTCTCGATGGCGAACTCCTCGGGGAAGTGCATGATGAAGCGGCGCTCCGGATCGAGCTCACCGATGGAATGCAGACCACGCACGAAGCTCTGCTCGCGCGCGATGCGCTCGAGCGCCGGACGTCCGGCGCGCGTCATGATCAGCATGTTGAGCACGACGTAGGGACTGTCGGTGATCTCCACCCCGCAGCGCGACAGCGGCGAATCGATCGGCCCCATGCAGTAGGGGATGACGTACAACGTGCGCTCGCGCATGCAGCCGCGAAACAACTCGCGCAGGCGCGCATGCGCCTGCTGCGGGTCCATCCAGTGGTTGTTGGGGCCGGCGTCCTGCTGCGAGCGGGTACAGATGTAGGTGAGATGCTCGACGCGCGCCACATCGTTCGGCGCGGAGCGATACAGGTAGCAGCCCGGGAACTGCTCGGCATTGAGTGCCGTGAACTCGCCACGCGCGAGTAGCTGAGAGGTAATCTCGCGTGCCTCGGTCTCGGTGCCTTCGCACCAGTGAATGGCACGTGGCTGCGTGAGCTCGCGCACCGAATTCACCCAGTCGCTCACGGCGGGACTCAACTGGGGCAGGGGGCGCAGCGTGTGTGCCGCAGTAGCCATTACGCGTTCCTCTTGTCCGTGACGCTCGAACGAACCGCAAAGTATATCCCGGGCGCCGCCCCCGCCCTGATAAAGTAGCCCGCGTCGAGCCATTGTGTGCCAATAGCCGGCCGCGCACCAGTTTGCAGTGAATTCATGAACATATGCCGCTCGACACGCGCGCTGCAAGCGCGTCAGTATCGGCCGCAGCCTTAGCGTCGAGCTGTGCACCGCCATGTTGGATCTCGAGGACATATTCGGTCAGGACGGCCCGCTCGCGCGGGCGCTCGCCGATTTCAAGGTGCGACGCGAACAGCTGCACATGGCGCAGAGCGTGAGCGACGCGTTGACGGCGCGCGAATCGCTGGTCGTCGAGGCCGGCACTGGCACGGGCAAGACCTTTGCCTATCTGGTACCGGCGTTGCTCTCGGGCGCACGGGTGCTCATTTCCACCGGTACGCGCACGCTCCAGGATCAGCTGTTCGCCAAGGATCTGCCGCTCGTGTGCGCGGCACTCGGCCGCCCGGCACGCGTCGCGCTGCTGAAGGGCCGAGGCAACTACCTGTGCCGCTATCGGCTCGGACGTGCCGACGCTGCCAGCGAGCAGCTGTCGCTGGTCGCTGCGCCAGCGGCGCAACCGCGTGCCATGCTGGCTCGCATCCAGCGCTGGGCACTCACCACGCACCGCGGTGACCTCGCCGAGGTGCGCGGTCTTTCCGACTCTCATCCCGTGTGGGCACAAGTGACCTCGACGCGCGAGAGTTGCCTCGGCGTGCGGTGCCCGGAGCTCTCACGCTGTCATGTAGCGGCGGCGCGCCGCGAGGCGCTCGAGGCGGACATCGTCATCGTCAACCATCACCTGCTGCTCGCCGACCTCGCGCTCAAGGAGGACGGCTTCGGGGATCTGCTCGGCTGTGCCGACGCCGTGATCCTGGATGAGGCGCACCAGATCCCGGACCTCGCCACGCAGTTCTTCGGCGTCAATGTCAGCAGCCGTCAGATCGACGCGCTCATCAAGGAGGTACGGGTCGAGCTACTGCGCGGGACTGACACGGAGCGCACCGGCGCAGCCGTCGCCCCGCACGTTGCCGTGGCGGCGGTCGGAGAGCTGGAGGAGGCATTGCGCGCGCTGCGCGCGGCGCTGCCTGCCGGACCTGCGCGTGCGCCATGGCCGGTGGCGGCGTGGACCAGCCAGCCGGTCGAGACGCTCATCAGGGCACTGGAGAGCTTCTCCGCCGTGCTGCTCCCGCTCGAGGAAAACGCCGCGCTCAGGCAACTTTCCGAGCGCGCGGCGGAGCTCGCGGCAGGTCTCGCGCGCATCGCCGATGTCGATGAGCTCGAAGGCGCACGCACATTCGAGTCGAGCGCGCGTGGCTTCAGCGTGAGTCTGATGCCCTTCGATATCTCCGCGCGCTTTCGCTCGCTGGTCGCATCGCGGCGTGGGGCGTGGATCTTCACTTCGGCGACGCTGTCGGTGGGGGAGGAATTCGGGCACTTCACCGGCAGACTGGGTCTTGCCGAAGCGCTGACGCTGCGGATACAGAGTCCCTTCGATCACGAGCGCCAGTCGCTGCTTTATCTGCCCGATGGATTGCCGCAACCCTCATCGCCAGCGTTCGTGCAGGCAGTGATCGGCACCGCCATCCCACTGATCGAGGCGGCGCGCGGCGGCGCCTTCGTGCTGTTCACGAGCCACCGTGCGCTGACACAGGGAGCGGCGCTGCTGCGGGCACATTGGAGCGGCGAGCCGCCCTATCGGCTGTTCGTGCAGGGCGAGGCACCGCGCGAGCGCTTGCTGCAGGAGTTTCGCGCCGATGGCAACGGCGTGCTGCTTGGCACCGCGAGCTTCTGGGAAGGCGTCGATGTGAAAGGCGAGGCGTTACGGCTGGTGGTGATCGAGAAACTGCCGTTTGCGCCGCCAGATGATCCGCTGGTGCGTGCGCGCATCGAGCACCTGACTGCGAGCGGTGCTAACGCTTTCCGCGACTACCAGTTGCCGGAAGCAGCGCTGGCGCTCAAGCAGGGCGCCGGGCGGCTGATACGGAGCGAAGACGACTACGGTGTGATCGCGATCTGCGATCCACGCATGTTGGGTCGTGCGTACGGACGGGTATTTCTTGCCGCGCTGCCGCCGATGACGGTGACCCAGGACCCCGCCGAGGCACGGCGCTTTCTCGCCCGCCATGCACCGCGCGCACCGGCACCGCGCGCGGCAGCGGCGCCGTGAGAATACTCGGCATCGACACGGCGACCGAGAGTTGCTCGGCGGCGCTGCTCCTCGAGCGGCGGCTCCTGCTTCGGGCACGGCGGCTCGAGCGCGCTCATGCACAAGTCATCCTGCCCATGGTGGATGAGTTGCTGGCGGAGGGTGGCGCCCCGTTGGGCACGCTCGATGCCATCGCCTTCGGGCGGGGTCCCGGTGCTTTTACCGGCGTGCGGCTGGCAGCAACCCTCGCGCAGGGCCTCGCCTTCGGCGCGGGCGTACCGGTCGTTCCGGTGTCCGATCTGCGGGCCCTCGCGCAGCGCGCGCTGGATGAGGACCGTGCCCTCGCTCGGGTGCTCGTCTGCACGGACGCGCGCATGCGAGAGGTCTACTGGGCGTGCTTTGAGGGCTCGAGCGAGACTTTTGCGGCTCCTTGCGGGGAGGAGCGCGTGAGCCCGCCCGCGGATGTACGGCTGCCTTCTGCCTGGGGGCGGGCGGGGCAGGGCGCGGGACGCCTCGCAGGCGTTGGCTCGGGATTCGCTGCCTACCCCGAGCTTTGCCGGGAATTCCCGCTCGATGTCGTCATGCAGGGGCTACTCCCGAGGGCCACGGAGATCGTGCAGCTCGCCGTTCCGGAGGTGGAGGCGGGTCGAGTTTTCCCACCGGAACAAGCGCTTCCAGTCTATTTGCGAGATGATGTCGCACGACCCCGATCGCAGTCGTCATGAAACTGACACCCGCCCAAACAGCTGTCATCTAACTGCAACACAGTGCCTCTCTAATAGCCGCGCTCCTGCTGGTGCAGGCTTGGACAAGATGCCCGCGAAACAGGTTCTGATTGTCGAAGACGAGCGGCCGATACGCGAAATGATCGCCTTTGGCCTGAAGCGTGCGGGCTTCGAGGTTCGCGAAGCCGAGGATTGCCGTAGCGCGCGTGCCGCCCTTGCCGATACCCGCCCCGACCTCGTACTGATCGACTGGATGCTGCCGGACATGAGCGGTCTGGAGCTGACGCGGGCACTGAAGCGCGACCGCGAGACGCGCGAACTACCCGTGATCATGTTGACCGCGCGAGCCGAGGAA
>DASYFL010000133.1:0-98436 GCA_036498445.1 Steroidobacteraceae bacterium
GAGCTGCGCCGATGGCCGCAGCGACGGTGTCGGCGTTGATGTTGAGCAGCGTGCCAGAGGCATCCGCCGACAGCGGGCTCACCACCGGCATGAGTCCGTTATCGAGCAGTTTCTGCAGTACGGTGGTGTCGACCGCATCGATGTCGCCGACGAAGCCGAAGTCGACCATTGCGCCGTTGCTCGCGAGCGCGACGGGTGGGCGCCGGTGGGCGCGCACGAGTCCGGCGTCGACGCCGCTGATCCCGACCGCATCGATGTCGAGGTCGCGGCATATGGCGAGCACGCGCGTGTTGATGAGTCCATTCAGCACCATGGCGGTCAGCTCGATCGATTTCTCGTCCGTGACGCGCCGCCCCTCGATCATGTGCGTCGATATGCCGAGCGCGTCGGCAAGTGCGGTGAGCTGCGGACCGCCGCCGTGCACCAGCACCACGCGCACGCCGAAGTAGTGCAGGATGCCGATCTGCTCGACCAGCGCGCGCGTGCTGGCGAGCTCGGCGAACACGCCCCCGCCGGCCTTAACGACGAAGGTCTTGCCCTTGTACATGCGGATGTAGGGCGCGGCGCTGCGCAGTGCGCGGATGGCGAGCGCCTGCTCGCTGCGGTGGGCAATCATGTTGGCACGCGTCCTCTCACTTTCAGGACCTGAGCAGCTGGTGCAGCACTGCCATCTGCACGGGCAGGCGGTTGTAGGCCTCGCGTTGCACGACGCTGCGCGTGCCGTCGAGCACTTCATCGGCGATCGCGCTGTTACGCCGCACCGGCAGGCAATGCATCACCCGGCAATCGGGCGCGGCGCCGAACCAGTCCTCACGCACGCACCAGCCGCGCAGTGCCCCGCGCAGCTGCGCATCCACCGCCGCGTCCCCGTAGCGGTCGGTCGCGCCCCACTCCTTGACGTAGAGGACGTGGGCACGCTCGAGTGCCTCGTGGCGCTCGCTGGTCTCCCACACCGAGCCGCCGGCGGCGGCGGCCGCACGCCGTGCACGCTCCATGAGGGCGTGCGGCAGGGCGAATCCTTCAGGGCGCAGCACCACCACCTCCATGCCGCGCAGCGCCGCCATGTGCAGTGCCGCCGCCGGCACCGCGAGCGGCAAGGCGCGCGGGTGGTACGCCCAGGAGAGAACGAACCGCCCGGCGCGGGGTATGGCGAGGTCATCGAGGGTCTTCCAGTCAGCGAGCGCCTGGCAGGGATGGTTGACCGCGGACTCGAGATTCACCAGTGGTTTGTCGCTGAGATCCGCGATGGCGCTGAAGGTGCTCTCGGCGAGATCGCTCGCGAGGTCGCGCCCCTCGGCAAAGATCCTGACACCGAGCGCGTCGCAGTAGGAGGCGAGCACGGGTATCCCCTCGCGGATGTGCTCGGCAGCCGCACCGTCCATGACCACCCCGGTGCGCGTTTCCATCTGCCAGCTGCCCTGGCCGGGATTGACCACGAGGGACTGGCCACCGAGGCGCGTCATGGCGGCCTGGAATGAGGCCAGGGTGCGCAGCGAGGGATTGAAGAACACGAGTCCCAGCAGCTTCCCGCTCAATGCCCGCGGTTCGGGCTGGCGCTCGAGTCGGCGGGCGAGCTCGAGCAGCGCGAGCACCTCCTCGCGCGTGAATTCCGCGAGGTCAACGAAGCGCCTCACGGCGGCAGCTCGCGCAGTGCGTCGCGCAACAGCTCGACGTGTTCGTCCTCGAGGATGAAAGGCGGCAGCAGGCGCAGCACGTGGCTGTCGCTCGCGGTGCCGGCGAGGATGCCGCACTCGAGAAGCTCCGCCTGTACCTGCTTGGCGGGGCGTGTGGTACGCAGCCCCACGAGGAGTCCCACACCCTGGTGCGCGCACACCGGGCCGACCACACAGCTCTCGCGGATGAGGGCACCGAGATGCCGCACGCGCTCGAGCAACTGCTGCGACTCGATCGCCTGCAGCACCGCCTCGATCGCTGCACAGGCCATGGGCCCGCCACCGAAAGTCGTACCGAGCGATTCGACCGGAAGCTGCGCACACAGCTGCGCCGACATGAGCAGCGCCGCACACGGGAAGCCGTTGCCGAGCGCCTTGGCCGTCGTCAGCAGGTCCGGCTCGATGCCATGGAGATTGGCAGCGAAGGGGTGCCCGGTACGACCGACGCCGCACTGGACCTCATCGAAGATGAGGAGCGCCCCCACCTCATCGCAACGTCTGCGAAGCGCGCCGAGGAACTCCCGGCCCAGGTCCACGGCGCCGGCGATTCCCTGCACCGGCTCGACGATCACGGCCGCGGTTCGGCGGCTCACCTTGGCGCGTAGCGCGGTGGTGTCGCCACGTGGGAGAAAACTCACGTTGAAGGGCGCGCGCGGGAAGCCGTACCACTTCGCCTGCGCGCCCCAAGTCACCGCGGCCGCCGCGGCCGTGCGGCCGTGGAAAGAACCTTCGATGGCGGCGATGTGCGTGCGCCCGCTGGTGCGCAGCGCGATCCGGAGTGCGTTCTCGTTGGCTTCCGCGCCGCTATTGACGAAGAACACGCGCATGTCCGGCAGTTGCGCGAAGCGCACCAGCCGCTGCGCGGCGCGCGCCCGGATCGCGAGTGCGACGGCATTCGACTGGAACTGGCAAAGCTGCGCCTGCTGTGCAAGTGCCGTGGTCCAGGCCGGGTGGCCGTAGCCGAGGGCCGCGACGGCGTGGCCGCCATAGAGGTCGAGCACCCGCTCGCCGCGGGTGTTGGTGAGCCACACGCCCTGCGCAGCGGCCACCTCCAGCGGATACTGCGCGAATACCGGCGCGAGAAAATCGCCCGTGAGGCAAGCCTGGACGGAAGCGGCGGGTTGCATGGGCTGCCTGTCAGGTCCAGCCGGGAGCCGCGGCGGTGAGCCCCGCGGCCTCCGGCAGATCCAGCATGCGGTTCATCCACTGGATGGCGCCGCCGGCTGCACCCTTCACCAGATTGTCGATGGCGCACAGCACCGTCAGCGTGTTGCCGCGCGCAGCGGCGGACAGGTGCGCGTAATTACTCGTCGCGACTTCCTTGACGTGTGGCGCCCGCTCGGCCACGTGCACGAATGGCGCCAGCGCGTAGAACTCGCGCAGTGTTGCGAGAACTGTGGCGGTGTCGAGCGGCCGGCGCGCTGCCGCCTGTACCGTCACGTGTATGCCGCGGGCAAAGGGTCCCGAGTGCGGCACGAAGGCGAGCTCCGCTTCCCTGCCGCTCGCCGCGCGTGCGCAGGCGATGACCTCCGGCACATGCCGGTGCGTCAACGCGCCGTAGCTGTAGAGATCGGCGTGGCGCAGCGGATGGTGCGTGGCATCGGCCGGTTTGCGCCCGGAGCCGGTGCTGCCCGTGATGCCGCTCACGAAGAGCGAAGGGGCGATCAGATCCGCGGCGAGCAGCGGCACGCTCGCAAGCAGTATGGCCGTGGCGAAGCAGCCGGGATGTCCGACATGGCGGGTATGAAGCTGCGGCAGGTGCTCGGGAAGCGCGCAGCTGAACTGCGCGAGCCGGTGCGGTGCGCCGTGTGGATGTTGGTACACGGCCTCGTAGGTCTCCGCGCTGGCGAAGCGGAAGTCGGCGGAGAGATCGACCACGCGCGGGCCGGTGCCGGCTTGCTCCGCGCCGGTGAGCAGCCGGTCGATCACACCGGCCGAAGCCCCGTGCGGCGCGGCGCAGAACACTGCCGCCTGCGGCGCTTCGCGCAGGAGCTTGTGCACCTGCGCTTCGGAGCAGAAGTGCTCCTGCGGGTAGGTGGACACCAGGTGCGGAAACGCTGCGGCCACGGGTTGGCCCGCAGCGCTGTCGGACATGACCGCCGCCAGCTTCAGGCGCGGGTGCGTCCCGATGAGGCGCAACAGCTCGCCGGCAACGTAGCCGGTGCCGCCGAGCACCACCGCGGGGACGGGCGCGCTCACTGCAGCGCCTCGGCCCTGACGCCGAGCGCCTCGATGACGCGATCGCCGAGCGCCGCGCCATGGCTCAATGCATTGATGGCAGGAACGCCCATCTGCGCCGCGATGATCTCGATGCCGACCTGGTTGTCGGTGGCGGGGCCTGTGACTACGCAGGGCTCCACAAGGAAGCGCTCGCGCAGCAGCTTCACGCCACCCCAGGCGGCGACCGGGTCGTTCGCCGACAGGACCACCGCGCTGAGCGCGGCGCGGATATCGGGGCACTCGAGGATCGCATCGACCCCATAGGTGCCGAGAATTCCATCGCCGAGCTCGAACACCAGCGCATCGGGCTTACCCGCGGCGAGCTCGCTCAGCATGGTGCGGGTGAGTGCCGGGCCGTTGGCGCGCGTAGTGGTGACCACGCCGAGGTCGGTGAATATCGCGCAGCGGCGCGCGCCGGCGTCCTCCATCGCGAGAATGTCCCGCCGCAACGAGACGCCGGTGGCCTTGAAGGCATCGACCGTGAGTCCGCGATGGCGCATGCGCCCGATCACGGCGCAGGCGGCGGCGGTCTTGCCGGCTTCCATGCAGGTGCCGGCGAACGCAACCACCGGCACGCCACGCACTTCGAGCGTTGCTGCGGCATCGAGGGGCTTGCGGCCGACGCGGGCCGGGACGCCGATGCGCTCACCGAGGTAGGGAAAGTTGAGTGCGACCCCGAGAACGCGGCAGTCGAACGGGCGACCCTTCTCCGGATTGATGGAGTCGCACACTCCGAGCACGCCGCCGATGTTGAGCAGCTGGATGACATCACCTGGCTCGACCCGCTCGGGCACGTGCCCCGAGTAGCCGAACAGCGCGCGCCGGTGGCCAAGAGCTCCCGCCACCACATCGCCCTTGCCGACCTGCGCCATGCGGCCGCTCGTGAGCTCGAGCGTGTTGTAGGTCGTCTTGTTGGTGAGCACCTCGACTATGACCACCACGCCCTCCTCGGCGGGGATGTCCGCGCAGATACGCACCTCGTGTGAAAGCCCGCAGGCCTCGGTGACCGACGCGAGCTTGTCGACCACCACGCTGCGCATGCCCGCCGTCACGTGCAATGATCCTTGCCCGGCCCCGCGGCGCGCTCGCCCGCGCGTGCATGGAACAGCCCGGGAAGTGCGGCGATCCGGGAAAAACCCAGCGCATCGCTTGCCGACCACTCCCCCGCCGCCTCGCCGTACACGCCCCTGGAGGCGGCCATGAGGGAGTAAGGGGACTCGACGCCGGCGATGAATACGCTGCCGGTCTGCAACAGCAGGTGCACCTCGCCGGTCACGCGCCGTTGCGAGGACAGGAGCAGTGCCTCGATGTCGCGGCACACCGGATCGAGCAGCTGGCCTTCGTGCACCAGGTCGCCATAGGGCTGCGCCACGAGCTCCTTGATGCGCTGCTGGCGCCCCGTGAGGACGAGTTTCTCGAGCTCGCGATGTGCGGTGAGCAGCACCTCCGCGGCCGGCGCCTCGAAGGCGACGCGTCCCTTCGTGCCGATGATGGTGTCGCCGAGGTGAATGCCGCGTCCGATGCCGAAGGGCGCAGCGAGACGCTCGAGCGCCTCGACGATGGCCACCGCCTCGTCCGCCTCTCCATCGAGCGCCACCGGGCGGCCCGCGCGGAAAGCAAGCGTGTGGTGTTGCGCAGGCCGCAGGCTGGTGAACGCATTGCGCGTCAGAATCCAGGCCTCATCGGGCAGGCTGCCGCCGGAGCTGAGTGTCTCGCGGCCGCCGATGGTGACGCCCCACAGGCCGCGGTTGACCGAGTAGCGCGCACCGCTTGGCGGGATGGGGAGGGAGCGCTCGCGCAGGTACGCGAGCTCATCCTCGCGGCGGAATGCCTGATCGCGCACGGGCGCAAGCACCTTCAGATCGGGGGCGAGGGTGCGCAACGCGACCTCGAAGCGCACCTGGTCGTTGCCGGCGCCGGTGCAGCCGTGGGCGGCGGTGTCGCTGCCGAGCTCGCGCGCCATGCGCGCGATGGTCTGCGCCTGCACGACCCGTTCGGCGCCGACGCACAACGGATAGAGCTGGCCGCGCCGCACATTGCCCATGATGAGAAAGCGCAGCACCTGCTCGAAGTAGCCCGCGCGCGCATCGACCAGGTGATGCGCGACCGCGCCGAGCGCGTGCGCACGCTCCTCGAGGATGCGCGCCGCGGCGGCATCGATGCCGCCGGTGTCCACCGTGACCGTGATGACCGGCCGGTGCTCATGTTCGGTGAGCCAGGGGACCAGGAAGGAGGTGTCGAGACCTCCGGAGTAGGCGAGCACGATGGGCGCGCCCATCGCTGCAGCTGTGTCGGTCATGGTCAGACCCTGAAAAGTGCGCGCAGGCGCTCGATGAGCTTCTCCTGCGCACGTGCGCTGGCGGTGGCGATGAAGATGGTGTCGTCGCCCGAGAGCGTGCCGGCCACCTCCGGCCAGGCGGCGCGGTCGATCGCCACCGCAACGCTCTGCGCAGCGCCGATGGTGGTGCGCAGCACCGCGATCGTGGGTCCGGCAAGCCGCAGCTGGCGGACGAACTGCGCGAGCGTGTCGAAGTCGCCGTTGGTGCGTGCGACCTCCTCGGCCGGCAGCACATAGCGGCCGCTCGCCTTGAGAACCCCGAGGTCCCGCAGGTCGCGGCTGATGGAAGACTGCGTCACCTCGTGACCCGCCTTCTTCAGCAGGCGCACCAGGTCCACCTGCCGGCGCACCTGGTCCGCACGCAGGATGCGCACGATGGCTCCGCGCCGCTCGAGCTGCTCGGCATCGTTCAGCATGTCAGAGGTAGTCTTCGCATAAACATGCAGTGATTGTGCATATTAATGCGCATAGGGTCAAGGCGGTGCGTGGGCGCGCGTGCGGCGCGCTGCCGCCGGTAGCGTGCTCAGTTGGTTTCGGCGAAGTCCGTGATCTCGTACGGCCGGCGCACACTCTTATCTATATAGGCGACATAGGCTGCAGGGCTGCCGCGGGTGGCGTCGGGCACCGTGAGGAAGAGCGCGTAACGATGGCGCAGCACCGAGCCGGGGATGCGCACGATGCGCGTTACGCTCGCAGCGCCGATATGCGCCGGGTCGATTTCGGCCTCGAGACGCGCACGAGCCTCCGGGGTAATTCTGCTCTCCGCGGCCCGCGGCTGCGCCGCTCCCCCCGGGTGGGCCGCACCGGAAGCGCTGCCGTGCGCGTCGGCCGGCATCGCGCAGCAATGCTCCTTATCCGCAGCGAGCGCGGCCGTCGCTGCCGACCACAGCCGCATGATGCCGATGAATGCCTCGGAGCTGACATCGTAGGTTTCGACATACCCGGCCGCGCCCGCGTCGCCGTGGGGTGCCGGGCAACCGGTCCCCGCCAGTGCCATGGCAAGCGCCTCGCTGCGCTCGTAGCGCTGCAGGCGGGCGGCAGGGCCGCTGCCGATGAGGGTAAGCCCATGGCTCAGGTAGCTGCACACGCCGCCGCGCTGCGTGACCGCGCCCTCGCCGAAGTAAGCCGCAGCCTCTGTCCCCTGGGTGCCCGCGGCACTCTGCGGACACACCAGCACACGCGCATCGGCTGATTGCGCAAACCATGCGCGCACGAGCGGCGGCATCGCCTCGGCATCGCGGCCGAAACTCTGGCAGGCGGAGGCAGGCGGTGGCGATGCTGCCCCGGAACCGGCCGGCGCGAGCAGCAGCATCGACAGCACCACGCTCACACTCACGGGCGCTCCTACTTGGTGATCGAGTACACCAGATCCGCCCCGTAAGCCTGGCCCACCTCGGTGCGCAGCGTCCAGTGATCACCGAGCGTGTAGCGCATCTTGAGGGTGTTGAGCTGCTCCGTGAGGCTCACGCCATAACTCACGTACAGCCGTGGCGAGAGGTAGCGGCCGAGCACCAGCGAGGTCTCGTTGACGATCGGATCGGTCTCGAGGCTCACATCCGGAATGCCGACATGCGAGCCGAGTTGCGCGGCCAGCAACGCCGCACCCTGGCCGAGCGCGGCGTTGCTCGCGTTCTGCGCCGATTCGAGCGAGCCGCCGGCGAGGATGAGCGAGGCCACCTGCTGCTGTGGCAGCGGCGGATCGGAGAAGAACGAGATGCGCGGCTGTGCCAGCGTGCCACGCACGTTCACGCCCGCGGTCACATCGGGAAACACCTTCTGTGCGACGACATCGATGCCGGGATTCGTGATCGGGCCGCCGGTGAAGATCAACCGTCCGCGCTGGATGTCGAGCTGGCGCGCGTAGGCGGCGTACTTGCCTTCGGCGACCGACAGCTCGCCGCTGCCGTGAGTGACCGGGTCGTAGCCGCTGCGGATCGTGACACTGCCGATGAGCCGTGCGCTGAGACCCATCGCATCGATGTTTACCCGATCGCCGAGCACGAGTGTGATGGTGCTGAGCACCTCGAACTTGCGCGTAGGGTCATCCGGCTCGCTCCCCACGATCACCTCATCGGGCGAGGTCCGCACTGCACCCGTGATGTCCTTCGGCTGGATCTTGGCGTAGGGCAGCGTCACCTTGCCGGTAACCTCGATCTTGTGTCCGTTGACGGTGAAATCGAGCGCGGGCGAGGCATCGATCTGTGCCTCCGGGAGGTCGGCCACGCGCAGGTTGCTGCCTTCGAGGTGGAACTGTCCGTAGGGCAGGAGATGTCGCCACTCGAGGTGGCCGTGGGCGCTCACCTCACCCTTGCCGGCCCGCGCGCCGCCCTCGAAGTCGACGCCGCTCTCGGAAAGCCGCGCCTGCATCGCAAGCTGACGCAGGCTGAGGTTGATCTGGTACACATCGAGCTCGCCGTCGGAAACCTTCAACAGACCGCTGAGCCTTGGGGACCCCGCGGTGCCCGACAACTGCACATCGCCGCTCAGGTGGCCCACGGCGCGGTCGATATCCGGCACATACAGCGTGACCAGACTTGCCTCGGCGGTCTGCGCATGCAGCTCGCCGGTGAGCGGCATGTCCTGCCACGAGGCCGCGCCGCGCTGCAGCTGGAGTGTTCCATGGAGGGTGCCGACGGTGCCATCGCCGAGATCGGCGCGCGCGTTGATCGACTCCGCCGTCGCAATCACCTGCACGGTCCCGGAGCCGACCCGTGTGTGCTCGACCTTGTGACTGACGAGCTTGTGCACGATCTCGGCGTTGGCCAGCTGTGTGGTGAGCATTCCCTGTAGCGGCATGTTGGCGCGGCCCGAGAGCTGCAGGTGCGCACTCAGTGTGCCCTGGTAAGCGACCTTCGGCGTCATTCCCGCGGTCAGCGTCTCGAGTGGAAGTTGATTGGCCGACACCGTCGCCGACCATTCGGCGGGTGTCCAACTGCCATCCTCGCAGATGCTGCCCGGCGTGCCGATAAGACACAGCCACTCGATGCGCGCATGGTCGGGTGCCAGGCTCATCTCCACCGGGTGCTCGAGCGAAAGACGCAGCTGCTCGCTGCCGGTGACGCTGAGCGCGGTGAGCGTGCCGCTGAAGACACCGTGCGCGTAGGGCCCGGTTGCCTGTGCACCGAGCGCAAGTCCGGCGGCGGTGGCCGCAAAATGCAGCTGGTACGCCGAGGGCACGCCGTTCAGCGTGAATACCACCGTCTCCAGAGTGCGCCCGCCGATGCTCAGCTCGCGCAGCCGCGCGTCGATGTTCGACTCCTGCGCGCTGGCGGCAGGATTGAAGTTGACCTCCGCATCGAGTGCCTTGAGGGTTGCGCCCTGCCAGGCGAAATTGCCGCCGTGCGCGCTCGCCACGATGGCGGGCTCGGCGAGTGTGCCGCTCACCGCGCCCGATGTCTTCAGCTCGCCCCGTGCCTGGGGCGCAAGCAGGCTCAGGTCGTGCACGCTCATCGCAAAGCGCAGCTCGAGCCGCTCGCTCACCCGGCCATCGAGCGCGAGGGTCGCCGTGCCGAGCCCGACCCGCACGTTGCTGAACTCCCAGGTCGTGCCGCCGTGGGTGAGCGTGCCGGCGCCGCTCGCCGCGAGTCCGCGCAGCCGGCCGCTGATGTCGCTGAAGGACACCGACAGTTCGCCGTGGGGATCGAAGCCGCGTCCCGCGGCTGCGAACGTGAAATTGACACTGCCGGGTAGGTCGGCGCGCAGCTGCGCGGGGTTGATGCCGGTTGCACGGCCGCTGACTGACCAGCTCTGCGCCGGTGACCACAGCACCTTGCCGCTGACACTCGCGTGTCCCCCGAACAGACCCACCTCCGCGGGCTCGAACGTGACCCCGTCCTTGCCGAGCGTGCCGGTCGCCTCCAGCGTCATTTCGGGGAGCTCTGCCGCACGCCCCCGGCCGCGTAGCTGCACTTGATAGGGCAGGAGACCGGAGAGTGTGAATGCGCCCGCCGGGCTGCGCACCGCCGGGTCGCGGCCCGCGAGCGGCCAGCGGAAATCACTCCATTCTCCCTTGAGGTCGAGCCGCGGGCCGTGCTCGACGATGGCGATCGTGCCCGCGGCGGTGACGCGGGCGCCCGAGGCCACGTGGCGTGCTTCCATGCTGCGCGCATTGAGGGCGTGGGCGGCGTAGTTGCCGTCGAACTGCACCTCGAAGACTCCGGCGCGCAGTCCGGTGGGATTCACCGGTCCGTGGGCCGTAAAGCCGCGCTCATCGCCAGTGCCGGCGAGGTGTCCGGTGATGCTGCCGAGCGGGCTATTCACGTCCCAGGCGCGCAGGTCGAAGCTCTGCACCACCGCATCGGCCGCCCAGTGCCAGTGACTCGTCAGGGTGAGCGCCTGGCCGCTGAAGTCGGCGCGGAAAGGACTGGTGACGTGCCCGACGACATTCAGAGCATCGAGATCGCCGCGGGCGCTCACGGCCAGCGTCCAGGGTGGTTGTCCTGCAGGCGTCCAGTCGAGATGCGCCTTGACCTCCATGCCGAGCGGATCGGCCGCACGCAGCGTACCCAGGGCGTTGATCTGCGCGCCCTCGAGCCTGCCATCGATGCCGAAGCAGCGGATGTAGTGGTGGCGGATCAGTGCCGCGCCACGAATATCACTCAGATCGAGATGAAAGCCGTTGTAGACCGTGAGGCGTGCGCTTCCGACCTGCGCGTCCTCGGCATTGATGATGAGCCAGGCCGGCAGGAAGCTCGGCGGTCCGGGTGTGGAAGGCCTGGTGCGGCGCTTCACCTCGATGAGGACGTTCTGCACCTTGCCGTGCACCACGCGGATGGTCTGCAGCACGAGCGGTCGCAGCGCGACACGCGCCTCGATGCCGGTGAGCGTGAGATGGACGAGATCGTGCTCGACCTCTACCCGCTCGGCCCGCAGCCCAGCAGCCACTGTGCCGCTCACCCCGCTGATGGTGAGCCGTACCGGGCCGAGGTGCTGCGGGATATGCCGGACAACGAACTGCAGACCGCTGCTCGTGTAGAGAGCCGCCCACAGGAGTGCAACGGGCGCCGCAACCGCGGTGATGACGATCAGGACGGCAAGAGCGAGCAACAGCCGGCGCATGGGATGGCGGCCTTGATCAGAGCTTCGGCGAGAAATTGATGTGCAGACGCGGCCCGCCGTTGCTCGAGAGCGGCTGGGCGATATCGACCCCGAGCGTCATCACCGGCAGCCGCACCCGCAGGCCGATCCCGACCGAATACTGGATGAGAGGCGGGCAGAAGGTCGTTCCTGGCTCCGTCCCCGGCACACAGTCGGGCTTGTGGAAGCTGTTGAGCGCGTTGCCGTAGTCGAAGAATGCAGCGACGCCGAGGCTTCGTGGCAGCTCGCGGATGAATTCCACCGTGCCGGTGAGCACGTCCTTGCCGCCGGTCTTGAGATAATAGCCGGGCCTCGGCTGACAGCCGCCGTTGGCCGTGGTCACCACCTGCCCCGCGGTGTTCGTCTGGCACACCGGCCCTTCGAGCGGCGAGAGCTCGTTGTAGGCGAAGCCGCGCACGCTGTTGTCGCCTCCGGCGAAGAAGCGGTACACGGCCGGCATATCGTTGAAGTCCTTGACGAAGGTGGTGCCAATCTCATCGCGCAGCAGCAGGTGCCACTTGTGGCCCAGGTTGAAAACCCGCTCGGCCTGCAGGTGCAGCTGCACGAAGTCGGCCTGCGAGCCGAGCGCGCTGTGCGAGGCCCTTATAGTGGCGATGAACGGACGCTCGAACAACGGTTCGCCGAGATATCCCGTCGGCACTCGAGCGAGGTCGAGCTCCGGCACGAGCAGCTCGTCGGTGCGCGCGGTATTGACGTTGGTGACCGTGGCTGCGCTGTTGTCACTGATGGTGTGCACGGCATTCAGCTGCCACACGTGTTGCCAGCCGGCGAGGACATCCGTGAAGCTCACGCCCGCCGACTGCGTCGTCGCGGTCACATCCGCAAGCGTTTCCTGCTGGATTATGGCGTTCAGCGAAATGTTCTCGACCGCGGGGTCGCCGAAGGGAATGCGGTAACGACTCTGCACGTTGTAGCGCTGCACCTGGGAGGCCTGTATCGCGACGCTCAGGGTGTGGCCGAGCGAGTTGATGCGGCGATCCTCGAAGCCGAAGGTGCCGCGTATCCCCGTGTCGGTGGCGTAGCCGCCGCCGATCGAGTAACGATGGCGCCGGGCCGCGTCGGCGCGGATCTTCACCGGCACGGTGAGCGTATCGCGGTCGGGATCTGCGGGCAGTACTTCGAGATTGGCGAAGTACTGCGCATCATCGAGCGCAAACTGCGTGCGCAGCACCTGCGTGAGGTCGAAGTACTCGCCCTCGTGATAGCGCAGGTAACGCCGCACCAGCTTGTCGCTGATCACGTGCTGCTCGATGTCGGTGGCGCCGAAGCGGTAGCGCTCGCCGGTGTCGAGCTCGAGCACGATGTTCGCCTTGTGGTTGGGCGGGTCGACCACCAGATCGTTGCGCACCAGCTTGGCGTCGAGGTAACCGTAGGTTGCCGCGGTACGCTGCAGGTCGGCCTTGATGTTGTCGTACGCCAGGTGGCTCAGGCGGTCGCCGGCGTGCAGCGGCAGGTTGCTGAGAATGCGCTGAAACAGCGGATCGTTTCCCCCGGGGCCATTGACGCGCACCTCCATCTGATCGACCAGCACCGGAGCACCCGGGGTGATATCGATCACGACGCGCCAATCACCGTGGCCCTGGTCGGTCACGGTCGACTCGACTTTCGGCTCGTAGTAACCGAACGGCCGCAGCGCGGCATCCACCTCGCGCTCGACGCGGTTATGCAGCCGCTCGACGGTGTCGGCGTTGAGATCGACACCGCCCTTGCGGTAGCGCTCGAAACTCAAATACGCGAGCACGTTGTCATGCACCTCATCCTCGACCCCACGCACCTCCACGGTGACGCCGGCGGCGTGCGCCAGCGGGCCGGCGAGCAGGCATAGCAGGAGCGTCGGGGCTCGCCTGTGCGATCGACGACCCCGCGGCGGGAAATTGCGCTGCGCCATCTCACCGTGTGACCCGGGAAGGTGCGTGGATTCTATCGCGTCGCTTCGGGACGCTGCGCCGCGCACCTCTCAGGGCCACTCGTGTGGCTGCAGCCGGAATTCCGTTTCGCCACTCAACTGCCCGGCAGCATCGAAACGCCGCTCGGTGAGCCACACCCGCCCGTCCGCGGCGAGCAGCAGCACCGTCGAGCAGCGCGTGCCGTACTGCGGGTGCAGCACGAAGGGTGCCGACAGTGCACTCGCCCACTCCCGCGGCAGCGCACCCGGCCCGGCGCTCGAAGGGGGCTCGCCAGGCACTCGATCCGCAAGCAGCCGGAAGAGTTCCTCGCTTCCTGCGGCCGTTCCTGCCTGCAGCCACGACTGGAAGCCCGCGCGCACGCGCTCGAGCTTCGGCCACGGTGTGTCCAGCGACTCGTTGGCCAGGCCGTAGACACCGGGCGGCAGGCCGCGCGCAAACGGGGTGGTGCGATTCGAGGCGTACCAGAGCGAGTGCGCGTCGGCGAGCAGCAGGTTGAACCCCGAGTAGCGCTCCGCGCGCGCTTCGAGTGCAGCGCAGTACTCCGCGGCAGTCGCGGGTGATGCGCCGCTGCGGGCCGAGAGGTATGCGGGAATCAACTCGCCGCGTGAGGGCGCCGATGGAAGCGGCGGCTGGAGCTCGCGATAGTTGGTCACCACGCCGAAGCGGCGCTCGCGGTCGATACCGAGCCAGGTTCCTCCAGAGCGCTCATCACGCCCGGCGAGAATCTCGGCTGGCGCCGGCCACCTCGCGAGCGGCGCTGCCGCCCGGGCGTGGAACTCGTCGCGATTGGCTGCGACCACCAGCCGGTAGCGTGTGTGCGCCTGCCAGGCGAGCACCAGCAGGCACATGCTCAGTCACTGCCTTTCAACCAGGTCTCGATCAATCGCCAGGAGATCGACTGAGTGGGAGGAGTCAGCGCTTCGCCCGAGTGCACCTGCTCGCGCGTGAACCAGCGTGCGTCCTCGAGCTCCCCTCCGACCCGGACTTCGCTGTCGCGCGCCGCGCGCGCCCGGAAGCCGAGCATCACCGAGGAGGGGAATGGCCAGGGCTGCGAGGAGTCATAGCAGACTTCCCGTACCGCGACGCCGGTCTCCTCGACCACCTCGCGCACCACGGCATCTTCCAGGCTCTCGCCCGGCTCGACGAAGCCTGCGATGGTGGAGTAGCGCCGCGCCGGCCAGCTCGCCTGGCGCCCGAGGAGCGCCCGCTCGCCATCGCTCACCAGCACGATGATCGCGGGGTCGATGCGCGGAAAATACTCGTGTGCGCACTCGGGATTGGTGCATACCAGGCAGTGCCCGGCGCGGGTCGCCACGGTGGACGCGCTGCACACGCCGCAGAAGCGATGGCGCGCGCCCCAGATGAGCAGGGCGCGCGCGTAAGCGAGCAGCCCCGCTTCATCCGCAGGCAATACCGCGGTGAGCGGCCGCAGCTCCGCGAGCTGAGTTCCCTGAGGAAGCTCGACCGAGCGGCCCGCGGGCAGCTGCGCGAGCACGCAGCGCGCGCCCTGGAACCAGCCGAGCAGCGCTTCGCTCCCCGGTTCGGTGGCGCTGAGCAGTGGTGAGCCATTGGTGAGCAGGGCGACGTGTGGCTCGGGTCCGCTCTGTAGCAGCTCCGCCGTGCCCTGCGCCACGAGGTAACGGGTCGCAGGATCGGCGCGCGCCTCCGCGAGCCAGTGTGGGTTCTCGCGTTCCTCCGCGCGGCGGTCGATGTAAGGTCCAGCGAAGAAGTTCGGGCGATCGCGCTCCATCGACAGCCATCCGCGCTCCGATGTCAGGGGCGTCGAATTCTAACCCGGGAAATCGACCTGCCCGCGAGTCCGCAGCTCAGGGGCCTCCCGCCAGGATAATGGCGCTACTTCAGCCGTGGCCGCGCACCGGTGCGCCTGCGCAATGGGAACAGAGCGCGCTGCGCAACCGGAAGCGCTCGGTCACCATCAGGCTGCCGCAACCGCTGCAGTCGCCGAGGCGCAGCTGATCGCCACGCGTGAGCGCCGTGGCGAGAAACACCGCATGCTCGAACGAGATCTGTGCCGCCGGCAGGACCAGCCGGAACGCCTCGAACGCCTGGCACAGGAGCTCGCCCCGTGCCACACCGGGCAGGGTCGTGGCGCCCGCCGTCGATGCGGTTCCCGCAGGCACGACTCCGAGGAGCGACAGCATGCTCGCGAGCAGTGCCGCTTCCTCCTGCAGGCGCAGCGAGCGGGTGAAGTAGGCGATCTGGTGCGGAGACTTGCCGCGATGGCGCGGTAACTGCCGCCGCGCCTGGCTCATGTAAGAGCGATAGAGCTTACGAATGCGGTCGTCCGAGAGCCCGGTCCACGCCCGGATGGTCTGGGTGCGCGCCTCGTGCCGCAGGAAGCGCAGCGCCACCTCCATGCGCGTGCGCTCGCGGCTGTAGCGGTCATCGGAGATGCGCATGCCCGGCATTTTGGTAAAAAATCACCAAAACGCAATCCGAGAAAATTGGTTAAAAATCTCCAAATTCACTCTGGTGCCCGGCGCGCGGTCCGCTACGATAGCGCGCGGTGAGGGTGCTAAGAGGTGGCGCGATGCTGCTGCATTGCGAGACGGAAGGCGGCGGCAACGATGCGGCGACGCTCGCCGCCTCCTGGCTGCCGGCCGGCACGCTCGATTCGCTCACCGAGCTGAACGAGTTGTGCCTCGCGCTGCTCACGGAGCAGTCGGCCGTGCGTGGCGCCGTCCCGAGCGGGCTGCTGCATTCGCTCGGGGAGCTGTGGCGGGGCCTCGATGGCGCCGCGCGTCACCGTGCGGCCGCCTGTCCGTACCTGCTGCTCGATGCCGGCTTCGCCGATCCGCTGCGCTGGCGGACACCGGCAGCGCAGGTCGGGGATGGCGGCACCGCCCAGTACGCCTGCTACTTCACCGTGCCGGCGGCCACCGAGGTGGCGCGCCTGGTGTTCATCTACGCCTGGCACCTCACGCGTTCGCAGTCCGCGGCCGCACGGCTGTTCCTCGGGATGACGGCACCGAGTGCCGCACTCATTGCTCGCTACACGCTGCGGCAGATCCAGGCGTTGGCAGACAGCCACCCCGAGTGGCTGCGGCCACGCTGGCCGGCTCGCGTACAGGTGTGGCGCGAGCTGCTGCTGGCGGCAGTCTCCGGCGAAGCGACCGCTCTCGAGCGTGCGCGGCTGCGCGGGGTGACGCTGCTCGCCGCCGAGGTGCGCCTCGCATCGCCTGCCGCCTTGCCGCCGGTCGCCGCCGCGAGGACCGCCGATATCCTGCGGCGGGCGCTGCGCACTCCACACGGCGGGAACGATCCCGCCGGCGCACAGCTGGCATCGCCACACCCTGCGCACGCAGACGATCCACTCTGAAGGAGACGGCTCCGCGCATCGACCGGAACATGCCGGGGATGTCCGTTTATGCGTGCTGAAGGTCTGCCGAGGCGGTGGCGGAGCGGCTCGCTGCACCCCAAGATACGCGCACTGCGAGGACTTACCGCTATGAAGCCAGCTCTGATCGTCGTCGATGCACAGGAATCATTCCGCCGGCGTCCCTATTTCCGCGAACGGGACGTGCCTGCCTTCCTGCACAACGTGCAGTCCCTGACCGACCGCTGCGAGGCGCGCGGCATCCCGGTCGTGCAGATCTTTCACCAGGAGCCCGGTGAGGACCCCGACAACCCGTTCTGCGCTGCCTCCGGGTGGGTGCGTACCATGCGCGAGCTGACACTGCGCCCCGATGCGGTCTTTCACAAGTCGGTCCATTCCGCACTGTTTGGACGTTCGGCGCAGGGCACGACGCTCGAGGAGTGGCTGCGCCGGGAAGGTATCGGCGAGCTGCTCGTCACCGGCATCCGCACCGAGCAGTGCTGCGAAACCACGACGCGACATGCGTCCGACGTCGGCTTCAGCGTTCGTTACGTGACCGATGCGACGCTCACTTTCCCGATGCGCACGCGTAGCGGCCGCGAGGTCACGGCGGAAGAGATCCAGGAGCGCACCGAGATGGTGCTCGACGGGCGCTTCGCACGGATCGTTACGACGGCAGCTGCCCTCGGCTGATCGCGCGTCCCTCGCCGGGCGGCGGCTGCGCACTGCGGCTACCGGCCGCCGCTCTCCCGCGCGATCAGGTACTTGATGAGCTCGATGAGCTCGTCGTTGCTCTTGAGCTCGCTGCGGACCACCCGGTACTTGCCATTCACGACGAGGGTCGGGGTGCTGTCGACATGCATGGCGAGGATCTGCGCATCCGCGGCGCGCATCTTGTTGTCGGTGCCGAAGGAGTTGGCCATGGCGAGGAATTGCTGCGCGTTGACGCCGCCCACCCGTTCGTAGAAGCGCGCCGCGTCCGCGATGGAAGGAAGCGGAGCCTTCAGGCGGTTGGTGCCGGGCACGATGATCGCAAGCTCGCCGCTCTTCCACACTGCGTCGTACATCGCCTGGTGCGTGCGCTCGGCGATGCCGAGAGCCTGCGCCGCCAGGAATGCGCGCTGGAACATCGGCCAGTCCTCGGCGGGATTGAAGGCCGCGGGCAGAAACGCCAGCTGCGCATTGGCCGGCAGCGCGTGCCGCAGCTGCTCCATGACCGGCTGGAAAGCGTTACACGCGGGGCAGCCGTAGGAGAAGACTTCCAGCACCTCGACCTTGCCACTCGCTACCGTGGTCGGCTGCGCCGGGATGATGCGCGCGTACTGGACGCCTTCGGTCCAGGCGGCGGCCTCAGTGGCCTGTGGTAGCGACAGGACCGCAACGCCCAACAGCAAAGCCAGGAAGCGATTCATCAGAAAGTCTCCGCTAGCTGATCACCCGCGGGCGGCGGGAGACTAGTAGATCGCGATCTCCCGCCGTCCGGAAGCGTCGCGCGCCCCGCGAAACATGCCCTCGGTGCTGAAGTCCATCACGATGCGTCCCGTATGATCGATCGCGATCAGACCGCCATCGCCACCGAGCGTGCGCAGGATGACGTGCAGCAGCTCGTGCACCGCCTGCTCGAGCGTGAACCCCCGGTACTCGACGGCAGCGCACACGTGGTAAGCAGCCACCGCACGGATGAAATACTCGCCGTGTCCGGTGGCGGAGACGGCACATACGCCATTTTTCGCATAGGTTCCGGCACCGATGATCGGCGAGTCACCGACGCGTCCCGGGCGCTTGTTGGTCATGCCGCCGGTCGAGGTGGCGGCGGCGAGATTGCCGCTGGCATCGCGTGCCACTGCGCCCACGGTTCCCTGCGCTGCGGGCGGCACCAGATCCGATACGTGCTCGCCGCGCTGCTCGGACTGGAGCTGCTCGAGCCGCTCGGGCGTGCGGAAGTACTGGTTGGGAACCAGGCTGAAGTGCTCCTCGAGTGCGAACTCCTCGGCACCCGCACCGACCAGCAGCACGTGCCGCGACTTCTCCATCACGCGCCGCGCAAGCTCAATGGGATTCTTCACGTGCCGCACCGAGGCCACCGCCCCGGCACGCAATCGCGAGCCATCCATGATGGCGGCATCGAGCTCGGCAGCGCCATCGCGGGTGAGCGCGGCGCCGTGCCCGGCGTTGAAGGAAGGGTGATCCTCCAGCAGCCGCACCGCAGTAGCCACGGCATCGAGGCTCGTGCCGCCGCGCTCGAGCACTGCGTAGCCAGCGTCCAGGGCCGCTTCGAGCCCCGCGCGATAATTGCGCTCGCGCTCGGCGGCGAGCGTGGCCCGCGGCACGGCGCCTGCGCCGCCATGAATGGCGATGGCATGCATGGCGGCTCTCTCAATCACCCACGTCGTGGTACATGGCGATCTCCCGCCGCCCGCGAGAATCGCGCGCGCCGCGGAACATGCCGGCACTGTTGAAATCCATGGCGATGTTGCCACTGCGGTCCAGGGCAATCACCCCACCCTCGCCGCCGGTGCGGCGCAGTTTCACCTGCACCACCTCGTGTACCGCCTGCGCGAGACTCATGCCGCGATAGTGCACGAGCGCGCACACGTCGTACGCAACCACCTGGCGTATGTAGTACTCGCCCTCGCCCGTTCCGGAGACCGCACAGGAGTCATTGCTCGCATAAGTGCCCGCGCCGATGAGCGGCGTATCGCCGACGCGGCCGCGGTGCTTGTTGGTCAGACCTCCGGTGGAGGTCGCGGCGGCGAGATTCCCGGCGCGATCGAGCGCCACCGCGCCGACAGTGCCCATGCTCGCTGACACACCGGGCGGCATGATGAGCGTCGTGGGCTTGCCTGAGGCGCGGGCCGCTGCGGCATGCCGCGCCTCTTCCAGTTCCTGCTCCCGCGCCTCGGTGCGAAAGTAGCCCCGCGGCACCAGCGCCATTCCCTGCTCGAGCGCGAACTCCTCGGCGCCGCCGGCGACCAGAAGCACGTGCGGACTCTTGTCCATCACCAGCCGTGCCAGCTCGATCGGGTTGCGGACGTGGTGCACACCGGCCACGGCGCCGGCACGCGGGCCGGCGCCATCCATGATGGCTGCATCGAGCTCGGCGTCGCCGTCCTGGTTGAGCACCGCACCGCGCCCGGCGTTGAACTGTGGGTCATCCTCCAGGTGCCGCACCGCTGCCACCACGGCATCGAGGCTCGAGCCACCGCGCTCGAGTACCTCGTATCCGGCATCGAGCGCCGCCCCGAGACCCGCCCGGTATGAGGCCGCGCGCTCCGGGGTCATCCTGGAACGCTCGATGACTCCGGCGCCACCATGGATGACGATGGCGACCGGCGTTGAGGCCGCCGCAGGTGCCGCGTCTGTCACGCTGCCCACCGTCCCGGCGAGCAGCGCGAGCAGGATTACCGTGATGTTCCGGCGCGGCATCGTTTCCTCTCAGCAGCTATGATCGAAGCGCACACCCCTGAGGCGCGCGCGCGGCAACGCCTCAATCCGGATGTAGATCTTAAGGTGAAACCCGCGATGTCGCAGCGGATACGCAGTGTCCTGGTCGCCAATCGCGGCGAGATCGCTATCCGCGTCATGCGCGCGGCGAGCGAGCTCGGCCTGCGCACTGTTGCGGTGTACTCACACGAGGACCGCTTTTCGCTGCATCGGACCAAGGCGGATGAGTCTTACCTCATCGGTCGCGGCAAGGGACCGGTCGAAGCGTACCTCGACATCGAGGACATCCTGCGCGTCGCGCGCGAGTCCAGTGCTGCGGCGATCCACCCGGGATACGGTTTCCTCGCCGAGAACCCCGCGTTCGCAGCCGCCTGCCGGGCCGCGGGAGTGGCGTTCATCGGTCCGGAGGCCGACACGCTCGGCACGTTCGGGAACAAGGTGAAGGCCAGGGAGCTGGCCGTGTCCGCCGGCGTTGCGGTGATGCCGGCGAGCGGCCCGCTGCCGGCGGATCCAACCGAGTGCGCGCGGGTGGCAGCGGAGATCGGCTACCCGCTGATGCTGAAAGCCAGCTGGGGCGGCGGTGGGCGCGGCACGCGCGTGGTGCGCGATGCTGCGCAGCTCGCGGAGTTCCTGCCCGTGTGCCGGCGTGAAGCGCAGACGGCCTTCGGCAACGATGAGGTTTATCTCGAGAAGCTGGTGGTTCACGCGCGGCACGTGGAGGTGCAGATCCTCGGTGACCTTCACGGGACTCTGGTGCATCTGTTCGAGCGCGACTGCACGACGCAGCGCCGTCACCAGAAGGTGGTGGAGCGCGCCCCGGCGGTGTTCCTCACCGACGCACAGCGCACGGAGCTGTGCGCCGCCGCGCTCGCCATCGGCCGTGCCGCGCATTACACGAGCGCGGGCACGGTCGAGTTCCTGCAGGATGCCGACGACGGCCAGCATTACTTCATCGAAGTGAATCCGCGCATCCAGGTCGAGCACACGGTCACCGAGTGCACTACCGGTATCGACCTGGTCAAGGCGCAGATCCGCATCGCCGCCGGCTTAGCGATAGGCTCGCCCGAGAGCGGGGTGCCGGCTCAGGCCGACATCCGTCTGAATGGTCACGCGCTCCAGTGCCGCATCACCACCGAGGATCCGGAGAACAACTTCGTACCGGACTACGGCAAGATCACCGCTTATCGCAGCCCGGCCGGCTTCGGCATACGGCTGGATGCCGGCACGGCCTACACCGGCGCAATCATCACCCGCTCCTACGACTCGCTGCTCGTCAAGGTGACCGCGTGGGCGCCCACGGCCGAGGAGACCGTCGCGCGCATGCACCGTGCGCTGTGGGAGTTTCGCATTCGTGGCGTCGTCACCAACCTGCGCTTCCTCGACCAGCTCATCACCCACCCACGCTTCGCCGCGGGCGATTACACCACGCGCTTCATCGAGGAGACGCCGGAGCTGCTGCAGTGGCCGCGCAAGCGTGACCGTGCCACGCGGACCCTCAGCTACCTCGCTGCGACGATCGTGAACGGCAACGCCGAGGTGCGCGGCCGTGCCCGCCCGGCGCGACTCGCCATCCCGCAGCTGCCGCCGGGCGAGCTGCCGCCGCCCGCGCCCGGCAGCAAGCAGAAGCTTGATGAGCTCGGCCCGGACGCGTTCGCGCAATGGATGCTGCAGGAGCCGCGCGTGCTCATTACCGACACGACCATGCGCGATGCGCACCAGTCACTACTGGCGACTCGGGTGCGCAGCTACGACATGAAGGCCATCGCTCCCTACTACGCAAGCCTCCTGCCCCAGCTGTTCTCACTGGAGTGCTGGGGCGGGGCGACCTTCGACGTCGCCCTGCGCTTCCTGCGCGAGGATCCGTGGGAGCGGCTCGGCGCGCTGCGCGAGCGGTTGCCAAACCTGTTGCTGCAGATGCTGCTGCGCGGGGCGAATGCGGTCGGCTACGCCCACTATCCCGACAACGTGGTGCGCTTTTTCATCGCGCGAGCCGCAGAGCGCGGTATCGATCTGTTCCGGGTCTTCGACTCGCTCAACTGGGTGGAGAACATGCGCGTCTCGATCGACGCGGTGCGCGCGGCCGGGAAGTTGTGCGAAGCGGCGATCTGCTACAGCGGCAACCTGAGCGACCCGCGGGAGCGCAAATACACTCTCGATTACTACCTGCGGCTCGCACGTGAGCTCAAGTCCGCCGGCACTCACGTGCTCGGCATCAAGGACATGGCCGGCCTGCTGCGGCCGCGCGCGGCGTACGAACTGGTGAAGGCGCTGAAGGAGGAGACCGGCCTCCCGGTGCATTTCCACACGCATGACACGAGCGGCATTGCCGCGGCGAGCGTGCTGGCCGCGGTCGCGGCCGGCGCCGATGCGGTCGATGCGGCCATCGACGCCATGAGCGGGCTCACCTCGCAGCCGAATCTCGGCTCGCTCATCGAGGCGCTGCGCTTCGGGCCGCGCGATACGGGGTTGGACGCCGATGCGGTGCGGCAGATTTCCTCGTACTGGGAGCAGGTGCGCCGGCAATACACCGCCTTCGAGAGCGATATCCGCGCCGGGGCATCCGAGGTGTACGTGCATGGCATGCCGGGCGGTCAGTACACCAACCTGCGCGAGCAGGCGCGCGCGCTCGGTATCGATGAAGCACGCTGGCCGGAGGTGGCGCGCAGGTACGCCGAAGTCAACGAGCTGTTCGGCGACATCATCAAGGTCACCCCGACCTCCAAGGTGGTGGGGGACCTCACGCTGCTCATGGCGAGCGCAGGGCTCACGCGTGAGCAGGTGCTCGATCCGGACACCGAAGTCGCTTTCCCCGAGTCGGTGGTGCAGTTCTTCCGCGGTGAGCTCGGCCAGCCATATGGGGGCTTCCCGCAGGCCCTGCAGCGCAAGGTATTGCAAGGTGCTGCGCCGCTTGCGACGCGCGCCGGGGCAGCGCTCGCGGCCGTCGATCTCGGCACCGAGCGCGCCCGGCTGCAACAGCGGCTGCCGCGCGCGGTGACCGACGATGACCTCGCCACCCACCTGTTGTATCCGCGGGTGTTCGAGGACTATGCCCGCGACCGGCTGCTCTACGGCGATCCCGCGATCCTTCCGACCCCGGTGTTCTTCTACGGCATGGAGCCCGGTCAGGAGATTACGGTCGATCTCGAGCGCGGCAAGACCTTGATCGTGCGATACCTGGCGACCAGCGAGCCGCACGAGGACGGTACCCGTACCGTGTTCTTCGAATTGAACGGCCAGCCGCGCTCGGTGCGGGTACGGGATGAACGTCAGCTCGCCAGTCGCCCGCCGCAACCCAAGGCCGAGCCCGGCAATCCGCAACACGTGGGCGCACCCATGCCCGGGGTAGTCGGCACCGTCGCGGCCACGCCCGGCGCGCGAGTATCGCGTGGCGATATGTTGCTGACGCTCGAGGCGATGAAGATGGAGACAGCCGTGCGCGCTGAGGTCGCGGGCGAAGTGGCGGAAGTGCTGACCCGCCCCGGCCAGGCAGTTGATGCCAAGGATCTACTGGTGCGGCTCCGTTAGACCGCGTCCTTGAGCGCTATCGCCGGATCGATGAGCTTATCCACGTTGGGACGCGCGTGCATCGCGATCAGCTTGCGTGCCGCCATCTGGTCCTTCGGCGTGTTGATGCTGTCCAGGGCCACCAACTCGCCCGCGCGCAGGTAGCAGACGCTGAAGCTCCGCGAGGCGGGCGAGCCGCGGACGATGGCGCTGTCGTAGCCGTATCCGACCCCGACGATGATCAGCTTGAGGTCGAACTGGTCCGACCAGAACCACGGCACTTTGTCGTGCGCCGTCTCATTGCCGAGCAGGTTGAGTGCCACCGTGGTGCCCTGCTCGAACGCATTGTCCACGGATTCGAGCCGAAGATGCCGGCCATACTGCCGGTTCAGGTGGCTTGCGCAGTCGCCGGCGGCGTAAATCGCCTCATCTGCCGTGCGGCAGTGCACATCGGTCACGACTCCGTTCTCGCACTCGAGACCGGCGGCCCTGGCGAGCTCATCCGCCGGCGCCACCCCGACCCCGGCGATCACCAGATCGGCCGGATACTCGCCTCCGCTCTCGGTGAGCACTGAACGCACACGGCCGGTGCGCGGATCACCATGCAACGCGCGCACGCTCTCGTTGCAACGGATCTGCACACCCTGGCGTCCATGCTCCGCCTCGTAGAACGCGGACACTTCCGGACTCGTCACGCGGCTCATGACGCGAGCGGCCATCTCGAGCACGGTAACCTCCATGCCCCGCTCGCGTGCGGTCGCCGCGACTTCCAGGCCGATGTAGCCCCCGCCGATGATGACGACCCGAGCCCCCGCGGAGCATTCGGCGCGTATGCGGTCGGCATCGGCAATGTTGCGCAGGTAGTGCACGCCGCCAAGCTCGCCGCCGGGAGCGAGGAGACGGCGCGGACGGCTGCCGGTCGCGAGCAGCAACGCGTCGTACGGCAGGACCAGCCCGTCATCGAGCCGTACGTGCCGCTCGCGGCGCGCGATGTCGGTCACCCGGTGACCGAAATGCGTTGTGACTGCGTGCTCCGCGAAAAAAGCTGCCGGCCGGATGAGAAGGCGGTCGCGATCGAGGCTCCCGGCGAGGTACTTCTTCGATAAGGGCGGCCTCTGGTAGGGCGGCCAGGGCTCCTCGCCCACGAGCGTCAGCTGACCGGTAAACCCGCGGCGGCGCAGCGTGTCCACGGCCTGTACGGCGGCTTGCCCGCCTCCCGCGATCACGATGCGCTGGTACATCCAGCGAAGAATAGCCCAACAACGAAGGCCCGGCCGCACCAGGGAAGAGCAGGCTCGTCCGCTCACGCTCCAGGCTGGTGCGGCCGGCAGGGAAGTGACCGGACCCCAGTCGTCGCAGTGACCGGGGTATACCGCGATTCGACGTCATGGCACGGAAACTGCAAAATCCCTCGCGCCGCCAGCCCCGCAATTGGAGTGCCCGCTCATGAAACTCGTCACCGCGATCATCAAGCCCTTCAAACTCGACGACGTACGGGCGGCGCTGTCCGATATCGGGGTATCGGGCATGACCGTCACCGAGGTAAAGGGTTTCGGGCGCCAGCGCGGACACACCGAGCTTTATCGGGGAGCGGAATACGTGGTCGACTTCGTCCCCAAGACGCGCATCGAGGTGGCGGTGCGCGGTGATCTCGTCGATCAGGTGATCGAGGCCATCATGAAGTCGGCGAAGACCGGCAAAGTCGGCGACGGCAAGATCTTCATTACCGACATCGAGCGGGTGATCCGCATCCGCACCGGGGAAACTGACGACAGCGCGCTGTAGCGCGACCGCCTCAAGGTTGCTGAACCAGGACGCCGGGCGCAGACTGCCCCGGCGAGAAGAACAACGACAGGCGGCGGCGCACCACGGCAGAAGGTGCCGCCGGGAGAGAGTCAACGGGGGTCTGACTCGTGGAGTCGCTCGTCAGCACGCAGCCGCCTCGGCACATCGGGATCATCCGTGCCGCCGGGACCGTGCGCGTGCGTTGGTGGATATTCCTCTACATGTTTCTGTTCCCGCTGCTCTGCTACGTGCAGCGCAACAGCCTCACCATCGCAACGGATCAGGTCAAAGCGCAGCTGCATGTGAGCCAATTGCAGGTGTTTCTCCTGAGCTCTGCATTCATGGTGACGTACACCGCGCTGCAGCTGCCCGCCGGGGCTTTGGGTCAGCGCTGGGGGGCACGGCGCATGTTCGTGCTCGTCGGTGCGCTCGGCTGTCTGGCGAGCGTGGCGACACCGCTCGCCCCGTATGTACTGGCCGGCACTGCGGTGATCATGGCCATGGCGGTCGCCCAGGCGGTCCTCGGCATATCGCAGTCGCCGGTCTTTCCTGTGCAGACGGGTGTGTTCGAGAGCTGGTTTCCGAGCGCACGCTGGGGTTTCGTCAACGGACTCGGCTCGAGTGCCATGCATGTTGGCGGGGCGATCACGGCGCCGCTGATCGTGGCGCTCAGCGCTTCGTGGGGCTGGCAGCGAGCGCTTCTATGGACGGCGCTGCCGCTGGCGGTGTTGACGGGATGCTGGGCGTGGTACGGACGTGACATTCCTCAGCAGCATCCCGCGGTGAGCGCACAGGAGCTTGCGGAGCTCGATGGAGGGGGCCACGAGCCGCCCGCGCCGACCACGTTGCGACGCTGTCTGCAGCTGATGCGCGACCGCAGCCTGCTCGTGCTCGCGATCTCTTACATGCTGATGAATGTCGCGTTCTACCAGTTGATGGCGGCGCCGTTTCTGTACCTCACCCAGCACCGGCATCTGAGCCAGGTGGACAGCGGCTGGCTCGCCATGTTGGTACCGGTTGGCGCAGCTGTCGGTGCCTCCCTCGGGGGCGTACTCACCGACCGCTCTGCGGCGCGCTTCGGGCTTCGCTGGGGACATCGGCTGGTTCCGCTCGTGGCGCTGCCTGGGGCGGCCGTGCTGCTGCTGTACGGCGCCCACGCGGCCAGCGTTCCGATCGCCGTGGGTTGCTTCGTGCTGGCCTACGGCTGTGTGGAGCTCAACGAGGGACCCGTGGCGGCGGCCACGATGGAGATTGCGCGCGCCGACAGCATGTCCGGGTTCGGCGTGATCAACACCGGTGGCAACCTCGCTGGAGTGCTTCTCTACCCGCTCCTCGGGTACCTGTCGGGACGCGGCGAGTGGAATCTGGCCTTCGAGGTTGCGGCGGTCTGCTGCCTCGCTGCAGCCGCATTGTGGTTGCTGGTGCGCGCCGATCGCCGCTTCTCACCCGGATGAGAGGCGCCGCGAAGAGCGAAAGTGCTTACCCGACGTCTCAGTGAGATCACTGGGCGCGGTACGTCCTGCCGGATATCCTTGCCGGCACATGCCTGCTGCAGTCCGCATATACGAGAACGGGGGACCGGAGGTTCTGCGCCTCGAAGAGGTGGATCCCGGTAAACCGGCGGCCGGTGAGATTCAGATCCGCCACACGGCCATCGGCGTCAACTACATCGACGTCTACGACCGAACCGGACTCTATCCGGTGAAACTACCGAGTGGACTCGGGCGGGAAGCGGCTGGGGTGGTCACGGCACTCGGCCGCGGAGTGCGCGGGCTGCGAGTCGGTGAGCGCGTGGCATATGTATTCCCGTCTCCGGGTGCCTATTGCGAGTTGCGCAATGTGCCCGCCGAGCGCGCCGTGCGCGTGCCACGCGGAATCTCCGACGAGCAGGCCGCCGCGCTCATGCTGAAGGGACTCACCGCGCAGTTTCTCATCCGGCGAACCCACAGGGTGACGCGCGGTGACATGATTCTCGTACACGCCGCCGCGGGCGGTGTCGGGCTGATCCTCTGTCAGTGGGCCAGGTCGCTCGGCGCGACCGTGATCGGGGTGGTGGGGAGCGACGCCAAGGCAGAGCTTGCCAGGCGGCACGGCTGCAAGCATGTGCTCATCTCCGGCCGCGATGAGCTGGTGCCGAGCATCAAGAAGCTCACCAGGGAGGCTGGCGTGGCCGTGGTCTACGATGCGGTCGGCAAGGACACCTTCATGGAATCCCTCGACTGTCTCAGTCGGCGGGGCATGATGGTGACCTTCGGCAATGCCTCGGGCCCTCCTCCTGCCATCAGTCCGCTCGAGTTGAGCAAGCGGGGGTCGCTCTTTTTGACACGTCCTACGCTCTTCCACTACATCGCGACGCGTCCCGAGCTCGAAGCGGCAGCGCGGGAGCTGTTCGCAGCGGTACGCACCAGGAAAGTGCGCATCGTCATCGGACAGAAGTATCCGCTGGCTCGTGCTGCCGACGCGCACCGTGATCTGGAGGGACGCCGCACCACCGGCTCCACGGTGCTGGTGCCCGGGAGCGCTGAGTAGCTCACCCTCGCGCCAGCGCGGCGCACGAACTGAATGCGGTTCACGAGCGCGCTCCTGAACGCGCTACGCAGTATGCGGGCGCCGCTGCCTCCGCTCACGCGCTCGCCGGAACCGCGCGCGTGCGCAGCGGCCGTGCGCTGCGGCTGATGCCGAGCGCACCACTGCGCACGACCTCCAGAAGCTCGGCGCGGTGCGCCAGGTCGCGCATGAACGCATTGATCTCCGCCTCGCTCGCCGTCAATTCCACGATGAAGCCCTCCACCGCCGGATCGAGGACCCGGCCACCGCTGCGTACCACCTGGCCGCGAACCGTGTCAGTCTGGTCGGCGGCCACGCGCAGCTTCAGCAGTACCAGTTCGCGCTCCAGGTGCTCGCCGCGAGTCATATCGAGCAAGTGCACGACATCGACCAGCTTGTTCAGCTGGTTGACGATCTGCTGGATGACGAGGTCCGAACCCTTGGTGACCAGAGTCAGCCGGGACACCGTCGGGTCATCGGTCGGTGCGACCGACAGCGATTCGATGTTATAGCCACGGCTGGAGAACAGTCCCGCCACCCGGGTGAGTGCACCGGCCTCGTTCTGCAGCAGGATGGCGATGATATGACGCATGAAAATCCGGAAAAAACGGCGCCGAAGGAGGCGCCGGTAGCGGCAGAATAAAGGATCGGTGCGCGCTTGCACCATTGACTCAAGCTGCTAGGCTCCTCGGTCCCTTCGAATCCCTTGCGGAACCTACCAGGCGCGCGTGCATGAGTGACACGGTGATCCAGCCACGCCCGACGGGACACCCGCTGAGCGGTCAGCGCATGAGCGGCGCGCGCATGATCATGCAGGTGCTCGCCGACGAGGGCGTCACTGCGATCTTCGGCTACAGCGGCGGAGCGATCCTGCCGACCTACGACGCTGTCTTCCTTTACAACGAGCAGGCCGCCGCGGCCTCGGAGCCGCAGATACCGCTGATCGTGCCCGCCAACGAACAGGGTGCCGGCTTCATGGCGGCGGGCTATGCCCGCGCGAGCGGCCGAGTTGGCGTCTGTCTGGTGACCTCCGGCCCCGGCGCGACGAACACTGTTACACCGGTGCGCGATTGCATGGCGGATTCGGTACCGATTGTAGTCATTTGTGGTCAAGTCTCCACGGCAGCGATCGGCACCGACGCCTTCCAGGAGGCACCCGTTCCGACGATGATGGGTGCAGTCGCCAAACATATATTCCTGGTGACTGACCCTACGAGGCTCGAAAGCACGGTCCGGACGGCGTTCGAGATCGCCCGTAGCGGCCGCCCCGGCCCGGTGGTCGTCGATATCCCAAAGGACGTGCAGAACTGGGAGGGTGAATTTCGCGGCGAGGGATTGCTGCCCATCCCCGGATTTCGCCGCCGCCAGCAGGAGCTCGAGCATGCTGTTCTCGAGGGCCAGGCGGCTGCGCACTTCTTCACGATGCTGGGGGAGTCGGCGCGGCCACTCATCTACGCGGGCGGTGGGGTGATCAACGGCAATGCCGCGGGTGCTCTTACGGAGTTCGCGACCACCTTCGGTGTGCCGGTCGTCACGACGCTCATGGGCATCGGCTCGCTCGACACGACGCATCCTCTCTCCATGCGCATGCTCGGTATGCACGGCGCCGCGTTCGCCAACTATGCGGTGGAGGACTGCGACTTTCTGATGGCGGTCGGCGCACGTTTCGATGATCGCGTCGCGGGCGTGCCGGCGAAATTCGCCAGGAACGCCCGCCGCATCGCCCACCTCGACGTCGACCGCGCGGAAGTGAACAAGGTGAAGCGCGTGCACTGGAGTCATATCGGCGGAGTGCGCGAGGCCCTGCAGGCACTCACTGCCCACGGCCGCCAGCACGGTGGCGTGCGCGATCTGTCTGCCTGGCATGCGGAGCTCGTCGAGCTCAAGCGCGTCTACGCCATGAATTATGACCGCGCCAGCGCCCTCATCCAGCCGAACTACCTGCTCGAGGAGATCAACCGCCAGACCCGCGGCGCAGCCATCATCACCACCGGGGTCGGACAACACCAGATGTGGGCGGCGCAGTACTGCGACTTCACGGCCCCGCGGCTCTGGCTGACCTCCGGCAGCATGGGCACGATGGGCTTCGGGTTGCCCGCCGCGATCGGTGCGCAGATCGCGCAGCCGCAGCGTCTGGTGATCGACATCGATGGCGACTCGAGCATCCGCATGAACATCGGCGAGCTCGAGACCGTCACCACCTACGATCTCCCGGTGAAGGTGGTCGTGCTCAATAACTTCGGCGACGGCATGGTGAAGCAGTGGCAGAAGCTGTTCTTCAAGGGGCGGCTATCGGCGAGTGACCGCTCGCTGCACAAGAAGGACTTCATCAAGGCAGCGCAGGCGGATGGCTTCCGCTTTGCGATGCGCCTCGAACACAAAGCCGACGTGCCGCGCGTCATCGCCGACTTCCTTTCCTTCCAGGGGCCGGCTTTCCTCGAAGTCATGATCGACCCGGACGCGGGGGTATATCCGATGGTCGGGCCAGGACAGAGCTACGACGAGATGATCACCGGTGAGTTCATCCCCTCGCGTCATAAAGTCGATATCAAGGCTCCCGGTCCGTCGGAGATGTTCTGATGCGCGACCAGCGGCTCACGGCCCGACGAAGCCGGCTCCGCCGCATTCGGACGGCGCGCAGCGCGAACCAAGATGCCTGATTTTCCCGGGTGCCAACGCCTGCGCGCACCCGCGCTTTTCGTGCTGCTCGTGGCGGTGGCCTTTGCGGCGCCGGCACGCGAGGATGAGATTCTCATCCTGGGTAACCCCGCCGGTACGCAGACCGCCACCCGGGAGGGTGGCACGGCCCGCGCCGAGTACTCCTTCAATGATCGCGGCCGTGGCGACCACATCATCGCCACCTGGAAGCTCGACGCCGCAGGCGTCCTCACCGCGTACCGGGCGAGCGGCAACGACTACGTCAAGGCAGCGGTGACCGAGACTTTCAGCATTGCCCGCGGCAGGGCCTCCTGGCGCAACCGCGCCGAGCAGGGCGATGCGGCGGTGAGCGGCGAAGCGTTTTATGTGCCGGTAACCGCGCCGCCCGAGATGCTCGGGGTGCTCGCGCGCGCGCTGTTGAAGGCCCCGGAGCATCGTCTTGCGCTCCTGCCCGCCGGGGAGGCGACGATCGAGGCCGTCGGCGCGCTGCCGCAGGATGCGAGCGCCGGTGTAGCTCCCGCCATCATCCAGTACCAGATCAGCGGCCTCGATTTCTCGCCGGCTCACATCTGGCTCGATCAGGATGGCGAGACCGTCGCGATCGTCTCGAACTGGTTGTCGGTGCTTTCCCCCGGGGCGCATTCACTCCTGACGCGGCTACTCACAGCCCAGCAGCAGGCAAGCGACGCCTGGTCCGCACGCCTCGCCAGGGAGCAGACGATCGTGCCGCAAGGCGATGTCGTGATCCGCAATGCACGCCTGTTCGACCCGCGCGATTTGAGCGTGACAGGTGGCACGAGCGTTCTCATCCGGGGCGAGCGGATCGTCCAGGTCGCTGAGGATGCCGCCGTTGCCGCGCCGCCAGCGGCGCGCGTCATCGAGGCGCGCGGACGTTTTCTGATGCCCGGGCTGTGGGACAACCATCAGCACTTCGGCGATAACGTCGGCGCACTCGACCTGCTCAACGGCGTGACCAGCGCGCGTGACATGGCGAACGACACCGACGAATTCCTCGAGCGCATCGGGCGCTTCGAGGCCGGCACCGAGCTCGGCCCGAGAGTCTTCAAGGCCGGCATCATCGACGGAGAGGGACCGTTCGCCGGCCCGACCAAAATGCGTATCAGCACCGCGGCGGATGCCACGCGGGATGTCGACTGGTATGCCGATCACGGCTACGGGCAGATCAAGATCTACTCCTCGGTGCCACCGGCAATCGTGCCCCTCATCGCCGCCGAGGCGCACGCGCGCGGGATGCGGGTGAGCGGGCACGTACCCGCATTCATGAGCGCCCATCAATTCGTGGCCGCCGGCGCCGACGAGATTCAGCATCTCAACTTCATCGTGCTCGATTTTCTCTTCGACCAGGTGAAGGAGACGCGCAACATGAACCGCTTCACCGCGGTTGCCGCGCATGCAGCCGAATTCACCCCCGAAAAGCCTCAGGTACAGGAGCTGATCGCCTATCTGAAGCGCCACCACACCGTGCTCGATCCAACGATGAACGTGTTCGAGGCGATGTTCTGCGGCGACGCTGCCGCCGTCACTCCCGGGCTCGAGCAGGTTGCGCCGCGGATGCCGGCACAGGTGCGGCGCGGCATGCTCTCGGGGGCGCTCGCCGTGCCGAAGGGCGAGGAAGCCGCTTACCGCGAGGCGCTGCCCGCCATGCTGCAGCTGCTCGAGGCGCTGTACGAAGCGGGGGTCACCATCATCCCCGGCACGGACTCCTTCGCAGGCTACGGCCTGCATCATGAGCTCGAGCTGTACGCCCGCGCGGGCATTGCGCCGGCGGAAGTGCTGCGCCTCGCCACGCTGACCTCCGCGCGCGTGATCGGCGTCGACCGGGAGCGCGGCGTCATCGCCGCGGGGAAACTTGCCGACCTCATCCTGGTCGATGGCGATCCCAGCGTCCATATCGGCGACCTCGACCATGTGGCGCTGGTAATGAAAGGCGGCCGAATCTACGACCCCGCGCGCATCGAGCAGGCGCTGGGCATCGCGCCGCGGGACCCGAGCGTTCACTGACCGTTCACGCGAGAGGCTCTATGAAGTACCTGCACACCATGGTTCGTGTCACCGACCTCGATGCGTCACTCAGGTTCTACTGCGATGCGCTCGGCCTGCAGGAGCTCTCGCGGCAAGAGTACCCTCAGGGCCGCTTCACCCTGATATTCCTCGCCGCTCCGGGCGATGAGAGCGCCCAGGTCGAGCTGACCTACAACTGGGATGCGGAGAAGTACGGCGGCGGGCGCAACTTCGGTCATCTCGCCTACGCTGTGGATGACCTGTACGCGACCTGCCAGCGACTGAAAGAGCACGGTGTCACCATTCTGCGGCCGCCGCGCGATGGGCACATGGCCTTCGTGCGCTCACCCGACGATATCTCGATAGAGCTGCTGCAGAAGGGCGCCTCGCTGCCGCCCGCCGAGCCCTGGAAGTCCATGCCCAACACCGGCATCTGGTAGCCGCACCCGGCACGTGAAAACGATTCCCAGCCTGCTGATCGCGGCGGCGTTCGCCACACTGACTTTCGCGGTGTGGGCTTATCTCAACCGCCCGACGCGCGAGCCGCCGTGGCCGCCGTTGATCCAGGGCTTCGCCTTCTCACCCTTCCGCGCCAACGAGGATCCCACGACCTTCAAGATGCCCACCGACGCCGAGATCGAGGCCGATCTCGCGCTGCTCGAGGGCAAGGTGAAGGCGGTGCGCACGTACGGCGTCGGCGCGACGCTCGCGGACGTGCCGGAGCTCGCCGAGCGGCACGGACTGAACGTCGCGCTCGGCCCCTGGCTCGACACGCACCGCGACAAGAACGAGGAGCAGCTGAAGACCGCCATCGAGCTGGCCAGCATCCACCAGAACGTGGTGCGGGTCATCGTCGGTAACGAGGTGCTGCTGCGCGGCGATTTGACCGTAGAGGAGCTGGCGAAGTATCTCGACCGCGCCCGCGCGGCGATCTCGCAACCAGTGGGCACCGCCGAGACCTGGAATACCTGGCTCACACACCCGGAGCTCGCGCAGCACGTCGATTTCATCGGCGTGCACCTGCTGCCGTACTGGGAGGGTGTCGCGGTCGAGAAGGCGGTCGACTACTCGCTCGCGCAGTTCAAGCGCCTGCAGAAGACCTTTCCGCACAAGCCCATCGTGGTGGCTGAAATCGGCTGGCCGAGCCGCGGGCGCACGCACGAGTCCGCGGTCGCCTCGGTGGCGAACGAGGCGCTGTTCCTGCGCCGCTTTCTGTACCGCGCGCAGAAGGAGCAGATCACCTACTACGTGATGGAGGCTTTCGATCAACCGTGGAAGGCGTTCTCGGAAGGCGCGGTGGGCTCCTACTGGGGGGTGTACGATGTCGAGCGCCGGCCGAAGTTTGCCTTCACCGCGCCCATCGTGCGCATACCCGAGTGGCACATTCTCGCCGCCGTCTCGATCGGGGTGTCGTTGCTGGTGTTGGGGCTGCTTTATCTGAACAGCGACACGCTGCGCAACCGCGGCCGCAGCTTCCTCGCGGTGGTGGTGTATGCGGCCGCCACCATTGCGGTCTGGGTGATCTACGACTTCACCCAACAGTACATGACTGTCTCGAGCGTGGTGTCGGGCGTGCTGCTGCTGCTCGGCATGCTCGGTGTGCTGCTCGTGCTGCTCGCCGAAGCGCACGAGTGGGCCGAGGCCCACTGGGTGGCGTACCGGCGCCGCCTCGGCGCTCCGATCCTGAGCAACACGGGAGCGCAGCCGAAGGTCTCCATCCACGTACCGGCCTACAACGAGCCGCCGGCGATGCTGATCGAGACACTCGATGCGCTCGCGCGCCTTGATTATCCGGACTACGAAGTGCTGGTCATCGACAACAACACGCGTGATGAGGCCGTGTGGCGGCCGGTGGAGGCGCACTGCGCCGCGCTCGGGGCGCGTTTCCGCTTCTTCCACGTGGCGCCGCTCGCCGGCTTCAAGGCCGGCGCGCTCAACTACGCCCTCGATCGCACCGCACCCGATGCCGCGATCGTCGCGGTGATCGACAGCGATTACGTGGTCGATGCGCGCTGGCTGCGCGATCTCACCCCGGCGTTCCAGGATGAGCGCATCGCCATCGTGCAGGCGCCGCAGGATTACCGCGATGCGGGCGAGAATGCCTTCAAGGCGATGTGTTATGCCGAGTACCGCGGCTTCTTCCACATCGGCATGATCACGCGCAACGAGCGCAACGCCATCATCCAGCACGGCACCATGACTATGGTGCGTCGCAGGCAGCTCGAGGCCTGCCGCTGGGCGGAGTGGTGCATCACCGAGGATGCCGAGCTCGGCTTGCGTATTTTCGAGGCGGGCTGGGACGCGAGCTACGTCCCCGAGAGCTACGGCCGCGGTCTCATGCCCGACACCTTTATCGACTTCAAGAAGCAGCGCTTCCGCTGGGCGTACGGTGCGATGCAGATCATCAAGGCCCATGCGCGCACGCTGTTCCTCGAGGGCGGACCGCTTTCCCCGGGTCAGCGCTATCACTTCGTGGCCGGCTGGCTGCCGTGGATCGCCGATGGCTGCAATCTGCTCTTCAACCTGGCGGCGCTCGGGTGGTCGGCCGCCATGGTGTGGGCGCCCGCAAGGGTCGATGCACCGCTGGTGCTCTATTCGGTACTGCCGCTGTCGCTGTTCACCTTCAAGCTCGCCAAGCTCGTGCATCTCTACCACGTACGCGTCGGGGCAAACCTGCGCCAGACGATCGCCGCAGCGGTTGCCGGGCTCGCTCTCACGCACACCATCGGCCGTGCATCGGTAAAGGGACTGCTGACCAACAGTGAGCCGTTCTTCCGTACGCCGAAGAAGCGCCGTTCCTCCGGACTGCGCGAGGCGCTCGCCGCGGCGCGCGAGGAGACGTTGATGATGATAGGACTTGCCCTTTCGGCGTGGGCGGTTTCCTACACCGCGCTGCCGCAGAATGCCGGCCCCGATCACTTCGCGTGGATCGTCGTGCTGCTCATCCAGTCGGTGCCGTACGCTTCCTCACTGGTCGTGTCGCTGATGAGTGCCTTCCCGGTGCCGGCACGCCTGCTCGGCACGAGCTATCGGCCGATGGGCCGCCCCGGCAGGCAGCCGGAGGCGGACCTGAGCGGCTGAGCCGTGCGCGAGGGGAGACTGCGGGCCATCTCGATCATGATTGCCGCGGTCGCGGTCTTCTCGTTCATGGACGGAATCCTCAAGGTGCTGGCGGCGCGCTACCCCCCGATGCAGGTGGCCGCACTGCGCGGTGCAACGTCGCTGCCATTCACTTTGCTGCCGGTGCTGCTCGGGGGACGGCTGCGGGAGCTGCGTCCGCGGCGCTGGCCGATGCATCTGCTCAGAGGCGCGCTCTCGGTGGTGGTGCTCGGCGGATTCATCTACTCGGTGCGCACCCTGTCCCTCGCCAATACCTACTCGGTATTCCTGTCGGCGCCGCTGATCGTGGCAGCGCTGTCTGTGCCGTTCCTCGGCGAGCGGGTCGACCGGCGGACCTGGATCGCCATCCTGGTCGGTCTCGCCGGGGTACTCACCATGCTCCGCCCGAGTACTTCCGGCATCAGCACTTTCGGCGCCCTGGCGGCGCTCGCCGGCGCCATCGCCTATGCGCTGAGCGCCATCGCGGTACGCGTCCTGACGCGCACTGATACCACCGTCAGTGTCGTCTTCTGGACCGTGGGGCTGATGACCCTGTTCACGAGCGCCATCTCCGCCCCGGGCTGGGTGCCGATCGGGCACGACCACTGGAAATGGCTCCTCGGGCTCGGTCTGCTCGCCGCCACTGCGCAATATCTGCTCACCGAGGCGTTCCGCTCGGCGCCCCCCTCGGTGGTGACTCCGTTCGAATACACCGCGCTCCTCTGGGGAGCCCTCATCGACCGCGTGGTGTGGCACGTACTGCCCTCTGCACGCGTATGCTTCGGCGGCGGCATCGTCATCGTCAGTGGGTTGTATCTCATCTGGCACCAGCGGCGGCAGTCCGAACGGGAAACCGCGCGAGAGCCGTGGCAGGGAGCGACGGAGAAGGGCAGAATGTTGCGCCCACAGGCGACAGTCGCAGTTGTCGCTCGCAAACAAGAGGAAGACTCACCATGAGCAACGCCGATGTCCTGGGACGGTTCGTTTGGCACGAGTTGTTGACGAATGACACCGCGGGGGCCGCCGCGTTCTACCCCAAGGTACTGCCGTGGCGGACAGCATCTTCCAGCATGCCCGGTTACACCATCTGGATGGCTGGTCAGACCCAGATCGGGGGCCTCATGGCACTGCCGTCGGAAGCCGGCTCGACGCCACCGCACTGGCTGGTGTATGTCGGCACCCCGAACGTCGACTCAACCTGCTCCCAGGCACAGGGGCTCGGCGCACGCGTCGTCAAGCCGCCCGCAGACATTCCGAATGTGGGCCGCTTCGCTGTGTTGTCGGATCCGCAGGGTGCAACGTTTGCAGTGTTTACCCCTGGAGGAGGACCGCCCCCCGGGGGATCCCCCGCACAGGGCACGTTCTCGTGGCACGAGCTGGCGACCACGGATGTCGCAGCGGCGCTGCGCTTCTACGGGCAGTTGTTCGGCTGGACCAAGGGCCCCGGCCACGACATGGGAGGCATGGGCATCTATCAACTTTTCCAGCACGGCGGGACGCAGGCCGGGGGGATCTGCAACGTGCAGGGTCCCTCCACCGCACCTTCCTGGCTGAGCTATGTGCACATCGCTGATTGCGACCGCGCGGTCGCCGCGGCGAAGGCGGCAGGCGGAAGGCTCCTGCACGGACCGATGGAAGTTCCCGGCGGCAGCTGGATCGCCATGATGATGGATCCTCAGGGAGGGGCGTTCGCGGTGCAGGAGGCAGCGCGGGTTGCGCAGTCGAAGCCGGCGGGCGCAGCCAAGCCGGCCGCGGCACCCAAAGCGCCGAAAGCGCCGGCAGCAGCGAAACCAGCAGCGGCCGCAGCTAAACCTGCCGCCGCTGCGGCCAAATCCGCCGCAGCGTCATCGGCTGCACGGGCGGCCGCCCGGCCTAAGCGGGTTGCGGGAACCAGAGTGGCGAAACGAGCCAAGAAAGGGGCGAGAAAAGTGCGAAGAACAGCGAGAAAGACCGCGCGAAAGGTCCGCAGGACCGGAAGAAAGACAGCCCGCCGAATGGCGAGACCGGGTGCACGCAGGGCGGTGCGCAAGGCGGCCCGCAAGACCGCCCGGGCAGTCCGCCGTGGTGGACGTCGAGTCGCACGCCGTGCGCGAGTCGCCGGGCGGCGGCTGCGCCGGGCGGTACGCCGCAGGCGCTGAGGGAGGCCCTTACCGCGCGCGCGTGGCTGCGCGCGCGGTGCCCACCTTCATAGCCGCACGAGCGGCCGGCCGAAGTTGCCTCCCTGCATCGCGAGCAGCAGGTGCGCGGGGGCATTGGCGAGCCCGTCGACCACGTGATCCTTGGTGGCAATGCGTCCGGCGCCGTACCACGCGATGGCCTCGCGCAGGAACTCACCGCGCCGGTGCTCGTAGTTCCTGAGGTCCATGCGCAGCACCTGCAGGCTGCCCGGTGCCAGGCCGGCGCGGGCGAGTAATGCGTCGGGCTCGGCGGAAGTGACACTGTTCTGCACGATGCGTGCTCCCCGGGAGAGGACCCCGCTCGCCACCACCGACTGGAGCAGCTCTCCGCCCACGTTGTCGAAGTAGATGTCGATGCCGTTCGGCGCGAGTTGCCGCAGGCGCGCCGCCAGGTTATCGCGGGCGTAGTTGATGCAGTAAGCGAGCCGCGCATGGCGCGTCACCCAGTCGCACTTCTCCCGTGTGCCCGCGATACCGATGGCTCGACCGCCCTTGAGCATCGCTATCTGCCCGGCCATCGCACCGGCTGCGTTCGCGGCCGCGGACACGAGCACCGTTTCCCCGGCGCGCAGACCGGCCAGATGCAGCAGTCCGAAGTAGGCCGCCATGCCGGGCGCTCCGAGCACTCCAAGCGCGGTGGAGAGCGGTGTCTGGCCCGGATGTAACAGCCGCGCATGATGCCCTTCGGAGACGCACAGCTGCTGCAGTCCGCAATCGAGCACGACGAGACTTCCGACACCGAACACATCATGGCGCGACTCGATGACTTCCCCGACGCCGTGCGCGGGAACCACATCGCCGGGCCGCGGTAAGCCGCGTGTGGCGAGATCGGGCGCGCAGCGGAAGGGATCGAGCGCAAGCCACAGGGCGCGCGCCAGGAACGAGCCGTTGGTAAGCGCGGGGCGCTCGGATTCGATGAGCTCGAGGTCAGCCGGGCGCGAAGGCGGGCGCTTGATCTTCACCTGAAGGTTGCGCACCGCTACTTTCCGTCGGTTTCCGCCGCCCGTCGCTGCTCCTCGGCCTCGCGGTATGCGGCATCGATCTGGTCCCGTACTTGCTCCTGCGCCGCCCGCGCCTGCGCAGCCTGCTGCGCTGCCGACTCTGCTGCAGTGCCGGCAGCCGCTCCCGTCTCTGCCACTCCGCAACCGGCGAGCAGCACGGGCAGCGCAAGCAGCGCCCAGGGGTGTGCCATGGCTTCAATTTACGCGCCCCGACCGCTGGCGCAAGAGGATCCCCGATCGTGGCACTATGTTGCGTATGCCGAGGGGAACGCCGACTCAGCTGCCCGCGCCCGCCGCGCGAGCGCGCCGCGGATATTTCGAATGCCGTTATGGGCAGTTACACGTACACCATGCCATGCCACCCGGCGGTGGATTCGAAGAGGGAACCCCGCTGTTGTGTGTGCATGACCTCCCGGGGTCGGGGCGGGTGTTCACCCGTTTGCTCCCGCTCGCCGGTGAAGACCGCTCCGTATATGCGCCCGACCTGCCGGGGTTCGGGGAGTCCGACGGACCCGCGGCGCGTCCCGGGATGAGCGACTATGCGGCGGCACTCGGGGACTTTCTCGACACCATGCGGTTGCGAAACGTCGCGGTGTTGGGACTGCGCGCCGGTGTAGTGCCGGCGACGGAGCTCGCCCTCACTCGGCCCACACAGGTGACCCGCGTAATATTCGTATCGGTGCCGCTCCTGACGGAGGGTGAGCGGCAGGCCGCTCGCTCCCAGGCACAGGCGACTTCGGCGGCGGACAGTGCCTCCCGCTCGGGCGACGCGGTGCGCTGGGTACTCGAAGCTGCTGCGCAGTATCCGCTGCGCGAGCGACTGGCGCGTCTCAGCCAGCGCTTGCTGGTGCTGCGCCCCCGGGATGAGCTGTGGGACGCCACCGCGCGAGTACGCGAGGTACTGCCGGCCACACGCCTCACTGAGCTGCAACAGAGCGGGCTCGAGGTGCTGGCGCAGACGCCTCAGCCTATCGCTGAAGCGGTACGTGAGTTCCTGCGGGCCTGACTGGAGATTTTCGGGAGATTTTTCACAGTATTCGCCGGGGCGGGTTCGGCGCGCCAATCGCGCCGCGCTACACTTTTTGGCCGATGCGCATGGAAAACCAGGAAAGTAGATGAGGTCACGTTCGCTGCCGCCGGTCCCTGCGCCAGCACGTGGTGACCCCGATCCCGACAGTACCGCCGAGCTGCCGGTGCTGGACCCGGCTGGCGCATCGACCGCCGGCGCCAGCACCAGCACCACCGTCTCGACCGAGGCTCTGGCGGGCGAGGCCGCAGACCAGCAGCAGGCGACGACCGACAACTGGGCGCTCTCGCCCACGGCACGGACTGCGCTGAGTGCCGCAGCGGCGGGCGTCGAAAAGCGGCTCGATCAGGCAGCCGAGCTGCGCGCGCGCACCGCCGCGTTGCAGGAGGCGCAGGAGCGTCTCGCGAGCCATTCCAAGCGCCTGCTCCAGCTCGAGCAGGCGCGTGATGAAGCGCTTGCGGCGCAGGCGGCGGCGGCGCAGCGGGCCGCCACGGCCGAGCAGCGCGCGACCCATGCCGAGCAGCGTGCGACCCATGCCGAGCAGCGCGCAAGCCATGCCGAGCAGCGTGCGACCCATGCCGGGCAGCGCAGCGCGAGCTTCGAGCAGCGTATTGCCGAGCTCGAGCAAAACGCCGCCAAGCTGAGCGCAGAGCTTGCCGAGCGTCGGTCGGCCGGTGCGCAGCAGGCGGGGCGTGAGGAGGAGTGGGCGCGCACGCTCGCTGCGGCGGAAAAGCGCGCCGCCAGCGCTGCGGAGGAGTTGGCCCAGGCGCGCGCCCTGGTGAGCGCTGCCGGCGCACGCGCCCAGCAGTTGCAGCAGCGCCTGGAGCAGGTCGAGAGCGATACGCGCGCGCGGCATACGCGCGAGCTGGAGCAGCAGCAGGCACAGGCCGCCGCGGGGCGTGCGCACGCCGCGGGTGTCATGGAGGATCTGCACACCGAGCGCGCCCGCGCCATGAGCTATCTCGAGTCGCTGCAGACTCTCGAGCGGCGCCGCGAGCTCGCGCAGGAGCTGGTGACGGATCTGCACCGCGAAGCGGAAGCGCACGCCGCGCAGCACGCGCGCCTCACCCAGGAGCTGGCCGGGCGGGATGAGCGTGCGCGCCTGCAGGAGGGCGAGCTCGCGCAGCGTACCGGGCGCATCGCACAGCTCGAGCAGCACACGAGCACGCTCACCACGATGCTCACGCAGCGCGACACGGAGTTGCGCGCAGCACGAGAGGACGCGCAGGGGCTGCGGGCAAGCATCGTGCGGCTGCAGGCGGAGACCAACGCGCGCGCCGAGCGGCTGCAGGAGCTCGAGGCGCACGCCGCGCAGCGCGAGCACACGGACACGCAGCAGCAGAGCGAGTTGCAACAGCTGCGCAGCGCAGTGGCGACACTCGAAGCCGAGCGGGAGGAGGCGCGCCGCAGCGCGCAGCGCGCCGCTTCGCAGGCGAGCTCGCAACAGGCCGAGCTCGCGCAACGGCGCGAGCGCGCCACACAGCTCGAAAGCTCGCTCGATGTCGAGCGGCAACGGGCGCAACAGCTGGAAACCGAGCTGGCCGCGGTGCGTGGCGAGATGGAGGATTGGGGCGGCGTGCTGCGCGCGGCACAGCAGGAGCGCGCTAGCCAGCTCGCGAGCATCGCGGCCGCGGAGTCGCGCGTGCGCGAGCTGGAGCAGCAGGCCAGCACGCGCGGGGAAAGCGTGCGGGCGCTGCAGGTGGAAAGCGCCACGCACCTCGCGCGCATACGCGAGCTCGAGAGCGACCTGCAGGTCGCCGAGGAGGCGCTGCATCGCCTGGAAGCCGATGCGCGCGGCCGCAGCAGCCGTATCGCCGAGCTCGAGCGATCGAACCAGCAGTGGCGTGAGACCGCCGGTGAGACGCGCCAGGCCGCGACCGACACCAACCTGGCGCTCAGCGATGCCAAGGACCCTGCCCGCGAGGAGGGCCTCGCCGCCGAGCCGCCCGATGGCGCGACCAGGCTGTTGATCCACAGCGAGGACGGGCGCGAAGTCGTCCACGTGCTCGGCCGCAAGACCAGCATCGGGCGCACTCCCGACAACGACCTGCAGCTCGAAGCGAAGTTCATCAGCCGCCACCACGCGGTGATCCTGGTCGGGCCGGTCAACACCGTGATCGAGGACCTGAACAGTACCAACGGCGTACAGGTCAATGGCCGGCGCATCACTCGTCAGACTCTGCGCGATGGTGACCAGATCGCCATCGGTCGCGTGCACTACCGCTTCGCGATGCGTAAGCCGGCCGACAAGCACTGAGCGGCGCCGCCACCACCTGCCAAGACACTCCGTGGCGAGTCCCTACATCGAGAGAATCCTCAAGGCGCGCGTCTACGATGTGGCCATCGAGTCGCCGCTCGAGGAAGCGCGGCGGCTGTCAGCGCGGCTCGGCAACCAGGTGCTGCTCAAGCGCGAGGACCTGCAGCCGGTGTTCTCCTTCAAGCTGCGCGGTGCCTACAACCGCATCGCGCACCTCTCGGCGGTCGCAGCCCAGCGTGGAGTGGTGTGTGCTTCTGCGGGCAATCACGCCCAGGGAGTGGCGCTCGCGGCGCGGCGCCGGGGCATCAACGCGGTGGTGGTGATGCCGCAGACCACACCGCACATCAAGGTTCAGGCGGTGCTCGATCTCGGTGCCGAGCTGGTGCTGCACGGGGATGACTACGACAGCGCGCACGAGCGCTCGCTGCAGCTCGCCCGCGAGCGCAACCTGGTATTCGTGCATCCCTTCGATGATCCGGATGTCATCGCGGGCCAGGGCAGCATCGCGGTGGAGATCCTGCGTCAGAGCGGCGGTGAGCTCGATGCCATCTTCGTACCGGTCGGTGGCGGCGGACTCCTCGCGGGCATCGTGGTGTACGTGAAGTACCTGTACCCCGCGGTGAAGGTGATCGGTGTCGAGCCGCAGGACGCCGCCGGCATGCACGACTCGCTCAAGGCCGGGGGGCGCGTCACGCTCGAGCGCGTCGGCATCTTTGCCGACGGCGTCGCGGTACGGCGCGTGGGCGAGGAGACCTTCGCGCTGTGCCGCGGGCAGGTCGATGAGATCGTGCTGGTCTCGACCGACGAGATCTGCGCGGCCATCCAGGATGTGTTCGAAGACACCCGCTCCATCGTGGAACCCGCGGGCGCGCTGGCCGTTGCAGGCTTGAAGAGGTATCTCACGCGGGAGCGCTGGCGCGATAAGCGTGTCGTGGCGATCGCGAGCGGCGCCAACATGAACTTCGATCGTTTGCGACACGTGGCGGAGCGGGCCGATCTCGGCGGCGAGCGCGAGGCGCTGCTCGCCGCGGTGATTCCCGAGCGGCCGGGGAGCTTCCTGCATTTCTGCGCAGCGCTCGGGCGGCGCAACGTCACCGAGTTCAATTACCGCTACGGCGGCGCCGAGAGCGCCCAGGTTTTTGCCGGGTTCGCGCTCGCGGGCGGCAGCGCAGAGAAGGAGACCGTGCTCGGCGAACTGCGCGCCGCCGGCTTCACGGTCACCGACATGAGCGGCGATGAGATGGCCAAGCTGCACGTACGCTACATGGTCGGTGGGCACGCACGCGGTATCGCGAACGAGCTGCTGTACCGCTTCGAGTTCCCCGAGCGTCCCGGGGCGTTGGTGAAATTTCTGCAGGCCATCGGCTCGCGCTGGAACATCAGCCTGTTCCATTATCGCAACCACGGCTCGGACTATGGCCGTGTGCTCGCCGGCATCCAGGTGCCGCCCGCCGAGCGGGCGGATTTCGTGCAGCATCTGAACGAGCTGCACTATGGCTATGTCGAGGAGACCGCGAACCCGGCCTATCGCATGTTTCTCGGTCCCTGAAGCACGCGGCAGATCCTGCTCACCGCCGAGGGTAGCCCGCGAGGCGGCCGCCGCTGCGACCGCTGCTGCTACAGAGCTGCGGGCTGGCGGCTCTCGAACAGCCACTCGCGCCACACGGCGAGCAGCACCGCGAGGATCACCGGTCCGATGAACAGGCCCACGAGCCCGAAACTCGCGAGTCCCCCGAGCACGCCGAACAACACGAGGATGAACGGGATCGCCGCTTCGCGGCTGATGAGAAAAGGCCGCACGATGTGGTCGGTCCAGCCGAGGACGATGGCGCCCCAGATCGCGAGCCCGACGGCCGCGGCCGTGCTGCCCTTGACGAACAACCACACACACACGCCGATCCACACGGCCGGCGCCGCGAACGGAATCAGGCCGCACACGGTGGTGAGCGCCGCGAGGAAGACCGGTGCCCCCGCGCCTGCGATCCAGTAGCCGACACCCACGAGTAGACCCTGCACCAGCGCGGTCAACACCAGCCCATACACCACCGCCTTCACCGTCTGCTCGATGGCGCGCAGATAGTTGTGCACGCGCGTCCCGAGCACGTGCTCGAGCGCCTGTGCCAGCTGTGCTGCGAGACGCTCCCCGTCGCGGTACACGAAGAACAGGCTGACCGCGGTGAATGCCATTTTCACCGCCTCGCGGCCGATGCTACCGACGAGCCGCGCGATATGGTCGAAGGAGTGATCGGTAACGCGGCGCAACTCCAGGCCGAGGGCGTGGGGATCCTGCGCAGCCCGGGCGGCGAGCTCGCGCAGCTGATCGCCAAGGTACGGTAGCCTCAGCACGGCGGGCGGGAGCTGCACCCCGCCGGCAACCAACGCCTGCGCGTCGTGCCACACGCGCACCAGCTCGATGCGCAGCACCAGGGCCAGCCAGGCGATCGGCGCGATCACCGCGAGCGATACCGCGATGGTCATGAGAAGCGAGGCGAGCATGCGACGGCCACCGCAGGCTCTCAGCACCCGCAGATACGTGGACCAGGTCACGAAAGTCAGGATGGCTGCCCACACCACCGGCACGATGAAGGGCTCCATCACCCGGAAGCCGAGCAGCACGAGTCCGGCGAGCAGGGTCGCAGTGATGAGCCGGCGCAACCACGGTGCGGAGACGAAATCTTCCATCATGCCCCGGACTTCGCTCAGCTAAGCCCGGCCGTGTCGGAGACGAACATGGTGAGGGCGAGCAGCATGCAGGTGGCAAAGGTCAGCTGGCGGCGCAGCGCGAGATGCGTGGCGGGGAGCAGGCTCGCCAGGGAGTTTTTTTCATACAGCCAGAATGCCCCGTGGGCAACGACCAGGAGCGCGAGTCCGCGCTGTCCGCCTATCACCACTCCTGCGGCGCCGCCGAGCGCCGCTGTCAGCAGGGCCGCGAGCCGCACACGCGGCGCCGGCAGCTGCCCCGCAAGCGCCAGTCCCCAGTGCACCGCAGCAGCGGCGGCGAGCAGCAGCGCACCCCAGGCGAGCGCGGCGCGCTGCGCGAGTTCCTGCCATGCATAAACGGGCAGCAGACCGACGCCTGCGAGGCACAACACGAGCGGCGACACGCACAGGTATCCCGCCCACTCCGCGAGCGTGTTCAGCTGCGCGGCGCCAGTGTCGTTTTTGGTCAGCCCCACGTCGCAGATCATGCCATGGTGACGGAACGCCCGTGCGGCTCTTGACGGCAGCTACGCAGCGCAGGCAGGCTTCGCGCGGCGTGAGGTGTCCGTTCCAACGCGCGCGGCAGCAGGCTGTGGCTGCGCGCTGCAGGAACGGTTAAACGGGAAGTCCGGTGCGGATTACATCCAAAGCCGGCGCTGCCCCCGCAACGGTAATCGAGTTCGGCGGATCACACAGAGCCACTGCGCTTGTGCATCAGACGGCGCGGGAAGGCGATCCACCCGGAGCCACGCTCCAGCTCGAAAGCCCGGAGACCGGCCTCAGGCATTAACCGACGGGCGTCGCGGCGGGAGATGCGGTTGGCGGTCCACGCTTGCGCGTCGACCGCGCACTGTTTGCTCTGCAAATGCCAGGACCCCGCGGGCACGGGTGTGTGCATTTCAGGAGCTAGTCATGTCAACAGGTCTCAGAGGGCGCCGCGCGCCACGCGGCTCGCCGTACTCACTCTCGCCGAACCGTCGTTACCTCCATGCTCTCATGGCGTTCGTACTGCTGGCCGGTGTCTGCGGCCTGGCAAGTGCGACCGACGGGGATGAGCCCGAGCAGGTCATCGTCAGTGCAACGCGCACACCTACGCCCGCACTCGAGGTGGCGAGCAGCATCACCGTCATCACTGCGGCGGACCTCGAGGCCAGGCAGCTGCGCACCATCAGCGACGCACTGAAGGACGTTCCGGGTCTGAACGTGGTGCAGACCGGCGGACCCGGCGGCGTCACCTCCGTGTTCATCCGCGGCACCAACTCCAATCACACCAAGGTGCTGATCGATGGCATCGACGTCAGCGACCCGAGCAACTCCACCGGGGCATTCGATTTCGGACAGCTGCTGACACCTGACATCGAGCGCATCGAGGTGCTGCGCGGGCCGCAGAGCGGGCTCTACGGCTCGGATGCCATCGGTGGGATCATCAACATCATCACCCGGTCGGGCTCGGGGCCGATGAAGCTCGAGGCCGGACTCGAGGGCGGCAGCTTCGAGACCTTCAATCAGGCGGCGCGGCTCAGCGGCTCGCAGGATGCCTTTCACTACAGCGTCAATGCGACGCACTTCCACGCCGGCGCGACCCCGGTGACGCCCCTCGACCTGCTGGCGCAGGACGAGACGCGTAATGACGACTACGACGACAACCTGACTCTCTCGACCAAGCTCGGCTACGAGATCAGCTCGAGCTTCGACCTCGGGCTCGTCGCGCGCTATACCGACATCCACCTGCACACGACCGGGGAGGATTATCTGCCGCCGGACTACACCGGCGTCCCGGCAGCCCAGCAGACCACCGCGGCGACCGACGAATACTTCACCCGCCTCACCGCACACGCGGTTTGCTTCGACGGATTGCTCGACCAGACGCTCGGGCTCGCTTACTCGCACCTGCGCACCTCGACCGTGGATCCGCAGACCACCGCGGTGCTGAATACGGGTGAACGGCGCAAGGCGGACTGGCAGGGCAACTTCCGGCTCGCGCGGAGCGAGACCCTCGTCGCGGGTGCGGAATACGAGCGTGACGAGATCGAGCAGCCGATCGGCGCGAGCGTGCACATCGGCAGCGGCTACGCCGAGCTGCAATCGCAGGTCGGCTCGCATTGGTTCTCCGCGCTCAACGTGCGCTACGACGACAACAGCCGCTTCGGCGGCAAGGCGACCTGGCGTTTCGCACCGGCGTGGATCAGCGCGCAGAGCGACACGAAGCTCAAAGCCTCCGTCGGCAGCGGTTTCAAGGCACCGACGCTAAGTGAGCTCTATCAGAGCTTCCCGGCTTTTCTGTTCTTCGCAAACCCGGACCTCAAGCCCGAGACCAGCACCGGGTGGGACGCAGGCTTCGAGCAGGGCCTCGTTCATGGTGTCGTCCGTTTCGGAGTGACCTACTACTACAACCGCATCAACGATCTGATTGCAGCGGTTCCGGACTCCTCGGTGCCCGGCGGCACGACCTACGGCAACATCGGGCGCGCGACCACTGACGGCATCGAGAGCTTCATCGTCTGGCAGCGTGGAAAGGAGCTGACCGTGCGCCTCGATTACACCTACACCGAGGCCACCGACGAGGTGCTGCAGCAGGAGCTGCTACGGCGGCCAAAGCACAAGGGAAGTCTGCTTGCGCAGTGGCAGGCGACCAGCGCATGGCAGCTGAGTGTCGATGTGCTCGCGGTCGGCTCCTGGGTCGATGGCAATCGCGATTTCTCCATTCCGCGCCTGGATGCTCCGGGCTACGTGACCGTCAATTTCGCCACCGAATACGAGCTCAACCGGCACGTCGCGCTCTTCGGACGCATCAATAATCTTCTCGATCGGCAGTACCAGAACCCGGTCGGATTCCAGCAGCCCGGTCTCGGCGCCTACGCCGGCATCAGGGTGACGCTCTGAGGGAACGAGCCGACGCGCGAGCTTGGGCGGAGTGGTACTCTTGGGTCGTCTTATGGACGGCCCGAATTCGCCCGCCACCCCGGGGGCTGCTCCCTCGGAGCACGAGCGTACCTGGGGGATGCTTGCGCACCTGTCCGCGCTCGCCGGGCTCGTCCTGCCGCTCTTCGGTACCGTCCTCGGTCCGCTGCTGGTGTGGCTCGCGCGGCGCGACGATTCCGAGTTCGTCGCCGCGCATGCGAAAGAAGCACTCAACTTCAACATCTCCGTGCTCCTCGCCGCGCTCGCCTGCATCCTGCTCATGCTGGTGTTCATCGGCTTTCTGCTCGGCACCGCGCTCTTCATCGCCTGGCTCGTCATGACGCTCATCGCGGCGATCAAGGCGAGCGAAGGGCACCCGTACCGCTATCCCTTCTCGTTGCGGCTGGTGAAGTAAGACTGCGGAGCCATCGGCCGCCGCGCATGGAGACCGTCCGCGTGGGGCCCTGTATCGACTAACTCATTGTATTTAAAGTATATGGACTCAAGAGCTGTATGTACGTACAGTAACGCGCATGCGCCGTAGCATCATCGGCCGGCAGTCCGTGACCGGCAGGGGAGCCTTGTCGAATCCACCCGGGCGGTTCGATAAGCGGCAGCTCGATGAGGTCGACGACGGCTGGTATCAGGACGAGGTCCCGGACAGTATCCAGACGACACTCGAGCCGGATCGCGCGCGGGCGGTGATCAGCACCAACGACTCGCCCGACATTCCCTTCGAACAGTCGATCAATCCTTACCGCGGATGTGAGTCAGGATGTGTGTACTGCTACGCCCGCCCGAGCCACGCCTACATGGGACTTTCTCCGGGGCGGGATTTCGAGACGCGGCTCTTCTACAAGGCCGACGCGGCGCAGGTGTTGGAGGAGCAACTCGCACGGCCGGGCTACGTGTGCAGATCCATCACGCTCGGTGCCAATACCGACCCCTACCAGCCGGTAGAAAAGCGCATGCGAGTCACACGGTCGATTCTCGAGGTGCTCGCGCGCACCCGACATCCGGTCTCGATCATCACCAAGCACGCGCTCGTGCTCCGCGATCTCGACCTCATCACCGAAATGGCGCGCGACGGGCTGGCCGGCGTGGCGGTGAGCATCACCACACTCGATGCGCAGCTAAAGCGCCTCATGGAGCCTCGCGCGGCGTCTCCCCAGGCACGCCTGCGCACGCTCGCTGCGCTGAGCGCTGCGGGAGTGCCCGCGAGCGTCATGGCTGCCCCCATGATTCCGGCGTTGAACGATGCCGAGCTCGAAGCGATCCTCGAGGCAGCCGCGCAGGCGGGCGCGCGCTGGGCCGGCTACGTGCTGCTGCGTCTGCCGTACGAGATCAAGGACCTTTTCCGTGAGTGGCTCACGGAGCACTACCCCGACCGTGCAGCCCACGTCATGTCCCTCGTCCGGGATATGCGGGGGGGCCGCGACTACGATTCGAGCTTCGGCACCCGTATGCGCGGCACCGGGCCTTACGCTCAGCTGCTCAGCAACCGCTTCCGGCTCGCCTGCCGTCGCCTGAATCTCAACTCCGCTCCCCGCCCGCCTCTCGATACCACGCTGTTTCGTCCGCCCGGGCCCTCGCAAGCTCAGCTGAACCTCGGGCTGTAGCGTAAGCTCAGCGTGACAGGTAAGCGCGCGTTCAGGCGCCCCTCTATTACAATGCTCTTTCGGCTGGCGGCTTACGGAGATAGCTACTGCAAGGGTTGTGCGCTGGAACATTGGGTGCCGTTGAACGCCGACACGGCATTGGTCTGGGGTCATGAACGATACGGCAACGGTGAATCCGGCCCCGCTCCTCAAAGCGCGCTACGTGCTGCAGGAAAGACTGGGCGTGGGCGGGCAGGGGGAGGTCTGGCGCGCGTTCGATCCGCAGCGTGGTGAAGACATCGCACTGAAGATCCTGCGCCCGCCCGGTGGGCGTGCCGGCGCGGCCTGGGACGCGCTGAGGCACGAGTACGATAGTGCCAGCCGCCTGGATCACCCTTTCATCCTCAAGGTGTACGAGCCGGAACGCGAGGATGGCGCCTTCCTGCTGCCGATGGACCTTGCGACGGGCGGAGACCTGCGCCGGCTTCGCGGCGCCAGCTACCTTTCGATCGTTCCGGTCCTCATCGAGGTCGCACAGGCCCTCGAGCACGCCCACGAGCGCGGCGTCATTCACCGGGATCTCAAGCCGGGTAACGTGTTGTTCGATGCGCGCGGGGGTGTGAAGCTCGCCGATTTCGGCATCTCGGGACTGGCGCTGGACCCGGGCACCGACTCGATGATCCGCGGACTCTCGCCTTTCACCGCGAGCCCGGAGCAGTTGCGCGGCGAGCCTCCCTCAGCCGGGGACGATATCTACGGTCTTGGAGCGCTCGCCTACGAACTGCTGTCGCGCCGGCCTCCGCACTATCCTCATTTCGATGCCCGGCGCGTGCAGCAGGAACCGGTGCCGCCGCTTATCCCGGCCGAGCAGATCCCCCCACAGCTCGATGCATTGATCGCGCGCATGCTGGCGAAGGATCCACGGGAACGGCCGGGCTCGATGCGCGAGGTGATCGATGACCTCGAAGCCGCGCTCAACGACACACTGACTTTCGACTTTGAGGACGAGGATCTCTCGGAGGACACCTCCAATCTCACGAGGCAGCTGGAGGAGAATTTCACGAGACAGCTCGATGAGCTGCCGCGGCCGCCACCGCCGCTGCCACCCTCTGCCCCCTCCGCTGTTCCGCGCCCGGTAGTGCCTGAATCCCTCCGCAGGCAAAGTGCGCCTGTCACCAGAGCTGGAGCGGCGCCGGCACCAGTGACACGTGCCGCACCGGCGAGCGCGCCGGTCCCAGCGAGGCCGGCGGTCCCGGCGCCGGCGCCTGCCCCGATGAGTGCTCCCACCCCGGCGAGTGTGCCTACCCCGCCGAGTGCCCCCACCCCGGCGAGTGCGTCTGCCTCGGGCGGTGCGTCTATCCCGCAAGACATCGCTCAGCCTCGCGGCGAGGCTCTACTGCCCGACGCCTCACTCTCCGCTGCGCGGCCCGATGGAGAAATGCTGCTCCGATTTCCGTCCGCCCCGACCCGGGAAGTGGAGCGGCCGCCGCTTTGGGACGAGCTGCGGCAGGCACCGCGTCCGGAGCTCACCCGCCTGGAGCCGATGCGGGGCGGGTCGCGGCTCGCGATGTGGCTCATCGGAGTGCTCGCACTCGGGGCCGCGGCCCTGTTCCTCGTGCCGCGCTACTTCGATATCGCCTCGCTTGCAGCGCTCGCGCCCGGGAGTGCGGCACCTTCGGCTTCCACGGGTGCCGGCGCGACCGCGGCGCAGCTCGCCGCTGGTCGAGCAGACTTCGACCAACGGTTCGCCCTGCTCGAGGCGCGCGGTGCCGCCTCCTGGGCCGCGGCGGATCTCGCCAAAGCGCGTACGCTGGCAGCGGAATCCGTAGGGGCGCGCGACGCGGGCAGCCTCACGCTGGCGCAGCAGCGTCTCGCCGACGCATCGAGCGTGTTGGACTCGATCGAGCGGGCCGCATCTGCCGCAGCCGCAGCAAACCCGTCCTCGGCGCAGACCCCGAGCACGGCCAGCGCAACGGCTCCGCGCGCTCCTGCCGCTCCCGGCCCGGCCGCCGCCACGGGAGCGGCGGGCGCTGCGGGAGCAGTGGGCAACACTCCGGCTCCGACCGCCTTCGGGGATGATGCCTACGCAAAAGCGGCGGGCGAGGGATTCGCGGCTCTCGGAGCTGGGCAACTCGACAAGGCACGCCGTTCTTTCGAGAAGGCCCGGGCGCTCCGCCCCGATGGGCCCGAGGCGCTGGATGGTCTGCGGCGAGTCGATGCTGCGCGCGCCGGCCGCGCCTTCGCGGTACGCCGCGCGGAGGCCGAAGATCTCGAGGACGAAGAGCGCTGGCAGGACGCGCTCGATGCTTACGATGCGGTGCTGCGACAGGATGGCTCGCAGGCATGGGCGCAGGAGGGCCGCGCGCGTGCCGGGGCGCGCCTGCAGCTCGGTGACTCATTGCAGGCGCTCATCGATCATCCGGACCGGTTGACGAATCCACGGCTACGCGATGACGCAGCGGTGCTGCTGCAGACTGCGCAGCAGCAGCCGGTCTCGGGACCCGTGCTGCGCACGCAGATCGCGCGGCTTACAGCCCTGTTGCCGGCGCTGGATAAGCCAGTGCGACTTTCCCTGGTGTCGGACAACCACACGCAGGTGACGATCTCGAGCGTCGGAACCTTCGGCAGCTTTGCCCGGCGCGATATCGAGCTCAGGCCGGGCCGCTACACCGTGATCGGTACACGCGATGGGTACCGTGAGGTGCGTCGCGACGTCACGGTCAGCCCCGGAGAGGAATTCCTCACCGTCAACGTGATCTGCTCAGAACCCATCTGAGCCGCGGCGGCGGATCACACCGCTTGGAACGGACCGAGGTCCTCATCGTTGGCGCCGGCCCCACCGGACTCGCACTGGCGCTGTGGCTCAGCCGGCAGGGGGTCGGAGTCCGCATCGTCGATCGCTGCGCGGAGCCCGGCACCACCTCGCGCGCACTCGCGGTGCAGGCGCGCACTCTCGAGCTTTACCGACAGCTCGATCTCACCGACGAGGTGATCGAGCACGGACACCAGGTGCCTGCGGTCAATCTATGGTCGCGTGGACAGCGAGCCGCGCGCGTCGCCTTCGGCAGCGTCGGCGAAGAGCTGACTCCTTATCCATTCCTCGAGATCTACCCGCAGGACGAGCATGAGCGGCTGCTCATCGAACGGCTGCAGCGTTTCGGCGTGAACGTTGAGCGGCGCACCGAGCTCACTGCTTTCGCGGAGCACGGCGAAGGCGTGCGGGCGCAACTGCGCACGGCCGAGGGGAGGGAGGAGCTGTGCGAAGCCCGTTACCTCGCCGGCTGCGATGGCGCGCGTTCCACGGTGCGTGAGGCGCTCGCCACGGGCTTTGCCGGAGGGACGTACCGGCACGTTTTCTACGTCGCCGACATCGAAGGCGCCGGTGCGCCAGTCGATGGCGAGCTGCACATCGATCTGGATGAGGCGGACTTTCTCGGTGTGTTCCCGCTCGCCGGCACGGGCCGCGCCCGGCTGATCGGCACCGTGCAGGATGAGCGGGCGGAGAGTGCCGCGACGCTTCGATTCGAGGACGTCGGCCAGCGTGCCATCCGGCACCTGGGGCTCGAGATCCGCAAGGTGAACTGGTTCTCCACGTACCACGTGCATCATCGCGTTACCGGTCAGTTCAGACGCGGCCGGGCTTTTCTGCTCGGTGATGCCGCGCACATCCACAGCCCGGTCGGCGGACAGGGTATGAACACCGGTATCGGCGATGCCATCAATCTCGCCTGGAAGCTCGCGGCGGTGCTCCGGGGTCGCGCACAGGAGTCGCTGCTCGACAGTTACGAAGCCGAGCGCATCGGCTTCGCGCAACGACTGGTCGCGACAACCGATCGGGTATTCACCTTCGTGACGGCGCAGGGCAGAGTCGCGGATCTCCTGCGCACGCGCCTCGCGCCGGTGGTGCTCGCGCGGGCTCTCTCGCTCGAGTCGCTGCGCGAATACCTGTTCCGGACCGTGTCGCAGATTATGATCCACTACCGCGGCTCATCACTCAGCACCGGTGCCGCGGGCGAGGTGCATGGCGGTGACCGCCTGCCCTGGGTTGGGCGCACTGCGGACGACAATTACGCCTCGCTCGCCGCGGTCAACTGGCAGGCGCACGTTTATGGGCGCTGCACCGCAGGGCTGCGGGAAACATGTGCGCAACATGCTTTGCCGCTGCAATCCTTCTCCTGGAGCCCGGCGCATGCCGCCGCGGGGCTCGAGCGCGACGCGCTCTACCTGCTGCGCCCCGACACCTATGTGGCGCTCGCCGATCGCGCCGCGGACCCCCTCACGCTCACGCGTTACTTCAGCGAACGCGCGCTGTGGCCCGCTGTGCAGCGCTGAGAGCATAAGAGGCCACCTCGGCCGCGAGCCGCTCGCCCGCTCTTGCCCCATGCAACGCTCGCTTCTAAGCTGCGTGCAAACGACATCCCTCAGGGTGGCGGTGGACGATGGCGGATGGGGATGGCAGCGTTGCACTGCTGGCCGGAGCGAGCGGTCTCACCGGGGGCCTCGCGCTCGATGGACTCCTGGCAGCGCCCGATATCAGCCGCGTGATCGCCGTGACGCGCCGCCCACTCGGCCGCGAGCATCCGCGCCTCGCCAATCGCATCGTGCAGTTCGAGCGGCTCGAGTCCCAGCTCAAAGGCTCGGTGGCCGATGTCGCCTTGTGCTGTCTCGGCACCACGCAGCGCAAGGCGGGCTCGCAGCCACGGTTCCGCGCAGTGGATGTCGACGCCGTGCTCACCTTTGCCCGGGCGGCGAAGGCGGCGAATGCGCGCCGATTCGTGGTGATGTCGAGCGTCGGCGCCGATCCCAGGGCGCGCAACTTCTATCTGCGCACGAAGGGGGACATGGAAGAGGAGCTGGAAGGCGTCGGCTTCGAGTCGCTCGACATCCTGCAGCCCTCGATGTTGCTCGCCTGGCGCGCCGAGATGCGCCCGCTCGAGCTCGTAGCGAGCGCGCTGATGCCACTCATTGCGCCGCTGTTGCGCGGCAAATACCTCCCCTACCGCGCCATCGGCGCGCGCACCGTGGCAGCGGCCATGCTCGGGGCGACACGCTCGGGTCGCCGCGGCGTGCAGCGCTACACGTATGAGGGGATCCAGGCCCTCGCACGTCTTACCGCGCCACGCACCCGCCCGCTCACCCAGTCGAAAGCGCCCGCCAGGGCGCGTTAGCCTCACTCCCCTGATGCGAGCCGCGCCCGTTCTCGCCGGGGCCGTGCTCGCAACCCTCATCGCACTTCCCGGATGTGTCAGCGCGCCGCGTGAGCCGCCGCGCTCCACCCCGGGCGATGCGATCGCCGCGCTCGCAGCCTCGCTCATCGGCACGCCTTACCAGTTCGGCGGTGCAGATGCTGCCGGCTTCGACTGCAGCGGGCTTGCGCGCTACGTCCACGAGCGCGCGGGACTTTCCATTCCGCGTACCGCGGCCGAGCAGCAGCGGGCCGCGCACCCGGTGCCGATCGTGCAGCTTGCGCCCGGGGACCTGGTGTTCTTTCGCATTCGCAAACGCGGCGTCGATCACGTGGGCATCTATGCGGGAGGGGGCCGCTTCATTCATGCGCCGCGTGCCGGAGTCGCGGTCGCGTACGGCGATCTCGCTGGCGGCTTTTATGCGCGGCATCTCGCAGGCGCGGGACGCTTCTGGGATGCGGCGGGAGCGCCGGTACGCTGAACATAAGCGGCGTCACCCGGCAGTGTCGCCGATACGTGACACCACTTGAGAGGCGCGGCACACAATTCGCTCTTGACTGCGATGCGCGACGATTTGACACTTGAGCTTCAGTGACAAAGGCAAACCCGTCGAAAGGCGGGGACGCAAAGCCACCGGTCTAAAGGATGGGATTCCTATGACGGCGGGGCTGCCAAGGCTCGCGCGTCATCGCGCGAAGACAGCGCTCCGGTCCCCGTCGAAGAATCCGCGTACGTCCCCTACGGCCGCGGCATCGAGTGTTCTGGTCCGGGGAAGTCTATGACAGCAACAGCCAACTTCGCTTCCGGCGCGGGCGCGGAAGCCGGGGGTCACGCGGCGCCTGCGCTGAGCGCAGGGCCGTTTGTGCTCAATCTATGCTCGTCGACGACGCCGATGGCGCTTGCGCAGACCGATCTGCCCGAGCTGCGTCGCTTTCATTTTTTCGTCAGCCGCCGCTTCGAAGAAGGGCGGGAGCGCTTTCGTCTCCATATGGGTTACTTCGCGACGCTCGCCGAGGCCGAGGAGTGGCTGGGAGTGGTGCGCGAGATCTATCCCGGTGCCTGGGCAGGCGAGACGCCGGGGCGCAAGCTGCGTGAGCGCGCGGCGGCCGCTGCGGCCGCGCAGGCCCAGCATGCGGCGGGTCCGCAGCCGCAGGCCCCTCAGGTCTCCGCACACGTACCGGTAGCCTCAGCGGCCCCGCGGGCCGCACAGCGGCCGCTCGTCACGCCGCCGGCGCCGACCCGGGTCCCGGTCGTGCATGCCGCTCCGCCGGCTGCGCGCACTGCCCCACCTGGCGCTTCACCGCCGATAGCTCGCCCGGCTGCCCGGCCGGCTGTCGCGTCGCAGCCGCCGGCTCCCGCGCCGCGGGTCTCACCGGCTCGCGGATCGGCGCCCATGCAGCCGGCTGCCGCGGGTATTGCCGGCAAGACGCTCACGGGTTCACCGCGCACGATTGCCACGACGCCCGGGCCGCGCGCGCCCGCAGTTCAGCGAGGCTCCGCCGCTGCGGCGACCCGCGTGGCAGCCCCTGCCGCAATGGCCGCGCCTGCAGCCGCACGATCCGAGCCGAAGCCGGCAAGGACCGGCGTCAAGCCGGTGTTCGAGGACTCGAACGTGCGCGAGGTACTGAAGGCACTCGGTGATGCGAGCGCGACGGGCGAGACCCGGCTGATGCGCGCGCCGTCACCGCCGCCGCCGCCCCGGGAGTCCGCACCGGCGAGTCCTCCGCTGAGTGACACGCAGGTGCTGAAAATGCTCGAGACCCGCCGCTCCGACGCCGGCGAGGCGGGACCGGCAGAGGTCGATGACAGCGGCATTCCGCTGCTGAAACCCGATGACACCGGTACGCGCCTGGCGCTCAAGGAGGCGATCGTCAGCAATAGCTCGGTCGCCTTTGCCGTGCAGCTGCAGTGGTCCGTGCAACCGGTCGAGCTCGATAAGGTGCCACCGCTCGCAATCTTCAGTGCCTATACTCTGTACACGGTCGAGGGCAGTCGAGACGGCCGCAGGTGGTATGGGCTGCGACTCGGTTTCTTCAGCGATGCGATCTCGGCGAAGCAGGTCGCGTACTACGTACGTTCCGAATTCTCCTCAGTCGCCGTCGTTCCGGTAAGCCCGCAGGAGAAGTCCCGTGCGACCGACCAGGACGCAGCCGCGTCGCTGGCCGCGCCGGCGCCGGCGCGTTCCGATCCGATGGATGAGTTCAAGCTGATCGACATGGACGAGGCTCCGAAGATACCGACGCCGGCAGGGAAGCCCGCCGGGCCGCCGCGCGCCGCAGCCGCGGGAGCCGCGAAACCAACACCGAAAGTGGCGGTGGGCCGCACCGTGATACAGCCCGCCGCACCGCCGCCGCCACCAAGAGCGCGCGTGCGCACCTCCAGGGTCGCCGCGCGCGACAGCCGTGGCCCGCAGACACTGGAAGAGACGCTGGAAATCCTCGGTGCGAGCCAGCTGAGCATGGACACTGGCCGCGGTGAAACCATCAACGACTCCGGGGTGCGGCACTTGCGCGTCGAGGTGCAGAAGAACTCCCCGTTCTCGAAGCTCCTCGAGCGCCTGAGCGAGCGGATGAAGAAGTCGTAGCCGCCGCCGCTCGAGAGCCGGCAGTGCCGGCGTCCGCGGCGATTTTCCGCACGTGCTTCAGCGTTTCCCGAAGAGTTTTTCGAGCTCGGTGCGCGCGCGGTCGACCTCGGCGGTGTTGGGGGGCGTGTAGGCCTGCGGCCGCGGCTTGAAGTGATCGCAGAAGTTGGCGCGTGTCTTGTCGCTCACTTCCTCCGCGGTGGGCTCGCGGCAATGCTTGGCGACGCGGGTATCGTAGTCGACGCACATGCGGCACACGTGCAGCTCGGCCCGACATTGCGGGCACTCATCGAGACGCCGCAATGGCAGGGTGAGCGCCGCGAGCGAGATACCGCACTTCCAGCAGACGAGGTCATGGGCCATGCGCGAAGGTTACTCCGGGAGCGCTTGCCTCGTACCTCTCACGCCAGGTCCCTCAGGCGCGCCGCGCCTGCGCCGGCGGCTCTCCGCGGCGGGTGCGCTGGCGCAGAAACTCATCGAGCACCCGTCCGGTATGTGAATGGCGCCGCCGGCGGGCGATCTGTGCGGGTGAGCCCTGCGCCACGATGCGCCCCCCCGCATCCCCTGCCTCCGGCCCCATGTCGAGGATCCAGTCCGCTTCGGCCATGACATCGAGGTTGTGCTCGACCACGACGGCGGTGTTGCCCGCGGCGACGAGGCGATGCAGCACTGCGATCAGCTTCTCGACGTCAGCCATGTGCAGGCCGACGGTCGGCTCATCGAGCACGTAGAGCGTGTGCCGTGCGCGCTGACCGCGCACCACCTCATCGCGCACCTTGGCGAGCTCCGCCACGAGCTTGATGCGCTGCGCCTCGCCGCCGGAGAGGGTGGGGCTCGGCTGGCCGAGCGTCAGATAGCCGAGGCCCACATCCTGCAGGAGCCTGAGCGCGTGATGCACGCGTGCGTGGGCGGCGAAGAAGCCCGCTGCGTCATCGATGTCCATTGCGAGCACATCCCCGATGCTGGCCTCGCGCCAGCGCACCGCGAGCGTCTCGGGATTGAAGCGTCGCCCGGCACACACATCGCACAGCACCTTCACGTCCGGCAGGAAGTTCATCTCTATCGTGCGTACCCCCTGGCCTTCGCACGCCTCGCAGCGGCCACCAGAGGTATTGAAGGAGAAGCGGCTGGCGCTATAGCCGCGCATGCGTGCCTCGGTGGTGCCGGCGTAGATACGGCGGATCTCGTCCCAGAAGCCGATGTAGGTCGCAGGACAGGAACGCGGTGTCTTGCCGATCGGGGTCTGATCGACCTCGAGCACACGATCGAGCTGCTCGAGTCCGGCAAAATGTTCGCAGCCGATCAATGCGCCGTTGCCGCGGCTCCTGCGCCTGCCGCCGGCAGGAAGATTGCTGGCGAGACGGCGCCGCAGATTGGTGTACAGCACATCGCGCGCCAGCGTGGATTTGCCCGAGCCGGAGACGCCCGTGATGACCACCAGCCGGCCGAGCGGGATCTGCACATCGCGGCCTCTGATGTTGTGCAGCCTGATGCCGCCGAGGGTGAGGCGCGGCGTGGCGGCGTTCACTTCGCGATGCGGCCGGGGCGGATGCAGCAGCGGCTCGCGCAGGAACCGCCCGGTAGCCGAGCGTGGATTTGCCGTGAGCTCATTGACCGACCCGGCGGCGACGAGCTCGCCGCCGCGCACGCCCGCGCCGGGACCGAGATCCAGCACGTGATCGGCGCGGCGGATGGTCTCCTCGTCATGCTCCACCACGACGAGGGTGTTGCGCTGCGCGGTAAGCGCGCGCAGTGACTCGAGCAGAATGGCGTTGTCGCGGGGATGCAAGCCGATGGTGGGCTCATCCAGTACGTAGCACACCCCCTGAAGGTTCGAGCCGAGCTGCGCAGCGAGGCGGATGCGCTGCGCCTCGCCTCCCGAGAGCGTCGGCGCCGCGCGATCGAGCTGCAGGTAGCCGAGGCCGACGCGCTCGAGGAACTCCAGCCGCGCGCGGATCTCCGCCAGCAGATCGCGGGCGATCTGCCGTTCGCGCGGACCGAGACGCAGCCGCGCGAAGAATTGCGCACTCTGCGCGACGGAATCGCCGGCGAGCGCCGCGATCGTCCGTTCGCGGAAGCGCACGCTGAGCGCGACGGGGTTGAGACGCGCTCCCGCGCAGCTGCCGCAGGCTTCTGGCGCGTGCGCGTACCATTCGTTCCACCACAGCTCCTCGCCACTTTGCTGCTCGTCGAATCCGGGCATGTCGACACCCGTCCCGTAGCAGCTCTCGCACCACCCGTGGCGCGAGTTGAACGAGAACAGCCGCGGGTCGAGCTCGGCGAAACTGCGGCCGCACGCAGGGCATGCCCGGCGGGTCGAGAACACCGTGACCCGTTGCTGCCCGTGCGCCAGCACGTGTACCAGCCCCTTGCCGAAATCCAGGGCGCGCGCCAAAGCATCGCGCAGCCCGGTGTCGTTCCGCAGGCTCACATCGACCTCCGCCACTGGCAGCTCGATCGTGTGCTCGCGGAAGCGCGAGAGTCGCGGCCATGGCGTGGTCGGGAGCATCTCCCCATCGACGCGCAGCGCGCGAAAGCCTTTCTTCGCGGCCCACCGGGCCAGGTCGGTGTAATAGCCCTTGCGCGCGACGATGAGCGGAGCGAGCAGTGCGATACGCCGCGCACGATAATCACGCATCAGCCGCGCGGCGATCGAAGCGCTCGTCTGCGGCTCGATGGCGACATCGCAGTCCGGGCAGTGCTGCGTACCGAGTTTCACGTACAGCAGGCGCAGGAAGTGGTAGATCTCGGTGAGCGTCGCAACGGTGCTCTTGCGGCCGCCCCGGCTGGTGCGTTGCTCGATGGCCACGGTCGGTGGGATGCCGAAGATCGCGTCCACATCGGGGCGCGCCGCCGGCTGCACGAACTGCCGCGCGTAGGCGTTCAGGGACTCGAGATAACGGCGCTGCCCTTCCCTGAAAAGTATGTCGAACGCGAGTGTCGACTTGCCTGAACCCGAGACACCGGTGATGACCGTGAAGCGGTCGCGCGGGATCTCGACGTCGATGCTCTTGAGATTGTGCTCGCGCGCTTTGTGGATCACGACCGCGCCGGCATCGCGTCCACTGCCATAGCGCGGTCGCGCCTCCTCGATACGGGTGACGTTGGTGGCGCGCGGCAGCGCCGCTAGCGGCGCCGTGCCACCCCTCGGGGCGGGCGCCTCCAACGCCTTCTCGTACGCAAGAAGTGCCTGCCCGGTGAAGGAGCGTTCCTCGGCGCACACCTGCGCAGGGCTTCCGACGCAGACGATTTCTCCGCCCTGCTCCCCGCCCTGCGGACCCAGATCGATGATCCAGTCGGCAGCGCGGATCACATCGAGATTGTGCTCGATCACCAGCAGCGAATGCCCCGCCACCAGCAGCTTGCGGAAAGCCCTGAGCAGCCTCGCGACGTCCTCGAAATGCAGTCCGGTGGTCGGCTCATCGAACAGGAAGAGCTTCCCCCGGTGGGTGGTGCTCGAGAGCACCGAGGAGGCATCCGCCAGGTGGCCGGCGAGCTTCAGCCGCTGCGCTTCGCCGCCGGAGAGCGTCGGCACGGGCTGGCCGAGCTTGAGGTAATCGAGCCCGACGTCGGTGAGTGGCGCGAGCCGCGTGGCGACCTCCGGGGCATCGGCAAAGAATGCGCGCGCCTCGGTGACGGTGAGCTCGAGCACATCGGCGATGCTCAGGCGGCGGCCATCGGCGCCCTCGCGGCGGATATCGAGCACCTCATCGCGATAACGGCGGCCATTGCATTCGGGACAACGCAGGTAGACGTCCGAGAGAAACTGCATCTCCACGTGCTCGAAGCCGTTGCCGCTGCAGGCCGGACAGCGGCCGTTGCCGGAGTTGAAGCTGAAAGTACCGCTGCTGTACTTGCGCTCCTGCGCCGCGGGTTCCGCGGCGTACAGCGCGCGGATGGCATCGAATGCGCCTACGTAGCTTGCGGGGTTGGAACGGGTCGTGCGGCCAATCGGGTTCTGATCGACCATGACGACATCGTCGATGAGCTCGGCACCCGCAAGACCCGCGAAGCGTCCCGGAGCCTCGGTCGGCTTGCCGCGGTACTTGAGGAGCGCCGGATAGAGTATGTCCTCGACCAGGGTCGACTTGCCCGAGCCGGAGACTCCGGTCACGCATACCAGCCGCTTGAGCGGAATGCGCACATCGACGTTCTTCAGGTTGTGCTCCGCCGCTCCCCGCAGCTCCAGCCAGCGGTTCGATCGGGCTTCGGCCACTACGCCACCCGCGGCATCCAGGGCCGTGTGCACCGCTGCCGATGGGGGCGCAGGCTCGCTGCGCGGCGCGACGCTCTTGCGGCCATCGAGATACTGCCCGGTGAGCGAGGCACTCGCGCGGATCTCATCCGGGTCTCCGAAGAAGACGATCTGACCCCCGTTCTCGCCCGCGCCCGGTCCCAGATCGAGAATCCGATCGGCCTCGAGCATGATCTGCGGGTCGTGCTCGACGACGAGCAGCGAGTTACCCGCATTGCGCAGGCGCTTCATCACTCCGATCACCCGCTGCATATCGCGTGGGTGGAGACCGATCGAGGGTTCATCCAGTACGAACAGCGTGTTGACCAGCGAGGTACCGAGTGCAGTCGTGAGGTTGATCCGCTGCACTTCCCCGCCCGAGAGTGTGCGGGACTGGCGGTCGAGAGTGAGATAGCCGAGTCCCACATCGACCAGGTAGCGGAAACGGGCGCGGATCTCCGCGAGCAGGAGCTCCATCGCCTCATCGAGGGGCTGCGGCAGCACGAGGCGCTCGAAGAACTCGTGACTGCGTGCGACTGGCAGCAGCATCAGGTCGTGAATCGAAAGCCCGGGTAGTACCGTCAGGGTCTCCGCGCTCCACTCCACACCCTGCGGCCGGAAGCGCGGCGAGCCGCCGAGGGTCGCATCGGCCAGCTCGCGCGTACCGATCCGCCACAGCAGGCTCGTCGTCTTCAGGCGCGCCCCATCGCAGGTGCTGCACGGGGTGTAGGCTCGATAGCGCGACAGCAGCACCCGTACGTGCATCTTGTAGGCGCGCGATTCCAGCCAGGCAAAGAACCGCTTGGCTCCGTACCACACCTTGCGCGACCACGCTCCTTCTCCCTCGATCACCCAGCGCCGGGCTTCCGCCGGCAGCTCCCGCCACGGGGTATCGAGAGGGATGCCACGGAGCCTCGCGAACTTCTCCATGTCCTGTTGGCACTCGGCATAGGACTTCGTCTGCCAGGGCTTGATCGCCCCCCCACGCAGCGAGCGGGTCTCGTCGGGGACGACCAGACCATAGTCGATACCGATCGTGCGGCCGAAGCCGCGGCAGCTCTCGCACGCTCCGAGCGGCGAATTGAAGGAGAAGATGGTGGGGGAGGGCGCCTGGTACGCGAGATCGCAGTCCGCGCAATGCAGCTCCGCGGAATAGCGCCAGCTCGCGAGGCGGCAGGGAGGATCGCTGTCGTCCACCACGTGCACGTTGATCCTGCCGCGGCCGACCCGTAGTGCCGCTTCGAGCGATTCGAGCACGCGGGCCCGATCGGCATTGCCTGCGCGCAATCGATCCTGGATGACTTCGAGAACCACCGGCGCCGAGGCCCTCCGGCGGGCGCGGCGGCCCGTGCGTCGCCCGGCTGCCCCGGCCGGCCGCGCAGCGCCTGCGGCGGCTGCCGCGGGCGGTTCGAGAAAGCGCGTGTACCCCTGACGCTCGAGTAGCCCGCGGACCTCATCGACCGAGAAGTTCTCCGGCACTGGTACCGGAAAAGTGAGCAGCAGCCGCGGATCGGAGGCAGCACGGGCGCGCTCGCACAGATCCCGATAGATGCTTTCGGCACTGTCGCGCCGCACCGGACGGCCACAGTTGCGGCAATACAGCTCCGCGGCGCGCGCGAACAGCAGCTTCAGATGGTCGTTGAGCTCGGTCATCGTGCCGACGGTCGAGCGCGAGGTGCGCACCGGGTTCGTCTGGTCGATGGCGATCGCCGGCGGAATTCCGCTGATCGACTCGACCTGTGGCTTGTCCATGCGATCGAGGAACTGTCGCGCGTACGGAGAGAAAGTCTCGACGTAACGCCGTTGACCCTCCGCATAGAGCGTGTCGAAGACGAGCGAGGACTTCCCCGATCCCGAAACCCCGGTGACGACGATCAGCTCGTTAAGCGGAAGGTCGAGATCGAGATTCTTGAGATTGTTCTGGCGCGCGCCACGCACGCGGATGGCGTCGCGGGGGGCGTCAGTCATTCGGTCACCGTGCACAGTGGTTGAACTCGGGCAGTGGCTGGGGAGATGCGCCGTGCAAGCTGCAGGCGCGCGCTCCATCATTTTAAATGATGGAGGCCGCTGCGTCAGGAGGCTGATCCAGCCAGTCTCAGGGGCCCGGCGCACAGTGCCCACCCTGGGCAGGACATTCACAATGGGCCCTGCAATCCAGTACTGGTTGTGCCGGTCTCCTGTACAAGGTGTCGCAGCCGGCGTACGAAGCGCCGTTGTCGTACCCGAACGACACGCGGGGGTTTCACGCACGGCGCTACAATCGGCGACGCCTCAAACGTCCCACACCAAGGAGAAAGGCGAATGAGTTCCAGAGTACTGTCCGGTGTTGCGCTGGCCGCGGCCGCTGCGGTCATGTTCTCGACGATGGCGGTGAGCACCGCCAGCGCAGAAGAAGGCAAAGTGAAGTGTGAAGGCGTGAATTCGTGCAAGGGGCACTCGGCCTGCAAGGGCGCCAACAACGCCTGCAAAGGTCAGAACTCCTGCAAAGGCAAGGGGTGGATGGAGATGACGCAGGCGCAGTGCGACGCTGCGAAAGCGAAGTCGAAGGCTGCCGGTTGAGACTGGGGGCCGGGTGCGTCGCGCATCCGGCCTTCCTTCCATCATGCGGACCTTCCCCTCACTCGGCTTCGGACTCGGCCTGCGTGTCCCTCACTACGAGGCCATCCTCGCCACACGCCCGGCGGTCGACTGGTTCGAGGTGCTGACCGAGAACTACCTCGTCCCCGGCGGCCAGCCGCTGCACCATCTCACGCGGATCCGCGAGCGATATCCGCTCGCGATGCACGGCGTGTCGCTCTCGATCGGCAGCAGCACGCCGCTCAATCGCGAGTACCTGACTGAGCTGAAGGCGCTCGCGCAGCGCATCGAGCCGGCGTGGATCTCGGATCATCTCTGCTGGACGGGTGTCGCCGGACGCAATACGCACGACCTGCTGCCGCTGCCGTACACCGAAGAGGCTCTCGCGCACGTCGTCGAGCGCGTGCGCAGCGTGCAGGACTTCCTCGGCCGGCGCATCCTGCTCGAGAACGTGTCGAGCTACGTGGAATTTCGCGATTCCCGCCTCAGCGAATGGCAGTTTCTCGCTGAGATCGCGCAGCGTGCCGATTGCCTGATCCTGCTCGATGTCAACAACATCTACGTGAGCGCGGTGAACCATGAGTTCGACCCGCTCGAGTACCTGAACGCCATCCCGGCCGAGCGCGTGCAACAGATTCACCTGGCAGGCCACGAGGATCACGGCGACTACCTGGTGGATACCCACGATCATCCGGTGCCGGACCCGGTGTGGGAGCTGTATGCGGCGGCGGTGCGCCGCTTCGGCCCCGTCTCCACCATGATCGAGCGCGATGACCACATCCCACCTCTCGAGGAGCTGTGTGCGGAGCTCGAGCAGGCCCGCGCGCTCTGCGCGCGTACGCTCGCGCAGGGGAGGCCTGGACCCGCGGACGGCACGAGAGGCCGGCGCGCGCGCGCGGCCCGGGCGGACCGGGCGCACGCCTCGCGCGGCCGCGGCAGGCGGGTTGCGGGCGGCGGGCCGTGAGCGGGCTGCTGCAGGTACAGCGCGAGTTCCAGGACTACCTGCTGCGGGGCGAGCGCGCGGTCGCAGGACGGGTGGTCGGAACCGCGCGCGTGCCGGCCATGACGCGGCTTGGAATCTACGCCGGCGCCTACCGCAGCCGCCTGGCGGAGGCGCTCGCGACCAATTATCCGGTGCTTGCCAAGCTGCTCGGGGAGTCGGACTTCAACGCTCTTGCCGCCGAGTACATTGCCGCGTACGACTCGCCATTCTTTTCCATCCGCTACTACGGCGACGAGCTCGCGAAGTTCCTCGCCACGCGTGAGGCCTACGCAGCAGCGCCGGTGCTGGCGGAGCTCGCGCGGTGGGAGTGGTCGATGAGCTGCGTATTCGACGCGGCGGATGCCACGCCGCTCGGCGCCGAGGCGCTGGCCCGCATCGCACCGGTGCACTGGGCTCAGCTGCGTTTGCGTTGGCACCCGAGTGTGCAGCGCCTCACCCTGTGGTGGAACGTGCCGCCGTTGTGGCAGGCGCTGAGCGAGGATCGCGAACGGCCGGAGCTGACGCTCGCCGCCACCCCGTTCGAGTGGCTGCTGTGGCGCGAGAACCTGACGACCTACTTCCGCTCGCTGCCGAAGATCGAGGCCAGCGTGCTCGATGCCGCACGCAGTGGCTGGCCCTTCGCCGAGCTGTGCACGTTGTTGTGCGAGGAGCTTGGCGAGAGCGAGGCGGCAGCGCAGGCGGCCACGCTGCTGCGCGGCTGGATCGCGGCCGGCCTCATCGTCAGCGCCGGCTGAGCCCGCGCCGCGCGCATCGAGCGCGATTTCACGGGGTGCCGCGGGGTCCCCGCGAAATCACGCGTCTTATCTGTCGCTGCGTGTTGCAGAGCTCGTCGAGCGTGATTTCACGGGGTGCATGCGACGGGGTCCTTGTACAATCCTGCGCGAGCCCATCCGAAGGACCGCGATGCCAGTTGCAAGCTACGGCAACGTGCTGCAAATGATCGGCAACACGCCGCTCATGGCGGTGCGGCACATCGACAGCGGGCCGTGTGAGCTGTTCCTGAAGCTCGAGAATCAGAATCCCGGCGGCTCGATCAAGGATCGGATCGGGCTCTACCTGATCGAGGCAGCCGAGCGCAGTGGCCGCCTGAGCAAAGGCGACACTCTGATCGAAGCCACTGCGGGCAACACCGGCCTCGGCCTCGCCCTGGTCGCGGCGCAGAAGGGCTACCGTCTGCTCCTTTGTATCCCCGACAAGATGAGCCAGGAGAAGATCTTTCACCTGAAGGCCATGGGGGCGGATGTCGTCATGACGCGCTCGGATGTGAGCAAGGGGCATCCGGAGTACTACCGCGACGTCGCCGAGCGGCTCGCGCGCGAGATGCCTCGCGCCTACTTCGTGAACCAGTTCGGCAACAGCGCGAACGCCACCGCGCACGAGGAGACCACGGCGCCGGAGATATGGGAGCAGATGGCGGGCCGGCTCGATGCCGTGGTGTGCGGCGTTGGTACCGGCGGCACGCTCGCGGGACTCACGCACTATTTCGCGCGTACCGCCCCGCAGGTCGAGATGGTGCTCGCGGATCCGGTAGGTTCCGGACTCGCTCACTTCGCCACTCGCGGTACGCTGCCGCCGAAGATGACGCCCTGGCTCGTGGAGGGGATCGGCGGTGACACGGTGCCGTCGGTAGCGGATTTCTCCCGCGTCGCCGCCGCTTACAGCATTCCTGATGCGGAATCCTTCCGCACCTGCCGCGAGCTGCTGGCGCGCGAGGGAATCATCGCGGGCACCTCCACCGGTACCTTGCTGGCGGCGGCGCTGCGCTACTGCCGCGAGCAGCGTACGAGGAAACGCGTGGTGAGCTTCGTCTGCGACAGCGGCAACAAGTATCTCTCCAAGGTGTACAACGACTACTGGATGCTCGATCAGGGGTTCCTCGAGCGCACGCACCGGGGTGACCTGCGCGATCTGATCGCGCGGCCGCATGCCGAGCACGCCGCAGTGACGGTGAACTCGACCGAGACGGTAATGACGGCGTACCGCCGCATGAAGCTCTACGACGTGTCGCAGGTGCCGGTGATGCAGGATGGGCGCATCGTCGGCATCGTCGATGAGGAAGACATACTGCTGGAAGTAGTGGCCAACCCCGAGCACTTCAACGAGCCGGTAACCCAGGCCATGGCGAGCCACCTGGTGACGGTGCCGGTCGATGCCCCGGTGGCGCAGCTGATGGAGATCTTCAAGCGCGGCATGGTCGCGATCGTCATGCAGGGCAACGAGTTCCAGGGGCTCATCACGCGTATCGATCTGCTCAACTGGCTGCGGCGCAGGCTGTGAGGCAGACTGCCCGGTCGCCGCCGTGACCGATTGCAAGGATCCGCCCCAGATGAGTGATGACAAATCCGCACAGCGCTTTGCCACGCGTGTCATACATGGCGGGCAGCGGCCCGATCCGCAGACCGGTGCAGTCATGCCGCCGATCTACGCCACCTCGACGTACGTGCAGTCGAGCCCCGGGGTGCACCAGGGCTTCGACTATGCCCGCACCCGCAACCCGACCCGCGATGCGCTGCAGGCGTCGCTCGCCAACCTCGAGGGCGGCAGCGCGGCGTTTGCCTTCGCCTCCGGCATGGCGGCGAGCGCGACGCTGCTCGAGCTTCTCGATGCCGGCTCGCACATCATCGCCATGCACGATCTCTACGGCGGCAGTTATCGGCTGTTCGAGAACGTGCGGCGACGCTCCGCCGGGCACCAGGTCTCGTTCCTCGACCTGTCGGATTGCGCCGCACTGGAAAGCGCCATCCGCCCGCAGACGCGCCTGCTGTGGGTGGAGACTCCCACCAATCCGCTGCTGAAGCTCGTGGACCTCACCGCGGTCGCGCGCATCGCGCATCAGCACGGCCTGCTCGCCGTGTGCGACAACACCTTCGCGACGCCTTTCATCCAGCGGCCGCTCGAGCACGGGTTCGACATCGTGCTGCATTCGACCACCAAGTACCTCAACGGGCACTCGGACGCGATCGGCGGGGCGGCGATCGTGCGTGCGGGCTCCGATCTCGCCGAGCGCATCGCTTATCTGCAGAACGCAGTCGGCGGCGTGCCGGGGCCGTTCGATTCGTTCCTCACGCTGCGCGGGATCAAGACTCTGGCGCTGCGCATGGAACGGCACTGTGCCAATGCGCTCGCCATTGCGCATTTTCTCGAGCAGCACCCCGCCATCGAGGCCGTGCGCTATCCCGGGCTTGCGAGCCATCCACAGCACGCACTGGCGCGGCGCCAGATGAGCGGCGGCTTTGGCGGCATCGTCACTGCGGTACTGCGCGGCGGACTCGCAGCTTCGCGCCGCGCGCTCGAGCGCTGCCGGGTCTTCGCCCTTGCGGAAAGCCTCGGCGGCGTCGAGAGCCTCATCGAGCACCCGGCGATGATGACGCACGCCTCGCTGCCCGCGCAGGTCCGCGGCTCACTCGGCATCAGCGATGGGTTGATCCGTCTTTCGGTCGGCGTCGAGGATGTTGAGGACCTCATCGCGGACCTGCGCGATGCACTGAGCTGAACCCTTACGGGCGCAGCCCCGCCTGGCTCGTCAGAGATATCCGGGCGAGCGCTGGTGCCATGCGGTTTCGCATGGGCACATGTTAACCTCGACCGCGTGAGCGAGCCGCTTCCCATCGTGTTGATCCCGGGACTTCTCGCCTCCGCGCGTCTGTATGCGGAGCAGATTCCGCATCTGTGGCGCACCGGATCCGTGACGATCGCCGATCACACCCGCGATGACAGCATGAGCGCCATCGCGCAACGCATTCTCTCCATGGCTCCCGAGCGCTTCGCGCTGGTGGGACTCTCGATGGGCGGTTACATCGCGTTCGAGATTCTGCGCCAGGCTCCCGAGCGCATCGCTCGGCTGGCACTGCTCGACACGAGCGCGCGCGCCGACGTCCCTGAGCAGACCCTCATGCGGCGTGCGCACATGCAGCTCGCCTCGCAGGGGCGGCTCGCCGAGGTGCTGGAGCAGCAATGGCCGCGCCTGGTGCATCCGGCGCACCGTGGCGATGCGGCGCTGCGCGAGGTGCTCGGGGTGATGGCCGCTGAGGTCGGCCCAGCCGCATTCATTCGTCAGCAGAATGCGAACCTGGGACGGCGCGATTCACGTCCGACGCTCGGCAGCATCCGCTGCCCGACACTCGTGCTCGTCGGCGAGGGCGATGAGCTCACACCACCCGAGCGCGCCGCGGAGATCGCCGCTGGCATCGCCGGAGCGCGCCTGGTGACGGTGCCGCGCAGCGGACACCTGTCCACTCTCGAGCAACCTGAGGCAGTGACCCGGGCTCTGCTGCAATGGCTCGAGGGCTGAAGGACCGGCCGCATGAGCCCCGTGAGCCCGAAACGGGTGTACCTGTTCGCCCATCCCGATGCCGGCGGTGAGTACGTGTGGAGCATCGCCGCCGAAGCAGAGCTGAGCCCCGATGGCATGCTCGGCTGCCGCTACGCGCTGCGAGGCGACATGGCGCGGCTGCGCCTGCCGCGCGCCGGCGGCGGGCGCCGCGCAGATGGCTTATGGAGGCACACCTGCTTCGAGGCGTTCGTCACCGTGGCGGATACGACGAGTTACTATGAGTTCAACTTCTCACCGGCACTCGACTGGGCGGCCTACCGTTTTGAGCACTACCGCACCGGCATGAGCGTTGCAGCACTCGACCGGGCGCCGGGACTACAGGTGCGTCGCGACAGCGACGGCCTCGAGCTCGCCGCGACCGTGCCGCTCGCCGGGCTCGTACCGCTCGCCGCGGCGCGCGAGCTGCAGCTCGCGCTTGCGGCGGTGGTCGAGGAGGAGAGCGGCCGGCTCACCTACTGGGCTTTGCGACATCCGCCGGGAAATCCGGACTTTCATCACCCGGAGAGCTTCACACTGGAGTTACGGCCCGCATGAAACTCGGCATCGAGCGGCTGCTCGCCGAGCCGGCGCTGCGTAAACCGCTGCTCGGCCGGCGCGTGGCGCTGCTCGCTCATCCGGCCTCAGTGACACGCTCGCTCATGCACTCGCTCGATGCGCTCGCCTCGCTCGGGTCATTGCGACTCACCGCAGCTTTCGGCCCGCAGCACGGCTTGCGCGGCGACAAGCAATACAACATGGCCGAGTCGGCCGACTACGTCGATCCGCTGCACCGCATCCCCGTGTTCAGTCTCTACGGCACGGTCCGGCGGCCGACCGCCGCCATGATGGACACCTTCGATGTGCTGCTGGTCGACCTGCAGGATCTCGGCTGCCGCATCTATACCTTCATCACCACGCTGCGCTACGTGCTGGAGGAAGCCGCGCGGGCGCGCAAGGCGGTGTGGGTTCTCGATCGCCCGAACCCGGCGGGGCGGCCGGTGGAGGGCCTCACGCTGCGCCCGGGCTGGGAGAGCTTCGTCGGCGCCGGCGCCTTGCCGATGCGCCATGGCCTCACCATGGGCGAGATGGCGCGCTGGTTCATCGACACCCTGCGGCTCGATGTGGAATGCGAGGTGATCGCCATGCGCGGCTGGCAACCGGAGCAGCCCCCGGGGTTTGGCTGGCCGCTGCTCGAGCGCAGCTGGGTCAATCCAAGCCCCAACGCACCGAATCCGTGGATGGCGCGCTGCTACGCCGGCACCGTGATGCTCGAAGGCACGACCCTTTCCGAAGGTCGCGGCACGACGCGACCGCTGGAGCTGCTCGGCGCTCCGGATCTCGAGGTCGAGGTGCTGTTGAAGGAGATGCAGGCACTCGCGCCGTCCTGGCTTCGGGGCTGCCGCCTGCGTCCCTGCTGGTTCGAGCCGACCTTCAACAAGCACCTGGGGAGCCTCTGCGCGGGCTTTCAGGTGCACGTGGAGGACAGCGAGCACTACGACCACGCTGCGTTCCGGCCGTGGCGGCTGATTGCGCTCACCTTCAAGGCTCTGCGGCGGCTGCGCCCCGAGTATCCGTTGTGGGCGGACTTTCCCTACGAGTACGAGTTCAACCGCCGCCCTATCGATCTCATCAATGGCAGCGAGCTGCTGCGCGCCTGGGTGGATGACCCGCACGGCACGCCGGGCGACCTCGAGGCACTCGCAGCGGCCGACGAAGCCGACTGGCAGCGGCAGCGGCAGGGGGTGCTGTTGTACTGAGCCGCGCCTCGTCCCGCTCAGCAGGATCGAGCCAGTGTGCGGTGCATCGTGACGACGAGCAGGGCGCTTGCTGCGTACAGCAGGAACCGCGTGGGCCACTCTCCCTGCATCGCCGACATCACCTGCGCAGAGCCGAACACCACGAGCAGGAGCGCGGCGCCGAGCTCCTGTGCCCGGCGCCAGCAGAGGATCAGTGCACCGGCGATCTCGGTCCCGGCGAGCACAGCCACGCCGTGCTGCTCGCGTGCCGCGAGCAGGGTTTGAAGGCTCGCCACTACGATGAGCGTGCTGAAGACCAGGCGATAGACGGCGAGGAGTCGCGCCGGGCTCATGGGGCGGGCTCGGGCAGCAGGAAGGTGCGCCGCGCGCACTCGCTCGCGAGCCGCTCCGGACGATACCAGCGCCGCAGTATGTCCTTGTCGAAGAGATCGGGATTCGCGCACGCGAAAGCGCTGAAGTCCTGGCATTCAGCGCCATCCATGCGCTCGGCGATCAGCGACAGGAAAGCGATCGTCACCGTCTGGTGGAAAGCGTGCGGTTTGCCGGCCTGCTGCGCCATCGAGCGCAGCGCCCGCGAGAAATGCAGCGTGGTCTCCACGAAATCGTGCCGGCGCAGCATCTCGAAAGCCATCCGCACATGCTCACGATGCGGGAAGGCTGCAGGCGCGATCTCGCCGCGCACGAAGCGGGCGAGATCCGGGCAGTCATTCCTCATCACCATCCTCGCGTAACTGGTGGGAGTCTTTCGCGGTCAGGTCCAGTCCGTAGACGGCTTTGAGCGCCTTCACCTTGCGCAGCGTCGCTGCGGAGAAGGGCGCCTTGCCCTCGAAGGCGTGCAGCACGATGCCCTCGAGCAGGTCGCCGAGGGACATATCGAGCTCAGTGGCGAGCCCTTTCAGGACCTTGAGCAGGCGGCTCTCGAGCCGCACGCCGGTCTGGGTACGGGTGATGGTGTGCATGGATGAATGGTACCTTGGTACCAAGGTACCAGTCAAGCACCCATGAGCCGGGCAAATACCTAGCGTGCCGTGCAGCTCGGATACGGCGCAGCTTCTCCCGGAACGATCGGGCAGAGTCTGATCGGGGCGAGCCGTGCAAGCTGCCGCGTCCAGTACGCGACGTCGATGGCCGGTGGCTGCGCGGAATCGCGCCCGCGCTCGGTCCATTGCAGAGTGTAGTAGTCGTGCGAGCCCTTCACGGTCAGCATGATTGCCGACAGGCCGTACACCTGCTTGTCCGCCTGCACGCGTCCGCAACTGACGATGACCTCGTAGGCGTCGTAGCCATCGACCTTCTGCTCGCCGGGCGCGTTGGTGCTGAAGGTGTCCGGGCAGTTGCGCCGAAAGTCGAGCGTCATGCGCGCGAGCAGCGCCTGCGGTGTGGCGTTGGGATTCGCCGCGAGGCTGCGGGTGCCGGAGAGCGTGATCATGCGCGACCACTTCGCCGCCGTCTCGCCTTCGGGCACCTGCTCGCGGATGTAGAAGCTGCTGCTCTCCTTCTCGTAGGTCGGCTTGCCGGACTTGAACTCGGCGGGGAGCGAAAACATCACCAGCTGCGAAAAGACCGGTGTGGCGAGGCGCGGCGTGGCGGCAGTCTGCGCCAGCGCCAGCGAGCCGCCGAGCAAGGCAAGCGCGCTCAGCAGCCGCGCACGTTTCTCAATCGATACCTGGCTGTCGGGCATATGCCAACTCCTCTCGCTGCCTGCGCCGAAACGGTTTGCAACCTTATAGCCCGGGGGGCCGAACCGCCAAGCCCGAGGTAACCCGGTGACCCTGGGACAGGGCATCTGCTCTAATGCGCGGTTGTATGCATTCCGCACCCGACATCACCGGCTACCGCAAGCACTGGGCGGCGCGCTTTGGCACCGCGCCCTTCCTGCCGATGTCGCGCGCGGAGATGGACCTGCTCGGCTGGGACAGCTGCGATGTGATCATCGTCACGGGTGATGCGTACGTCGATCACCCGAGCTTCGGCATGGCCATCATCGGCCGGGTTCTCGAGGCGCAGGGCTTTCGGGTGGGCATCATCGCGCAGCCGGACTGGCAGAGTACGGAGAGCTTTGCGGCGCTCGGACGTCCGAACCTGTTCTTCGGCATCACGGCCGGCAACATGGACTCGATGGTCAACCGTTACACCGCCGATCGGCGGCTGCGCAGCGATGATGCCTATACGCCAGGCGCTGCGGGAGGGCGCCGCCCCGACCGATCGGTGATCGTGTACGCGCAACGCATGCGCGAGGCGTTTCGCGATGTCCCGATCGTGATCGGCGGCATCGAGGCCTCGCTGCGCCGCATCGCGCACTTCGACTACTGGTCGGAGAAGGTGCGCCGCTCGGTGCTGCTCGATGCCAAGGCGGATCTGCTGGTTTACGGCAACGGCGAACGGCAGATCTGCGCGCTCGCCCACCGGCTCGCGGCCGGCGAATGCATTCAGGAGATCACCGACCTGCGCGGGACGGCGTTTGTGCGCCGGAGCTTGCCAGCCGATTGGATCCAGATCGACTCGACCCATCTCGATTCACCCGGTCCGCTCAGTCCTCCGGTCGATCCGTACGCGATGACCGAGCGCTCGGCGGGCCCGGCTGCGTCCTGCGCCAGCGCCACACCTGGAGCGGTCGCCGAGCGCGTCGTGCGGTTCGTGCGGCGGGTGAAGAATGCCGATCGCGAACACAGCGTCATCCGCATGCCTTCCTGCGAGGAGGTGTCTGCCGACCCGGTGCTGTACGCGCACGCCTCGCGCATCCTGCATATGGAGTCGAACCCGGGAAACGCGCGTGCGCTCGTGCAGCGGCATGGGGATGTGGAGGTGTGGCTCAATCCCCCGCCCATCCCGCTCACGACCCGGGAGATGGACTGGGTGTACGAGCGTGCGTATGCGCGGGCGCCGCACCCGTTCTACGGCAAAGCCAATATCCCTGCCTACAAGATGATCCGCTTCTCGGTGGCGATCCAGCGCGGCTGCTTCGGCGGCTGCACCTTCTGCTCGATCACCGAGCACGAGGGCCGCATCATCCAGAGCCGCTCCGAGGACTCGGTGCTGCGCGAGATCGAGGCGGTGCGTGACACCGTTGCGGGGTTCACCGGGGTCATCTCGGACCTCGGCGGACCGACCGCCAACATGTACCGCCTCGCGTGCCGAAGCCGCGAGATCGAGAGCGCCTGCCGCCGCCCCTCGTGCGTGTACCCCGGCATCTGCCCGAACCTCAGGACCGATCACGCTCCGCTGATTCGGCTCTACCGCCGCGCGCGAGCCCTCCCCGGAATACGCAAGGTGCTGATCGCTTCGGGCGTGCGCTACGACCTCGCCATCGAGTCCCCGGAGTACGTCAAGGAACTCGCGCAGCACCACACGGGCGGCTATCTCAAGATCGCGCCGGAGGCGCTGGCCGAGGGGCCACTCTCGAAGATGATGAAGCCCGGAGTTGCCGCCTATGACCGCTTCAAGGAGCTCTTCGAGCGTTACTCGAAGGAGGCGGGCAAGGAGCAGTACCTCATCCCCTATTTCATCGCCGCGCACCCGGGCACATCGGATCAGGACATGCTGGAGCTCGCCCTGTGGCTCAAGACGAACGGCTTTCGTGCCGATCAGGTGCAGGCTTTCCTCCCTGGACCAATGGCGACCGCTACGGCGATGTACCACTCCGGCAAGAATCCACTGAAGCGCATTACCCGCGACAGCGAAGCCGTGTTGATTCCCCGGGGTCTGAAGGTGCGCCGCCTGCACAAGGCCTTCCTGCGCTATCACGATCCCAACAACTGGCCGTTGCTGCGCGAGGCGCTGCGGCGGATGGGGCGCGCCGACCTGATCGGCAGCGGCCGCCGGCAGCTCGTGCCGGCTCATCAGCCGCCGGGCACGGGCAAGGCTCCCGAGGGGCAACGGGGCGGCGGCCGGCCCTTCCGTACCCAGCACACCGGGCTGCCGCGCGCGCCCCGGGTGAAGCCGCGGCGTGCAGGCCTGAAGCCTTCCTGAGATCGCGTGCGGCCCGCCCTGTCGCGCGATTGCGAATGCCGCCGGCGCGAGAGTAGGGTGCACTTCATGAACTTCCCGGTGCGCGGGCAACGATTCTCCGGCCTCGTGGGCGTGCTGCTCGTCGCGCTGGCGGTCACGTGTCAGCTCTTTGCCGCCGCGCCGCCGCGGGCGGGGTCGGCCACGGACACCGCGGCGATCCTCGAGATCAATGGCGCGATCGGACCCGCCACCTCGCGCTACATCGTGCGCGCGCTCGAGGCGGCGCGGAAAAACGGCAGCCGGCTGGTCGTGCTCGAGATGGACACCCCGGGTGGACTCGACAGCGCGATGCGCGACATCATTCGCGCGATCCTCGCCTCCTCGATCCCGGTGGTCGCCTACGTCAGTCCCTCCGGTGCGCGCGCCGCGAGCGCCGGCACCTACATTCTCTACGCCTGCCACGTAGCGGCCATGGCGCCCGCGACCAACCTCGGTGCGGCGACTCCGGTGCCGATCGGTGGTGAGCCCGAGCCGGGCTCCGTGCCGCTGCCCGGTGGCGGCGCACATCCTGGTGAGAAGCCCGACTCCGGTGCAGGCGGCACGGGCTCCCCCGATGGCAAGAGCAATCCGGGCACGGGGAAATCGCCCGAAGGAGCACCGGCTGAGCCCGAGCCGGCGAGTCCTCCGCGCACCGCCATGGAGCGCAAGGTGGTGAACGATGCCGTCGCCTACATCCGCGGGCTCGCCGAGCTGCGTGGCCGCAACGCCGAGTGGGCTGAGCAGGCGGTGCGCGGCGCCGCGAGCCTCTCGGCCAACGCAGCGCTGCAGCAGAAGGTCATCGATCTCATCGCGCGCGATATCCCGGATCTGCTCGCGCGCATCGACGGACGCGAGGTGCACATCGACAACCGCACCGAGAAGCTAGCGACGCGCGATCTCGCGGCGGTGCGCGTCAAACCGGACTGGCGCACCCAGCTGCTGGCGGTGATCACCAATCCGACGGTGGCGTACGGACTGATGGTGATTGGCATCTGGGGGCTGCTGCTCGAAGGCTACAATCCCGGTGCCGTGCTTCCCGGGGTCGCAGGCTCGATCTGCCTGCTGATCGCGCTGTTCGCGTTCCAGATCCTGTCGGTGAACTACGCGGGGCTGGCACTCGTCGTCGTCGGCACGGGCATGATCATCGCGGAGTTCTTCTTCCCCACCTATGGCTCGCTTGGAGTCGGCGGAGTGATTGCGTTCGTCGTCGGCTCGCTCATCCTCTTCGATACCGACGTGCCCGGCCTGAGCGTCGGCCGGCCGCTGATCGCGGCGTTCGCGACCGTCGGCGCGCTCATGGTTGGCGGGATCGTCTATCTCGGGACCCGCGCCATGCGCCATCCCGTCGCCACCGGGACGCAGGGCATGATCGGCGCCAGCACCGAGGTGGTAGCGGACTTCACCGGCAAGGGGAAGGTGCGCTACGGCGGTGAGCTGTGGAACGCCCGCAGCGACCGGCCACTGCGCGCGGGCGAGACGGCGCGCATCGTCAAGGTGGAAGGTCTAACATTGTGGGTTGAGCCGCAGTAAGCGGCTCACCACCCCCGGAGTCCCTCATGCCGTTTGTAATCGCCGTCGTCATTCTCATCATCGTGCTGCTGTTCAGCGCCTTCAACGTACTGAACGAGTACGAGCGCGGGGTGATCTTTCAACTGGGGCGCTTCGTGGGCATCAAGGGGCCGGGCCTCATCATCGTCTGGCCGGTCGTGCAGCGCATGCGCAAGGTGGACCTGCGGGTGATCGTGCTCAGTGTGCCTAAGCAGGACGTGATCACGCGCGACAACGTATCCGTCAAGGTGAACGCCGTCATCTACTTCCGCATCGTCGACCCCGGCAAGGCCATCATCCAGGTCGCGAACGCCTTCGACGCCACGAGCCAGGTGGCGCAGACGACGCTGCGCTCGGTGGTCGGCCAGCACGAGATGGACGATCTGCTCTCGCAGCGTGACAAGCTCAACGTCGACCTGCAGCGCATCCTCGATCAGAACACGGAAGCCTGGGGTATCAAGGTCTCGACGGTCGAGATCAAGGACGTGGATCTCGATGAGACCATGATCCGTGCCATGGCCAAGCAGGCCGAGGCCGAGCGCACCCGGCGTGCCAAGATCATCAACGCCGAGGGCGAGAAGCAGGCGGCCCAGACGCTCGTCGAGGCCGCGCAGGCACTGGCCACGGCGCCGAGCGCGATGCAGCTGCGCTACCTGCAGACCCTCGCTGACATTTCACACGAGAGAACGCAGCTCCTCGTCTTCCCGTTGCCGCTGGACCTCATCAAGCCGCTGCTCGGCCCGCGCGGTGACTAGCACCCGGGCGCTCGCGCTCGCCGGCGTGCTGCTCGCGCTCGCCACCGCCTGCGGTGCTTTCGGGGCCCACGCGCTGAAGAGCCAACTCGCACCCGAGCGGCTGCAGCTGTGGGATACGGCCGTGCGCTATCACTTCTTCCAGGCTCTGGGACTGCTCGGCGTCGGGTTGGCCTGGCGGCTCGTCGATGGCGGCGCGGGAGTGGCGCGCGGTGCGGGAGCACTGCGTGCCGCCGCAGTGCTCATCGCCGTGGGTGTGGTGCTGTTCTCGGGGAGCCTGTACGCGCTCGCGCTCGGAGCCCCAAGAGTGCTTGGCATACTCACCCCCCTTGGCGGGCTCGCGTGGATTGCCGCGTGGCTGCTCTTTGGCTGGGGCGTATGGCGCGCGGGACCATGACACTGGAACGGAGTCTGCTCATGTTGAATCGGACCCTGTCCACCGCACTGCTCGGTGGTTGTGCACTTGCGCTTGCCCTCGCCGCCGTGCGTGGCAGCCCGGCGGCCTCGGCTGGCACCTCCGGCCATGCCCAGATCGGCGCCTTTGGTCTCGATCTCACGGGCGGAGATCCGAGCGTGAAGCCCGGCGATGACTTCGCGCGCCATGCCAACGGTCGCTGGCTCGACACCGCACAGATTCCACCGGACCGCGCCTCGTGGGGCAGTTTTGCCTTGCTGCGCGAGCGCTCGCTGCAGCAGTTGCGCGACATCCTCGACTCGCTCCCCAAGGACAGCCCCGCGGGCAGCAACGGGCAGAAGCTCTACGACTTCTATCACTCGTACCTCGACACCGAAGCCATCGAGCGTGCGGGCTTGAGCTCCGCGAAGCCGGTGCTGGCTGCCATCTCCGCGGCACGGACTCATGAAGAGATCGCCGGATTCATGACACGCCCCGAGCTACGGCTCACGGCGCCGGTGAGATTCGATATCGATCCGGACGAGAAGGATCCCGACCATTACATGGTGGAGGTCTTTCAGGGCGGCCTCGGACTTCCCGACCGTGACTACTACCTGAAGGATGACGCGGTCTACCAGGAGCTGCGTACCAAGTACGCGGCGCACATCGAGCGGTTGCTGACACTGGCCGCTCAGAGCGATGCGGCGCAGGCGGCGAGGGCGATCGTCGAGCTCGAGACCCGCATCGCCAGCGCCCACTGGCCACGAGCGAAGACGCGCGAGCGCGACCTGACCTACAACCCCTACACGCGCGAGGCCCTGGCCGCCTTCGCCCCCGGATTCCCGTGGCCGCAGCTGCTCACCGGGGCGGAGCTCGGCACGCAGCCGCGCTTCATCGTGTTGGAGCCCGACGCAGTTCAGTCGCTCGGCGCGCTCTTCAGGCAGGTGCCGGTGGAGCGCTGGCGGCAGTACCTCACGTATCACTACCTGGCGGGAAACGCGGATACCCTGTCGAAAGCGCTCGACGACGAGGTGTTCGACTTCTACGGGCGCACGCTCCATGGGCGCGAGCAGCAGCAGGCACGCTGGAAGCGCGCCGTGACCGCGATCGATGCGGGCCTCGGAGAGGCGGCCGGCGAGCTCTACGTGCAGCGTCACTTTCCACCCTCATCCAAGGCGCAGATGCTCGAGCTGGTGGAGAACCTGCGCGCCTCTTACCGCGAGCACATCGAGAAGCTGCCCTGGATGAGTGCCGAGACCAAGAAGGTCGCTCTCGAGAAGCTCGGCGCTTTTCACCCCAAGATCGGCTATCCGGACAAGTGGCGCGACTACTCGGCGCTCGAGATAAGGCCGGGCGACGCCTTCGGCAATGTCTCCCGCGCTGTCGCCTTCGATTGGCAGCGACAGGTGAAGCGCCTCGGCGGACCGACCGACCGCGGCGAGTGGGGCATGACACCGCAGACCATCAACGCCTACTACAACGCAACTTTCAACGAAGTGGTTTTCCCGGCGGCGATCCTGCAGCCGCCATTCTTCGACCCTCACGCCGATCCTGCCATCAACTATGGCGCGGTGGGCGGCGTCATCGGTCACGAAATGGGACACGGCTTCGACGACCAGGGCTCCAAGTCCGATGCCCGTGGAGTGCTGCACACCTGGTGGTTGCCGCAGGACACCGAGGCTTTCCACGCGCGCGTCGATCGCCTGGCGGCGCAATACGACGGCTACTCGGTGCTTCCCGGTCTCAACATCAACGGACGGCTGACACTCGGTGAGAACATCGGCGATCTCGGCGGGCTGTCGGTGGCGAACGATGCCTATCACCGCTCGCTCCACGGCAAGCCGGCGCCGCGGCTGGCTGACCTCACCGGCGATCAGCGCTTCTTTCTTTCCTGGGGACAGCTGTGGCGGCTGAAGCAGCGCGACGAGGACCTGCGCTCGCAGGTGACGAGCGACCCGCACAGCCCGGCGAACTTCCGCATCAACGGGGTGGTGCGCAACATCGACGCCTGGTACGACGCTTTCGGCGTGCGGCCGGGGCAGAAGCTGTACCTGCCGCCGGATGAGCGCGTGCGCATCTGGTGAGGTCCGGGCTACCGATCGATGCAGCGCTCCCCGCGCTGCGCGAGGCCCTGACCGCACACCGCTCCGCGGTGCTCGAAGCGCCGCCCGGAGCAGGCAAGAGCACCGTGGTGCCGCTTGCGTTGCTCGAGGAGCCCTGGGCGCAAGGCAGGCGGCTGCTGATGCTCGAGCCGCGCCGCCTGGCTGCGCGGGCGATCGCCACGCGCATGGCGCGCACGCTCGGAGAAGTTCCGGGCGCCACCATCGGCTATCGGATGCGGCTCGACACGCGCGTGTCGCGCGCGACGCGGGTGGAGGTCGTGACGGAGGGAGTGCTCACACGGCTGCTGCAGGAGAACCCGGGGCTCGAGGGTGTGGCGGCGGTCCTGTTCGATGAGTTCCACGAGCGCAGCCTGCAGGCAGACCTCGGGCTTGCGCTGTGCCTCGATGTACGGACAGCCCTGGCGCCGGCGCTGCGCATACTGGTCATGTCCGCGACGCTCGATGGTGCGGCGGTGGCGCGCGTGCTCGGCGATGCGCCGCGGGTGAGCGCAGCGGGGCGCATTTTCGCCATTGAGACCCGCTACGCCGGCCGCGGGCCGCCGCTGCTGCCGGCAGCCCGCGGTGAACGTACCGCGCACTCGCCGGAAAGACTCGTCGCGCAGCTCACCCTGCGGGCGTTGCGCGAGGAGCAGGGTGATGTGCTCGTGTTTCTACCCGGCGCGGGCGAGATCCGCCGCGTGCAGTCCATGCTGGAGGCGGCATCTCTTCCCGGCATCACGCTGCTGCCGCTCTACGGCGATCTTCCGGGCGAGGCGCAGGATGCGGCGCTCGCGCCGGCGGCGCAGGGGATGCGCAAGGTGGTGCTCGCCACCAACATCGCCGAGACGAGCCTCACCATCCCCGGCGTACGCGTCGTGGTCGACTCGGGGCTGATGCGGCGGGCGAGCTTCGATCCGGCTTCCGGCATGAGTCGGCTTGCGACGCGGCGCATTTCGCGAGCCTCGGCCGAGCAGCGCCAAGGCCGGGCCGGCCGCACCGGTCCCGGAGTCTGCTATCGCGCCTGGAGCGAAGGCGCGCACGCCTCGCTCGCCGCCTCCACTCCTGCGGAGATCGTGGATGCCGATCTCGCACCGCTCGCCCTCGAGCTCGCGTGCTGGGGCATTCGCGAAGCGCGTCAGCTCGCTTGGCTGGACGAGCCTCCACCTGCGATGCTCGCGAGCGCGCGCAGCCTGCTGCAACGGCTCGGAGCGCTGGATGAGAAGGGAGGTATCACGAGCCACGGGCAGGCGATGGCAGGCCTCGGAGTGCACCCACGCCTGGCGCACATGCTGCTCGCGGCACGCAGGCTGAGCGCCGTGCCGCTCGCCGCGCAGCTCGCGGCCCTGCTGTCCGAGCGCGACCTGCTCCGCGGGCAGGATGCGGCGCGCGATGCGGACATCCGCACGCGGCTCGAGATGCTGAGCGGTGAGGCGCGCGACAGCCGCGCGGCGGACCCGTCAGTCGTCCGCGCGCATCGCAGCGCCCGTCAGCTCGAGCGCGGGGCCGTCGACCCCGCCGTCGATGCCGCTGTCGGGCCAGGCAGCACACCGCCCGGGCGCGGCCGGAGCGCCGATGATGATGTCGGACTGCTGCTGGCGTTTGCCTATCCCGACCGCATCGGTCGACGCCGCCCCGGAGGTGAAGGGCGCTATACCCTGGCCAATGGGCGCGGCGCGGCGTTTGCCGGACCGCAGGCGCTCGCGCGGCAGGAATTCATCGTCGCCGCGGAGCTCGATGACCACGAGCGCGATGCCCGCATCCTGCTCGCCGCGCCCCTCGGGCGGCAGCAGCTGCTCGAGTCTTTTGCCGACCGCATCCGCTGCGCGGAGCGCATCGAATGGAGCACACGGGATGAGGCGGTGCTCGCGCGCCGCACGCTCGAGCTCGACGGATTGATACTGGAGGAAAAGCCTCTCGCCGCGCCTGCCATCGAGGCGGCGCGCGCGGCGATGCTGCATGGCTTGCGGGAGCTCGGCGTCGGTGCGCTCCCCTGGGACCGGGAAACACGCGATCTGCAGGCGCGCAGCGAGTTCGTGCGGCGCGAGCTGGCTGACAGTCCTCAGGGCGCTGCCTGGCCTGAGTCTTCCGACGCCGCACTGCTGCGCTCGCTGGATGAGTGGCTCGGCCCCTGGCTCGATGGCATCACCCGCCGCGAGCAGCTCGCCGGCCTTGCGCTCGCCGATGCGCTGCGCGCTCGACTGAGCTACGCGCAGCAGCGGCTGCTCGCCGAGTGGGCTCCGACGCATCTCACGCTACCCGGCGGCGCGCGCGTCCGGGTCGATTATCTCGATGAGAGCGCGCCGCTCGTGTCCGTGCGGCTGCAGGAGGTGTTTGGAATGGCCGCTACGCCGTTGCTGGGGCGTCAGCGCGTGCCGGTGACGCTGCGCCTGTTGTCGCCGGCACAGCGGCCGGTCCAGGTGACGCGCGACCTGCAGAGTTTCTGGCGCGGCGCGTACGCACAGGTGCGCAAGGATCTGCGCGGGCGTTATCCGAAGCACCACTGGCCGGAAAATCCGCTCGAAGCGCAGCCGGCGCGCGCCAGGCCTCGCGCACCGCGGCGGCCCTGATGCCGGGCCGCGCGCCACCGGCCGGAATCGTGCCGCTCGGGTATATTCCCGCGCTGACGATCAGGGAGGCTTCATGGCGATGATCACTGCGGTCGCCGCATTGCAGGAGCTGCGTGCCGGCAACCGCCGCTTTGTCAGCAAGCTCGGGCTCGAGAGCGAGGCCGGGCTCGAGGCACGTGCTGCACGGATAGGGCGTCACCAGCTGCCGCGTGAGCAGGAGCCGATGGCCATCGTGCTCGGCTGTTCGGATGCGCGCGTGCCCGCCGAGATCATTTTCGACCAGGGACTGGGTGATCTCTTCGTCATCCGCGTGGCGGGCAACATCGTTGCCCCTTCCCAGGTGGGCAGTGTCGAGTTCGCCGCATCCGCGTTCGGTACCCGGCTCGTCGTGGTGCTCGGCCATTCCAACTGCGGTGCGGTGCACGCGACCCTCGAGCAGCTTTCGCGCCCGGTGCGCGACCAGTCGCGCAACCTGCGCTCGATCGTCGACCGCATCCGCCCGGCTGTCGAAGGCCTGCTGGAGCGCGTTCCGCCGCATGACGCACGGACGCTCGAGCAGCACGCGGTGCGCGCCAACATCCGCATGTCGTCCGCTCAGCTGCGCCACGGCTCGGAATTGCTGGAGCAACTCATCGAGACCGATGGACTCGTGGTAGTCGGTGCGGAGTACTCGCTCGAGACGGGCGTGGTCGACTTCTTCGATGGCGTGCCGCCCGGCCTGCCACCTTAGCGCACGCTCCCCCGCCGTGGACGGGGGCGTAGCGTGCTCAGACGAAGGCCTGACCGGTGCGGGGTGGCGCGACGGGCCTGCCGCTCACCCGCTGGTACCAGCGCTGCAGCCAGGCGTCGACCGAAACGACACCAGGGCCGGCGATCGCGAGCCACAGAAACAGCGCCAGGTATTCGAACTCGTCGAAGCCGAGCAGCGTTTCGAGCGAGTCGACATCGGCCCACTTCGCGGCGCGGATCGCCACGATCATGGTGATGCCGAGCGCACCGGCCGAAATACGTGTCATGAAGCCGAGCAGCAGGAACAACCCGCCGAAGAACTCGACCCCCGATACGAACGGGGTGAGCAGCTGTGGGTAGGGAACACCCCAGCCAACGAAATTCTCGGTGACCTGCGCAAGGTTATGGAGCTTGCCCCAGCCACTCCAGAGGAAAACCCAGCCGACGGTCAAACGCGCAAACAGTGGCGCGAGCCAGCCGAGATGCCAGGCGACCCGCCGTGGCCAGTCGATGAGCCATTGCACGAGAAATCTCACGGGTGCTCCTGTTGCGTGCTCAGCCAGGGAACGGTTGGCCGAGAAGACCGGGCAGTTGGGCGCTATATTGCCAGCGACGCGGCATCCCGCGCGTATAATCGCCGCTTCCGCACGCCAGCCGACCATGCGCAATTCCCAGCCTGAATCCCCGGTCTCCTCAATCAGTGAGCGGCTGTCCGGAGCGGACCCGCGGGCATCGATGACGCAGTTGTTCGAGTCGATGCGCCCGGACCTGCTGCGTTTTGCGCATTGGCTGGCACGCGACCGGCAGCTGGCGGAGGACATCGTGCAGGAATCGCTGCTGCGGGCCTGGCGGTCCCGCGATACCCTCAAGGATCGCGGCGCCGCGCGCGCGTGGCTGCTCACCATCGTGCGCCGCGAGCACGCGCGTCTCTACGAGCGCAAGCGTCTCGAGCTCGTGTCGCTCGATGAGGCACTGGATACTCAGGCCGCCGAAACGGGCTCTGGCACCGACGGCGATCTTTTCACTCTGCGCCATGCGATCATGCGACTGCCGATTGAATACCGCGAGCCACTCCTGCTGCAGATCCTCGCCGGCTTCTCCACCGAGGAGATCGCGCGCGAGCTCGCACTGTCCTCCACCGCCGTGCTGACCCGGCTGTTCCGTGCGCGCAACAAGCTGCGCACCCTATGCGGCATGACCCCCGCGCCGGATGTCCCGGCGAGCGAGGTGGCTCCGTGAGCTGCGAACAGATTCGGCTGCAGATCGGCGCAGACCCGGCAGAGAGCAACGCGAGTCTCGAGGAACACGTGCGCGAGTGTGCCGCCTGCCGGCAATTCCGCGAAGAGATGCGCACGCTCGATGCCAACATCCGCCGCGCTCTCGAGCAGCCGCCGCAGGCGGCGCGCGCGCCACGGGTCGCTTCCGTGTGGCGGCCATGGGCGCTGGCGGCGAGTGTGCTGCTCGCCATGCTGGCGGTGCTGTCGCTGTGGCTGCTGCGACCGAGCGAGACACTCGCGCATGATGTGGTGGCGCACGTGCGCGAGGAGCCCGAGAGCTGGCTGATGCGTCAGCACGTCGACGCCCGGAGCATGGATGAGGCACTGCGCGGCGCGGGGGTGAAACTGGATATCACCTCTGATCGCATCACCTATGCGCAAAGCTGCTGGTTCCGCGACCACTACGTGCCGCACCTCGTGGTGCAAACCGCACAGGGACCGGCCACGGTGCTGATCCTGCGCAACCTGCAGGTGAAGGGACGGGAGACGTTCCACGAATCGGGCATGAACGGAGTGATCGTGCCCGCGCCAGAGGGCAGTATCGCCGTGTTGACACGAGGCGGCGCGAGCATGGACACGCTCGTCGCGCAGATGCAGCAGGACGTGCGCTGGCTGCCGGATGCACCCTAGGGCCGGCGCGGTGCGATCGCCGCGGCACTGAAGCAGGAGTCCTGCGCGATGCGCGGTCTCAACCGCCGTGATCTCTTCATGGGCCTCGGTAGCCTCTACGCTGGACTGATCAGCCGCCGTGCGGCAGCCGCACTGAGCGCGAAAATTCCCCCGGCGCCTGTAGCCCGCGTCGCCGTGGTGAAGGATAGCTACTTCGGCGAGACACTCAGCGACCCGTACCGCTGGATGGAGAACGACAAGGATCCGGAGTGGCTGCCGTTCCTCCGGGGGCAGAATACGCACGCGCGTGCGGTGCTCGATGCCATCCCCGGGCGTAGTCAGTTACTCAAGCGGATCGCGGAGCTCTCCGGCGATGCGGCCAGCACGCGCAGCGCGCAACGCGCCGGAGGCCAGCTGTTCTTCGAGCAGCGCCCGGTCGGTGCGGACAATTTCAAGCTCTTCGTTCGCCACGATGGTGTCGATCGGGTGCTCATCGACCCGACCCAGCTGAGCGATGCAAACGGCCACATGTCGCTCGACTGGTGGGAACCCTCGCCCGATGGCGCACATGTCGTCTATGGGCTCTCCAAGGACGGCAGCGAGGACTCGGTGCTGCACGTGCTGAGGGTGGCGGACGGAGGCGATCTGCCCGAGCGCATCGCCAACACCGAAGCCGCGCATCCACAATGGCTCGATGACGGCAGCGGCTTTTTCTACAACCAGCTCACGGGCGCGGTAGACACGCCCGAGCGCTACCTCGACAGCCAGGCGCGCTTTCATCGGCTGGGGTCCGACCCCGCCGGCGACCCCATCCTGATGAAGCGCGGACTGGATGCGAACGTGCCGTACGAACGCATACAGGTTCCGGTGATTCGTACCTTCTACGGCTCCAGGCATGCGCTGCTGATGCTCGCCGATGTCCGTACCGAGTTCCGTGTGCTCATCGCGCCACTCGCCGACGCCGTGGCGAACCACGCCCGCTGGGTGCCGGTGGCGGGGTTCGAAGACGAGATCACCGACGTCGAGATCGATGGCGGCACGCTGTGGCTGCTGGCCAATCGCGGCCATCCACGCGGACGCATCCTCAGGACCGGGGTCGGCTCGCCCGCGGTGGCAGGTGCGACCGAGGTCGTGCCCGAAGGCAAGGTGGTCATCGAGAGTCTGCAGCGAGCGAAGGACGGGCTGTACCTGAACATGATGGATGGCGGGGTAAGCGGTCTGCGCCGGCTCGAGCGCACCGGCCATGTGACGGAAATTCCTTTGCCCTTCGATGGGACGCTGCAGGCGCTGTCCTGCCAGGCAACCGAGGAGGGTGCACTGTTCGCGTTCACCGGATGGCTGACCGCCGGGGACATCTGGACGGTGGATGGCGGGGGCAAGGTGATGCCTACCGGACTCACGCCGAAGCCACCGATCGATGTCGGCCCCTACGAGACGACACACTCCTTCGCCACCGCGAGGGACGGTACGAAGATCCCGTACACCCTGCTCCATCGCAGAGGGCTGAAGCGTGATGGGCTCACGCCCGCCTGGATCTCCGCGTATGGCTCTTATGGCATCTCGGCCTACACTCCAATCTTCGCGGGCCGGACCCTGGCGCTGCTCGATGCGGGATTCATCGTCGGCTACGCCAACGTACGTGGCGGCGGCGAGTACGGGCGCGAGTGGCACAAGGCGGGGCAGCTCACCAACAAACCCAACACCTGGCGCGACCTCATCGACGTGTGCGAGCACCTGTGCAGAGAGAACTACACCGCTCCGTCCCGGCTCGCGATCGGCGGCCGCTCGGCGGGGGGTATCACCGTGGGGCGAGCGATGACGGAGCGGCCGGAGCTCTTTACCGCAGTCATCGACGGAGTGGGGTGGTCCAACCCGCTGCGCTACATCGCGGAGCAGAACGGCTATGGCGAGGAGCCGGAATGGGGCGCGATCTCCGAGGAATCAGGTTATCGGGCGCTCAAGAGCATCGACAGCTATCAACACGTGCGCGACGGCGTGGCATATCCCGCGGTGCTGCTCACCACCGGGGTGACCGATCCCCGCGTCGGTCCCTTCCACGTGGCGAAGATGGCGGCACGGCTGCAGGCAGCCAGCAGTTCCCACAAACCCATCCTGCTGCGGATCGATTTCGATGCCGGTCACGGCATTGGCTCGACCCGGACGCAGCAGGACCGCGAGGCAGCCGACACCTACGCTTTCCTGCTGTGGCAAACGGGCGTGAAGGCTTATCAGCCAGGCTGAGGGGCTCAACGCGCGGTGCGTTGGCTCCAGCGCAAGCTTGACGGGAGGACGGGCCTGCGTCTCTGACTTCCAACCGGAGCGCTGCCGCGTACGGGGTAGCCCCACACAGCGCCGTCATGTGGAGGTGCTACACTGGCCCAACATAAAACAACAACTGCGACGGAACGGAGGGCGCCATGCTGGCCGATATTCTCTCGCGATACTGGTGGATGACGCTGCTGCGGGGAATCTTCTGGATCCTGTTCGGCATCGTGATTTTCGCTCGTCCCGGCATCTCACTGCTTTCGCTGACGTTCGCTCTTGGTGTGGTGATGTTCGTCGATGGCATCATCAACGCCGCCAATGCCTTCAGCGGACGCAAGGAGCACGATGACTGGTGGGTACTGCTGCTGGTCGGCCTGGCCGGAATCGGTATCGGTCTACTCACCTTCTACAATCCCGCGGCTACGGCGCTCGCGGTCGTGCTGTACGTGGCGATCTGGGCCATCGCGACCGGTCTGCTGGAAATCGTCGCGGCGGTGCGGCTGCGCAAGCAGATCGAGGGCGAGTTCTGGTTGGCACTTGCCGGAATCGCATCGGTGGTCTTCGGCGTGTTACTCGCCGCGCGTCCTGGCGTGGGAGCACTCACGATCCTGTGGCTCATCGGGGTGTATGCGATCGCCTTTGGCGTCATCCTGCTGCTGCTCGCCTTCAAGGTGCGCAGCGGTGTGAAGCACGTCGCGCGCGCGGTAGGGGCTTAACCGCCGGCAGGCGCGGCTCACTCTGCTGAGTGGGCCGCGCACAGCGTGCGCTTGCGGCTCGCGCTCGACCGATCTCAAATGGGCTCGGGGCGGTAGCCACGGCCCCGCGACGCCATTCTTCTGCCCACCGCGCGGATGATCCACGGCGCGAAGCGTTCCACGGCTACGAGAATCCGGCCATGGCTGGTGATGATGGCTTCTCGCCGGCCGCGCGCCACGGCGTGCAGGATCTGCCGCGCGGCTTTACGGCGGCTCATCACGAGCCACGGAGCGATCGGTTCACGAGCGTCGGCGTGGAGGCGCCCGTGGTTGTCGACCCGGCGGATGTTGCTCTCGACGAAGCCCGGGCTGATCAGTGTCAGTGCGACGCCGAGTTGCGCGAGCTCGGGTGTAATCGAGTTGGCGAGTGCCCGCAGGGCGAACTTGCTCATCGCGTAGGCAGAGGTGCCGGGTGTCGCCACCCAGCCGGCGATGCTGCCGGTGATCACCAGCTGGCCCCTGGCTTTCGCCACCTCGGGCAGGGCGGCATAGAGAGTACGCAGTACCCCGAACACGTTGGTGTCGAACTGACGGCGATAGTCCGCGAGCGAGAGTCTGGTGAACAGGCCCGCGACACCGAAGCCGGCATTGGCAAATACGATGTCGAGCCTGCCGCGCGCCCGCACGGTTTCGGCCACCGCATTCTCGACGTCGCCATCGCGGGTGACATCGCACTCGATGACGAGTGGCCGCGAGCCGGTATCGGATGTCAGTCTCTGTGCGAGCTGTCCCATGAGATCGGCGCGCCGCGCAGCGAGAGTCAGCAGCGCGCCATGCTGCGCAAGCTGCACGGCAAGCTCCTCGCCGATGCCGGAGGATGCTCCGGTGATGAGAGTCACCTTGCCGCTGAAGCTCCTTGGAGACCCCACCGGCATCATTTGCGCGGAACGCTCAGGCCGCGCGCAACGGCGGGCCGCGCGAGGAAAGCGTCCAGTGCACGTGTGACGTTGGGGAAATCGGCCATGCCCACCAATTCCCCTGCGCCATAGAAGCCGATGAGATTGCGCACCCAGGGGAACACCGCCATGTCGGCAATGGTGTAGGCATTGCCCATGAGCCAGCTGCGCCCCTCGAGGCGCAGGTTGAGCACGCGCAGCAGCCGCTGCGCTTCGGCGACATAGCGGTCGCGCGGCCGCTTGTCGGCGAATTCGCGGCCGGCGAACTTGTGGAAGAAGCCGACCTGGCCAAACATCGGGCCGATGCCGCCAACCTGAAACATGAGCCACTGCAGCGTTTCGTAGCGCGCCGCCGGCGCGGACGGCAGGAACCGGCCGGCCTTGTCGGCGAGGTAGATGAGGATCGCACCGGATTCGAACAGTGGCAGCGGCTCACCGCCCGGTCCCTGCGGATCGATGATCGCCGGGATCTTGCCGTAGGGATTGAGCGACAGGAACTCGGCAGAGAGCTGGTCATTGGTGGCGAAATCGACCAGGTGCGGCTCGTACGGCAGCTCAATCTCCTCGAGCATCACCGAGGCCTTCACGCCGTTCGGTGTCGGCAGGGAGTAGAGCTGCAGCCGTTCGGGATGCTGTGGCGGCCACTTCCTGGTGATGGGGAAACTCGCGAGATCGGTCACGGCATGCCTCTGCACGGCGCGGATGCCGTGTCTAGTCTAGCAAGTGCCGTGAGCGCGCGGCGCGCCGCCCCGTTCGCAGTTGCCGGGGCTGCGGCAGAAGCGTAGCTCCTGCCGCTGCCGTGCCGGTGTCACTCGTCTTCGGTCATCCTGCGGGCTTCTATGCTGATGTTGGTTCCGGGGTTGAGGAAAATGGCGCGTGCCTCATTCTGGTGCGCATCCCAGACGAGATTGATATGACTGACCCGCGCCAGCACCGAGCCGTGATAGACGTAGACGGTTGCCGAACCCGTGCAGTCCGCATTGACGGTGTAGGTCCGCAACATGCTCGACAAGCATGGCGCCGCACCGGCAGCAGCGGGCGCTGAGTTGGAAATGGGCCCGGTAGGATTCGAACCTACGACCAAGGGATTCACTCTGCCCCGGCGTTTCCACCGGGAGTGGACTATCTCTTCACCCGTGCACCGGCTGGTGCGTGTGGGTGCGGGATGCTCCAAGCCTGTTATCAAGGGCACTCGAGCCCTCAGGTAGTCTCTGCACCTTCCGCCGGTGTACCGGCGGCTCGGCTCAGGGTTGCCATGGCCTGGCCGAGGCCGAAGGTTTCTCTGAATTCATCCCGTCCACTTCGCACGTTTCCGCGCGAAGGCACCTATCGATGAGTCCCCTGCACTAACCGCTGTGCTACAGGCCCAACGGGCCGCGATTGTAGCAGCGCCGCTGCTCAGAAACGGAACAGGCCGCGACGCGTGTGGCCCTGCGGACAGCCGCGCCGCGAGAAGGCCTCATCGATCGTGCCCTGGAACCAGGCGATCTCGCTCACCTTGTGATCGGCGGCGGCATCGGCCCCGACGCCGTCCTGGGCGCTGTCATGTGGGTTGCGCGCGGCTTCATGTGGCGCATGTGTGAGGCGGGATGCCTTCCAGTGCGTGTCCGAATGCGTCGGACCGGAAGGCAAGTCCGGACAGCCGCTGAGCAGGAGCGCCGCGGTACCGGCGGCGAGGGGCATCAAGAATGGCCTCATCGCCTGACCCCTCTTGCCATCGCTGGGCGTGACGTTAGCATGACCCTCCTCCCGAGCGGCACGAGCCGACGCCGGCCGCAGGATGTCGCCCCAGGAAGGAGACCCGGCATGAAGCTGTATTATTTCTCTGGCGCCTGTTCGCTCGCTTCGAACATAGCCCTGCGCGAAGCCGGACTGAAGTTCGAACTGGTCAAGGTCGACCGTCGCACGCGCAAAGCCGCGGACGGCCTCGACTTCACCGAGGTCAACCCCAAGGGGTACGTGCCGGCGCTGACGCTCGACAACGGTGAGGTGCTGACCGAGAACATTGCCGTGCTGCAGTACATCGCGGATCGAAACCCTGCGTCCAGGCTCGCCCCGCCAGCCGGCACGATGGAGCGCCATCGCCTGGTAGAGTGGCTCGCGTTTATCAGCACGGAGATCCATAAGAGCTTCTCGCCGCTGTTCCGGGATGACTCACACGAGGAGGTGAAGCAGTACGTGCGCAAGCACCTCCGCGCTCGGCTCGACCATCTGAACCGAGCCCTCGGCAACAGGCAGTTCCTCATGGGTGACACGTTCACCGTGGCCGACGCGTACCTGTTCACGGTCCTCAGCTGGGGACGCTTCGTCAACATCGACCTCGGAGAGTGGCCGCAGTTACAGCGCTACGTGGAGCGCGTCGGTTCCCGCCCCCACGTCATGGAGGCGCTCAGGTCGGAAGGCCTGCTCAAGTAGTGCGGGCATGGGCGCCAACAGGGCGCTGTCCGCGGCGCCGGCCCGTTTGCTGCTAACATCGCAACACACCTGCAGCCTTTCAGCGAGAGGACGCAATGGCTACCAAGCTAAGCAAGCAACTGAAGCGCGAGATTGAAGTCGACGGCAAGCCGTATATGGTCACGCTCTCGCCCGAAGGGGTGAAACTCACCGAAAAGGGGAAGCGGCTCGGGCGCGAGCACAGCTGGAAGGAGCTGATCGGCAACGGTGCCGCCGCAACGTCACCGTCCGCGCCCGACGCCCAGTTCGGGCCCGCGGGTTAGCCCCCACCCAGGGCGGCGATGGCGGAGGAGAGCCTGCGGGAGCTTCTGGCCCGCCTGCACGAGCAGCTGGGCTCGAGCGGCCGCGCGCTCGATGCGGAGTCGCGCAAGCTCCTGACGACGGTGATGGGTGACATCGAGCGCACACTCGACCGTACCGGTCGGGCCGCGGAGGACAACAGCGTCGTCGCCGCGCACACTCCGCGCCTGGAATCTCTCGCGGTGCGGTTCGAGGCGGGTCACCCCGCGGTCGCCGAAGCGCTGCGCGAGCTCATCGATGCGCTGGTGAAGGCGGGAATCTAGGCGATTCCCTGGGGTGGTTACACCTCAGTCGTCCATCAGGAAACTGCGCAACTGCTCGCTGCGGCTCGGGTGGCGCAGTTTGCGCAGCGCCTTGGCCTCGATCTGACGGATGCGCTCGCGCGTGACGTCGAACTGCTTGCCGACCTCCTCGAGAGTGTGGTCGGTGTTCATGTCGATGCCGAAGCGCATGCGCAGCACCTTTGCTTCGCGCGGCGTCAACTGCGCGAGCACCGCATGCGTGGTCTCGCGCAGCGACTCCATGGTCGCCTGGTCGATGGGTGAGGCCACGGAAGTGTCTTCGATGAAATCACCCAGGTGCGAGTCCTCGTCATCGCCGATGGGCGTCTCCATGGAGATCGGCTCCTTGGCGATCTTCAGCACCTTGCGCACCTTGTCCTCGGGCATCTCCATGCGCACGGCGAGCTCTTCCGGCGTCGGCTCGCGCCCCATCTCCTGCAGCATCTGACGGGATATCCGGTTGAGCTTGTTGATGGTCTCGATCATGTGCACCGGGATGCGGATGGTGCGCGCCTGGTCGGCGATCGAGCGGGTGATCGCCTGGCGGATCCACCACGTGGCGTAGGTGCTGAACTTGTAGCCGCGCCGGTATTCGAACTTGTCCACCGCCTTCATCAGGCCGATGTTGCCTTCCTGGATGAGGTCGAGGAACTGCAACCCACGGTTGGTATACTTCTTGGCTATGGAGATCACCAGGCGCAGATTCGCCTCGACCATCTCCTTTTTGGCGCGGCGCGCCTTGGCCTCGCCGATCGAGACCTCGCGGTTCACTTCCTTGATGTCGTTGATGCTGAGGTGGTACTGCCCCTCGAGCTGCTCCAGCTTCTTCTGTCGCCGTTCGATCTCGTCCTTGAACTTGGCGAGCAGCGCCGAGTACTTCTTGCCACTCTTGACGTGTTTGCCGAGCCAGCGGGGATTGGTCTCGTTCTTCGGGAATGACGCGATGAAGTCCTTGCGGGGCATGCCGGCGTCGCGCACCGCGATGACCATGATCTCCTTCTCGAGCTGGCGAACCTCGGCAACGTGCGTGCGCAGGTTGAGGATCAGCGCATCGAACATGCGCGGTGAGAGGCGCAGCTCCATGAACTCATCGGCGAGCTTCTTGCGCTGACGCGCGGTTTTCAGATCGCGGGCACCGAGCTTGGCGATCGAGGCCAGCACCTGCCCATGCAGTTTGGCTATCGAGGCAAAGCGCGTTGCGGCCTCGACCGGATCGGGACCGGTATCGACGGCTTCCTCCTCCTCGCCCTCGCCGTTTTCCTCGGCCTCTTCGTCATCGTCCAGCTTCTCATCCGCCGCGACCACTTCCACCTTGGTGGGATTCTGCGGCTGCGCGATGACGTCCGGCGCATTCGGATCGATGAAGCCGACGATCAGATCGACCAGGCGCCCCTGACCGGCCTTCACCGGCTCGTAGGCCCTCAGCAGGAAATCGTGCGTGGCGGGATACATCGCGAGTGCGCTGCGCACCGCGTCCAGTCCCTCCTCGATGCGCTTGGCGATGCGGATCTCGCCCTCGCGTGTGAGCAGCTCCACCGTACCCATCTCGCGCATGTACATGCGCACCGGGTCGGTGGTGCGGCCGAGCTCGGCATCCAGCGCTGCGAGCGCCGCGGCGGCCTCCTCGATCGCTTCTTCATCGGCGGGCGCGGAGGGCTCGGTGGCGAGCAACGACTCGGTGTCCGGTGCCTTTTCGTACACCGGAATGCCCATGTCGTTGATGGTGTTGACGATGTCTTCGATCTGCTCGGGATCGACGATCTCGGAGGGCAGGTGATCGTTCACCTGTGCGTAGGTGAGGTAGCCCTGCTCCTTCCCGCGCGCGATCAGTAGCTTCAGTTGCGACTGCCGATCCTCGGGCATCACCGGTACGCGCCGCTCGAGACCGAGCGGGCGCTTGTCGGCATTGAGCTTGCCCCCGGGCAGCTTCGCATCGGCCGGGCGTGCGCTGTCGTTCACCTTCGATGCCGCGAGCGCGACGCGCGCGCCCATGCCGGCCGCGCCCTTGCGAGCGATGACTGCCGCGTGCTTCGCGCGATCCTTGTCACGCAGACCAGCTACCGCCACGATGGCTTTATCGGTCGACGCCGTCCGGGTCGGCCTGCTGTTCTGCGTCAGGGGTCGCTTCTTGTGCGAATTCTGCGGTTTGTGCTTGCGTGTCATGTGTGGCGGCAGGGGTTATGGCTTTGAGTCTCCCCTATGTGCTGCCCGGAACCGGCAGGCTCAAGGGGGCCAAGGCAAAGCAGGCAATCTTATTTGACGCTCGCCGAATCGACAAATTCATTTAGCCTCCGCGGGCCTCACGGCGGCTAAGCCTCTCTATAAGTCTCTGAAATTCATTGAGTTCTTCAGGCGAGAGGCTGCCAGTCCGGCTCTTGGCCTCGAGCGCCTGTAGGCGTTTTCCTGCAGCTTGATCCGCGAGCTTCATCAGCGCCGCTCGCAACTCCTCGGTGGCCGCTGCCGCCCCGGTAATGACCTCTTCGCGTGCCAGGAGTTTCTGCAGCGTTTCACCTTCCTTATGCCCCATCCATCGCTGGATGACCTGTGCGGCGATCTGCGCAGGCTGCGCGCGCAGGTCATCGAGGAGTTCGCGCAGCAGCGGCACACCCGGCTCTTCGTTCGCATCGAGTCCTGCGCGCTCGCTGGCGGTGACCTCGAGCGCGATCGCCGGGTAATGGAGCAAGCGGATGATGGCCTGCCGCACGAGAGTGCCCCGGCCGGCCCCGCGCGCCGGGCGCGCGGCTGCCGAGCGGCGCGCGGGCGGCGGCGAAGAGGTGGATGGTGCATCCGGCTTTGCGCCGGTCCACAGCGCCTCGAGACGCGCGGGAGTGAGGCCAACCACCTGCGCCAGGCGCTCGAGCAGCAGCTCGCGATACACACCCTCCGGAACCCGGGCGAAGAGCGGTCGTGCGTGCTCCGCAAACCGCGCGCGTCCGTCCGCCGAGCCGAGCTCGGTCTGCTCAGAAAGCTCTCGCACCAGGTATTCCGACAGCGGCACAGCCGCCGCGAACCGCTGCTCGAACGCCGCGCCGCCTTCAGCCGCGATGAGGGTGTCCGGATCGTGGCCGTGGGGCAGGAAGAGGAAGCGGATCTCGCGTCCCTCGCGCGCCTCGGGCAGCGCCTGCTGCAGAGCGCGCCACGCCGCGGCGCGGCCGGCGCGATCGCCGTCGAAAGCGAACACCACGGTCGGCACGAGGCGGAAGATACGCCTGAAATGCTCTGCAGTCGTTGCGGTGCCGAGCGTGGCCACCGCGTAGTCGATGCCTGACTGGTGCAGGCTCACCGCATCCATGTATCCCTCTACGACCACGAGTCTCTCGAGATTTCTGCGGGCGCGGCGCGCCTCGAACAGGCCGTAAAGCTCGCGGCCCTTGTGAAAGAGTGGCGTCTCGGGGGAGTTCAGGTACTTCGGCTCGCCGGCATCGATGATCCGTCCGCCAAACGCGATGACCCGTCCACGCGCATCGCGGATGGGAAACATCACCCTGTCGCGAAAGCGGTCGTAGTAGCGCTCGCTCTCGCGGTTGCTACCACGCTCGCGCTCGATGATCAGGCCCGCCGCTGCGAGAAGTTGCCGCTCGGCGTCGCCGGCGCCGAAACGCCGCAGCAGCTCGTTCCACGAGTTCGGCGCATAACCGATCGTGAAGCGCTCGAGCGTCTCGGCGTTGAGGCCACGCTTTGCGAGGTAATCGCGGGCGCGCGGCTCGCGCGCGAGCTGCTCCCGGTAGTATCGCGCGACGCTTGCCATCAGCTCATAGAGCGGCTCATCGGCACGCGCTGCGCTGCGCTCGGCGCCGCCTTCGTGCGGAACCTCGAGTCCGAGGCGCGTCGCGAGCTCCTCCACCGCCTCGGGAAACGCCATGTGATCATGATCCATGAGGAAGCCGAGCACCGTGCCGTGCTTGCCACAGCCAAAGCAGTGATAGAACTGCTTGTCGGGGCTCACCCAGAAGGAGGGCGTCTTCTCGGCGTGGAACGGGCAGCAGGCCTTGTACTCGCGGCCGGATTTCTTCAACGGCACGCGTGTGCCGATGAGCTCCACGATATCGGTGCGCGCGAGGAGCGCGTCGATGAAGTGCTGCGGGATGCGTCCCAAGTGCCGCGTACCGCGGAGCGCGTCAGTTGAGTTTCTGCTTGATCCGGGCGCTGAGTGCGCCCATGTCGGTGCGGCCCTGAGCCTTCGGCTTCACGAAGCCCATCACCTTGCCCATGTCTTTCACGGATGCAGCTCCGGTCGCGGCGATTGCCTCGGCGATGAGGGCGTCGACCTCCGAGGGTGTCAGCTGCGCTGGCAGATAACCCTGCAGCACGCCGATCTCTGCGTTCTCCTTCGCGACGAGATCGCTGCGGCCTCCGCTCTCGAACTGCGTGATGGATTCGCGGCGCTGCTTGATCATTTTCTCGATGACCGCGAGCACCTGGCCATCATCGAGCGTGATGCGCTCATCCACCTCGCGCTGCTTGATCGCCGCGAGCAGCAGACGAACCGCCGCGAGCCGCTCCTTGTCGCCGGCTCGCATCGCCGTCTTCATATCCTCGGTGACGCGGTCCTTGAGCGCCATGGCGCCAGGTGGGATCTCTTATCGGGAGCTGCGCATGCCGTCGCGGGAGACGCGCTTCATGTGGCGCTTGATGGCGGCCGCCTTCTTGCGCTTACGCTCCTGCGTGGGCTTCTCGTAGAACTCGCGCCTGCGCAGCTCCGTGAGGATGCCTGCCTTCTCGCAGGCACGCTTGAAGCGCCGCAAGGCGGCATCGAAATACTCGTTTTCGCGGACGCGAACGCTCGGCATCAAAACCTCAAGTCGTTGATGAGCAAGGGAAACCGAAGCTTGCAGCCGAAGGCAGCACGCGCGCGCCGGCCACTTCGGGGGCCGGGGATTGTAGTGGAGCGCCGGTGCAAAGGCAAAAGCCGGCGGCTCGTTTCTCACCGCAGCTCGCGGAGCCGCCGCCCAGCCTGAGAGGTTCTTTCGCGCGGCCTCAACATATTACTCAAGGGCTGATACCGTACTTTCTGGCCATGTCCGCGATCTTCGGCTGCAGCGCCGTCGCGGCATCGATATCGGCCCTGGCTTCGGCGGTCATCCCTTTGTGCTGCCTGGCAAGGCCGCGGCCGTAAAGCGACCATGCGATCTTCGGCCGCAGGCGCAGCGCGGCGTCGTAATCCGCGATCGCCTTGTCGTAGTTGCTCTGACGCAGGTACGCGAGGCCGCGGCTGTCGAGGAACGCGGCGGTGTTGGGCCTCATTCGGAGGGCCGCGTTGCAGTCTGCGATAGCCAGATCCAGCGCCTGCCCGCTGAGCGTCCGCACCCAACAGCGCGAATTGAATACTGAAGCCATCCGCGGGTCATCCCGCGGGTGCGAGTCGATCCATTTCGTGTACTGCACCACTGCGGCGGCCGGCTGTCCGGCATCCTCGTACAGGCTGCCGAGACGCAGCCGCGCGTCGGCTTCCTTCGGCAGTGAGCGATCCGCGGCGTCGAGATCTGCGCTGACCTCCGCCGCCGCATCGTGGCGGCCGGCCCGCAGGGAGGCCCTGGCGAGTAGAGACTCGCCGTAGTCGGGCTTGAGCCGGATGGCTTCATCGAAATCGGTGAGTGCCAGATCCACCTGCTTCCTGCTCCAGTGCGCGATGCCACGTTGGTAGAAATAATCGGCCTGCGTGGGTGCGAGCTCGCACGCTCGCGTGAGGTCCGCAATGGCGCCGTCGTAGTCGTGCCGGGCGGCTGAAGCGGCGGCGCGACGTGCATAACCCGCGGCATCGGTGGGGCGGTCGAGCCGTACGTCGATGTCACTCTTGGCGTACTCCGCGGCCACCGGCTCGCCGCCGGCGGCGTCGGCGGCCGAGCTCGCTGCGGTTGCGGCGTCGGCCGTCGCCGCCGGTGCGGCGGCTGTTTCGGCCGGTGCGGCCGGCGCGCCCCCGCGATCGTCCGGGGCCGTCGCAGCGCGGGTGGCCGCCAAATCGAATACCGGACCACCGTTGTAGGTGAAATACAGCTTTCCCTGGCTGCTCGCGACGTAGATCCGATGGGACAGGAAGAAGTCAGCGCCGATCAGCATATCGGCTCTGGGGAGGTCGACATCGCCGAAACGCAGCTGCGCATGCTGAATCTCCTCGTCTCCGATCCTGAACCTCGCGAAGCGCGTGATCCAGGTCCTGCCTCCTCGGCGTCCCAGGATCGCGCCGCCGTCGGTCACTCCGGGGCTGCTCGGCGTTATTCCTGCCTGCTTCGCAGCTCGGAGGGTCAGAAGCGACTGCGTCGACCCGGTGTCGAACAGCACATGGATCTTGACGCCGTTCGGATAGGCCACCGACTTGGTATGCGGCTCGTTCACGGTGGAGGGCTCGATCTGGATTACCGAATACGGCTTGTTTGCAGCTTCGGCCCAGTAGGCCAAAGCGGTTCCCTTGCAGTCTCCCTTTGGCTTGACGAGCCGGATCACGCCATTGGCGAGGTCATACTCGACATCGGCAATGCGAAACACGTTCTGCCCGAGAAGCCCCACGGCTTCGCTGCCGTAGGTGCTGTTAGTGACGACGAACTCGACGTCGTTCCATGTATTCCCGATCAACGTGAATT
>DASYFL010000134.1:0-8984 GCA_036498445.1 Steroidobacteraceae bacterium
ATCGATCTCGTGCTCCTCGGTGCCATACCGATCGTAGTGCTCGCGTTCTCGGCGTCGGTAATGCTCGATGCCCTGGTCGAGCTACTCGACCGCAGTCCCTCCGGCGCGCTGGAAGCCACCTCGTGATCCAGATCGAGGGCCTCACCAAGCAATATGGCGCGACCACGGTGGTCGATGCGGTCTCTTTCAATATCGAGCGCAACTCGATCGCGGTGATCGTCGGGACTTCGGGCTCCGGCAAGTCGACGCTGCTGCGCATGATCAACCGCCTGGTGGAGCCGACGGCCGGCCGCGTACTGCTCGATGGCGCGGATACGCGCAGCGAGCCGGCACACCTTCTGCGCCGGCGCATCGGCTATGCGATCCAGGGACACGGACTCTTCCCGCACCGGACGGTGGCGGAAAACGTGGCGACGGTCCCGCGTCTTCTGGGCTGGCCCGAAGAGCGCATCCGCTCGCGAGTACAGGAGCTCCTCGAGATCTTCCAGCTCGATCCGGGGCTCTACGCGGACGCTTTACCGCACCAGCTCTCGGGAGGTCAGCAGCAGCGCGTGGGCGTCGCGCGAGCGCTCGCCGCGGAGCCTGGCGTGCTGCTGATGGACGAGCCGTTCGGCGCGCTCGATCCGATCATCCGCGCCAAAGCGCAGGAAGACCTCCTTGGCATTCAGCGCCGCTTTGGCACGACCATGGTGCTGGTCACCCACGACATGGACGAGGCGTTCCGGCTCGGCCACCGAGTGGCCGTCATGCGCCAGGGACAGTTGCTGCAGTACGACCGCCCCGCCGTCCTCCTGACTCATCCGTCGGATCCTTTCGTGGCGCGCATGACCGGTCTCACCGACCGGGCGATGAAGCTGCTCGCCCTCACCACCGCCGGCGAGGCGGCACTTCCGGGGGGCTCCGACGGGCCCCGCGTGGCCTCGTCCGCCTCGCTCCGCGACGTGCTCTCCGAGCTCCTCTGGAGTGGAGCGGCATCGGCCCTGGTGCTCGGCGAGGACGGCTCCCCGCGCGGCCAACTCTCGGTGGCGGCGATCCTCGCGCGCGGGCGGCCCTGAAGCATGTCCGGCGCGAACCTGTTGCGATTGGCGGCTCTCGTGCTCCTCATCGCCTTCCTCGTCTCGCCACAGACCTTCGCGCCGCTCTTCGCGCCACTGACGCGCTATGGCGCACCACCGATCTACGACCAAGGGAACCTGCTCGCGCTCGCGCTCGCGCAGCTCGCCACGGTGTGCTGCGCGGCCGTGGCCAGTACACTTTTTGCCGTCAGCCTGGGTGTCCTCGTGACCCGGCCCGCGGGAGCGCAGTTTCTGCCGCTCTCGCGCACTCTGGTCAACATCGGTCAGACGTTTCCGCCCGTAGCGGTGCTCGCCGTGGCGGTGCCGCTGGTCGGCTTCGGCGAGAAGCCAACCCTGATCGCGCTCTTTGCCTACGGACTCCTGCCGATTTTCGAGAACACCATCGCAGGACTCCGCAGTTGCCCGCCGGCCGTGCTCGAAGCGGCGAGCGGCATGGGTATGAGCACGCGCGAGCGGCTGCGGTGGGTGGAGCTGCCGCTTGCTATGCCGCTCATCCTCGAGGGGGTGCGGCTTTCCCTCGTCATCAATGTCGGCACGGCGACCATCGGCTCCACCGTCGCCGCCAAGGGGCTCGGCGAAGTCATCATTGCCGGGCTTCTCTCGAGCAACACCGCCTTCATCCTTCAGGGCGGGCTCGTCACCGGTCTCATGGCGGTGCTGCTCTACGACGGTCTCAGGACAGTCGAGCGGCGCTTCCTGCGGGCGGCACCGCTCGACTGAGACCGGTTTCCCGAATTGCGCCGGCTTTCGCGACGCGACGGGAACATTCGTCTAGAATCAATCTGGAATGTCCATCGGAATACCGCCCATGCGGGACTCTCCCGGGGCGCCCGTGACTCGCCACAGCTCGCGCGTCTCGGTGGAGATCCCGACGCTGCTTCTCATACTGGTCGACTACGTCGGCTGGCTGGCGATCACCTTTGCCTATACGCGCTGGCCACTGGCGGTCGTAGCTCCCATCGGCGTCGTGCTGATCACGCTGCACAGCTCCCTGCAGCATGAAATCGTGCACGGTCACCCGACGCGTTGGGAATGGGTCAACCGGCTTTTCGCCATCGTGCCGTTGTCGTTGTGGTTGCCGTACGACCGCTACCACCACACTCACCGGGCGCACCACATTAACTCGCGCCTCACCGACCCGCTCGACGATCCCGAGTCCTACTACTGGCGGCCAGAGGATCTGGGGCGACTCAATCCCGTGAGCCGCTTCCTCCACGAGATCCAGCAGACTCTCGCCGGCCGTATCGTCCTCGGTGGCTTCTGGCGGATAGCCATGTTTCTGCGCGATGAAGCGCAGGCACTGTTGCACACCGAAAAGCGCGCGCTGATCCGTAACGAGCAGAACGTGCGCCGCATCTGGCTCGAGCATATCGCGTGGTGCCTGCCGGTGGTCCTGTGGCTGAAGCTGGTGTGCGGCATGCCGCTGTGGATCTATTTCCTGGCCATGGTGGTCCCCGCCAACGGCTTGCTGCTGATCCGCGCATTTGCCGAGCACCGGTGGAGCGGCGGCGTATACGAGCGCATCGCCCTGGTCGAGGGCTCGTGGATCCTGGGACCCTTGTTCCTGTTCAACAATCTGCATTCGCTGCATCACGCCGAGCCCGGCGTGCCCTGGTACCAGTACAACGCCCGCTACCGCGTGCTGCGCGAAAGGTTGATCGCGGAGAACGCTGGGCTCGTCTACTTCACCTATTTCGATGTGGCGCGCCGCTATCTGTTTCGGCGCCACGACGTGCTGGCGCATCCCCTGGGCCGCGTGCCGCCAGTGCTAGGCCAAGTCCCGCGCGTCGCCTAAGGGGTCAGGCCGGCCGATCGAAGCCGGCGGCCTTTGCCGCGCGCTCCCACCGCAGAAGCGGCGCGAACGACTCTCCGCTCACTTCGGCAAAGCCCTCGAGCAGCAGCGGTTCCGCCAGCGGACCGAACCAATCCTGCCCGCGGGCAGCCAGGAAGGCGCCGCGCAGCCGGCCGATCAGCTCGGCCGGAGCCCCGGCCGCGGCGACGAAGGCAGGCATCGGCGCCACCTCGGTCGAGGTGAGCGCACGCACGCCGCGGGTGAGCTCGGGCGCGTGATGGGTAATGAGCAGGTGCCAGTAGGCATCGAGCGGCCCGACATCGATGCGTCCTGCGCGAACGCTGTCGAGCACGTTACGCGCGGTCAGCAGGTCGCCGACCATCTCCCGGTAGAGCGCCGGGCGCTGCGGGGTACGATAGGCGAGCAGATGATGGCGCAGCGCGTTGAAGCCGGAGTGCGAGTGCTCAACGGTCCAGCCGGACCGGCCGCCGAAGGTATCCTCCAGCGTGTGGTAGGGCGCGTCCTCGCGTACGATCAGATCGGTGCGATACACCGCACGGCCTGCAGCCCAGCTCGCCCGCGGGATCGGCGCTGCGATCGGCACGACTGGTGCGAGCTTAAGTGCGATCGGGTAGCCGCACATGAATACCGCGCCGAGATCCGGCCGTGACCACAATGCTTCGAGCGGCTGCGGCGCGGGATAGGAGAAATACTCGAGCGCCACGTCTGCCTCGCGGCTGATGTGCTCGAGCAGCTCGCGCCAGTACGCCTCAACGCCCGGAGTCACCGCGTACATGCGGGCATTCGTGATCCAGGAGCTCACGTGTGGCCGACTCCGTCCGGCTCGAGCTCGTGGCTACGGCGGGCGACGTAGTCGGCGATGGCTTCGCGCACCGCCGGGTCGAGGGGTGGCGGCACGTACTCCGCCAGCAGCTTCTTCCAGATGAGCGTCGCGCGCTCGGTGGCGCTGCGGGAGCCAGCCTCGGTCCAGGCCTCGAAACTCGACCAGTCCGAGAGCAACGGGCGGTAGAACGCCGTCTGGTAACGGGCGAGCGTGTGCGCCGCGCCGAAGAAATGACCGCCCACCGCGGTGTCCTTGATGGCATCGACCGCGAGATCATCGTCGCTGAACTCGAGCGGCCTGAGCATCTCGGCCCAATTGCGTAGCAACTCCGCGTCCACCACGATCTTCTCGAGCGAGGCCGAGAGGCCCCCCTCGAGCCAGCCGGCCGCGTGGTTGATGAGATGGCTGTGGCTCAGTATTGCCGCCTGCAGCGAGAAGGCGGTCTCGTACGTCGACTGTGCGTCGACCGCAGGCGAGGCATTCACTGCGCTCGTGCGCACCGGGAGCTTCAAGCGCCGTCCGAGCTGCGCACCGGCGAGCACCGCGTGGACGTACTCCGGGGTGCCAAAAGCAGGTGAGCCGCTGCGCATGTCGACGTTCGAGGTGAATCCTCCCATGACGCACGGCGTGCCAGCGCGCACGAGCTGACAGAGCGCAATGATCGCGAGGGCCTCTGCAGTCTGCTGCACCAGCGCTCCGGCGAGAGTGACCGGCGCCATGGCCCCCATCAGCGTGAACGGGGTGATCACGACGCACTGGCCGTGATGGGCCATGACCATGATGTTGTCGAGGATCTCCTCGTCCACGCGGCGGGGCGAATTGACATTGGTCACCGTCATCAGCGTAGGGCGCGCCGCGAGCGCCTCGACCGTGCAGCCGTGCTCGAGGGCGGACATGGCGATGGCGTCCTGCGCCTGGACGGCGCCGATGCCGCGCGCCGCCCAGACGAGGTCGGCGCATTCGATGTGCGCCTGGTAGGCGTAGAGGTGACGGGTCGCGACCGGCACATCGACCGGCTCGACTACGATCCCCCCTTGCCAGTGCAGAACTCCGAGCGCCTGAGTGAGCCTGAGGATGTTGCGGAAGGCCTCGATGTCCCCGTAGCGCCGTCCGCCTTCGAGGTCGCGGATGTGAGGCGCGCCATTGACCGGACCAAAATTGACTACGTTATCGCCCACGTGCAGGTGGCGCGCAGGGTTGCGGGCGTGCAGCACGAAACGCTCCGGCGCATGCCGCAGCTGCGCCTCGATGAGATCGCGCCCGAGGCGAACCATCTGCGTCGGCTCATCCACCAGCGCACCGGCACGCCGATACCGCTCGCGTGCCGCGGCGCTGCGGATCTCGAGTCCCGCCTCTTCCAGCACGCGGTAGGACGCTTCGAGGATCCGCTCGAGCTGTTCCGCATTCAGGATCTCGAGCGGTGGCCAGCGGTTGGTGAGGCGCGGGAGCGGAGCGAGCGAGGGACCGCTGGCACGCGGTGTCCGTCCCCGGTCGCGGCGGCGCGGGGGTGGCGCGTTGTCGCTGGTCATGGAGGGGATTCTACGCCCCGCTCATGAGCCGCCGCCTGCGGAAGGCGGCTCGTGCTCGCGGTGATAACGGTGGATGGCCCAGAGGTAACTCTCCATCAGCGAATCCTTGCCGAGCTCGGCCAACACCGCCCGGCGGCGGCGCGGTGTGCTGATCCCGGAGAGCTGCGAGCGCGCGCGCTCGAAGTGCCGCAGCTGATTGCGGTACTGCCAGAGGAGCTCCCGGGTGGCCATTTTGTCCTGGTGCAGCTCCCACACACCGAGCAGCACCGCGAGCGCGCCCATGGTGAACATCAGCATGTTCCGCAACGGCACGCCGAGCCCGATGTCGATGCGGTGCAGGGTCTCGCCGAAGGCGAACAGCACCGAAATGACGAACAGTATGGCGACGAACAGTCCCCGCCGCAGCCGCCCGACGCGCCGGCTGCTCCTCTCGAGTCGTGCCACCTTCCTGGTGAAATAGGTGTGCTGACTCTCGATCCACGCCTGCTCTACGCCGCACTCATCCCGCCCCTCCAGCTCGCTCGCCGGCCCGACGGGTACCTCCGGCGGCTCGATACCCTTGAGAACGAAGGCGATCCAGCCGAAGCCGCGAAAGCGGTCGATGCCCGAAAGGGTGAGCACCTCGGCGGCATCGACCCCATGGTCGGCTCCTGCGAGCCGCAGGTAGAAGCGCGCGCGGAGTGTCTCGGCGAGCGACCGGTAGGTGAGGTGCTTGCCGAACCAGTGCTTCCCCTGCAGCACGTGATAGGAGCCGAGACTCGTGAGCAGCGTGAGGAGATAGGCGATGAGCAGCACGCGCGACTCGGTGAGCTTCTCGTAAACGAGATAAGCGAGCCCCATCGCAAAGGCCATGACCGCGAACAGGTCGAACAGCCGGTCCGAGCGGCGCTGGAAGTACACCGCGAGCGTGTCCGCCTTGCCGTACTGCTCATCGATGTCGGCGAGCAGCCGCCGCTCGGCCACGGGCAGACGCACCGGCAGCACGCTCAGCAGTGAATTCGCTGGTGGCAGCCGCCCGGCCTCGGTGAGGGCACGGAACTCGGCGTTGTAGTGATTGAGGTCGGCGAGCTGCCGGCGCAGGAGCGCGGGCATGCTGCGCAGCATCTGCAGCGTGTTCTCGCCGCTCGCGAGCAGGAAGCACGGCGGGCGCGACTCGTGCGCGGCTCCCCCGCTGCGCGCCGTCGGCGTCCAGTAGACCAGCCGTTCGGCCGCCTCGGCCTCACCGGGCGCCTCGACGAACTCGAGGGAGTCGGGACCGGCATGCTCATCGTTGCGCACCCCGAGAAACCGCAGCACGGTGTCCGCCGTGCCACCGGGAAGCTGCGACATCCGGCCATCCCACAGAGCGAGCAGCAGGCTGCTACGGCGGATGAGGGATCTCGTGAGGTTGGCGTAGAGCGCATCGCGCTCGATCGGGGCATGCAGGTCGGGGGCATGCGGGTCGGGGGCATGCGGGTCGGGGGCATGCAGACTGAGTGCGGGCGCGCTGCCAGCGCGGGGAATCAGCTCGAGGCAACGCACGCGCGGATGGCGCAGCAGCTCCTTGAGGCTCGCAAGCGTGTGCGCATCGAAATCGCTCGCATAGTGCGTCAGCGGCATGGGCAGCACCGCCTCGACCTCGACCCCGAGCTCCACGGCGGTCTCTGCGACGAGCAGGTCGGCACCCGCGGCCATCCCGACGATGAGGTGCAGGTCGGTGTCCGGCAGGGACTCTTTCAGCTCTCGCACGAAGGCCGCCACCGCTGCACGCAGCTGCGGCAGCTGCTCCGCATCGAGATCGCGGTGACCGGAGACGCCCACCATGAAGGGCGAGTTCGCGATCGTGCTGGAGCTGGCTACGTCCAAGAAACACCGCAAGCGCTACAGGTGCGCGGTCATTGTGCGGGTCGCGTTGCCTCGCCACAATGCCGGCCGGGTGGCACCGCGCTGGCGCGATCCACCACTTTCGATCGAGGGGATGGCATGAACCTGCTGCTTCGGGTCAATGTGGCGCTGATCGCGGCGTTCGCGATTGGGGCAGGCATCGCCGCAGTCGCGTGCCGTACACTCCTGCAACGCAGTGCCGAACACGAGATTCGCGCTGAGGCTGAGCTCATGATCGACAGCGCGCTCGCAGCACGCGATTACACGGCGAGCGAGGTGGCGCCGCTCCTGCTCGCACAGATGCAGACGCAGTTTCTCCCGCAGAGCATTCCGTTCTACGCGGCGACCGAGCATTTTCTGCGTTTGCACGAGAGACATCCCGAATACGCTTACCGCGAGGCGACGCTCAATCCAACCAACCTGCGCGATCGCGCGACCGACTGGCAGGCAGACATCATCGAGAAGTTCAGGAATGACCCTCAGGCAAGCGAGATCAGCGGAGAGCGCGCTACACCGCTCGGCCCCTCGCTATACCTCGCCAAGCCCATCCGAGCCACCGCCGAGTGCCTCTCCTGTCACGGCCCTGCGCGGACGGCGCCCGCGACCGTAATTGCGCGTTACGGACATGACAACGGCTATGGCTGGCAGCTCGGCGATGTCATCGGCGCACAGGTCGTCTCGGTGCCGGTCGCCAGCGCTCAGACGCGCGCGGCGCGGGCGTTTCGTGCGTTTCTCGCCTCGCTAGTGGCGGTGTTCGTCACGCTGCTCCTCGTCGTCAATGTCGTGCTCTACGTTCTGGTCGTGCGCCCGGTACGGCAGATGGCGCAGATCGCAGACCGCCTGAGCGTAGGTGACACCGCTGCCCCCGAATTTGCCGTGACCGGCGGCGCCGAAATCGCGAGGCTCGGACGCGCTTTCAACCGCATGCGCACGAGCCTCGACAAAGCTCTGAAACTGCTGGAAAAGTGATGCATGTCAGCGCGTCCGGTGTTCGTCAGCTATTCGCAGCCCGATCGCGATGTGGCGCTCGCCATCGTGTCACAACTGGAAGGAGACGAAGTCCAGTGCTGGGTCGCGCCGCGTGATGTCAGACCAGGCTCCGAATGGGCCGAGCAGATCGTGGAGGCGATCGCACGGGCCGCCGCGATGGTGCTCGTATTCTCTGCCAGTGCGAATGCCTCGCCGCAGGTGCGCCGCGAGGTCGAGCGGGCCGTGCATCGCCGCGTGCCGGTGCTCCCGTTTCGGGTGGAAGACGTCATGCCCTCGCGAAGCCTCGAGTACTTCCTCAGCAGCCAACACTGGCTCGATGCGTTTCCCCCGCCGATGGAGCCGCATTACGCGCGCCTCACGGCCTACGTGAAGGCGCTGCTTGCGGGGATGAGTGACGCTGCGGAGACAGGATCCGCTGCGGCCTCCGCCGTGCGCGAGCACGCGTTACTGGCCGAGCGGACGCCAGCCCTCGAGCGGGCGCCACCCACGGTGGTGTTCGATCCCGGCGACCTGGCGCGGCTGGAGGCCGAGCTCGCACGCTTCATCGGTCCGGTAGCGCGGCATCTCGTGAACCGCGCCAGGCTGCGCTCTTCCGGGATGGAAGAGCTGCTCACGCATCTCGGCAGCGAAATCGATTCAGACACCGAGCGGCGGGCCTTTCTCGAGGCCGCACGGCAGTCGCTGCACCTGCGCTGAGCTCTGGTGTACATGGCCACGGCCCCCGCTCCGGTATCCGCCGCTGAGATCGAAGCCTTCCAGGCCGACGGTGCCATTGTGTTGCGTCAGCTGCTCACGCCGGCCGAGATCGAGCTTCTGCAGTCCGGAATCGAGGAGAATCTGGCGCACCCGAGCCCGCGAGCAAAGGTGGCAAGCGAGCGCGACGATCCGGG
>DASYFL010000135.1:0-1910 GCA_036498445.1 Steroidobacteraceae bacterium
TGAAGGGCGAGTTCGCGATCGTGCTGGAGCTGGCTACGTCCAAGAAACACCGCAAGCGCTACAGGTGCGCGGTCATTTTGCGGGTCGCGTTGCCTCGCCACAATGCCGGCTGGGGTTGCACCGCGCTGGCGCGATCCACTACTTTGGCGGCAGGGGGCGGGCATGGGACTGCTGCTGCGGATCAATCTGGCGCTCATCGTGGTGTTCGCGGTGGGTGGGACGCTTGCAGGGCTCGCGTGTCGTACGCTCCTGCAGCGCTACGCCGAGCGCGACATCCGCGCCGAGGCGGAGCTCATGATCGATAGCGCGCTCGCTGCCCGCGACTACACCGCGAACGAGGTTGCTCCGCTTCTGCACGAGCAGATGCAGAGGCAGTTTCTGCCGCAGAGCATCCCCTTCTACGCGGCAACCGAGCAGTTCCTGCGCCTGCATGCGGCCCATCCCGATTACGCCTATCGCGAGGCGACGCTTAATCCCACTAATCCCCGCGACCGCGCGGCCGACTGGCAGGCGGACATCATCGAGCGGTTCAGGAACGACCCGGGCGTGCGCGAGGTAAGCGGCGAGCGCGACACCCCGCTCGGCCCCTCGCTCTACCTCGCCAAGCCGATTCGTGCCAGCGCCGACTGTCTCTCGTGTCACGGCCTGGCGACTGCGGCGCCCGCCACCGTGATCGCGCGCTACGGCCGCGATAACGGCTATGGCTGGCAGGTCGGCGATGTCGTCGGGGCGCAGGTGGTGTCGGTGCCCACGGCCGCCGCGGAGACGCGCACCGAGCGGGTGTTTCACGCTTTTCTGACTTCGCTCGTCGCGGTGTTCGTGAGCCTGCTCCTCGTCGTGAATCTGGTGCTGTACCTGCTGGTGGTGCGCCCGGTGCGGCGCATGGCCGGCCTCGCCGAGCGCGTGAGCGTGGGGGAGAGCGGCACGCCGGAATTTGCCGAACGCGGCGGTACCGAGATCGCCACCCTGGCGCGCGCCTTCAATCGCATGCGCAGGAGCCTCGACAAGGCGCTGCAGATGTTGGATACCTGAAGCATGCCCGCGGGCGAGGTGTTCGTCAGCTACTCGCAGGCCGATCGCGATATCGCGCTCGCCGTCGTGTCGTACCTGGAGGCGCACGAGGTCGCCTGCTGGGTAGCGCCACGCGATGTGCCGCCGGCGACCGACTGGGCCGAGCAGATCGTGGAGGCGATCGCTCGCGCGAGCGTCATGGTGCTCATCTTCTCATCGACCGCCAACGGCTCACCGCAGGTGCGCCGTGAAGTCGAGCGTGCCGTGCATCGCCGCGTCAGGGTCTTACCGTTCCGTGTGGAGGACGTGCTGCCAGCGCGCAGCCTCGAATACTTCCTGAGCAGCCAGCACTGGCTGGACGCCTTCCCACCGCCCATGGAGCCCCACTACGCACGTCTCACCAGTTTCGTGAAGACGCTGCTTGCGCCCGGCACGCAGCACGCCGAGCCGCCGCAGGTGTCGCCACCGGCGCCGCGGCGACCCTTGCCCGGGGAGGGGTTGCCCGATGCGGCGGGACTGCTGCGGCTCGAGGCCGAGCTCGCGCGCTTCATCGGCCCGGTGGCGCGACACCTGGTGCACCGCGCGGCGTTGCGCGCCTGCGGCGTGGAGGAGCTGCTCGAGCATCTCGGCAGGGAAATCGATTCCGATACCGAGCGGCGCACGTTTCTCAGCACCGCGCGGCACTCGCTGCGCGTGCGCTGAGCGCTGGCCGCGTTCATGGCCGCATCAGCCGCGGCGGTATCCGCCGATCAGGTCGCAGCCTTCCAGGCCGACGGTGCCATTGTGTTGCGTCAGCTGCTCACGCCGGCCGAGATCGAGCTTCTGCAGTCCGGAATCGAGGAGAATCTGGCGCACCCGAGCCCGCGAGCAAAGGTGGCAAGCGAGCGCGACGATCCGGG
>DASYFL010000136.1:0-2326 GCA_036498445.1 Steroidobacteraceae bacterium
GGGACTGTGATGGAGTTCTCGCATTCGGGTTACGAACATTTCCTGTGAGCGCGCCCTGCCCGCCCGGCGGGCGGGTTTCGGCAGCGCGGCATCCGCCGCGGATCGCGTGAGGGGTGCATCACAGTCACTCGAGCGCACCACCCTTATCCTGATGCGCCGTCCCGAGAACCCGCGCCACCCGATGACACTACCGGCCTCCAAGTCCGTACCCATGTCCAAGCCCGGCGGGCGCACGCCGGAGCGAATCGGCAAGTACGTGGTAATCAAAGAGGTCGGCCGCGGCAGCACCGGCGTCGTCTACCTCTCGCACGATGCGTACTATGGGCGCGACGTCGCCATCAAGCTCTACAACATGGACGCCGGCGGCGATGAGGAGCGTGCCCGCATCGCCCGCAAGATGTTTCTCTCCGAGGCGCACCTGGTCGGCATGCTGCAGCATCCGCACATCCTGCCGATCTACGATGCCGGCGAGGAGAACGGGCACTGCTACATCGTCACCGAGCACGTTCACGGTGCGCGCACGCTCGCGGCGTATTGCCGGCCGGACAACTTGCTGCGCATCGACGATGCCGTCGAGATCATGTTCAAGTGCGCCAAGGCGCTGCACTACGCGCACTCGCGCGGGGTCATACACCGCGACATCAAGCCATCCAACATCATGCTCACGCAGGACAGCGACGTGCGCATCATCGACTTCGGCATCGCGCTGGTGTCGGACTCGGACATCTCGCGCATCGAAGGGATCGCCGGCAGCCCTTCCTACATGTCGCCCGAGCAGGTGCAGAGCCTCGAGCTCACCAACCGCTCGGATCTCTACTCGCTCGGCGCGGTGATGTACGAGCTGCTCACCGGCGCGCGCCCGTTCCGGGCCGGCAACCTGCAGAAGCTGCTGCACCAGATCGTCTACGCCACCCCCCCACCGATCCACACGTTGCGCAAGGAGGTGCCGGAGGAGATCGAAATGGTCGTGGCGCTGGCGATGCAGAAGGAACCGGATAAGCGCTGCAAGACCGGACTCGACTTCGCCGCCGAGCTCACCCGCGTGCACCAGCGGCTGCGGGAAGCGAATTCACGCATCGACCGCCAGGAGCAGTTCGGCGTGCTGCGGCGGCTGAAGTTCTTTCACGAGTTCTCGCACGCCGAGATCTGGGAAGTGCTGCGCGCCAGCCACTGGCAGGACTACGCCGCGGGCGAGGAGATCGTCAAGGAAGGCGAGATGGACGATCGCTTCTACATCCTCGTGACCGGCGGCTGTTATGTCGAGCGCCACGGCCAGCGCATCGGCGCACTCGATACCGGGGACTGCTTCGGCGAGGCGAGCTACGTGCCAGGCGCCAAACGTACCGCTACCATCCGCGCGGCAGGTGCCGTTACCGTGCTCAAGGTGAGCTCGACCCTGCTCGAGCAGGTCTCCGCGTCCTGCCAGCTGCGCTTCAACCGCGTATTCCTGAGCACCCTGATCGCGCGCCTGCAGAGCGCGGAAGCACGCCCGGTGCCGGCGGCCTAGAGATTTCCGCGCTCGCCTGGCGCGCACGCTAAGCGCGATTCAGTGAGGTGGTTTAACCTCTCGCCCCGTGCACGTATTGCTCATCGAGGACGACACCGAGGCGGCCAGCCTCCTCATGCGCGGCCTGCGCGATAGCGGCTACACGGTCGAGCACGCGGCTGAGGGGCGCGAGGGCCTCGCCAAGGCACTGCAGGGACCGTTCGATCTCATCGTCACCGATCGCATGCTGCCGCAGCTCGATGGTCTCGCGCTCATCGAGCGCCTGCGCGCGCGGGGCAGCGGGATTCCGGTGCTGGTGCTATCGGCGCTCGGCAGCGTGGATGACCGCATCCGCGGACTGAAGGCGGGCGGCGATGACTATCTCACCAAGCCGTTCGCGTTCGCCGAGCTTCTTGCACGCATCGAAGCCTTGCTGCGCCGCGCCCCGGGTGCCGGGCAGAGCACGCGGCTGAAGGTCGAGGACCTCGAGTTCGACCTGCTCGAGCGGCGCGTCACGCGCGGCGGGCGCGAGCTCGATCTCACCGCCCGTGAGATGAAGCTGCTGGAGTTTCTCATGCGCCGTGCCGGACAGCTGGTGACGCGCACCATGCTGCTGGAGGGAGTGTGGGATTTGCATTTCGATCCGCAGAGCAACCTGATTGATGTGCACATCAGCCGGCTGCGTCAGGCGATCGATCGCGGCAGCGATCATCCGCTCATCCACACGGTGCGCGGCTCCGGCTACGTGCTGCGCAGCGACAACTGAGCGCCGTGCGGCTCGCTCTCTTCAACACCACCGCCTTTCGCCTGTCGGTCGTTTACACGCTGCTGGTGACGCTC
>DASYFL010000137.1:0-12444 GCA_036498445.1 Steroidobacteraceae bacterium
TGCTCACCGGTGATGGCCTGCACGGTGATCGGCACGTCCTGGATGCTCTCAGCGCGCCGCTGCGCGGTGACCACCACCTCGCCGAGACCGGCCTCAGCGGCGGTCGCCGAGGTGTCAGCCGGTGATGCAGCAAAGACGACCGTAGTGCCCGAGGCACCCAGAATTGCTGCCACCGCCGCAGAGATCTTCGGATTCGGCTTCATCGCGTTGCTCCCCGAGGGTCGGTTAGTTGTGAATTTCCCACTCGAAACGCTGGAGCCTATAACGCCCCGCACGAGTTTTATACCAGCGAGCGCTAATCGGCTTGAATAAACGCGTCACCAGGACATTATCGCACCGCTCCCGTTACGGCCAGCCGGTCGTGGTCGATGTTGCGTGAAAGCATCAGTCCGGAAACTCTGGCAGTCGAATGTTACGGTCACGTGACTGGTCCGGCATGCGGCGGCCTCCCCCTGTCGGGCACTGCCTGCGAACTGCTGGCGTGCGTCTACTGATCTTTCCCAGAGATTTCCACAGACGCGCTTGCCGTCCAAGCCGAGAAATGGGATGGCCGTATCGGAAAAAGGCATCGCTCCGCAGCGGCGGCGCATCCACGCCCCGCGAATCAATACTCCGCGATCGCATCGCGCAGGACGGAAGTCATCAGGTCGATGTCCTCGCGGCTCGCGATGAAGGCCGGCGCCAGGATGGCGACATCGCCGGTGGTCTTCACGTGCAGTCCCCGATCGAAGAGCTTCGCCTGCAGCTCCGAGCCGCGCACCCCGGGAGCCCCGCCGGGCTTGAGCTCGATACCGGCGAGGAGACCAAATCCGCGGATATCCGCCACAGCCGGCAGGTTGTGCAGCCCAAACATGCTGTCGAGGAAGTAGCCAGAAAGCTCACGGCTGCGCTCGAAGAGCCGCTCGCGCTCATAGATCGCGAGCGTGGCGAGCCCCGCCGCGCACGCCGCCGGGTGGGCGGAATAGGTGTAGCCGTGGAAGAATTCCGGCACTCCCTCCGGAGATGCCTCGACGATGGTGCGGTAGATGCTATCGCGCACCGCCACGGCGCCCATCGGCTGAGCACCGTTGGTGAGGGCCTTCGCCATGGTGATGAGATCGGGGACGACGCCAAAGGAGGTGGCGGCGAAGGGCTCACCGGTGCGGCCAAAGCCACAGATCACCTCATCGAACACCAGCAGGATCCCGTAGCGCGTGCAGATCTCGCGTAAACGCTCGAGATAGCCGCGGGGCGGGACGATGACACCGGTGGAGCCGGCGATCGGCTCGACGAAGACTGCGGCGATGCGCTTCTCGCCGACGAGGCTCACGAACCGCTGCAGATCATCGGCCAGCTCGGCTCCGCGGGTGCCGAGCCCGCGGCTGAAGCGATTCTCCGGGAGCAGCGTATGGCGCAAATGCAGAATCCCGGGCATCAGGGCGCCGAAGGCTTCGCGATTGCGCACCATGCCGCTCAAAGCCGTGCCGCCGATATTCACCCCGTGATAGGCGCGCTCGCGCGAGACGAAATAGCTGCGCTGGGCCTCGCTGCGCGCCAGGTGATAGGCGAGCGCCACTTTCATTGCCGTGTCGACCGCCTCGGAGCCCGAGTTGCAGAAGAACACGTGGTCCACCCCCTTTGGGGTGAGCGCGGCGACCGCGTCCGCGAGCGCAAATGCAGCCGGATGCCCGCGCATGAAGGACGGCGTGTAATCGAGGGTCTGCAGCTGCTCGGTGACCGCGGCAGCGATCTCCGGGCGGCAATGACCGGCGGGGGAGCAGAACAGCCCCGAGCTGCCATCGAGCACGCACCGCCCGCTCGGGTCGAAGTAGTGCATACCGCTCGCGCGCACGAACATGCGTGGGTGACGCTTGAAGTCGCGGTTGGAGGTGAACGGCATCCAGTGTCGTTCCAGTTTCTCGAGCGTCATCTCCATGTCGGTCTCCTGTCAGCCGAAGGTGGATCCGATCTGCGCTGCCGCTGCGCGCAGCCTTGGAACGAATTCGATGGCCCGCATCAACGGCAGGCGTGCCGTCGCAGCCTGCACCGCGACCGCGGCGATCACCTCATCGTGCGGGTTGCGTACCGGGACCGCAACGCAGGCCACCCCCAGCACGTACTCCTCGTTGTCGACGGCGTAGCCGGCACTCGCGATCCGATCGAGCTCGGACTCGAGCACGGTGCGCTCGGTGATGGTCCGCTCGGTGAATCGCTGCAGCGGCATCAGCTCGAGCAGCCGCTGGCGCTCAGGGGGCGGGAGGTGCGCAAGCAGCAGCTTGCCGCTCGCGCAGCAGTGCAACGGCAACGCCACACCGCCTTCGGGCAGATGCAGGCGCAGCGGCCAGGGCGCCTCGATGCGGTCGAGATAGATGAGAGCCCCCTTCTGCAGCACGGCGAGATTGCAGCTTTCGGCGATCTCACTCACGACACGCCGCAGAATGGTGCGCCGCTCGGCCGCCGCGGCGTCGCTGCGCAGCACATCGAGGGCAAAGCGCGACAGCCGCTCGCCGACGACATAGCCGCGGCCACCGGGCTCGCGGGCGAGGAACCCGGCCTCCTCGAACAGCGAGAGCGTGCGGTGCAGCGTGGGCTTCGGCAGTTCCGTCGCCTGCATGAGCTCGGACAGCGTGACCGCGCGGCGCGCGCGCACCAGGACCTCGAGCACCCCGAAGGCCTTGAGGGTCGAGGAGGTCTCGTTGGCAATCTCCGGGGCTTCGGCCGGAAGTGTCAGGACACGCATGTTCATGGCAGGGAGCGATTCATTCCGATAAGCAGTATGCAGAAGCTACTTGAGCGGAATTTAATTTGCCCAAGGCCCAGCATATCGTAAGATATTACGTCTGCAAGAGACAAATCGTCTCGTTATCCGAAACCACCGGGAGCGGAGCCGACATGAGACCACCGCAGAGGATGGGACCTTCCGAGGCATTGGTGGAGACGCTCGCCGCGCAGGGGGTAACCCACGTGTTCGGCATCGTGGGCTCGGCATTCATGGATGCGCTCGACATCTTCCCTGCTGCGGGCATCCGCTTCGTGCCGGTGGCTCACGAACAAGGTGCGATCCACATGGCCGATGGCTACTCGCGAGCCTCGGGCCGTCACGGGGTGTGCATCGCGCAAAATGGCCCGGGCGTGACGAACTTCGTCACCGGCGTCGCGGCTGCCTATTGGGCACACTCCCCCGTGGTGTTCATCACCCCCGAGACCGGGTCGATGACGATGGGCCTGGGCGGGTTTCAGGAGACGGAGCAGCTGGCGATCTTCTCGAAGATCACGAAGTTCCAGGGACACGTCAACAACCCGAAACGCATGGCCGAGATCGCAGCGCGCTGCTTCGATCGCGCCATGCTGGAGATGGGCCCGGCTCAACTGAACATTCCGCGCGACTTCTTTTACGGTGACCTGGAGGCGACGATCACCGAGCCGCTGCGCATCGGGCGCGGCGCAGGCGATGAGACTGCACTCGATACCGCCGCCAGCCTGCTCGCGGCTGCGCGCTTTCCCGTCATCCTCGCCGGCGGCGGAGTGATCGCTGCGGGGGCGACGGCGGAGGCGATTGCTCTGGCGGACACGCTCGGGGCCGCGGTGTGCAACAGTTACCTGCACAACGACTCCTTCCCCGCCTCCCATCCGCTCGCGGTCGGCCCGCTCGGCTATCAGGGCTCGAAGGCCGCCATGAAGCTGATCGCGCAGGCAGACGTGGTGCTCGCACTCGGCACGCGCCTCGGTCCCTTCGGCACGCTGCCGCAACACGGCCTCGATTACTGGCCGCGCGAGGCCAGGATCATCCAGATCGACAGCGACCCTCGGGTGCTCGGGCTCGTAAAGCCGATCTCCGTCGGTCTCAACGCCGATGCGCGTGCCGCGGCTGCGGCGCTCCTCGAGCGGCTGCGGGCGCGGACCCTCACGGGCGCTGCCAGCCGCGCCGAGCGTCTCGCGCGTATCGCCTCCGAGAAGTCCGCCTGGGAGGCGGAGCTTCGTGACTGGACGCAGGAGCGCGATGCGTACTCGCTCGAGGTGTCAGCGACCTCGAAGCACATGCATCCGCGGGAGATGCTGCGCGCGCTCGAGCAGGCGCTGCCCGCCGACTCGATGGTTTCCACCGACATCGGCAACATCTGCTCGGTCGCCAATTCCTATCTGCGCTTCGAGAAGCCGCGCTCGATGTTCGCCGCCATGAGCTTCGGCAATTGCGGCTATGCGTTCCCCGTCATCTGCGGCGCGAAGATCGCGAGTCCCGAGCGCCCGGCGTTCGCCTACGTCGGGGACGGCGCGTGGGGAATCAGTTTCAACGAGCTGCTCACCTGTGCACGCGAGCGCATCGGCGTGACCGTGATCCTTTTCAATAACGCTCAGTGGGGCGCAGAGAAGAAAAATCATGTCGACTTCTACTCGCGCCGCTACCAGGGGGTGAACCTCGAGAATCCCAGTTGGGCGGCGGTAGCGCGTGCCTTCGGCTGCGAGGGTGCGGCTGTAGAGCGGGTGAGCGACATCGCTCCCGCCCTGCGCGCGGCAGCGCGAGCGCAGAGCGATGGCAAGACGACGGTGCTCGAGATGATGGTCACGCAGGAGCTTGGCGACCCGTTCCGGCGCGATGCGCTGTCGAAACCGATCCGTCACCTCGCGAAATATCAGCAGTACTCCTGAGGCCGGTAGTAGCCGCGCACGGGAGCGAGGCGGAGCCATGGCGGCTGAATCCACACTGACAACCGAAGCGGCGGCAAGCGCGGGACTGCGCCGCTCGCTGCGCCGCCGTCACATGCAGATGATTGCACTCGGTGGCGTGATCGGTGCGGGCCTGTTCGTCGGCAGCGGGGTCGTCATCGGCGCGGCGGGTCCGGCGGCCGTGATCTCCTTTGCTCTCACCGGTGCCCTCGTAGTTCTCGTAATGCGCATGCTGGGCGAGATGGCAGTTGCCTACCCCGCGATCGGGGGTTTTTACGAGTACAACCGCCTGGCCCTCGGGGAGCTCGCGGGCTTCCTCACCGGCTGGATGTACTGGTACTTCTGGGTGATCGTGGTCGCGCTCGAAGCGGTCGCCGGAGCGAAGATCCTCGGCACCTGGTGGCCCGCGCTCGCGCCCTGGGAGTACACCCTCGCTCTCATGAGCCTCTTTACCATCGTGAACCTGCTATCCGTCCGTTCCTATGGCGAGGCCGAGTTCTGGTTCGCCTCGATCAAGGTCGCCGCGATCATCGCGTTCCTGTGTGCCGGCACCGCGTTCGCATTGGGTGCCTGGCCCGGAGCGCACGGCGGCATCGCCGCGCTCACATCGCACGGCGGGTTCATGCCGAACGGGCCGGTGCGTGTGCTGACGGGAGCCGTGGCCGCGACCGGCTTCTACTTCGGTGCGGAGATCGTGACCATCGCCGCCGCCGAGTCGCTCGAGCCCGAGCGCGCCGTGGCGGAGACCACGCAGTCGGTCATCTGGCGCGTGCTGGTTTTCTACATCGGCTCGATCTTCCTGGTCGTAGCGATCGTGCCCTGGAACGATACCGTGCGCATGTCGCGTCCCTACGTGAGCGTCATGGAGGCGCTGCAGATTCCGGCCGCGGCGACCGTGATGAGCGCGGTGGTACTGACTGCGGTGCTATCGGCGCTGAACTCGGGCCTGTTCGCCGCCTCGCGCATGCTGATGGCGCTCGCACGCCGCGGGGATGCGCCCGCCGCCCTGTCACGGCTCGATGTCCGCGGTGTACCGGTCGCGGCGATCCTCGCCAGTACCGCATTCGGCTACCTCACGGTGATCATGAGTTATGTCTCGCCGGACCACATCTTTGCCTTCCTGGTCAATTCCTACGGAACCGTCGCGATATTCGTCTACGTGCTGATTGCAATCGCCGAGCTCAAACTGCGTCGGCGGCTCGAGCGCGAAGCCCCGGCGCGGCTGCGGGTGCGCATGTGGGGCTACCCCTGGCTCACGCGCCTGGTCATCATCGCAATGCTGGCAATCGTGGCCGCCATGGCGTTCATCCCCGAGCAGCGCGTCGCGCTCCTCTTCGGCTCGCTCAGCGTTGCGGTGCTGCTCATCGCTTTCGTGTTACACCGCCGGGCTTTGTTAAAATCGCAAGTTCTGCGCGCGAGTGCACCTCGATGAGCTCCGAACCGTATCTGCTCACCCCTGGACCCCTGACCACCTCGCTCCGTACCCGGCAGGCGATGCTGCGCGACTGGGGGTCGTGGGACGTCGACTTCAACAGCATCACCGGGCGGGTGCGCGAGCGCCTGCTGCAGATCGTGCACGGCAGCGGTACGCATGAGTGCGTTCCGCTCCAGGGGAGCGGCACCTTCTCGGTCGAAGCCGCGATCGGCACGCTGGTGCCGCGCAATGGCCACATACTCGTACCGCAGAACGGTGCGTACTGTCAGCGCATCGCCCGGATCTGCCGCGTGCTTGGCCGCGCTCTGACGACACTCGATTACGCAGAGAATGCCCAGGTGACGGCGGCGGACGTCGAGCGCGCGCTCGAGAAGGACACCTCGATCACGCACGTGGCGCTCGTGCACTGCGAGACCAGCACCGGCATTCTCAATCCGCTGCACGAAATTGCCGAGGTGGTTGCCCGGCGTGGCCGGGGCCTGATCGTCGATGCGATGAGCTCCTTCGGTGCGCTCGAGATCGACGCGCGCCGCACGCCCTTCGATGCGGTCGTGGCCGCCTCCGGCAAATGCCTCGAGGGGCCACCGGGCATGGGCTTCGTCATCGTGCGCCGCGCGCTGCTCGAGCAGTGCGAGGGGATCTCTCACTCGCTGGCGATGGATCTCTACGACCAATGGGTCTACATGCAAAAGACCACGCAGTGGCGTTACACGCCGCCGACGCACGTCGTGGCGGCGTTCGATGCGGCGATTGCACAGTATCTCGAGGAAGGCGGACTGCCCGCCCGGCACGCGCGCTACGCTAACAACTGCGACACCCTGATATCGGGCCTGGCGAGGCTCGGGTTGCGCAGCTTCCTGCCCGCGGCGATTCAGGCGCCGATCATCGTGACCTTCTACGCGCCGGATACGCCGCGCTACGCCTTCAAGAGTTTCTACAACGCGGTCAAGGCGCGCGGCTACATCCTCTATCCGGGGAAGCTCACGAGCGTGGAAACCTTCCGCGTTGGCTGCATGGGACAGCTCGGCGAGCGCGGTATTGCCGGTGCAGTGGACGCTGTCGGCGAAGTGGTGGCCGAGATGCGCGCCGCCGCCTGACGGAAAGGAACCCCGATGAGTCGCATCGAAGTCAACGGCCGCAGCTACCGCCTGCCCGAGCGTCCCGCGGTGGTCGTGTGCGTCGACGGCTGTGAGCCGGAGTACATCGCGCAGGCCGTGGCCGGCGGCCACATGCCGTGGATGAAGCAGGTGCTGACGCGGGGCGCAGCGGTGGTCGCCGATTGCGTCATGCCGAGCTTCACCAACCCGAACAACCTTTCGATCGTCACCGGTGCACCCCCGGCCGTTCACGGCATCTGCGGCAACTACCTGTTCGATCCAGAAAGCGGCGCCGAGATGATGATGAACGATCCGAAGTGGCTGCGGGCGCCCACACTCCTGGCGGCGCTCGCCGAGGCGGGCCGCAAGGTGGCGGTGGTCACCGCCAAGGACAAGCTGCGTAAGCTCCTCGGTCATCGGCTGCGCGGGGTGTGCTTCTCCGCTGAGAAGGCCGATGAGACGACGCTCGGCGAGCACGGCATCGAGGCGGTGCTCGAGCTCGTAGGCTTGCCGGTGCCGAGCGTGTACAGCGCCGAGCTCTCGGAGTTCGTCTTCGCGGCGGGTGTGAAACTCATGCGCGCGCATCGTCCGGATGTCATGTATCTCTCGACCACGGACTTCATCCAGCACAAGCACGCGCCGGGCTCGCCCGATGCGAATGCCTTCTACCGCATGATGGACCGCTACTTCGCCGAGCTCGAGGCCAGCGGCTGCACCATTGCCATTACCGCCGACCACGGCATGAACGCGAAGACGCGTCTCGATGCGAGCCCGAACGTCATCTATCTCCAGGACATTCTGGATGGCTGGATCGGCGCGGGCCGCGCGCGCGTCATTCTGCCGATCACCGACCCTTACGTGGTTCATCACGGCGCGCTCGGCTCGTACGCCACGGTCTATCTGCCTGCTGAGGCTGCCGCCGCGCTCCTGCCGCGGGTTGCGCAGCTGCGCGGCATCGAGCTGGTGCTCACCCGCAGCGACGCCGCCCGGCGCTTCGAGTTGCCGGCCGATCGGATCGGTGACCTGGTCGTCATCGCGGAGCGCTCGGTGGTGATCGGCGGGGCCGAGGCAAAGCACGATCTCTCGGGCCTGGATGCGCCGCTGCGCTCCCACGGAGGTCTCGCGGAGCAGCAGGTGCCGCTCATCATGAACCGCTCATTTGCCAAGCTCGACAGCGAGCGCCGCTGGCGCAACTTCGATGCGTTCGACTGGGTGCTGAACCATGCCGCCTAGCGCGCCGGCACGCTCCGGGAGCGAGGGCGCTCGCACTGAGAGCGTGCGGCGCGAGGCGCTGCGTATCGCCGGAATGCGCATCCCCACGGAGCGTCAGAGTGAGGTGTTCAATCCCTACACCAGCGCGCTCGTCGGCACGGTCGGGTGCGCCTCGGTGGAGGATGTGCGCCGCGCGATCGCCTGCGGCAAGTCATTCCGCCCGCGTCTGACGCGCTACGAGCGCTACCGCATCTGTCATCAGACCGCGGACGCGCTGCGCGCGCGTACCGAGGAAATCGCCAATCTCATCACCGCCGAGAGCGGCCTGTGCAAAAAGGACTCGCTCTATGAAGTGGGCCGCGCCTGCGATGTGTTCGTGTTCGCGGGTAACGCAGCGCTGCAGGATGACGGGCAGATCTTCTCCTGCGACCTCACGGCGCACGGCAAGGGAGCCAAGGTCTACACGCTGCGCGAGCCGCTGCTCGGAGTGATCTGCGCTATCACCCCCTTCAACCATCCGCTCAACCAGGTCGCGCACAAGGTCGCGCCCAGCATCGCCAGCAACAACCGCATGGTGCTGAAGCCCTCGGAGAAGACTCCGCTCACTGCGTTGCTGCTCGCGGACATTCTCTACGCGGCGGGATTACCGCCGGAAATGTTCAGCGTGCTCACCGGCGAGCCGCGCGAGATCGCGGACGAGCTCCTGACGCACCCGGATGTAGATCTCATCACCTTCACTGGCGGCGTCGCGGTGGGCAAGTACATCGCGGCCAAGGCAATCTACAAGCGCCAGGTGCTGGAGCTCGGCGGCAACGATCCCCTCATCGTCATGGAGGATGCGGACCTCGCGGAAGCTGCGACGCTCGCCGCGCTCGGCTCATACAAGAACTCCGGGCAGCGCTGCACCGCCATCAAGCGCATGCTGGTGCAGGAAGCCGTCGCGGAGCAGTTCACCACGCTGCTGCTCGAGAAGACGCGCGCGCTGAAATACGGGGATCCGATGGATCCCGACACCGACATGGGCACCGTGATAGACGAGGCCGCGGCGCGTTCGTTCGAGGAGCGGGTGAATGAGGCCGTCGCGCACGGTGCGCGGCTGCTCCAGGGCAACATCCGCGCAGGCGCGCTGTACGCGCCGACGGTGCTCGACCGCGTGCGGCCGGAGATGACTCTCGTCAGGCAGGAAACCTTCGGCCCGGTCTCTCCGGTCATGACCTTCCGCACCATCGATGAGGCGATCTCGCTCGCGAACTCCACTCCCTACGGCCTGTCCTCCGCGGTGTGTACCAACCGGCTGGACTACATCACTCGTTTCGTGTCGGAGCTCAACGTCGGCACGGTGAACGTGCGCGAGGTGCCCGGCTATCGCCTGGAGCTCACCCCCTTCGGCGGCGTCAAGGACTCGGGCCTCGGCTACAAAGAAGGCGTACAGGAGGCCATCAAGAGCTTCACGAACGTGAAGACGTACTCGCTGCCGTGGCAAGCGTAGTCGCGCCGGCGGCGGGCGGTGCGGCGCCGAGCCTGCGCATGCTGCGCATCGGACAATGCCGCACCCTGCTGCTGCTCTTCTGCGGCTACGCGTCCTGCTATTTCTGCCGCTCGAACCTGTCGGTCGCAACCCCGCTGCTGGTGGATGAGCTCGAGCAGCACGGCGTGAGTCACGCCGATGCCATCGTCAGCATCGGCTCGATGGCCTCGCTCGGAGTCTTCGCGTATGCGCTCGGCAAATGGTTTCTCACCAGCCTCGCCGATTACTGGGGCGGAAAGCGCAACCTGCTGATAGCGACTGGCGGTGCGACGGTATTCACGCTGCTGTTTGCCTCGGGCACGACGCTGCCCTCCTACACCTTCGCCTGGGTCGGCAATCGGCTCACGCAGTCGATCGGATGGTCGGCGCTGGTGAAGGTCTCCTCCAAGTGGTTCAATTATTCCCGCTACGGCACGATCGCTGCCATCCTCACCTGCAGTTACCTCATCGGCGATGCCACGGCGCGCCAGAGCATGGGTCTGCTGCTCGCACGCGGAGTGAGCTGGAGGGGATTGTTCGTCTTCGGGGCGGCCGTGGCGGGATTCATGTTCCTCGCCAACCTTCTCTTCCTGCGCGAGTCCCGCGCCGAGCAAGGACATGCGGAGGCGGTGGCGAATCCACGCAACGTTTTCGCGGGAGCGCACTCGGCTCCCACCAGCTACGCGGCGCGGGTGCTGCCGCTGCTGCGCAGCCGCGCTTTCCTGATGGTGTGTCTGCTCGGCTTCGCCGCGACCATGGTGCGCGAGACGTTCAACACCTGGACGCCGGTGTACCTGCGCGACTTCCTCGGCTACCCGGTGAGCCGGGCGGCCGCGGCGTCGGCCATTTTCCCCGCGGTCGGAGCCCTGTCGGTCCTGCTCGCCGGATGGGTGAGCGACCGGCTCGGACGCAACTGCCGGGCGCTGATACTGGCGCTGGGACTCGCCGCGACGGCGGTGGCGCTCCTCATGCTGACCTCGCTGCGGCCGGGGTCTGCGGGTCCGGTGCTTCCGGTGGTGATGATCGGTGTCGTCGCCTTCTGCCTGTTCGGCCCCTACGCTTTCCTGGCTGGCGCCTTCGCCCTGGAGTTCGGCGGCAGGCACTCGAGTGCCGCGGCCTCCGGGCTCGTGGACGGCACGGGTTATCTCGGGGGGGTGGCGGCCGGCACCGTCATGGCGCGACTCTCGGTGGCGTTCGGCTGGCCGGGGGTGTTCATCACTCTCGCATCCGTGAGCGCGCTGGCCGCAGTCGGCGCGGCCTACCTGTGGCGGCTGAATGCGCGCTCCATGGCGATGGCGGAGCAGCCTGCGTAACAGTTGGACGAGTCAGCCGGCATTCAGCGCCTCGAGTGCCTGCCTCCACAATGGCTCGTTGGCCGCGGCGATGACGCGTCCGCCGGACCCCGCATCGAGCGCTCGTCCACGCCAGTCGCTGATCCTGCCGCCGGCCCCCGTCACGACCGGGATGACCGCCAGGAAATCGTGGGGCTTCAGTTTCGCCTCGACGACCAGATCGCAGAAGCCGCTCGCGAGCAGCCCGTAGAGATAACAGTCGCCGCCAAAGCGGCGCAGGGCAGTCTGTGCGCTCAGGGCTTCGAAACGCTGCCGCTCCGCGGCGTCGAAACTGTCTACCGTGGTGGTATAGAGGACCGCCTGCGCGAGCGAGCGGCAGTCGCTCGTCCGCGCAGGCGCCCCGTTGAAAAGTGTGGTTCGGCCATCAGCTCCCACCCAGCGCTCGGCAAGCGCTGGTGCCTCGATCACGCCGAGAACTGGGCGTGCGCCCTGCAGCAGCGCAATCAGGGCGCCGAAGAGCGGATAGCCGCTGATGAAGCTCTTGGTACCATCGATCGGGTCCAGCACCCAGCTGAGCTCGCCCGCGCCTTCGGCAGCGAATTCCTCTCCGCGGATCGCATGTGCGGGAAAAACCTCCCGGATCATGCGGCGCATCTGTTGCTCGATGTCCCGATCCACTACCGTGACCGGAGTGCCATCGGGTTTGTGCTCGATCGCGAGCGGCATGCGGAAGTGCTGCCGGGCAGTGTGGCGCGCCGCCTCGGCGAGCCGCTCGGCGAGCGCAAGTGCTGCGGGAAACTCCGGATGCTCGGTAAAGCTCATCGTCGATCACGATCGTATCACTGCTGCTTCAGGTGACGTCATGCGCCGATCGTGCGATAACGAGGGTGCCGAGCGCGGCGGCGCCGAGGAGACCTACGAGTGCATCGATCAGCCGTGAAGACGATCGTTCTCGCCCTTCTGACCCTCACCGTCGCGAGCGCACAGGCAGGTGCAGCGGCCTCCGGGCATGCTGCCCGGCTCGGCCGGTTCGATCTCGAGGCGCACCGTGGTGGACGGGCGCTGCGGCCGGAGAACACGCTGGCATCGTTTGCCAACGCCTTGTCGATGGGAGTGGATACCCTCGAGCTCGACATGGGTGTCACCCGGGACGGAGTGGTGATCGTCTCGCACGAGCGCGGCCTGAATCCCGACCTGGCGCGCCGCCCCGATGGCCAGTACATCGATGCCGGCATTCCGTACATCAAACTCACGCTA
>DASYFL010000138.1:0-20788 GCA_036498445.1 Steroidobacteraceae bacterium
CCTGCCGTCAGGCATTGGCGGTACGAGCCGTGGCAACCTGTGCGTGGGCTCCCGGCGCAGTGGCCGTCGAGTGCACGAAGCTCGCGCCAATGACCATGCTGATGAGCAAGGCGGCAGCGGCGCAGGTCAGGTCTCGGTACAGGTGGGAAATGATGGCGTTCATGTCAGTGTCCTCTTGGGCGTCGCGGTGGGGGTGATTCCTGGTCTCTTCGGTAATGAGGTCCGTGATATCTCTCATCGGTGTTGTACACTACTACAACACTACTCTAGTGTCAATGCATCTCACCAAGCCGTTTTTCGTCCTGGCGGTGAGATTCCTCGCCACCGCCCCTGGCGACCTCTGTGGCGACCTCCAGGCGCCTGGAGAGGCTCGGGGGCGGTCTGACAGGGCGTTGGAGCGCACGGCCGGCCTGACCGTTTGAGCGGCAAGGTGTCAGGCGGCAAGCCGACTCTGGGCGTCAGAGCCGCGAGCTACGGGACCTCACGCGGGGCAGGCTAGAATTCCGAGCCCTTTTCAACGTAAGAAGCGCAGCGCCATGAAAGCGGTCAATGTCGCGATCACAGGGGCCGCCGGCCACATCGGTTATGCCCTCGCCTTCCGTGTGGCTGCCGGCGCCGCGCTCGGGCCCGCCACGCGCATCAACCTGCGCCTTCTCGAGATCACCCCGGCACTCGGGGCGCTGCAGGGCATCGTCATGGAGCTCAACGACTGTGCTTTTCCGACACTTGGCGACATCGTGGCCACCGACGACGCACGCGTGGCGTTTCGCGATTGCGAGGTGGCATTCCTCGTCGGCGCACGGCCGCGCGGGCCTGGCATGGAGCGCAAGGACCTGCTGATCGCCAACGCGCAGATATTCTCTGCGCAGGGCAAGGCGCTCAACGAAGTGGCCGAGCGCCGCGTCAAAGTGCTGGTGGTCGGCAACCCTGCCAACACCAATGCGCTCATCGCGCAGGCCAGCGCCCCTGATCTCGAGCCGCGCAACTTCACGGCCATGACGCGCCTCGATCACAACCGCGCACTGGCGCAGCTCGCGGAGAAGACGGGCAGCCACGTCACGGACATCCGCCGCATGACCATCTGGGGCAATCACTCCTCCACGCAATACCCCGACCTCTCATACGCGGAGGTGGCAGGCCGCCCGGCAAAGTCACTGGTGGATCCGGGGTGGATCACCGGGACTTTCATCCCGGTCGTGCAACAGCGCGGCGCGGCGGTGATCAAGGCGCGTGGCGCTTCATCGGCCGCCTCGGCCGCCTCGGCCGCCATCGACCACGTACACACCTGGGTGCACGGGACTCCTGCGGGCGACTGGGTGAGCATGGCGGTGCCCGCGGATGGCAGCTACGGCATCAACGCGGGAGTCGTGTTCTCCTACCCGGTCACGGTCAGCAACGGGGATTACCGCATCGTGCCGGGTCTTGCGGTGGAGGAGTTCAGCCGGCAGCGCCTCGAGGCCACCTATGCGGAGCTGCGCGAGGAACGCGATGGGGTGAAGAGCCTCCTCAGCTGATCCCGTGCGGCACAGGGGCTATAGTCGCAGCGCGAGTCGAGACGCACGGAGGAAGACTCGATGTTGGGTGCAGTCATATCGCTCCTCGTCATCCTGGCGGCGGCTTACGCACTGACGCAGATCGGCGGTGTCATTACGCTGCTCTTCGTAGCGGCGGTGCTGTTTCTCGCCTACCGCCGTCTGTCGCTGCTCGCCTTCACGGTGACCTTCACCGCACTGCTCGCCGCCTACACCCTGCTCGGCGCGAGCAGTGCGCCCGCGGGGGTGTGGAAGGGACTGCTCTGGGTGCTGCTCGCGTCGCTGTGGCTGCTGAACGTGCGTCCGCTGCGCAAGGCGCTCATCACCCGACCCTTCATGAAGACCTATTTGAAACTGCTGCCGCGCATGTCGCAGACCGAGAAGGAGGCGCTCGAGGCCGGCACCGTGTGGTGGGACGGGGAGCTGTTCACCGGCGCGCCAAGATGGGAAAAGCTGCTCGCGGCACGACCGCCTCAGCTGACGGCGGCCGAGCAGGCGTTCCTCGACGGACCGTGCGAAGAACTGTGCCGCATGCTCGATGAGTGGAACATCACGCACGAGCGGGCGGATCTTCCGCCGCAGGTGTGGGAGTTCCTCAAGACGCGCGGTTTCTTCGCAATGATCATCCCGAAGCGCTACGGCGGACTCGAGTTCTCGGCCTACGCGCACTCGTGCGTGCTCGCGAAGATCGCCAGCCGCAGTGCCACGACCTCCTCCACGGTGGCGGTGCCGAACTCGCTCGGACCCGCGGAGCTGCTGAATCACTACGGCACCGAGGAGCAGAAGAACTACTACCTGCCGCGCCTCGCCCGCGGGGAAGAAGTGCCTTGCTTCGCGCTCACCGGGCCGCGCGCGGGCTCCGACGCCGCCTCCATTCCCGACACCGGCATCGTGACGCGTGGCCAGTGGCAGGGTCGCGAGGTGCTGGGGCTGAAGCTGAATTTCTCCAAACGTTACATCACGCTCGCACCGGTAGCGACGGTCATCGGACTCGCCTTCCGCATGTTCGACCCGGAGCGGCTGCTCGGGGACAAGACCGACCTCGGCATCACCTGCGCGCTCATCCCGCGCAACACCCCCGGCATCAGCATCGGCCGGCGGCACTTTCCGCTCAACATCCCTTTCCAGAACGGGCCCCTGCACGGACGGGATGTGTTCGTGCCGCTCGACTGCATCATCGGGGGACCTGCCATGGCGGGCGCCGGGTGGCGCATGCTGGTGGAGCAGCTCTCGGTCGGGCGCTGCATCTCGCTGCCTTCGAACGCCACCGGGGCTGCCAAGGCGGGCGTGTGGGCGACCGGGGCCTACGCGCGCATCCGCTCGCAGTTCAATCAACCGATCGCGCGCTTCGAAGGCGTCGAGTCGGTGCTGGCGCGCATGGTAGCGCTCACCTACACCATGGATGCCGCGCGCTCAGTCACCGTCGGCGCAATCGATGCCGGTGAGAAGCCATCCGTTCCCTCTGCGGTGCTCAAGTATCACATCACCGAGATGGGCCGCCAGGTGGCGAATGACGCCATGGACCTGCACGGCGGCAAGGGCATCATGCTCGGCCCCAGGAACTATCTCGCCCGTGGCTACGAGATCGTGCCGGTGGCGATCACCGTGGAGGGCGCCAACCTCCTCACGCGCAACCTGATCATCTTCGGGCAGGGTGCGCTGCGCTGCCACCCCTTCGTGCTGCGCGAGATGAACGCCGCACGCAATCCGGACCGCGCCGCCGGGGTCGATGACTTCGACCGCGCGCTCTTCGCCCACATCGGCTTCACGCTCTCGAACGCCGTGCGCTCTTTCATCATGGCGCTCACCCATGCGCGCTTCACGCGCGCGCCGGTGCAGGGCGCCACCGCCCGCTACTATCAGCACGTGGTGCGGTTCTCGGCCTCGTTCGCCTTCGCGGTGGATGTGGCGTTGCTCGCGCTCGGCGGCTACCTGAAGAAGAAAGAGGGGCTCTCGGCCAGACTCGGCGATGTGCTCTCCTGCATGTATCTCGCCTCGATGGTGCTCAAGCACCATGAGAACGAGGGCAGGCAGCTCGAGGACCTGCCCATCGTCGAGTGGGCCTGCCGCAATCTGCTCTACGATGCGCAGGAGCAGCTGCATGGATTCCTGCGAAATTTTCCCAACCGGCTGCTCGCTGCACTGATGCGTGCGCTCATATTTCCGCGCGGACGCGTGTATTCGGCACCGCACGACCGCCTCGGAGCCGAGGTGGCGGCGCTCGTCACGGCGCCGACGCAGGCTCGCGAGCGTCTCGGCCAGTTCATCTACCGCACGCTCGAGCCGCACAATCCCCTGGCACTTCTGCAGGAGGCGCTGCAGCTTGCGGTGCAGCTCGAGCCGCTGGAGAAGCGCATTCGAGTGGAGGGCGTCAACACCGGCCGCGTGACGGCGCTCGATTTTCCCGGGCGAATCCAACAGGCGCTCACGGCCGGCATCGTCTCCGAGACGGAGGCTGCGGCGCTGCGCGAGTACGATCGGAAGGCCATGGACCTCATCAACGTCGATGACTTCGAGCCGCATGAACTCGGGGCTCAGCACGCGCTCGCGGCTGACGCGGAGCCGGCCGCGAGGTCGAGCGTACACGTGGCATGAGCAGCGTCGCCGCGGCCGGACCAGTGTCCGACGCGGGAGCTGCCGCGGAGGCGAAGGTCGCGGCGACCGCCGAGATCCCGGCGGCTGCTCCGCGCTGCGACAACTGCGGCGCCGCCGTGGCGGGCCGCTACTGCGCCGCGTGCGGGCAGCGCCGCGAGGCGCCGGTGCACTCGCTGTGGCATTTCACCAAAGTGGCCGCGGAGGATCTGACCCACGCCGACTCGCGGCTGTGGCGCACACTCGGCGCACTGCTGGGCCGGCCGGGATACCTGACACGCGAGTTTCTCGCCGGCCGCCGCGCCCGCTACCTGCCGCCGGTGCGGCTGTACCTGGTGCTGTCGGTGTTGTTCTTCCTGTGGGCCACAACCTTTCACCAGGTGCGCATCGTCACCGTCGCCGCGCCCGGGCACGGTGCGCCCGCGGCCAGCGTGATACCGCTCGAGGAGCAGGGGGAGATGCTCGGCAAGCCGCTGCCCGGCGAGTCGGGCGAGCAGCGCGCGCAGCGCGTCTGCGCGAGTCGGGTCAACTACGACGGGCCATGGCAGCAGCAGATCCAGCCGGCCGCCCGCACAGCGTGCGTGCACATGCTCGCGGACAATTTCCGCTCCTTGCGCGAGGCTTTCCTGCACAACCTGCCGCGCGCCATGTTCCTGTTCCTGCCGATGCTCGCGGCAGCCATGATGCTGCTGTACTGGCGGCCGCGGCATTACTACATCGAGCACCTGCTGCTCCTCGTGCACAACCACGCGTTCGTGTTTCTCGTGGTGATGCTGGCGGCGGCAGTCTCCGCGCTGCTGCCGGCCGTAGCGAGGATGCTGCGTGTCGCGGTCACGCTCTATATCGCCTGGTATGCGTACCGCTCCATGCGCGTCGTCTACGGTCAGGGCAGCTGGCTGACGGCTGGCAAGCTCGCGCTGCTGTCGCTCTTCTACCTGGTGAGCGGGGGCCTCATGCTGCTGCTCACCTTTGTCTCAAGCGCACTCACTCTTTGAAAGGAGAAGTCGATGCGTAAATTGATCGCCTCCGGGCTGCTCGCCGCAGTCTCGCTCGTCGCGGTTGCCACCGTGCCGCTCGCCATGGCCCAGACACCGGCGGCCCCGGCTGCAGCAGGCGCCCTGCCGCGCACGGCCTCGCCCCCCGGGGCCGAGGTCTACTTCATCAGTCCGAAGGATGGCGCCACCGTCCACAACCCGGTGCTCGTGCAGTTCGGACTGAAGGGGATGGGTATCGCGCCGGCGGGGGTGAAATTCGACAACACCGGGCACCATCACCTGCTGATCGATAGCGATCCGCCGGCGGATCAGTCGCTGCCGCTGCCGGCCACCGATAAGATCGTGCACTTCGGCAAGGGACAGACCCAGACCACCGTCGAGCTCACTCCGGGCAAGCACACCCTGCAGCTGGTGCTCGCCGATCTCAATCACATCCCGCACTCCCCGCCGGTGCTCTCGAAGAAGATCACCATCACCGTGCAGGCGGCCCCATGAAATTTCGCTCGCCTGCCTGATGGGTGCGCACCGGTACGCACCATGACGCGCGCGGTCCTGCATGTCGACATGGATGCCTTCTATGCATCCGTCGAGCAGCACGACGACCCGAGCCTCGCCGGCAAGCCGCTGATCGTCGGTTGGGAGGGTGCGCGCGGAGTGGTGGCGGCGGCGAGTTACGAGGTGCGCCGGTATGGCGTGCACTCGGCCATGCCGATGCGCACCGCGCTCAGGCTCTGTCCGCAGGCGATCTGCCTGCGTCCACGCATGAGTCGCTATCAGGAGGTCTCACGGCTGCTGTTCGGAGTGTTTCGCGAAGTGACCCCACTCGTCGAGGGCCTCTCGCTCGATGAGGCATTTCTCGATGTGACGGCGAGCGCGCACCTGCCCGGTGGCGCGGTCGAGATCGCCCGCGCCATCAAGGCTCGCATCGCCGCGCTCACCGGGCTCACCGCCTCGGTGGGCGTAGGCCCCAACAAACTCGTAGCCAAGATTGCTTCCGATCTCATGAAGCCCGATGGGCTCACGGTCGTCGATGTCGCACGCGTGCATGCGGTGCTCGATCCACTGCCGGTACGGCGCCTGCCCGGGCTCGGGCGCAAGACCGGAGCGAAGGTCGAAGCGGCCGGTGTTCACACGCTCGGCGAGCTGCGCAGCGCGCCCGATGCCGTGCTGTGGCCGCTTTTCGGACGCTACACCGCGCTGACGCGCGAGCGCGCCTCGGGAATCGATGAGCGCCCGGTGTTGCCGGAGGTGGAGGAGAAATCGCTGAGCGCCGAGGACACTTTCGAGCGCGATATCGGCACACCGAGCATCCTGCAGCGCCAGCTGGCCCGGCTGGCCGACCTCGCCGCAAGCCGCCTGCGCACGCGCGGGCTGCAGACCGCGTGTATCGGAGTGAAGATCCGCCGCGGAGACTTCGCGACCTTCAGCCGACAGCGGGCGGTCGCGCCGCCGACCTGCGAGGCACGGACGGTGAGCGCGGTGGCGGCGGAGCTGCTTGCCCGCTGGCTCGCCGCGAACCGCGGTGCGAAACTTCGCCTGCTCGGGGTGGTCCTCACTGAGCTGACTCCGGCCTCGCAGCTGGCGCTGTTCGAGGAGACACGCCGCGCCGGCCGCCTGGATGCGGCTCTCGATGAAGCACGGGCGCGCTTCGGCAACCGGGCGCTGCGGCGCGGCAATACGATCGAGTAGCATAGTTTCATGTACCTGTCCTTCTTCGGCCTCAACGAAAAGCCGTTCGCGATCACGCCCGATCCGCGCTACCTCTACCTCAGTGAGCGGCACGCGGAAGCGCTCGCGCACCTGCTGTACGGCATCAACGAGGCCGGCGGCTTCGTGCAGCTCACCGGCGAAGTCGGCACCGGCAAGACCACCATCGTGCGCTCGCTCCTCGCGCAGACTCCGAAGAACGCCGAGATCGCCCTCATCCTGAATCCGAAGATGACCGCGCCCGAGTTCCTGCTCACCATCTGCGAGGAGCTCGGCATCGGCGTGCCCGACTCGGCGCTCGGGAGCCTCAAGGACCTGGTCGACATCCTCAGCGAGTACCTGCTGCGCGCGCACGCCGGCGGGTCTCGCGTGGTGCTGGTCGTGGACGAGGCGCAGAACCTGTCACCGGAGGTGCTCGAGCAGGTGCGGCTGCTGACCAACCTCGAGACCAACACGCAGAAGCTCTTGCAGATCATCCTCATCGGCCAGCCCGAGCTGCGCGAGCTGCTCTCGCGCAACGAGCTGCGGCAGCTCGCGCAGCGCATCACCGGGCGCTACCACCTCAATCCGCTCTCGCACGAGGAGACCGCCGCCTACGTGCGCCACCGCCTGCGCGTCGCGGGCGCGACGACCGACATCTTCGCGCCGCAGGCTTTGAATGCGGTGTTCGGGCTCTCGCAGGGGGTGCCACGGGTCATCAACGTGATCTGCGACCGTGTGCTCCTCGGCGCGTACTCACTCGACCGGCACCGCGTCACTCCATCACTCGTGCGCAGCGCCGCCGCCGAGGTGTTCGGCCGCCGCTTCACCCCCGACTGGCTGCCCTGGGCAGCGACCGCAGCCATCGCCTTCGTGCTGAGCGGCATCACCTTCGCGGTGTGGAAAGCTCAGCCCTGGCACACGCGGGTGCTGCCCGCGGCCAGTGCCAGCATCGCAGCGCGCACCGACGGGGCGTCGGCGCTCCCCGTGGCGCTCGCCGCGGTGCCGCGTGGTGAGCCGAAGCCGGCGCAGCTCGCGCAACTGCTGTCACAGCACCTCACGGAAACCGACACCGACAGTGCGTTCGGCAAGCTCTTTGGGCGGTGGGGCGCGAAATACCAGCCGAGCAGCACCGACCCGTGCACCCAGGCCCAGGCTCTTGGTCTCGCCTGCATCGCCGAGCGCGGCTCCTTCGGACAGCTGCGGGTCTACAATCATCCGGCCATCCTGCTGTTGCACGATGACTCGGGCGCCACCCATCAGGTCGTGCTGACCGCACTCGATGACGAGCAGGCACGCCTCGATCTCGGCGGCAGCCAGGCGGTGAGTCTCGGCGAGCTGTCGCACTACTGGCTCGGCGACTTCGTCATGCTGTGGCGGCCGGCCAGCTCCCCGGTAAAGGCACTCTCGAGCGGCATGCGCGGCCCGCAGGTGCGTTGGCTGCGCGAAAGCCTGCAACGGGTGCGCGGTGCGCAGAGCGATGTACCGGTGAGCGATGTGTTCGACGCCGAGCTTGCAGGCGAAGTGCGCGAGTTCCAGCGTGTGCACCGGCTCGTTGTGGACGGCATCGCCGGCGTGCAGACGCAGATTGCGCTCGCGGCGGCGGTGGCGGGCTCCGACGCTCCGTTACTATCGGCAGCGGATACTCATCACGGCGGGTGAGTCGATGTCGTTCATCCTCGACGCGTTGAAGAAGTCCGAGAGCGATCGCCAGCGGCAGAGCGGACCTGCGCTGTTCGAGGTGCGCGTGGCGCCTCCGCGCACGCGCCTGCCGCTGTGGGCCATCGCGATCGCGTTATTGCTGTTGGTGAATCTGGGCATAGTCATGTGGATGCTGCTGCGCCACCAGACACACCTCGCTACTGCCGACGTGAGTGCCACGACAGCGGCGGGCGCAGCCTCGGCAGGTGCGGCCGGAACGCCGGCGCCGGCGGCGGGCGCCCCCATCGCCGCTTCCAACCCAGCCCTTGCCGGGACCTCGGCGCAACTGCCCACCGTCGCGGCGAGCGCACCGGCGCCGTCGGGCACTGCACCGGCGCCTTTGGCCGGGGCGCCTCTGACCGGGCCAGCTTCCGCGGCAGTCTCCGCGCCACCGCCCGCGGCACCGGCAGCCACGCCGGCCGCGGGAGCCACCGCAGAAGGCACGAATCCCTCGGACTACGCACCGGCCGAGGAGCCCTCGGGTCCCGTCCTCGGCAGTCACGTGAGCCGGGGCACCGCCTCGGGGGTGCCGCTGTATCAGGATCTGACCACCAAGCCCGGGGCGCAGTTGCCGCAATTGCGCCTCGACCTGCACGTGTTTGCCGGCCGGGCCGAGGAGCGATTCGTGATGATCAACATGCACAAGCTCCGCGAGGGCGACACGCTTCCAGAGGGGGTGCACGTGGACAGCATCACGCCGGAAGGGGCGGTGCTGAGCTTCAACGGAACGAAGTTCCTGCTGCCGCGAGACTGACCGTGCGGGGGAGCGCCCGGGCACTGCCAACAGCGTCACAGGATGACCAGTTTCACAGAAATCCCGCGCAGCTAGCGACACGTCCCCGGTCTTACGTCATCTTAGTCCCGCGGCCGGGCATGGCGACCCGACGGGCGGTTTTGCTGATTCGTGACAGTCGTGGCCCCCAAGATCCCAGCGCGTGACCTCCGGGCGGCAACGCCCCTCGGGGTGGCCGCGCTGCGCCTCGGACTGGCGCCTTCGCCACTCATCGCCCTTACCCGCGATTCCCAGCTCGTGGCGATCCTGAAGGGTGTCTCTGATCCTTCGCACGAGGTATTGCCGGTCGGCTCCGAGGTGGATCTCTCGGGGATGCTCCTCACGCACCAGGGAGGCGTCGCAGTGATCGACTGCGCAGCGCTTGCGAACCCGATCGGCGAGCTCATCGATCGCCTGCACGCGCAGTTCCCGGAGCTGGTGCTCATCGTCGCCGGTGGCTCCGACGAGCAGGGAATGCTCTCGACACAGATCACTAACGGATCGGTGCATCGCTTTCTGCACCGTCCATTCTCCGAGCAGCGGATACGGCTTTTCGTCGAAGCCGCATGGCGGCGCCATGCGCAGGGCGGAGCGGTGCCCAAAGCCATGCCTGGGGCCAGGGCACCACGGCGCAGCCGCGCCGCGCCGTGGCTGCTCCTCGCCGCCCTGGCCCTTGCGGCGCCGGTTGCATGGCATGTGTGGCATGCACCCCCTGGAGCGCCGGCATCGGCGCCGGCACCGTCCGCCGCCCTTCCGAGCGATGACTCCGCTCTCGAGTCTCTGCTGGCGCGCGCCGATGCGGCGCTCGCCGCGGGCGCACTGGTGGCACCGCCGCAGGAGAACGCCGCGGAGCTCTACGCCCGCGCGCTCGGCCGCAACGCACGTGATCCGCGCGCGGTCAACGGGCTCGCGCAGGTGATCGACCGGCTGCTCGCCTCAGCCGAGCAGGAGCTGCAGCAGCAGCACCTCGATGCCGCGGAGCATCTCATCGAGCAGGCCCGCGCCATCGACCCCAATCACGCACGCGTCGCGTTTCTCGCCGCGCAGGTCGGTGCGCAACGCGAGCGCGCCGTGCTGAACAAGGCCCAGCGGGCTGCAGCCGGAGGTGATGTAGCCGGGGCGCTCGCGACGCTCGAGGACGCCTCCCACGGCGAGCATCGCTCGACACTGGTCGAGCAGGCACGGCAGCAGCTCGCACAGAAGCAGCTCGATGGGCGCATCGCCGACTACCTCGGCCGCGCCCGCGACGCACTCACCCGCGGTGCGCTCATCGCGCCGGTCGAGGATAACGCGCGCTTCTACATCGAGTCGGCGCGCGCATTGGCCCCTGGCGACATCCATGTGCAGCAGGCGACGCAGGAGCTGATCGCGGGCCTGCAGAATGAAGCCCGCCAGGCGCTCAGTGCGAAGAATGCCGAGCAGGCGGACATCTGGATCGCCGCGGCCGCGGATGCGGGGGCGGAGCCCGCGCAGGTCGGTGCGCTGCGTGCCGAGGCGCAGCAACTGCGCAGCGGCGCACGCACCGCTGAGCTCGTGCAGCTCTCCGGCGCCTTCAATGAGCGACTCGAGCGCGGACAGGTGCTCGACCCCGCGAACGACAGCGCACGCTTCTACCTGACGCAGCTCACCCAGCGGGGCCCCGACGATCCGCTGACGCAGCGGGCGCACAGCGCCTACGCGGCGCGCCTGCTGGATGAGGCTCGCGCCGCCCTGCGCGGGCAGGATCTTGCGGGCACGCGCCGCTGGCTTACCGAGGCGCGCGGCGCGGGCGCGGATGCGAGTGCGCTCGGCACCCTGGAGACGGCCCTGAGGGCAGCCCAGGACGATGCGCAGCTGGCAAAGAGCTACGTGGATGCTGCGGCGTTGACGCGTACCCATTACCTCGCGCCGCAGTTCCCGGATGTCGCGCGCAAGCGCGGTCTCGATGGCTGGGTCGATCTCCAGTTCCTGGTAGGCACCGATGGGGCGGTGAGCGATGTCGCGGTCGTCGGCGCCCAGCCCGTCGGCGTGTTCGAACAGGTCGCGCTCGATGCGGTGCGCCACTGGCGTTACCAGCCGGTGCTGCGCGCTGGCCAGGCCGTCAGCCAGCATGCGCGCGTGCGGCTGCGTTTCACGGTGCAGCGATGAATGCACGACGCTCTTCTGCGCCTGCGAGGGTGCTGGTGGTGGACGATGACCGCCGCTACGGCGAGTGGCTGCGCCATCATCTCGATGTGCTGTGCCCGCAGGCGAGCGTCAGCATGCTCAATCTCGAGGAGTTCCAGCGCTGGTGCACTACCTTCTCCGGGCGCGACTGCGATTTGTTGGTGCTGTCGGCGTCTTTCGGAGCGAGTCCCGAGGACCCTGGCGCGCATGGGCTTGGCCTGCTGCGCCGGCTGCGCGACCAGCCCGCCACACCCGCCGTGATCGCGCTCGCCGATGAGGGCAACGAGCTCACCGCGGTGCGCGCACTGCAGCTCGGGGCGGTGGACTACCTGCCGAAGCGCCTGCTCACTCCCGAGCGCCTCAGCACCGCGGTGCGTGTCGCGCTGCGCCGCGTGGAGCGGCGCGTCGCGCGACGCCTTGCGAGTCTTGCGAATCTCTCGCGTGATGCAAATCTACACGCGGCGAACGCGGCCGAGGCGACGGCACCAGGGGTCGATCAGGGCCCGGCGGCCCCGGGCGCCGAGAATGCCAATGCAGTGCTGCAGCCGAGCGGCATCGCGGCACTTCTCACGACCAACACCGAGTCCATTCCGGGCTACACGCTGCGGCTGAAGATCGGCGAATCCGAGAAAGCGGTGGTGTATCTCGCCAGCAGCGCGCACCGCGGTCACAACGTCGCGCTCAAGGTCAGCAAGACGCTGCGCGATGAGGCAGCCGGCCGGCAGTTCCTCGAGCGTGAGTACACCGCCATCATGGCGGTGCGCAGCCCGCTCGTGGTCGAGATCTACGACTACGGCGTGCATGGCGGCTTCGAGTACCTGGCGATGGAGTACCTGCCGCGCGGGGACCTCAAGGCGCGCATCCAGCGTGGCGTGAGCGAGCTGGAGGCACTGCACTACGTGGCGCAGATCGCTGCCGCACTGCAGGTGGTTCACGAGGCGGGGCTGGTGCACCGCGACCTCAAGCCGCCGAACGTCATGCTGCGCGATAACGACTCCGTGGCGTTGATCGATTTCGGACTGGCGCGCTCACTGGATGGCAGCACCATCAGCACCCAGACCGGCGTGCTCCTGGGATCGCCGTACTACATGAGCCCGGAGCAGGCACAGGGCGAGCCGCTCGATGCCCGCTCCGACTTCTACAGCCTCGGGGTCATCTGCTACGAGCTGCTCACCGGCCAGAAGCCGTACATCGGAGGCACGGCGATGGAAGTACTGCAGCAACACGTGAACGCACCACTGCCGGCCCTGCCGGCGGACCTGTCGCGTTACGAGCCGTTCGTCGCGCGGCTCATGGCCAAGGGCCGTGGCGAGCGCTTTGCCAATGCGGCGGAGATCATCGCGGCAACGACGGCATTGCGCGGCAGCGCGACCCCCGATCTCTCGCAGACCGGCGGCGAGGTGCAGCCGAGCGCAGCCTGAGGGCGGCTCGACCGGCGCTCTAAGGCGGCGGAGCTGCGCGCTGCGCGCGCTGCTGGAAGGCGCCGCCGAGGCCGAACGCGAGCAGCATCCACAGCGCCGCGATCGCCGCGCCCAGCCAGCCGACGGCGCTGTGGCCCGCGCCGAGTCCCGCGCTGAAGGCCTTGTAGAGCGAACCGCTGAGCGCATCGCCCCCCCGGTACGCGAAGGTGTCGATGAGACTTTTCGCCTGATACTTCTCCTCGCGGCTCACCACCGTGAACAGCGAGTCGCGGCAGGGCCGGGTGATCGCATAGTCGGCCACGCGTCGCACGCCGTAGGCCCAATTGAGAACCATGAATGCGGGCACGAGCGCATATACGGCGTAGGCGCCCACCATCATCAGCGGCACGGACATCAGCAGTGCCCGCATTCCGAACCACTTGAACAGGTGACCGAACAGCAGCGACTGCAGCAGCAGCGAGGCCGCCTGTACCCAGAAGTCGATGGTGGCGAAAAAGCGTGCACGCTCATCGGCACCGTGGAACACCCGGGCGACGAAGGATTGCTGCTCGAGGTAGAAGAACGTCGATATCCAGGTCATGAAAAACACGAACAGTGCGATTCCGACCAGGTAGGGCGAGCGCGCCACCTGGGCAAAGGCGGCGAAGACTCCTCCCCCGACGCCCCGCTCGGCAGTCGGCAGCGCGCGCGGGTCGGCAGTCGCTGCCGCGGTCGCTGCGGCCGCAGTCGCCGCGTTACTGCGCTGGCGGCGGATCACCTGCATCATGAGCAGCAGCGCTACGAACAGCAGCGCGGCCGAAATCGGCAGGAGATTGATCGCGCCGATCGGCACGGCGAGCTCGCGCGCCACGACAGGTCCGATGAGGCCGCCCGCGCTCGCCCCGGCCCAGATGAAGCCGAACAGGCGCCCCGCCTGCTCGCGGCTGAAAACATCCGCCATCAGGCTCCAGAACGCCGCCACCACGAACAGATTGAAGACGCTCACCCATATGTAGTAGGTGCGCGCGATCCAGGTGTGATCGGCCTGTAGCCGGAACCACAGCCAGAACAGCAGCAGGTTGAGGATGAAGAACCCGTACACCCATGGCAGGAATACCGAGCGTGCGTAGCGCGAGGTGAGGTAGCCGTAGAGCGGCTGCAGCAGCAGCATCACGACAAACACCCCCCAGAACAGGTAGGGAATCTTGTCGAGGCCCGAGGTGACGCCCAGAGCATCGCGCACCGGACGCAGCATGGTGTAGCTGGAGAAGGTGCACAGCAGGGTGGCAAGGGAAGCGAGCACCGCGGGCGCCTCGCCGGGCTCCAGGGTGACCAGGCGCCGCAGGAATTCTTTCATGACACACCACTTCGAGGTTGCTGGCCGGGCTGGAGGTTTTCTTGCTGCGAACGGCGCGCGCCCGTCAGAAGGCGTAGTGTGCCACAGCCCGGCAGGCCAGGCTTAAAATGCCCCGCGGATACGCGCGATGGACCTAGATGCACTGCCAACCTCGCTGCTGCCGCGCGCGACGCTACGCAACCTGTCGCAGCGCTCGGATGCGCGCGGCGGCCTGCAACTGAGCACTCATCTCGGCCTGCTTGCGGCGAGCGGCTGCCTGGTGTGGACGAGCCGCGGGCACGCCTGGCTCGTCGCGGCGCTCTTGCTCCATGGCATCGTGCTGTGTTTCCTGTTCTGCGCACTGCATGAGTGCGTGCATCGCACCGCCTTCGACACCCAAGCGCTCAACGACTCCATCGCCTGGGTATGTGGCGCGTTGTTGATCCTGCCGCCGAACTACTTTCGATTGTTCCATTTCGCCCATCACCGCTACACCCAGGACCGTGCACGCGATCCCGAGCTCGCGACTGCGCCTCCGGCGACGCTCGGCGCCTACCTATGGCGGATCTGCGGCCTGCTCTACTGGCGCGAGCGGCTGCAGACGACCTTGCGCCACGCCCTCACCGCTCGGGTGACGGAAAGCTTCGTGCTCGCCGCGCAGGCGGCCGTGGTGGTGCGCGAGGCGCGTGTTCTCTGGATTTGCTACCTGGCGGTCGCCGCGCTGTCGCTCTATCTGCACAGTGCCGCGGCACTCATGTATTGGCTCGTTCCGGCCATCCTCGGCCAGCCGTTCCTCAGGCTGTTTCTGCTCGCCGAGCACACCGGTTGCGCCTTCGATGAGGACATGCTCGCCAACACCCGCACCACGTACACAAACCCTGCAGTGCTGCTGCTTACCTGGCGGATGCCCTATCACGCCGAGCACCACAGTTTTCCTTCGGTGCCCTTTCACGCGCTCGCCACGCTGAATGCGCTGCTCCCGGCCGCAGGACGCGTCACCTCGCGCGGGTATATGGCGTGGCATCGGGCGCTGCTGCGGCAGCTGCGCGCGGCGCGCTAGGCTGCACACCATTACTCATCGTCGATGCTGTCCGACAGCACCGCCTTGCGGGCGGCAATGAACTCGAGCATCGCCTCATCCTGTGCCGCGTCGATGCCCGGATCCTGGTAGTCCGCGAGCATCTTCTTCCATACGCGGTTGGCGCGCTGCTCCGCGCTGAGCTTGCCCTCGAGCGACCATTGCTCGAAGGAGGAGTAGTCGGCGATGGTCGACTGGTAGAAGGCGCTCTCGAAGTTCGCCAGTGTATGAGCGCAGCCGAGGAAGTGGCTTCCGGGCCCGACCTCGCGGATCGCATCGAGCGCCTGGCCGCGCTCGGTGAGATCCATGCCCTGCGCGAGCATCTGCATCATCGCGCACTGGTCCGCGTCCATGACGAACTTCTCGTAGCTTGCAACGAGGCCCCCCTCGAGCCAGCCCGCCGCGTGCGTCACCAGGTTCACCCCGGCGAGCAACGTCGGCAGCAGCGTGTGCGCGCTCTCGTAGGCCGCCTGCGCATCGGCGACTTTCGAAGCGCACAGCGAGCCGCCGCTGCGGCAGGGGACCTTGAGCCGCCGCGCGAGCTGCGCGGTCGCAAAGATCATCTGCGTGGCCTCGGGCGTGCCGAAAGTCGGCGCGCCGGTGCGCATCGAGATGGCTCCGACGAACGACCCGAGAATCACCGGAGCGCCGGCACGCACGAGTTGCGTGAGCGCCATGCCGGCCAGTGTCTCGGCGAGAATTTCCGCCAGGCAGCCGGCGGGTGTCACCGGACCCATGGCCCCCGCGAGCACCGCGGGCACGACAATGGTTCCCTGGTTGTGGCCGGCGAATACCCGCAGCGCACGCAGCATCCGGCCGTCGTATACCAGCGGTGAATTCGAGTTGATGTTGCCCAGAACCACGGGGTGAGCTTCGAGGTAGCTCGCGCCGAACAGTGTCTGCGCCAGTCCGACGGCATCCGCAGCGTGCCCACCGGTTTCCGGGGTGGCTTCGCAACCCTGGTCGGAGTAGCGGAAGAACGCGTACTGGATATCGAGGTGCCGCTTGTTAGGCGGGATCTCCATCGGCTCGCACATGCAGCCACCGGAAAAATGCAGCGCCGGTGCCATGTGGGTGAGCTTGATGAAGTTGATGAGGTCATCGAGAGTGCCATAGCGCCGGCCGCGCTCGATGTCGGAGACGAATGGCGGGCCGCCAACCGGCGAGAAGACCGTGGCGTCGCCGCCGAAGCGCACGTTGCGCTCGGGGTTGCGCGCGAACAGCGTGAATTCCTCGGGGGCCGTGGCGAGCAGCTTGCGCGCCAGGCCGCGCGGGATGTGCACGCGCTCCTCGTGCACATCCGCACCGGCGTCCCGCCACAAGCGCAACGACTCCGGATCGCGCCGGAACTCGATTCCGACCTCCTCGAGAATCGTCTCGGCATTCGCCTCGATGATCTCGACCGCCTCCGAGCTCAGCAGCTCCACCGGCTTCAGCCGCCGGCGAACATAGGGATATTTGACAGCCCGCGCCTGCGCGCGTGCGCGACGGCTGTCGCGGCCGCGGCGGGCGGGGATTACGCTCTCGCTCATTGGTCAGAACCTTGCCGAATGCATCGTGGCTCGCCGAGTCATCTTACGCTTACACCATTCCCAACATCGCGCCGACAAGGCAGGAGCGGGCCGCGCCCACGCTTGACACACAACTATCATAAAGGTGCAATGCGTCAATTAGCGGGGGTGGCGAAACAAGAACCGTGCATCTCGTCGACGCGACCCTGTTTTATTCTCCGACCTCCGGTGGCGTGAAACGCTACCTGTCGGCAAAGCATGCCTGGCTTGCGGCGCACACCTCCTGGGAACACACCATCGTGGTGCCCGGCCGTGATACGCATCTCGAGCGCGGTAACGTGTGCACGCTGTCCGGATACCCGGTGCCCGGCACCTTCAACTACCGCCTGCCGCTCAATCCGCGCCGCTGGACGCGCCTGCTCGATGCGCTCGAGCCGACGCTCATCGAAGCGGGGGACGTGTTCCACCCCGCCTGGGCCGGGTGGCTGGTGGCGCAGCGACGCGGCATCCCGCTCGCCGGCTTCTACCACTCGAATCTGCCGCAGCTCGCCGGACGGCGCTTCTGCGGCTGGTTTACCGAGCCGGTGTTGCGCCGCTATGTGAGGGTGCTGTACGAGCGATGTGATCTGGTGTTCGCGCCCAGCCGGCTGATGTGCAGCTACCTGCGGAGCCTCGGGATCACGCAGGTCGTGCACCAGCCCCTCGGCGTCGATGCGCAAGTGTTCAACCCGGCACGCCGCAGCGACGCGCTGCGCGAATGCCTGGGGCTTGCGGCAAATGCACGCGTGCTGGTGTACGCCGGGCGCTTCGCAGAGGAGAAGAACCTCCCGATCCTGTTCCGGGCCTTTGCCCGACTCGGCGCGCCTTATCACCTGCTGCTCATCGGCGGTGCGCGCCGAGCGCGTCCCGCTGCGAACGTGACGATGTTGCCCTATCGGCGCGACAGCCACGAGCTCGCGCAATGGATCGCCTCGGCCGATGCGCTGGTGCACGCCGGTACCAAGGAAACCTTTGGGCTCGTGATTCTCGAGGCGATGGCCTGCGGCCGGCCGGTGGTGGCGGCGCGCGCCGGTGCTTTTCCGGAATTCGTCGACGATTCGGTCGGCGCGCTCGCCGAGCCGCACAGCGCCGAATCGATGGCAGAGGCCATTGCTGCGCTCTACGAGCGTGACCTCGAAGCGGTCGGCGCTGCGGCGCGTGCCCGGGTGCTGCGCCATTTCACCTGGGGCCGCGCGTTCCACTTGCAGCTCGCCGCCTACGCTTCGCTCCTCGGGGCGCAGCGCGCGCCGCTTGCCGATGCGCCAATCCTCGAGCTGCGCTCGCCGAGCTCCTAGCGCCTGAGCGGGCGGGCCGCACTGCGCTGAGGCGCCTTCAGCGCCGCAGCGCACGCAGCAACCGAAGTCCCATGCGGCTCGCACCGAGTGCGAGCACGGTCCGCCAGAACATGCGCTTGGCCCACGGTGCGCGCCGCGGCGGAATGGCGTGGTAGAACTGCGCGGCCACCTCGCGGTGCAGGTGCACCGCGGAAGCCGTGATCAGCCAGCTGCGTGCACGCTCAGCGATGCGGTACTGCGCACCGTCGAGATGCTCCACCTGGGCGTCCACCAGCCTGTCGGGAAGATCGGCCGGAGGGAAGCCACTGAAGGCGAGCGAGGTGGGCTCGGCGGGCGGCTCGGCGCTGATTCCCCTGAGCGTGAGGCCGGGGACCGCAACCACGCGCTCGCAATGCACGTCGCCCCGGAACGTCGCGAGCCGCTCAGGCATCGAACACGGGCTCGATGTGCACCGCCGTCGTCACCGAGTTGGCGATGAAGCACTCCTCGTGGGCCCGCTCGTGGAGCTGCATGATGTCGGTCCGTGCCGGGACGCGCTCGCCGCAGAACCGCACGTTCGGCCGCAGCGTCACGCTCAGCATGGCGGTCTTGCCGGCCGCGTTACGGCCCATCGACCCGACCGCCTGGTCGGTGTAGTCATCGACACACCAGCGGCCAGCGGCCGCAAGTGACAGGAACCACAGCATATGACAGCTGGCAAGCGCGGCGACCAGCGCCTCCTCGGGATCGACTGCCGCCTCCACCGACAGCGGCACGCGCACCGTGTAGGGCGAGGAAGAAGCCGGCACTACCACGCCGGCGTCGAACTCCCACGAGTGGCCGCGGCTGTAGCGGTTGTCGGTGAACACCGCGGCACCGCGCTGCCAGTGGATGCGCGCCCGATACTCGTGTGCGGCCATGACCTTTACCTCCGTGCGCGGGCGCTCGATTGTACGATAGAGCGCATGAGCACCGAGCACCTGCAGCCGCGCCGCGATCTGACACTCACACACGCCACCTCGCTGGTGGCCGGGATCATTATCGGTACGGGAATCTTCCTCAAGTCCGCCACGGTGGCGCAGGCGGTGGGGACCCCGGCGCTGGTATTGGCGGCATGGGCCGCCGCAGGGCTCGTGGCCATGCTCGGTGCCCTGTGTTTTGCCGAGCTCGGCGCGTTACTGCCGCACGCCGGCGGCGAATACGTCTATCTCAGCCGCGCCTACGGTGAGATCCCCGGGTTCCTGTTCGCCTGCAACGCGTTCGTGCTCGGCGGCGCGGCGGTGGCCGCCTACGGAGCGGCGGTAGCCATCTTCGTCTCTGACATCCACCCACTCGGTCGCGACTGGCTGGTGCGCCACCTGCACCTTTTCGGTGGCGAGTACCGTCTGAGCTTCGGCCCCCGGCAACTGCTCGCGGTCGCGGTCATCGGCATCTTCGCCGCCATCAACTGCGCCGGGGTCATGCTCGGCGGCCGGGTTCAGGCTTTGCTCACCGCCGCCAAGGTGGTGGCAATCCTCGGCGTCGCGGCCGGTGTGTTTCTCTTCAGCACGACCGGTACCGCCGCCAACCTCGTGGCCGCCGATGGCACGCGCAACGGTGGGCTCGCGGGTTTCGGTGCAGCCATGTTCTCGGCGCTTTGGGCCTACAGCGGCTGGCAGTTCCTGCCGATGGCAGCGAGCGAGGTGCGCGAGCCGCAGCGCAACCTGCCGCGCGCCATCGTCGGCGGGACGCTGCTGGTGCTGGCGCTGTACCTCATCATCAACACCGCCTACCTGTATGCGCTGCCCTTCTGGCAGGTCGCGAGCGCAAACTCCACGGCCTACCCGGAATCGCCTTCGGTCGCCGCGCGTGCCGTGCAGAGCTTCCTCGGCGGCCGCGCGGCAGGGGTCGCGGCGTTGATCTTCCTCCTCTCCACGATCGGCTCGATGAACGGGGTCATCCTGAGTGCGGCCCGTGTGCCTTATGCCGCGGCGCGCGATGGACTGTTCTTTCAGCCTTTCGGGCGGCTGAGCCCGGCGAGCCGCGTGCCGGTGACCTCGCTGGTGCTGCTCGCGCTGTGGGGAGCCCTGCTCGCGCTCTCGGGCACGTTCGATCAGCTCACCAACATGGCGGTCATGTCGTACGCGCTGTTCTGGATCCCGGTGGCGCTCGCCGTTCCGGTACTGCGCAGGAAGCTGCCGCACGAGCCGCGGCCGTACCGCGTACCGCTTTACCCGCTGGTGCCGCTGCTGTTCGCCGCCGTGATGGCGTGGATCGTCGTGAGCGCTCTGCACAGCGCGCCGCGGGAATCCGTCGCCACGCTGGTGCTGATCCTGCTCGGACTGCCGCTCTACCCGCTCTTCCGGCGACGCCGCGGGCGGCAGACCGCTGCGCTCAGCTCGACTCCAGCTCCCAGAGGGTGAGCGGCGCACCCCGCCGCAGCCAGAATCCGAGGCCTGCCTCGCTGAATTGGCGGCGCAGCCGGCTGCGATACCACCCGGCCGTGCGCAGGTGCACCGCGACATCGGTGCGCGCCTGATCGCAGTTGTGCTGGTAGTCGTGGCGGGTGAGTGCCGTGAAATAGAGTGCTCCGCGGCACAGGCGCCCGAAGTTTGCGAGCGCACGCTGCGCGGCGCTGGCGGAAAGGTACTGCAGCACGTCATAGCAGATGACCAGGTCGAACGGCGTGCGTGAGCGGTACTCCTCGATCCGCCCCTTGCGCCAGCCATAGCGTTGGCAGAGATAAGC
>DASYFL010000139.1:0-19147 GCA_036498445.1 Steroidobacteraceae bacterium
CCGGAAGCGTTGAATATGTACAAGCCGCGGAGTGTGGAGTCGCTGCACTCCTTGTGGTCGTCTGCCCATGCCGCGCTGCCCAATGCCAATGTCATGGCCGCGGATAACAGTGTCGACTTGATGAGCGTCTTCATGGGTCTCAACTTGAGCCGTTACGACTCTTGGTACGAGGCGCTGAGATAGTGCTCCCGTCGGGATCATTCACGAACGCAGGATACCCGGCCGCCGGTCAGCACGCAGTGAGACAAGCGCCGTAGAAGGAGCGCTCCAGATTGCCGTCCGGATCCCCTCCTTCGGATCCGTCCTTCGGCTGCCCGAGCCTCTCATTGCGGCGGCTGCGCCATTACTTGCCTATTCGCTCGATGCATTCGAGCTGCCAGACAACATGGCATCCCCAGTGAAGGCGCAGCGCCGGACCGTACCGGGGACCGAAGGCTTGATACTCGACCTGCTCGACGGTGATCGTCTGATCGCAAGCGGGGCAGGTGTTTCCCGATCCGTTGTCTACGGCAATAGTCTTGGTGAGATCCAGCGGCAGCCGGCCATCATCGAGTTTTCGGCGAACGAGAACCCGCAGCGCGGCATCGTATAACTGAGATTCGGTTGGCATGCAGACCCCCATTGAGATGAATCAGTCGCCACCCTTTTTTTGTTATTTCCAACGGTGAGCAACTTGGCAGCCGGGATGATGACCCGCAGCGCCTTAAGGAAGGGTTAAGCCCACGTGGCAATGCAGCATTGAGGCGATGTTGCTGACCCCACCAAATCGGTAAATCGGCGGGGTTCTGGTATGCTTCGCGCCCCTTTTGGGGCTGTGGGCGCGTCTCCCACTTCCATGGGGCGCTAATTGCTTCGGCCTGCCGCCCGCCAGTGTCCGCCTGGCGTTTCCGGCGATGGCTTCGCAGCAAGGGAGTCCTACACTCCAGGGTAGCTTGCCCGGTACCGTTTGACGGGCGCCAATTACCGGCCCAGACCGAAGGAACACCGCGTGGGCACGAACCCCGAACACATCGTGACCGTCCCGGAAAGCCGGGGCGAGCCGATCACCTGGATCGGCCGCGATCGCCTGTTCGAGCGCTCGCCGGAACCGCCTGCGGACGCCGATCTGCGCTCGCGCCTCGCAGTGACGCTGGAAGCGAGCGGCGTGAGCCGCTGGAAATGGACCCTCGGGGCATTGCTCGCGGTGCTGCTGATTGCGCTCGCGGCCTGGAAACTAATGGGGGGCGGCGCGAAACCGCAGCCCGCGCTCGCTGACCGCGGAGGCGTTCCCCTCGTGAGCGTGATCGTGCCCGGACAGCAGGCGGTCACCTCGAACGTCACATTCACCGGGACTATCGCTGCCCGCTACGACATGCCCATCGCCAACGAGGGCGATACCGGGCGGATCGTGGCCGTCTCCGTCGAGCCCGGCGATCGCGTCAAACGTGGCCAGGTGCTGGCGAGGATCGATGACTCCGTGCTGGTGCAGCAGGTGCACCGGCTCGAGGCATCCCTCGAGCAGGCGCGCGCCCAGGCAGCGCTGTCGGCGGCCGAGTACCGCCGCGCCGAGGGCGTCGCCGCGGCGGGCGCACTGTCCGCGGAGGACATAGAGAAACGGCGCGCCACATCAGTCACCGATGCAGCGAACGTCAAGGTTGTTGCAGCGCAACTGGCCGAGGCGCAGGCGCGTCTCGCCCGCACCCACATCGTCGCGCCGGTCGAGGGAACGGTGCTCACCCGACACGCGGAAGTCGGCCAGATTGCGAACCCCGGCGGTGATCCGCTCTTTCGCCTGGAAAGCGGGGGCGAGATCGAGATGCGCGGACAGATCGCCGAGCAGGATCTCGCGCAGGTGCAGATCGGACAGACGGCAACCGTGTTCCTGACCGGTATCGACCGCCCCTTTACCGGCCAGGTACGCCTCCTCGGCGCCATCATCGATCCGCAGACACGGCTCGGTGAGATCCGCATTCGCCTCCAGCCGGACCCTGCGCTCCGTCCCGGCGCGTTCGCGCGTGCGGTAGTCCAGGTCGGGAAATCACAGCGGCCCGTCTTGCCCCAGACCGCGGTGATGGCTGACGCGAATGGCAGCTACGTGCTCGTCGTCAACGCCGCCGGCAAAGTGGAGCGACGCTCGGTGCGCATCCTGGGCGCGACCGAGACGGGGGTCAGCATCGCGAGCGGCCTCACGGGCGATGAGCGCGTCGTCGCCACGGCCGGTGGATTCCTGCGGGACGGTGAGCCGGTCAGGGTTGCGCCCGTGGCGCCCGGCAGGCAGCCGCTCGCGGGCACTCCCTAAGAGTCATCCGCCGTGAAGAATATCTCTGCCTGGGCAATCCGGCACCCGGTATCACCGGTCGTGCTGTTCGTCGTGCTGCTCTTCATGGGCACCGCGTCGTTCATGCGGGTGCCGGTGACGCTCAATCCGGATGTCGCCTTTCCCGTGGTCCTGGTCAACGTCTCACAGCCGGGCGCCTCGCCGCAGGAGATCGAAACCCAGATCATGCAGAAGATCGAGGGCGCGGTCGCCGGTGTCGGCAACATCGACAACATCGTCTCGCTCGCGATCGAGGGGCAGTCACGCACCTTCGTGCAGTTCAACATCGGCACACCGATCGATCGTGCGGTCGCCGACGTGCGCGATGCGGTTGCCAAGGTGCGAGTGGATCTGCCGCAGGGCATCCAGGAACCCACCGTCCAGCGCATCGATATCGATGGCGACGCGATCGTTGCCTACGCGGTGAGCTCGAGCAGTCTTTCCCAGGAGGACTTGTCCTGGTTCGTGGACAACACGGTCACCAAGCGCCTGCTCGCCGTCGAAGGCGTCTCGCAGGTGACGCGCGGCGGAGGAGTGAGCCGTGAAATCCGCGTCGAGCTCGACCCGGCGCGCATGCAGGCGCTCGGAATCACCGCAGCGGAGGTCAACCGGCAGCTGCGTACCCTGAACCTCGATTCGCCGGGGGGACGCGCACAGATCGGCGGGGGTGAGCAGGCGATCCGCGTACTCGGCGAAGCGCGCACGGCCAAAGCCCTGAGCGAAACACAGATCATGCTGCCCGGCGGCCGTTTTGCGCGCCTTTCGGATCTCGCCGACGTCAAGGACGGCGTGGCGGAGATCCGCTCGCTCGCGCGGCTGAATGGCCGGCCGGCAACCATGTTCAGCGTCTTCAAGTCCAAAGGCAGTTCCGACGTCAACGTCCTCGCCGCGGCTCAGCGGGAACTCGCCAAGATCGGGAAGGAAAACCCTCAGGTCATGGTCTCGCAGGCCTACACCTCGGTGGATTACACCAAGGGGACCTACCACTCCGCGATGGAGGCGCTGGTCGAGGGCTCCATCCTCGCGGTGCTGGTGGTCTTCCTGTTCCTGCGCAACGTCCGGGCGACACTGATCGCCGCGCTCGCCATCCCGCTCTCGGCCATTCCAGCATTCGCCTTCATGCAGTCGATGGGATTCACTCTGAACCAGGTGAGTCTCCTCGCGCTCTCGCTGGTCGCCGGAGTGCTGGTCGACGATGCCATCGTCGAGATCGAGAACATCGTGCGTCACATGCGCATGGGAAAGAGCGGTTACCAGGCCGCGCTCGATGCGGCCGATGAGATCGGGCTCGCGGTGGTGGCAACTTCGGCGACCATCATCGCGGTGTTCCTGCCGGTCAGCTTCATGGGCGGTATCACCGGACAGTATTTCAAGCAGTTCGGGCTCACGGTCGCGGCCGCGGTGTTCTTCTCGCTGCTCGTAGCGCGGCTCATTACTCCCGTGTTGGCCGCCTACACGCTCAAATCCGATAAGATCGCCGCGCACGCCGACGGTCCGATCATGGACTGGTACCAGCGCGTATTGCGCTGGAGCACGCGGCACCGCTGGAAGACGCTCGGCGCCGGCGCGGCATTCTTCGCACTGTCGATCGTCGGCCTCGCGCTGACTCCGACCGAATTCATACCCGCCTCGGATCTCAGCTGGACGATGCTCGATATCGAGCTGCCCGCGGGCGCCCGTCTCGAGGACACGGCGGCGGTATCCACAGCCGCCTATCGGATCCTCGCCCGTCAGCCCGAAGTCCAGTCGGTGGTGGAACAAATCGGCGGAGATGAGTTCGGGGAGGTGCGCACGGCGCGGCTCTTCGTGACGCTCGTGCAGCCGGGTCAACGCAAGGTCTCGCAGCGTCAATTCGAGGATCGGGTGATCGGGGATCTCGGCGTCATTCCCGACGCACGCATCCACTTCACCCGCAACAACGACAACGGCCGCGACATCACCATCTACATCACCGGGGACAACACTCAGCTCACCGAAGCGAGCGCGCGCAGGCTCGTGGAGGAGATGCGCCAGCTGCCGGTGCTGCGCGATGCCGGAATCGACGGCGACATGCCGCGTCCGGAGATCCTCATCAAGCCGCACCTGGACCTGGCTTCGCAGCTCGGCGTCACGGTGGCCTCATTGAGTGACACCATCCGCATCGCGACGCTCGGTGAGCTCGATCAGAACAGCGCCAAGTTCTCCCTCGCCGACCGGCAGGTGCCGATCCGCGTCAGCCTCGCCGAGGACCGGCGCCGCGATCTCTCGACACTCGAGAATCTGCCCGTGCCCACCGCGAGCGGCAGCGCCGTACCGCTCAAGGCGGTTGCCGACATCAGCTTCGGGCAGGGTCCCACGCGCGTGCGGCGCTACAACCAGGCGCGGCGGCTATCGATCGTGGCGGACCTCAACAACGGCGCGAAGCTCGGCCCGGCCATGGAGAAGATCAAGGCGCTGCCGGCGCTGAAAAATCTGCCGCCCGGTGTGCGCCAGGTGGATGTCGGCAATGCCAAGTACATGGCGGAGCTCATCACCAACTTCTCGATCGCTCTCGTCACCGGCATTCTCATGGTGTTCGCGGTGCTGGTGCTGCTGTTCGCGCGCGTACTGCAGCCGATCACCATTCTCGGGTCGCTGCTGCTCTCTTTTGGCGGAGCGGTCGCGGCGCTCCTGCTGACCGGGAGCGCCCTCTCGCTCGGCGCCATGATCGGGTTCCTGATGCTCATGGGCATCGTGGCGAAGAACGCGATCCTGCTCGTCGACTTCGCCATCGAGGAGATGCGTGCCGGCAAGGACCGGCTGACGGCCATCCTCGAAGCCGGTCACAAGCGGGCTCGCCCCATCGTCATGACGACGGTCGCCATGATCGCCGGCATGCTGCCGGTGGCGATCGGCCTCGGAGGCGATACCTCCTTCCGACAGCCGATGGCGATCGCGGTAATCGGCGGTCTCATTACCTCCACCGCCCTCACGCTGGTGATCGTGCCCGCCGCCTTCACCTTGATCGATGACGTCGAGCGCTGGCTTGCGCCGAAGTTCGGCCGTGTGCTCACCGCCCAGCCACCCCCGGGAACGCCACCCCACCCGCATCCGGTAAAATGACGCGGAATGCTCACCGAGGTCCGTGGCGACAACAGCACTGGTCCCACCGTGACGCCCGAGCCCGCGCCCGGCCGCCCGGTGTGGTGGGCGCGTCTCATTGCCCGCGTGCCGTTGACCGCACTCCACGGCTTCGCTCGCTTCATCGCCTGGCTGACCTTCCGCTTCTTCCCCTACCGCAAGCATGTGGTACGGGAAAACCTGTCGAAAGCTTTCCCTTCCTTCAGCGAGCTGCAGCTGCGCGAGGTCATGCGCCGCTACTACCTCGGCTTCGCGGAAATGCTCATGGAGATCATCAAGTCCGCGCGCATGGCGCCCGTGGAGCTGCGCGAGCGTGTGCGCATCGTGAATCTCGAGGCGCCGCACGCCCTGCTTGCCCAGGGCCAGTCGGTGCTGCTGGTAGCGGCCCACCAGTGCAATTGGGAGTGGATGCTGCTCGCGCTGTCGATCGAGCTCGGTTATCCGGTGGATGCCGCCTACAAGCCGCTCGTCAACCCGTGGGCCGAGCGGGAGATGAAAAAGCTGCGCATGCGCTTCGGCAGCCGCCTGGTGCCCGCGAAGGAGCTGCTGCCCGATATCCTCAAGCGGCGGGATGCGGTGCGTGCCGTCGCCATGGTGGCAGACCAGGAGCCGACCACGAGCGAGCACAAGTATTGGACGCACTTCCTCGGTCGCGACACCGCCTTTTACATGGGTCCCGAGGAGATCGCGCGGGTGACACGCTTCCCGGTGTTCTTCATCGCCATGCGGCGCACCGGGCGCGGTCATTACGAAATGGAGTTCCAGACGCTCAGCGAGGGCGGCGAGGTCGGAGCCTCCGGTGAGCTCACCGAGCGCTATGCACGGCTCGTCGAGCAGCAGATCCACGCCGCACCCCCCGACTGGCCCTGGTCGCACAAACGCTGGAAGCTGAAGCGCTCGGTCTATCAGGCTCGCCCGCGGCGGGCGCCGGCCGCATAAAAAACCGGCCCGCTCATCCTGAACGGGCCGGCGAGCGGGAGCCTGGTACAGCTCCCCAGGGGGTCATGACATTCGGTGGGCGCTGAGCTCGGCCTGGCCGCGAAGCGCGCCCGCAGGATCGCTCATATCCATGGAGCCGCGATCTCAGGGAGTGAGTGTGCGCCGCACGCCCGCGGGTTTTACGGGCTGGGGCGGAGGGAGCCGCAGAAGAAGGCGTTCCCGTCAGCTGCCGCGTTGCGGACCCTTTTCCAACGCGCGCCGCAGCTCCCGCGGGAGCGTGAAGACCACATGCTCCTCGCGCCCGCTCACCTCGCGAGGGCGCTCCGCACCCCAGTGCGCGAGCTGCTCGATCACCTGCTGAACGAGCAGCTCGGGCGCGGACGCGCCGGCTGTCAAGCCGACGGTGCGCTTGCCCTCGAGCCATTCACGGCGCAGGTCCGCCGGCCCGTCGATGAGGTAGCCGGGGATGCCGGCGCGCTCGGCCAGCTCGCGCAGGCGGTTGGAGTTGGAGCTGGCGCGTGATCCGACGACGAGCAGGACATCGCATGCCTCGAGGAGTTTCTTGACGGCGTCCTGCCGGTTCTGCGTCGCATAGCAGATATCTTCGCGGCGTGGCGTGGCGAGCTGCGAAAAGCGTGCCCGCAGCGCGGCCACGATCCCGGCGGTGTCGTCCATGGACAGCGTGGTTTGCGTGACGAAAGCGAGGTTCAACGGGTCCCGCACCGTGAGCGCGGCGACATCATCGAGGTTCTGCACCAGATGGATGCGGCCACCTGCCGAGGTGTCGAAGCGGCCCATGGTGCCTTCGACCTCGGGGTGGCCGGCGTGACCGATGAGGATGACATCGCGCCCCTCGCGCGCGTAGCTCTGCACCTCCATGTGCACCTTGGTCACGAGCGGGCACGTCGCATCGAACACCGTCAGCCCGCGCTGCTGCGCCTCCGCCTCGACGGCATGGGACACACCGTGCGCGGAGAAGATGACGGTGGCGCCGTGGGGCACTTCGCGCAACTCTTCGACGAAGATCGCGCCCTGGTCGCGCAGCCGGTCCACCACGTAGCGATTGTGTACGACCTCGTGCCGCACGTAGATCGGCGAACCAAAGAGCTCGAGCGCACGCTCGACGATGTCGATGGCACGATCGACGCCGGCACAGAAACCGCGCGGGTTGGCGAGCAGTACCTGCATCAGATGCGCAGCCTCCGCGCCCTGCGGCTCTCGTGCCACGCATCGAGCAGCAGCAGCGCTGCGCCGATGGTGATGGCGGAGTCGGCGATGTTGAACGCCGGGAAGTAATGCGCGCCCCAGTGGACGTGGATGAAGTCGACCACTCTTCCGGTCGCGATGCGGTCGATCATGTTGCCGAGCGCGCCGCCGACGATGAGCGCCAGCCCGCAGGCGAGCAGGCCGTGCACGCGGGCATCCAGGCGGCGCATCCACACGATCAGGGCGGCACTCACCCCGAACGCGAGCAGCACGAAGAGCCAGCGCTGCCAGCCGGACGCATCGGCGAGAAAACTGAACGCGGCGCCGGTGTTGTAGGTGAGGATGATGTCGAGCACCTTCAGGACGTGCACCCGCTCGAGCGGCGCGAAGTGGTGGATCATCCAGAGCTTGACGATACGATCCGCGACGATGACCGCGAGCGAAAGCGGCAGCCATCGCCAGCCACTCAGCACTGCAGGCAGCATGCGCTTCGGCGCGTCCCCGCGAGGCACCGCCGGAGGCGGCGGCACCGCAGCGCCTTCCCTCTCCGCGGGCGATGGCGGCACCGCAGCGCCTTCGCTTTCAACCTCGTTCATACGTACTGCCTCTTCTCACCGGGGCCCTCGATGTTACTCACACAGCGCCCACAGAGCTGCGGATGATGAGTATGGCTCCCCACATCGGGACGGCGCTGCCAGCAGCGCACGCATTTGGGGTCGTCGGTGGGCCGCGCCAGGACCCAGACCCCGCTTTGACCGGTGTTGGTGGCGGGCACCGCTCCAGCCGGGGGCGTGCGCGCCGCATGCACCTGCGCTTCGGATGTAATGAAGAGGAAACGCAGCTCAGCGCCGAGGGCGCCAAAGCGCACGATCTCGTCTTCACTGCAATAGACGTCCACCCGTGCATCGAGCGGTGCACCGATCAGCCCCGCATCGCGCAGCTTCTCGAGCTCGCGGGTGACATCGCCGCGCAGCGCGAGGAGCGAGTCCCAGGCGACACCGTCCGCCGCCACTTGCGGGAGCGGGCGCCAGGTCTCGTGGAACACCGACTCGCGGCGTTCGCCGGGCAGATATCCCCACACCTCCTCCGCAGTGAAAGACAGGATCGGTGCGAGCCAGCGCACCATGCTCTCGGCGATGTGCCACATGACGCTCTGCGCCGAGCGGCGCGCGGAACTCGCGGCCGGCATGGTGTACATGCGGTCCTTGATGACATCCAGGTAGAAGCTGCCGAGATCGACGCTGCAGAAGTTGTGCACCTTCTGATAGATGAGGTGGAAGGCGTAGCTGCGGTAGGCCTCGAGAACCTCGGCCTGCAGGTCCCGAGCCCGGGCGAGCACCCAGCGATCGAGGGCCAGCAGCTCCACCGGCGGCAGCGCGTGTTGCGCAGGATCGAAACCGTGCAGGTTGCCGAGGAGAAAGCGCATGGTGTTGCGAATGCGCCGGTACGAGTCCGCCATCCGGCGCAGGATCTCATCCGATACCGCGATCTCGTTGGCATAGTCGGTAGCCGACACCCACAGGCGCAGCACATCCGCGCCGAGCGTGCTCATCACCTTTTGCGGTGCGATCGTGTTGCCGAGCGACTTCGACATCTTGCGGCCCTTCTCATCGACCGTGAAGCCGTGAGTGAGCACGCCGCGGTACGGCGGACGCTCATAGAGCGCCTCTGACATGAGGAGCGAGCTGTGGAACCAGCCGCGATGCTGGTCCGAGCCTTCGAGATAGAGCTCCACCGGGGCCGACACCTCCGGCCGCTCGGTGCCGACGCACTCGAAGGAAAGGCCCGAGTCCGCCCAGACGTCCATGACGTCGGTCACCTTGTCGTAGTGCTCGGCTTCTTCGCCGAGGAGCTCGCGGGGGTCGAGCGCGAACCAGGCATCGATGCCCCCCTGCTCGACGCGCGCTGCGGCCGCGTCGATCAGCTCGAGGGTGCGCGGGTGGCGCTCTCCGGTCTCTTTGTGCACGAAAAGCGGGATCGGCACGCCCCAGGTGCGTTGCCGGGAGATGCACCAATCGGGCCGGCTCTCGATCATACCGGCGATGCGCTGCTCGCCCCAGGCGGGCGTCCAACGCACGCCCGGAATGTCGCGCAGGGTGTGCGCGCGCAGCCCCGCCTGCTCCATGCTGACGAACCATTGGGGTGTGGCGCGAAAGATCAGCGGGCTCTTGTGGCGCCAGCAGTGCGGATAGCTGTGGCGGAAGCGCTCCTCGTGCACGAGCCTCCCGCGCTCAGCGAGTGCGGCGATGATCACCGGATTGGCCTCATCGACCCGCAGGCCCGCGACCAGCGGTGTCCCGGGGAGAAATCGTCCGTCATTGCCCACTGGGTTCAGCACGGTGAGTCCGTACCGCTGGCCGACGGCGAAATCCTCCTGACCGTGCCCGGGAGCGGTATGCACGGCGCCCGTTCCCGCATCGAGCGTCACGTGCTCACCCAGCACCACGGGGACCAGCCGCTCCTGGAAGGGATGCTCGAGCATCAGACCCTCGAGAGCGCGGCCCTCGAACTCGGCCAGCACACTCGCATCGGACAATCGGAAGCGCGCGAGGCATGCCTCGAGAAGCTCCGCCGCGACGATCACACGGCGCCGCTCGCGCCCCTGGTGCGCTGCGGCAAGAACGTAGCGGAACTCCGCGCGCAGCGCCACGGCCTGATTCGCCGGCAGCGTCCAGGGAGTCGTCGTCCAGATCACGACATCCACGGGCTCATCGCCGAGCTCGGCGCCCGAGGTGCCGGTGCGGCGCCCAAGCTCGGCGTTATCGCGGACACGAAACGCCACATCGATTGCCGGGGAGTCTTTTTCCTCGTACTCCACTTCGGCCTCTGCCAGCGCCGAGCGGCAATCGAGGCACCAGTGCACCGGCTTCACGCCTTTATAGAGGTGGCCGTTCTCGATGAGGCGGCCGAAGGCGCGCAGCTGCTGCGCCTCGTAGCGCGGGGCCATGGTGAGGTAGGGGCGGTCCCAGTCGCCGAGAATGCCAAGGCGCTTGAAGTCGCTACGCTGCAGCTCGATCTGCTCCTGCGCGTAAGCGCGGCAGGCAGCGCGAAAGGCTTGCGCATCGAGCTTGCGTCCCGGCCGGCCGTGCTTCTTCTCCACCTGCAGCTCGATCGGCAGCCCGTGACAGTCCCAGCCGGGGATGTAGGGCGAGTCGAACCCATCGAGCGAGCGGGACTTGACGACGATGTCCTTGAGGATCTTGTTGACGCAATGACCAATGTGGATGGCGCCGTTCGCGTACGGCGGGCCATCATGCAGCACAAAACGCGGCCGTCCACGCGCGAGCTCACGCAGCTTCGCGTACGTGCCGCGCTCTTCCCAACGCCGCGCCGCGGCCGGCTCGCGCTGCGCGAGGTCGGCCTTCATCGGAAAATCCGTCTGCGGCAGGTTGATGGTGTGCTTGTAGTCGGTCATGTGCGCGATCAGGAATTCAGTATGCGGCGCGCTTCGGCCGCATCAAGCTCCATCTGCCGGGTAAGCGCCTCGAGCGATGCGAAGCGCTCCTCATCGCGCAGTCTCGCCACGAACTCCACCTCGATCTCCCGGCCATAAAGGTCACCCTCGAAATCGAACACGTGCGCCTCGAGCAAGGCCTCGGTGCCGCCGATGGTGGGGCGCGTGCCGAGGCTCGCGACGCCGTTACGTTCGCGCTTGTCCGCCCCGCGCACCCGCACGGCGAATATGCCGGCGACCGGGGAGCGCCGGCGCTCGAGCGGCACGTTGGCGGTGGGAAATCCCAGCTGCACTCCGAGGCTGCGCCCGGGCTGCACCCGGCCCCGCATCGACCAGGGGCGGCCGAGCCAGCGCCGCGCGCTGTCGAAATCGCTGCGCGCGAGCGCAGCCCGTACGCCACTGCTGCTGATGCGCTCGCCAGCGAGCGTCACGGCGGGGAGCACATCGACCTCGAAACCGAGCCGCCGGCCGGCCTCAGCCAGGACGGTGGCGGTCGCCTCGCCGCGCCTGGCGAAGCGAAAGTCATGTCCCACGACGACGATCCGCGGCTCGAGCTCCCGGACCAGCAACTGCGCGAAGTCCTCGGCCGAGAGGTTACGCAAGGCCTCGCCAAAGCGCAGCTGCCAGAGGTAATCGACGCCCAGCGTGCACAGGATGCGCCAGCGCTCACGCAGGCTCGTGAGGCGCGCCGGCGGATCCGAGGGCAGGAGGTATTCGCGCGGGGTGGGCTCGAAAGTGAGCAGCACCGAGGCGGTCCCAAGCCGCACGGCGTGCTCCCGGAGACGCGCAATCAGCGCCTGGTGACCGAGGTGTATCCCATCGTAGGTGCCGATGGTCAGGGCGCAGCCCGCGCTGCGCCCCCCGAAGCCTTCGACCCCCCGGATCAGCTGCATGATCGACCGCGTGACATCGGGTTTAAGCCATTGATCCCAGGGGTTTAATTTGAATGTAACTTAACGCCGTCAGCGTAAGCTTCGTCAGTTTATGTGAATGCGCCGGGCGGTGCCCGCCGGAGCGGTCAATGGGTTTGACAACCCACTGTGTGATGCGCAGACTACCCCGCCCTGCAACCCGGGACGTAGCGAGAAAACGGAGATTTCGTGGCCAATACCAAGTCCGCCGAGAAAGCCGCTCACCAGGCCGAGAAGCATCGCGCCCGCAACGTCGCGCTGCGCTCGCGCATGCGCACTGCCGTGCGCACGGTGACCATGGCGATCGCCGGCGGTAACAAGGAGGCGGCCAAGACCAGCTACCAGAATGCAGTCCCGGTGATCGACTCGCTGGTCGGCAAGCAGATCATCCACCGAAACAAGGCGGCGCGGCACAAGAGTCGTTTGGCGGCTCGTATCCGCGCGATGCAGTGAGGCTTGCAATGACGGACAAAGTGCGTATTCCGGTCCCAGTGATTCCGACTCCTCTCAAGTTGCGCCCCGCGGCGCGCCGCCAGCATCTGCTGGATATGATGCGTGCTCGCGTGCCGCTCGATCGTGCTCCTCCAAAAACCTCATAGCGGCTTCGCATAGCGATCGAGTCCCCTCGCCCGTCGCCCCCGAGATCAGGAACCAAGGGCCGCGATAGCGCAGGCGCCGCACGATGCTGCGCGCCTGCTTCTCGGCGTCTTCAGGCGGCAGCAGGTCGAGCTTATTCAGCACCAGCCAGCGGGGCTTCGCCGCGAGCTCGCCGCTGAACTTGCGCAGCTCGGTGACGATCGCGCGCGCATCGCGCACCGGATCGGCCTCAGGATCGGGCGGCGCCATGTCGATGAGATGCAGCAGCAATCGCGTACGCTGCAGGTGCCTGAGGAAGCGCATCCCGAGGCCTGCGCCCTCCGCCGCGCCCTCGATGAGGCCGGGGATGTCGGCCATTACGAAACTGCGGTGTTCGCCGACCGCCACGACCCCGAGGTTCGGGTGCAAGGTTGTGAACGGGTAGTCCGCGACCTTCGGCCGTGCCGCGGAGACCGCGCGGATGAGGGTCGACTTGCCAGCGTTCGGCAGGCCGAGAAGTCCGACGTCCGCGATGACTTTCAGCTCGAGCTCCAGCGAGCGCTTCTCCCCCGGTAGCCCAGGGCCAAACTGGCGCGGTGAGCGGTTGGTACTCGATTTGAAGCGCTGGTTTCCCCAGCCGCCCTTGCCGCCACGCGCCACGAGCAGCTCCTCGCCATCGCGCGTGAGATCGCCGAGCAGCTCCTGCGTGTCGGCATCGCGCACCACCGTACCGACCGGCACCGGGATATAGAGATCCGCGCCGCTGCGGCCGGTGCAATCGTTGCCGGAGCCCGGCTCGCCGTGGGCGGCCTTGAAGGTTCGCTCGATGCGGAAGTCGGCGAGCGTATTGATGCCGGAGGCGGCGCGCAGGTAGACGCTGCCGCCGTGACCGCCATCGCCGCCATCCGGGCCACCGAAGGGCACGAACTTCTCGCGGCGGAACGAGGTGCTGCCGCGGCCGCCGTTTCCCGCCTGCATTCGTGCCCGCGCCTCGTCGACGAACTTCATGACATGACTGTAGCGCATCGCGGCCGGCCGGGCCGCCGGGCAGGCGCCGCGGCCGGACAACTGGCCACGCTTTGCCGCCGCGCGCTTGGCGCACCTGGCGCGCGGTTGACGCTCGCAGGCACTCGTCCTACAGTTGGGTGACATTGCCGATAAGAAACTATCGATAATCGATGTGCCCACGGCAGGCACCGCAGGGACGCCGCCGGGCCGAGACGGCACGCTGTTCGGGGAGAAGCTCCAATGCGCCACCGCAGTGATCGCAGCTATCGCTCGTCGCTCGTCAAGTTCGCCTGCATCGCAGCCGCCGGCACTCTGCCCGGTGCGCTCTGGCCACAGCCGGCGCGCGCGGACGAAGCCGCCGTGCTGGAAGAGGTCACGGTCACCGCACAGCGCCGCACCGAGCGGCTGCAGGACGTGCCAGTCGCGGTGACCGCGCTCTCGCAGAGCGAGCTCATCGACCGCGGCGTGCGGCAGGCGGGCGACATCGCGGATGTGGTCCCCAACCTGCTGCTCAACCAGCCATACGGGCCGGAGGCGCAGCCGACCTTCACTCTGCGCGGAGTGACCACCCAGGATTTCAGCGAGAACCAGAGCAGCCCGATCGCCATGTACGTGGACGAGGTCTATAAGCCGGTCGGCGCTCTGCAGGCGCTGCAGATCTACGATCTCGATCGTGTCGAGGTGCTGCGCGGCCCGCAGGGGACCCTGTACGGCAAGAACGCGACCGGCGGAGCGGTGAATTTCTATTCGCGCAACCCGAGCCTCACGGACTACGACGGCTACGCGATCCTCACCGGCGGCAACTACAGCCTCTTCGAGGCGCAAGCCGCGGTCGGTGGGCCGCTCATCGACGACCGGCTCGGCTGGCGCGCCGCGATGCTGTACGAGAAGCGCGACGGCTGGGTCCACAGCATCGTGCCAGGGGTCGAGCCGCTGAATGGGGTCGATGCGGCAGCCGGTCGCCTCACCTTCCTCGGTAAACCGAGCGATGACCTCACGCTGTTGTTCAAGGTCTTCGTGAGCAAGTCAGGCGGCACGCCTTATGGTGCACATGCGCTCAACAATGATCCCGCCGTGACCGGTTTCAGCGGTGACATCGGCTGGTTCGACAACGGCGCCAAGTACGCCGTGCACAAGGAAATCCGCAACGACGGCGCCTCGCTCAAGATCGACTGGCAGCTCGCGCACGCGACGCTCACATCCGTCACCGGCTTCGACTACGGCCGCTGGTACGAGAAGAGCGACGATGGCGGCTTGCCGATCACGGCGCGACTCGATGACCCGAACACCTATTTCTCGAGCGTGAACGCTTTCTCACAAGAGTTGCGCCTCACCTCGAGAGACAAAGGACCGTTCGGCTGGCTTGCCGGACTCTACTACGGTCGCGAGAGTACGCACGCCACCGTGCAGTTTCACTTCTACGACGGCTATGACCTCGGCTACTGGTTGCCACAGATTCCGCCGAGCCCGGCGGGCATTCCGCAGCCGCTGTATGGATTCGATGAATACAACAATTTCGACCAGGTGAAGGACAGCCGCGCCATATTCCTCAATCTGACCTACAACCTTACCCCGCAGCTCACCCTGCGCGGCGGTGTGCGCTACACCAAGGACAAGGTCACCATTGAGAACTTCTACGCGTTAGAAGGCGGACTGCCGAGTCCCGGCTCGGTCGGTATGAGTCCCGACATCGACGCCACCACCTGGTGGACGCAGACGATCGGCAATCCGGCGCTGTACCCGCCGCCGCCCCCCGGTCAACCAGCCACGGCACCGCGCGGCTACTTCCAGCAGGGACTCGCAGTGCAGGGGTTCGGAGTGGTACCGGCGTTCCAGAACGATACCAACAATGTGAGTGGCAAGGTCGGCGCCGACTGGAGAGTGAACGAGCAGGTGCTCACCTACCTCAGCATCAGCCAGGGCTACCGCGGGGTCGCCTTCAACGGCCAGGCCTACAACGACAATAGCGAGCTTACCTTCGCTGAGCCGGAGAAACTCACCTCCTACGAGATCGGGGCGAAGACCGAGTTCTGGAATCGCCGCGCCATCTTCAACACCGCACTCTTCCACTACGACTACAAGAACCAGCAGTTCCTCGATGCATTCAACCTGCCGGGAGGCCTCGGCACGGGATTCCGTACCGTCAATGCGCCGAAATCCCGGGTGAATGGCGCCGAATTCGAGTTCCAGGTCCAGGCGACGAACGATCTGCACATCATGGCGAATCTCGGCCTGCTGCACAGCGAGTACGTGGATCTGACGCTGCATAAGGGCGCGCGCGTCTGCTGTGTAGGCAATCAGCTGATCCAGGCACCCGACTACAACGCAATGCTCGCCATCGACTGGCGCATGGTGCACTTTTCCGCGGGCGACCTGCGCCTCTTCCTCGATGGTAATTACTACGGTAAGCAGTATTTCGACGCCTTCAACACCGAGCGCGACGCGCAGGGCGCGTACGGCGTCGCCAATGCCCGCCTGTCATTCGAGAGCACGGGCAAGCGCGGCTGGTCGATCGCGGCCTGGATCAAGAACCTCACGAACCGTCAGTATCTCGCGTACGCCCTCAACCAAAAGGATCCGGATACCGGCGCACTGGGTTTCGACTACGCGCTGGTCGGCGAGCCGCGCACCTACGGCGCGGACCTGATGGTGCGATTCTGAGTTAAACGAAATTGAGGCCGTAAAGAAAAACCCCGGCGAGCGCCGGGGTTTTTCCTTCGAGCCGCGTTGAGCGCGTTCGTTGGTTCAGCGGCGGATCAGGTCTCTTCGGGCAGCACGTTCACGTACAGCCGCTGCTCCGCGCCCTTCTTGCGGAACTGCACCTTGCCGGTCACCTTGGCGAAGAGCGTGTGGTCGGTTCCCACTCCGACATTGGCGCCCGCGCGCACCTGCGTGCCCCGCTGGCGCACGATGATGTTGCCGGCGAGCACGTGTTCGCCACCGAAGCGCTTCACGCCGAGGCGCTTGGAATGCGAGTCGCGGCCGTTCTTGGTACTGCCGCCTGCCTTTTTGTGTGCCATGAGTTACCGCTGCCTGAGAAACGTTGCCGTGCCGCTCAGCCCGCGCTGATGTCGGTCACCTTTATCTCGGTGAACATCTGCCGGTGGTTCTTCTGCCGCAGATAGTGGGCGCGACGCTTGAACTTCACGACCGATATCTTGCGGCCCTTACCGTGGCGCACCACGGTAGCCAGCACCTTGCCGCCCTGCAAAGTGGGCTTACCCACTTTGACGTCCGCGCCCTCGCCGACGAGGAGCACCTCGCCGAACTCGACGGTCGCCCCGGGCTCGGCGTCGAGCTTCTCGACGCGCAGCACCCCATCCTTCGTCACCCGATATTGCTTGCCGCCTGTGGCGATGACCGCGTACATGGTTGATGGAGTGGCAAAGGGCCAGTGCTGAAAGGCCGCGCATTCTACTGGCGCACCCTGCCCCGGTCAAACGACGGTTTCCCGAGGGGGGCCAGGGACTTAGCGCACAAATTCGCCGCACCCGAGCGCTCCCGGTGCGCATTTCTCCAAAGCCGCCCGCGTCGGCTAGGATGCGGGGCCCTACATTTGGCGACAAACGATTGCACACGGCCCGAGCGACCGACATGACCCTGGACGATATCCGCACGCTGGCAGAAGGAGACCTGAGCGCCGTCGATGCGGTGATCCGCGCGCGGCTGAAGAGCGCGGTGCCACTCGTAGACCAGGTCGCCGAACACATCATCGCAGGCGGCGGTAAGCGCCTGCGGCCGCTGCTGGTGCTGTTGGCGGCCCGCGCCTGTGGCTACCAGGGGAACGCTCACCTCGAAGCGGCAGCCTTCATCGAATTCATCCATACGGCGACTTTGCTGCACGACGATGTGGTCGATGGCTCCGCGCTGCGCCGCGGGCGGCATACCGCGAACCGGGTATTCGGAAACCCCGCGAGCGTGCTGGTCGGGGATTTCGTCTACTCGCGTGCCTTCCAGATGATGGCGGCACTCTCCAGCCAGCCGGTGATGGAAATCATGTCGGAGGCGACTAACGTGATCGCCGAGGGCGAGGTGCTGCAGCTCATGAACGCCCATGACCCGCACACCACCGAGCAGCGCTACCTCGAAGTGATCTATCGCAAGACGGCGAAGCTCTTCGAAGCCGGGGCGGAGGTCGCCGCGGTGCTCTCCGGGGCCACGCCGCGCGTGCGCCAGGAGCTCGCCGCCTATGGCCGCCATCTCGGCACCGCCTATCAACTGGTGGATGACGTGCTCGACTACCGCTCCAATCCGCAGCAGCGGGGCAAGAACCTGGGCGATGATCTCGCGGAAGGCAAGCCCACACTGCCGCTGATTCACGCGCTGCGCCATGGAAACGAGCAGCAGCGCGCGATCATTCGCGAGGCGATTCAGCGTGGAGGCGTGACTCAGCTCGAGCCGGTCCTCACCGCTATCGAAGCGACCGGGGGACTCGAATACGCAGCGCGCCTCGCGCGCGAGCATGCTGCGCGTGCGAAGGCAGCGCTCGCCGCGCTGCCGGAATCACGCTGCCGGGATGGGCTCGCGGCGCTCGCGGCTTTTTCCGTCGAGCACACCACCTAGGGTGCCGCTCCGGTGGGCCCGCGCCCCTCGCCGTTGCCGCCATCCTGAATTGAAGGAGCCGGGCGGGTTGAGTAGACTGCGCGGCCCGCCGGCGGCTATCCGCAGCGGGCCTTGTCCAGGGTTCGGGGTGTAGCTCAGCCTGGTAGAGCACTACGTTCGGGACGTAGGAGTCGCTGGTTCAAATCCAGTCACCCCGACCAGTAAAATCAATACGTTACTGGCTAGACGGTCGACATGGTCAGCGGCAAAGGCTCACGGCAAGTCCACATCAAGTCCATTTGACGGACGATGCTTCTGGCCGATCCCGTGAGCTCGGTCACCCACGAAGTGGCACCCCGCTGAGACCGTTGCGACAACTGCGACAGTTCAGCAGGGCGCGCTTGCTCCACACCATAATGCGGCGCGCCTCTAATTCGAGACATTGTGCGCGAGAGATGCCGGACCTCGTAGTAAACGCGATTGCAGCCTTTCCTTGGGTTGCTTGCAGAGAGCCGGTCGAAGTCGGCTCAGTGAGAATCCTGCCTTACGCTCGCGGAAAGTGGCCCGGTGACCTGCCACACGCGAAGCAAGCGGACATCGATGCAATCCTTGCTGCTTACGCGGACCCCGGCCACATCGTGACCAACGCATCTCTTCTTGAGATCGACGATTGGTACACCGGGATGGACTCAGGCGGGCACGCCGTCAGGCTATTCCAGGCACGGGAAATGATCGCGTTTGCAGCATTAGCTAAGCGATGCCTATTTCGCCAGCACTTCGACTATTGCAACTATCCCACCTACACGCTGGTTGTGCAGCGCTACGAGTCCGGCAAGGCTGACCGGTTCTCTTTTGATACCCGGCGGCGTGACACAGGCACGAGCCACATGTGGGCGACGGACAAGTTCGCCTTCCGCCGACCGAGCCATGTTGCAGCCTGGGCAAAGATGGATCTCGACCTGCCTTTGCTCGCGGCGCTGCTGGAGCTAGAGCAGCACTCGCCCTTGCGTGAAGCGATTGGCGAGTTCAATGCCGCGAACACCGACTCGGACGACATGCCCGAGTACGTCGAGGTCGTGATGATCAAGTCCGCCCTCGAATCCCTATTCGGGATCG
>DASYFL010000140.1:0-17162 GCA_036498445.1 Steroidobacteraceae bacterium
CGCCGCGCGGGGCTAGCACCCGCAGACGGTGTGGATGGATGTTGCGGCCGACCACGTACATCGCCTCATCGAGCGTAGTTGCCGTGGAGGCGCTCGCCGGGTCGGGCAGGTGTGGGGCCGCCACCGCGTCGGTGTGCGCCAGGGTGATTTGCATGGACTTCGCAGCTTGGAGTGCGGGCAGCCTAATTGATGTCACCGGCAAGGCCAAGCGCAATCTGCATGCCGAGTGCGCGCGCCTGCGCCATCAGCTGCTTGAGCTCGCTCGCTTTGCGGCTGTGCGCGCCCCGGACCAGTACCAGGCCCTCGATCATAGCGGCGAGCAGCGTGGCCCGACGGCGCACCTCGGCCGCGCTCGCCTGCGGTACGAGCTCGGCGATGCATTCGCTCAGCTGAGCGATGTCGATCTGGTAGAGCTCATTGTGGAGATTGCCGGTCTCGCCGTCGAGGGTGTTGAGGAGCGCCCACAGCTGGATGAAGAAGCGGCGCGTCCGCCGATCGGCGATGTCGCGGAGATTGAAGTCGACCACCGCACGGAAACGCTGCACGCGATTCTCCGAGTGCGTGGCGCGCAGCCGCTCGTAGGCAGCCCGGTAACGGGCTCCGGTGTCGGCGAGGATCGCCCGCATCAGCGCATCGCGGGTCGGGTAGTAGTACTGCACGTTGGCGAGGTGTAGTCCCGCCTGCGCGGCGACGTTGCGCATCGAGAACTGCGCATCCCCGGCGCGCATCAGCAACTCGCGTGCCGAATCGAGAATGTGCTGCGCTGTGTCGCGCCCGGAGCGGCGCCCGCTTGCGGTGCGGCGTGCCTTGACGTGCATCGTGTTGCGATTGTAGCGTATTGGTCAACTGACCAAAACGAGTAGCTGCGGTCGGGCGGGCCGGGGAGGCAGAGATGAGCGGGGACTCAGGCGCGCAAGGCGGTGCAATGACGCGCCGCGATTTCGTGGGGGGGAGCCTCATCGGGGCCGGCACGGCACTCCTCGCAATGGCGTCACCGGCGGCGATCCGTAATGCGCGCGCGCAAACCCTGCCGGCCAAGATGACCGGGCTCGGGCCGGACTGGACGGGTCCCGGGGGTATCGGAGATTACGCGCGCTCGAACGGCAACACCCACGAAGTGGTGAACGCCGCCCATGGCGGCATCCGCAACCAGGAGTTCGACGCGGCGCTGAGTGGCGCGGTCGACACCGGCGAGCGGCCCGACGTGGTCGTGGTCGGGTGCGGGATCGCCGGACTCTCGGCCGCCTGGGCGTACCGCAAGGGACGGCCGGAGGGCCGGGTACTCATGCTCGACCAGCACCCGATCTTCGGCGGCGAGGCGAAGCAGAACGAGTTCGAGGTCGAGGGCTTCCACCTCACCGCACCCCAGGGCTCCACCGGCATCGTCGTGCCCTTCAACAAGGCGAAGGAGGCCGGCATGTGGTCGCACTTCGCGACCGACCTCGGCTTTCCGGACGAGTTCGTATATCAGAAGCCGACAGGACTCAGCCGCGAGATCCTGATCCCCGAGGACGCCTGGTCGCCGATGCACGTTGCCTGGGAGCGCTCTGACACCGGCTTCTTTTACGAGGGCACCGGCTGGGTGAAGAACCCCTGGCGCGATGGCTTCCGTCATGCGCCGATCCCCGACTCGGCAAAACGGGCGCTGCTCGCGATGGAGCTCTTCCGCACGCCGCCGCGGCGTGCGGACTGGGAGCCGTGGCTCGACAGCATGACCTACCAGCAGTTCCTGCAGCAGGTGGTCGGCATCAGCGATGCTGACCTGCCGTACGTGACGGGCTACCTCAACCCGCAGACTGCGGCGATGGGCTGCGGTCTTGGTGCGGACGTGATCTCCGCGTACTCGGCCTACAACTACCTGCAGCCGGGCGTGGTGGGGTACTACCGCTACGCCAACGGCGGTCTCGATCCCACCGACGACATCTACCTCGCCAGCTTTCCGGGCGGCAATGCCGGGACGGCGCGGCACTTCCTCAAGAAGCTCATCCCGGGCGCGCTCAAGGGCGAGTACCGCATGGCCGATATCCTGCAGGGGCCGGTGCAGTGGCAGGCGCTCGACCGCGTGAACGAACCGGTGCGGATGCGGCTCTCCGCGACCGTGGTCGCCGTGCGCCACGGCGGCGCGCCGGAGTCCGCGAAGGAGGTCATCGTCACCTATGCGCGCGGCGGCAAGCTCGAGCAGGTGCGCGCCAAGGCGGTAGTGCTATGCGGCCAGCAGCACGCCAACCGTCACATATGCCGCGATCTCACGCCCGAGTACCGCGAGGCCATGAGTGGCTTCCACCACGCGCCGATGCTCGTGGTCAACGTCGCCGTACGCAACTGGCGCTTCCTCGAGAAGCTCGGCATCGCCTCGGCGCGCTGGTTCGACGGTTTCGGCTGGTGGCTCAGCCTGCGGCGCAACCTGGAGATCCCCGGCCAAACCACGCAGCCGCTCGATCCCGGTAAGCCCACCGTGCTCACGCTGTACAACCCCTTCCCGCTGCCGGGCGTTCCGTTCCCGCAGCAGTGCACTCAGGCACGGCTACAGCTCTTTGGCCTGAGCTACGCACAGATCGAGGAGGCGGTGCGCGCCCAGCTGACCAGGATGTTTGCCGACAGCGGCTTCAATGCCGGCCGCGACATCGCTGGCATCATCACCAACCGCTGGGGGCACGCCTACGTGGTGGATCCGCCGGGCTTCTTCTTCGGCAAGGACGGCAAGCCAGCCGGCAAGGACGTGCTGCGCAAGCGCTTCGCCCGGCTCTCCTTCGGACACTCCGAGCTGAGCGGGGCGCAGATGTGGGAGACGGCCGCGGCGGAGGGTGAGCGCGCCGGCCAGCAGGCACTGGAGGTGGCGTGAAAATCGTGTGCAAGATCGCGGCAGGGCTCGTGCTCGGCGTACTGCCGCTGCTCGCGGCGGCTGCACCGCTGCCAGCAAGCGCGGCGGCCGCTGCCAGCGCCGCGTCCGCTGCCAGCGCCGCGTCCCCTGCCGGACCGGAGCTCGCCGCGTTCAAGAAGGCGATCCGGTCGAAGTACGACCTCAAGGAGCGCGCCTTCGCCGCGCACGACCCGGCGCCGATCCTCGAGCACTTCTATACCGCCGACGTCATCTCGGTCGGGGAGGGTGAGGGCATCTTCATCGGCCGCGAGCAGATACGGCCGCTTTACGAAGAGGTGGTGCGTAACAACCGGGTGAAGATCGAATCGCTCCACACCTTCGTCGCCGGCCGCGCCGGCTGGGACTGGGCGGACTTTCACGTCACGCCGACCGACGGCAAAACCGCTCCCTTTACCTTCGCCATCCTCTTCCTCTGGTCGCAGATCGACGGCGAGTGGATGTGCAAGGGGGATTTTTTCGTGACGGGGAGTTTCAAGGCTGGCAAGCTCACGCCACCGCCGGCTGAACCTAAGTAACCACGAGCTGTAAATGGGGTGTCCGTCTCTCTGCACTTTATGGGCGGGCGCCATCGCAGCGCTCACGGCCGCCGCCGCCACGGTGGCCGCGCCGCTACCTGCGGATCCGTTGTCGCAGGTGGAGTCGCTGCCACTTCCCCCCGCGCCGCACTGGGTGTGGGTCAACGACTTCGCGTTCTCGCACATGGCGAACGGCAAGGCGATGCTGGTCGACGGTGACAGCGGGCGCTTCCTCGGCGAGCTCGATACCGGGTTCGGCGCCGTCCGCATCGTGCTGTCCGCTGACGGCGCGCTCATCTATTCGCCCGAGACCTATTTCTCACGGGGGACACGCGGCACGCGTACCGACGTCGTCACCATCTACGACGCCGCCCGCCTTGCTCCGGTCGGTGAGATCGAGATCCCGCCGAAGCGCTCCTCCAACATGCCGATGATCGCCAACGCGATCCTCACTGACGATGGGCGGTTTCTGCTCATCTACAACTTCAATCCGGCCCAATCGATCAGCGTCGTCGATACGCGCGCCCGCACCTTCGTCGGTGAAATCGACACCCCGGGATGCGCGCTGGCGTTTCCGACAGGGGCGCGCGCCTTTTTCAGCCTGTGCGCCGACGGGGCGCTGCTCAAGGTGCGGCTCGACGACAGCGGCCGTGGGGTCAGCCAGGAGCGCACGGCACCGTTCTTCGAGGTGCAGACCAACCCGGTCACCGAGAAGGCGGTGCGCCGCGGCGACAGCTGGTACTTCGTTTCCTACGACGGCACGATCTACTCGGTGATCATCGGCAGGGACGGGGCCGACCTCACCGCCGGTCCCCACTGGTCACTCACCTCCGACAGCGAGCGCGCACAGCAATGGCGTCCCGGGGGACTGCAGCAGCTCGCGGTGCATGCCGGCCTCAACCGTCTCTATGCGATCATGCACCGCGGTGGACCCGAGACGCACAAAGACCCGGGGCGAGAGGTCTGGGTCTACGATCTCGAGCGTCACGCGCGCGTGCAGAAAATCCCGATGCAACACGACTCGGGCTCGATCCTGGTGAGCCGCGATGCCAAGCCGCTGCTGTTCTCGATCTTCATCGAGAGCAACATCCTCGATGTGTACGACGCGGCGAGCGGCAGGCACCTGCGCACCGTGCCCGATATCGGAACGACACCGACCATCATGGTGGGCCCATGAACTGGCTGGATGCCCTCGCCGAGGCTTCGGTGCGCTCGATGGCGCAGCGCACCTCACGGCGCAGCCTGCTCGCCTCGCTCGGCGCGCTGCTCATCGGCGGCGCGGCACTGCCGCTGCTGCCGGTCGCGCGTGGCGCCGAGCCGCCCAGGAAGGGAGCGGCGCCGAACGGGGGGGCGAAGGATAAGGCCGCCGCCAAGGCGGCGGCGCTGCAGGATCCGCAGAGCTGCGATTACTGGCGGCACTGCGCGATCGATGGCTACTTGTGCGGCTGCTGCGGCGGTTCGCAGCACAGCTGTCCGCCGGGCACCGAGATGTCGGCCGTCACCTGGATCGGCACCTGCCACAATCCGGCCGACGGCCTCGACTACGTGGTCTCCTACAACGACTGCTGCGGCAAGTCGACCTGCGGGCGTTGCCTGTGTAACCGCAACGAGCGCGACACGCCGATCTATATCCCCTTCCAGTCGAACGACTACAACTGGTGTTCGGGCAGCTCCAAGGGCAATGTCGCCTATCACTGCTCGACCGCGCGCATCCTGGGGCAGGCGCGCTAGCGCCATGCGACCCGCACTGCTCCTGCTCCTGGCGTGCACGCTGGCGCCCGCCGTCCGCGCCTATGAGCCCGCGGTCAATTACATGCTGCAGTGCATGGGCTGTCACACGGCGGACGGGTCCGGCGAGCCCGGGCGTGTGCCCTCCATGCGTGACACCCTCCTGCCGTTCGCACGTCTGCCCGCGGGACGGCGCTATATCGTGCAGGTACCGGGCGCCGCTCAGTCGACCCTGTCCGATACCGAGCTCGCCGCGCTCTTCAACTGGATGATCGTTGAGCTCGCTCACGCCACGCCGCAGGCATTTGCGCCGTTCACCGCCGCGGAGATCGCTCAGTACCGCCGCACGCCACTCATCGAGGTGCGCCGCGAGCGCGAGCGGCTGCTCGCGCTGATGCACTGACGCTGTCGCCTCGCCGATGCGGTAGTACGTCATCGGCGAAGATCGCCAGCCCGGACTCGTGGGGCCTTTTGCTCTTAGTTCTCCAGCAGCGCAAGCACTCGCAGCGGGCTGCCCGAGCCCTGCCTGATCTTGAGCGGCGGGCAGATGATGACCGCGCCCCGCGCGGGCAGAAGATCCAGATTGGTCAGGCACTGCAGCCCGTGGCGGCCGCTGCCGTGCATGAGGTAGTGGCACGGATAGGGCGGCTTCAGGTGCAGGCCTTGTCCGGCATCGGTTCCGATGGCCTCCGTGCCGAAGCCGATGACGTCGCGCTCCTCGATCATGAAGCGCACCGCATCGAGCGCCGGTCCCGGGGTGTGCTGCCCTTCCTCGTCGAAGTTCTGGTAGGCGACCGGATCGGTGCGCTTCGACCAGTCGGTGCGCATCAACACCCAGGCGCGTGCCGGGATGCGGCCGTGCTCGGCCTCCCATGCGCGCAGGCGCGCGGCCGTGAGCAGATAGTCGGGGTTGGCGGCGGCCTCCGTCGAGCAGTCGATCACGCACGCCGGCCCGATCAGGTCATTGAGGGGTAGCGTGTCGACCGCATTGCGCGGCAGGTGGCGCCCGGAGATCCAGTGGATAGGGGCATCGAAGTGCGTGCCGGTGTGTTCGCAACAGCTGAAGTTGTTCCAGTACCAGCCCGGCCCGCGCTCATCGTAGCGCGACACCTCCTCCAGGCGGAACGGCGCGGCCTGCCCGAGCTCCGGCCCGAGCACGATCTGCGGAAAATCGGGTGACAGAGTCTGGGTGAGATCAACGATACGGATCCGCCCCGCCGCGAGCGCGGCGACGAGCGCGACGAGGGTGCCGGGGGCCGTTGCGCTCGCCCGCGCCGGCGCCCGCGCGCCTGGCGCCGGACTCGCTTGCTTCGATCTCTTCTTCATCGGCGCCTTCCTCCTCATCGCGCTCACAGCGTCAGACTCCCGACGGATGTCCCGCCGCACACGTAGAGCGTTTGCCCGGTGACGAAACCCGCTTCCGGATCGGTGAAGAAGAGCACCGCGCGCGCGACGTCCGCCGGATGCCCGAGACGGCGTACCGGAATCGACTGCGCGAGTGCACTGTGCCGTGCGCTTCCCTTTTCGATAACGGAGTGGAAGATCTCCGTATCCTCGATGGGTCCTGGAGCGACGACGTTCACCGTGATCCCATCGGGGGCGAGCTCGAGCGACCAGGTACGCGCGAGCCCGAGCATCCCGGCCTTGGTGGCGGCATACGCGGTTCGCTTAGCCAGCCCGAGCACCGCGCGCGAGGAGATCAGCACGATGCGTCCGAAGCGCGCAGCACGCATCGCCGCCAGATTCGCCTGCACCAGTGTCAGTGCGGCGGTGAGATGCAGGTGCGCGAGCGTATCGATGTCGGCAGCGCGGACCTCTTCGATAGGCTTCTCCAGGATAGCGCCTGCGTTGTGCACGATCGTGGTGACGGCCTCGCGCGCTGCGATCTCGGCGACCACGGCGCGCGTCGCCTCGACATCGGCGAGGTCAACCTGTACCGATCGCAGCCGCGCAGACTTCAGTTCCGCCGGCCTGCGCGCGAGCGCTATCACCTCGTAGCCACGCTCGATAAGTGCGCTCACGATCGCGGCCCCGATTCCCGTGCTGCCGCCAGTGACGATCGCCTTACGGTCGTTCATCGCATGTCTCCTTCGCGCTACTGCCCGGCGAGCTCGCGCTCGAGCACCTTCGGGCTCTCGCGCCAACGCGCGAGCCACTCCTGCGCGACATCGCCTGGGTAGACATCCTCTACCCCGTCATTGAGCGCCGCGACTACCGCGCGCGCCACAGCCTCGGGAGCGAGTTTGGGCGGCGGCAGCAGCTGGTTCCACTCATCCTCGAGGGGTCCGGGAAAGATGTTGATCACGCGCAGGCCCGCGGGGCGCATCTCGGCGCGCAGACACTGCGCGAGCGACAGCGCCGCCGCCTTGGACGCGGAGTAGGTCCCGTGCGCCGGGAAATTGCTGAGCGCAAAGATCGACAGCAGGTTCACCCACGCCACCGCACTCGACTGTCCGTCAGCGGCGCGGGCGCGCATCACCGGGCCAAACTCCTGTGCCAGACGCAACAGACCCAGATAGTTCACCTCCATCTCGGCGCGCGCCACGTCGGTGCCGTAGCGCGAGGCGATGCCGTGCGTACGGTGCACTTCTGCGTTATTGATCAGGATGTCGACCTTGGCACCAAACTCCCCCGCGGCCTCCTTGACCGAGCGCGCGTCGGTGACATCGAGCCGTACCAGGCTCACCTGGGGCAGATCATTCAGCTCCGCGAGCCCCGGGAACTGCTTCCAGGGCTCGGCGTGGCCGACCCACACCAGGTCCGCGCCCGCGCCGACGAGCGCGCGCGTCAGCGCTTGCCCGACCCGCGTTTTCCCATCGGTGATGAAAGCTTTGCGGAACTTCGGATCACAGGTCATTTCGCGCAGCTGTCTGTCGTCTGCCATGTGCGGCACGTCCTTCTCCGGAAACCCAACGAGCACACCCATACCGGCCTTGTCCAGGCGGGCCCCCACGCGCAGGCGCGCAGGTGGCGCGCCCACGGCCCCGTGCAGGTGCACCACCACCGTCGGCCCCGAGTCGAGCTGCACCATTCCAAGGCGCCACGGCACGCGCTCGCGAAAAAAGATGTCGTGGCTATGGTGCAGCAGCGTTTGCGAGATGAGCTGACCCTCCCCGGACTGCTCGCGCCAGGGAAGCCGATCGCTCAGGCAGCGGTGGCAGGACTCGCGTGGCGGGTACTGCACCGCACCGCAGTTTGCACAGACCTGCAGCGCGAAGCGTCCCTCGGCCGCAGCGGCCGTAAGGCCAAGGGCAATGCGGCTGCGCGGCCACGGCGGCAACGCCGGCAGACGCGTACGCAGCACCGGGTTCTTGCGCTTCGGTCGCCGGATCGGCTCGGTCATTCGCGCCCTGCCTCCAGCACAACCGCACCGGTGCACAGGCCCCGGTCGTAGTTGATCATGCCGAACCCGCTCACCAGGCCTCGTCGTGCATCCGCCACGCGCGCCCCGAGGGGTTGACCGGTCAGCTGCCGCAAACATTCGACGAGACCCAGGTAGCCGCCCGCGGCGCCCGCCTGCCCGACCGAAAGCTGGCCGCCGGAGGTATTGAGTGGCAGCGACCCCTCGGTGGTGAAGGTGCTGTCGCGGATGAGCTGCACCACGTTGCCCGGTGCGCAGAAGCCCAGGTCCTCGAGCTGCATCGCCGTGATGACTGGATAATCGTCGTAGAGCTCGACCAGGTTCATGTCCTGCGGCCCAAGTCCTGCCTGATTCCACAACGAGTCGCGCTCGAGCGCCCATCCGCCGCGGATCTGGATGGGGTCATCGGGAAAGGCGTTGTGGCGTTCGATCGTGGCACGCACGCGCGCAAAGGGCAGATCGAGCGCGCGCGCGCGTGCCTCACCCATGACGAGGAAGCCCTCAGCGCCTGCGCAGGGCATGACGCAATCGAACAGATGGAGCGGCTCGGCGATGGGTCGGGCACCGAGGTACTCTTCCATTGAAAGCGGCTTCTTGAAGAGTGCATACGGAAACGAGAGGGCGTTGTGGCGCTGCGCAATGCACAGCTTGCCGAAGTCCTCGCGCCTCGCGCCGCGTGTGCGCATGAAATAGTCGGTGAGGAAGGCAAAATTCGCGTTCGGGCCGCCCGAGCCGTACGGATAGACCGCATCGCGCGCAAACTGACTGAAGCTCGCAATGGTAAGTCGGAAGGAGTCAACGTGATTGGTATCACCGGCGATGCAGGCGACGATCTCCGCATCGCCCGACTGCACCGCGCGCGCCGCGCGCCGCAGCGCCACCACCGCGCTCGCCCCGCCCATGGGGACGTGATCGAGCCAGCGTGGCGAGAGGCCAAGGTACTGCATGAGGCCGACGCCAGTGTCCGGGAACAGCAGGAACCCCGAAATGCACGCGCCATCGACCTCCGACTTCTGCAGGCCGGCACGCTCGATGAGCGCCTTGAGTGCCCTGGCGATGAACCAGTGTGCGCTCTTGATGGAGTAGCGCACGTAGGGCACCGTCACTGGGACGGCGACTGCGACGCCCTCGTAGCTGCGTCGGCTCACTGCGCCCCCCGGCGCTTCAGCCCCCGCAGGTCGATGCAGGACCCCTCCTCGAGCAGACGTCGTGCGAGCTCGCGAAGCTCGCTGCGCTGAAGTTTTTCGGTGCGGGTGAGCGGCAGCGCAGCGCAGAAGGCGACGTAACCTGGCGCCTTGTAGTAGGCGAGCCGCTCGCGGCACAGCGCGCCAAGCTCATGCGCGAGGCGTACAGGGTCTGGCACGTTCTCCGTGGGCACGATACAGGCGAACACCTCATCCCCGCGCAACTCATCCGGTACCGCGGTCACGGCCGCGTTGCCCACCGCCGGGTGCTGCACCAGGACCGCCTCGACCTCGACGGCGGAGATGTTCTCGCCACTCCTGCGAATGATGTTCTTGCGCCGGTCGACAAATCGGAACACGCCCTGTGCATCGCGGCTCACCAGATCCCCGGTATGGAACCAGCCGTTGCGCCAGGCCTCGCTGGTCGCCTCCTCGTCCTTCAGGTAGTTCCGGAAGAATCCGAAGCGGGGGTGGGCGCCCGCATGGCGCACGAGCAGTTCGCCCGGCTCGCCGGGCCTGACTTCCGTACCGTGTTCGTCGACCACCCGGCACTCAAGGTCGGCGCTCGCCACCCCGAGACAGGAGGTTCCAACATGGCGCGGCTCGCGATTCGCGACCAGCACGGCACCTGCGCCAGTCTCGGTCATTGCCCATGCTTCGATTAACGGGAAACCAAAGCGGGCTTCGAAGGCGGCATGGTGGCGGGGGTTCACCCCCGCGCCGAAGCCAAAACGAACTGCGTGGTCCCGGTCCGCTGGAGTGGGGGGGTCGGCTAGCAGGATCGCGGGCATCACTCCGAGATAATGCACGATCGTGGCGCGCGACTGACGCACACTCGCCCACCAGCTTTTCGGGTGAAAGCGATCCAGCAGCACCAGGCAGCCGCCGCTCACGATCATGCACATCGTCGAGTACGCGAGGGCGTTCATGTGCATCATCGGAAGCGGTGTCAGCATGCGCTCTATCCCCGGGCGCACGGTGGTGAGGCCGCCGGCGCCGGCGTACCAGCGCCCCGCGCACAGGAAGTATTCATTCGGTAGCACGCAGCCCTTGGGCTGGCCGGTGGTGCCGGAGGTATACAGCAGCGCACACTCGCTGTCGGCATCGATCGGCAGTGGCAGCTTCGGCGCTGTGTGCGGGGCCGGTGCAATCGCGCTGCCCTGCGGATCGGTGAGCACGAGCGCACTTCCGGTGGCTCGCGCCGCTTGCGCCAGGGTTTCGGCACGCGCCGGGATCGTGGCGGCCACACAGATCTCGCTGTGCCCGAGCAAATACTCGAGCTCCGCGTTGCGCCACTCGGGGCTCAGGGGGACAACCGAGACCCCGAGCGCATTGAGCGCGATGAAATGGAACAGGAACTCGGGGCGGTTGAGCAGCAGCAGCCCGGCCCGGTGGCCGTGGCTAAAGCCCGCCGCGCGGTAAGCCGCGCGCAGGCGCTCAATTTCCGTGGCCGCCTGCGCATACGTCCAGGTGCGTGCCTCGATGCCAAGGGCCCCGGCTACTGTGGGCAGGACCTCGAGGAAATCATGGTTCGCGTAGCGCGCGTGTGCGGCGGCGAAAGCCGCGGCGACCGTGTCCGCTTGCTGTGCGCCCGTGAGTGGCGTCACGGGAAGAGCTGGATGGAGGGCAAGGCCGCGTCGCAGTTCAGAAGCTCGACTTTCTTCAAGCGGATGCGCAGCCGGCCGTCCAGTTGCACCAGGTGCAGTCGGCAGACGCCGGTCAGCAGCTGCTGTGTGTCCAACTGCGATTCAAGGTACAGGAATGGCGTGCGCATGACCCAGCCAGTCCCCTCGCCATTCGCTGACTCCAGCTGCGGTGCCTGCAGGACATGCTGACAGAAGCTCGCCTGGTGCTGCGAGAAGGAGTGCGGGTTCTTGAGGCGGTCGATGCGCACGCGCAGCAGCAGCTTGTCCTCGTACAGGAGCGAGGTATGGTTATCTCCGTCCGGCTGGCCTCGGGTGAGCGGCATCCAGTAGTAGGCATCGTCGGTAAAGAGCTGGTACCACTCCTCGAACCGCTTCTCGTCGATGAGCCTCGCCTCGTCGTACACGAACTGCGTCAGCGTCGCGAGATCCGGAGCACCGCTCATGGACGCGTTTCCGGAGCCATGAACTGCTGCCAGGCGCGGTACTGGCCACGCATCGAAACCTCGCTGAGGCCGTTGTAGTTGCCAGCGAGCTCGGTACGCTCGCGCGCCGTCCAGTTGCGGTGCAGGCTCACCCAGTCGTTTCCCTCCGCGGCCAGGCCCGCCTGGATGGCTCGGTAGCAGTGGCGATCGTCATGGCCGACGACAGAGGTGGGGGCATTGATCAGGCGCGTGTACATGAGGGTACGGCGCAGCAACTGGGGCGGCGCCCCGGCCAGACGGAAGGTCCAGCTCTCGATCAGTGTCTGGTCGGGGGCAAGCGGGCGTACTACGCGGATGGCCTGGATCGCTCCCTTGATCGTGAGGCTCGGGTAGTAGACGGTGTTATGGCGCACTTCACCCAAGATGGCGCGTGCACGCTCCGTGCCGTAGCTCTTCTCCATCAGCGCCTCGTACTCTCCGATGGCGGAGTAGTTCGAGTGAATAGAGAAGTTGACGCCCGTATAGCTGTGGCCGTTCTCGTAGATGTGCACGCCGGTCTGGTCGAAGAAGCTGTAGCCATTCACGAACGGCAGGAATTGCTCGATCGCCATGGGCTTCGGGGTGCCCTCCGGCTTGTCGGCCCACAGCTTCTTGGCGGTGCCGGCGGCGGACTCGTGCGCCACCATGGGGTGCATGGTGTCGTTCAGGTTCTCGATGAACATCTTCCAGTTGGAATCGTGCATGAAACGCAGCACGCCGCCGGCCACCTCCAGCCGCCCCTCGGGCGAGCGCTCGACCATGTTGTCGATCGAGCTTAGTGAGTCGCCGAAGTATTCACGGAACCCGACACCCTGTTCACTCAGGCGCGCAAACACGAAGCCGCGATAGTTCTCCACGTGCGGCACATTAACGATACCGCGGCTGTTGGGACTGTCCGCGAGCGAGGTACCCTCGTAGCCGCTCTTGATCGGAATAGTGCGGATCGAGCCGTCCAGGCGATAGGTCCAGCCGTGATAGGGGCAGCGCAGCAACCGGTTCTCGCACTGCCCGCTCACCGCACTCACCAGACGCGCGCCCTTGTGAGCGCAGCGATTCATGAGCACGCGCACCTTGCTGCCCTCATCGCGCAGCATGATCAGAGGCTGCCGTGCGATTTCGGTGCTGTAGTAGTCACCGACGTTCGGCACCTGGCTGTCGTGACCGACGTAGATCCAGGTGTTGCGCCACAGTCGCTCCATTTCCAGATCGAAGAGCTCCTGGCTGAGGTAGACATCGCGGTGCACGGCATCCTCGCGCACCAGCGCGCGGATCGCCTCAGGCTGATCCCGATAGCTCACGCTGAAAACCTCTCTCACATCTCCGGTATAGATACTTGACACCTAAAATATAGCGACTGGCCGCCACGCCTGCAAGACCGCCCTATGGCCACGGCGGTGGAGTCAGACGTCGTTTGCCATCGCTCGAGAGTGTAAGACCCGCCTCATTGAGGCCGATACGGTCCCAGAGCTCGCAAGTCACCTGCCGGTGCCGCTGGTCGAGTGCCTCGCAGTAGTTGGTGTACAGGCACAGTCGCACCTCGGCTCCGCGCCCGCTGCGTACCTTGCGGAACCAATCCGGGTCGGCGAGGGCCTGACGTGCGAAGCCCACGATGTCCGCCTGGCCGCTGGCGAGTACCCCTTCGGCCTGCTCGAAGCTGTGGATCCCGCCCGCAGCGATCACCGACGTATCGAGTCCCTCCGCGCGTACGGCAGAACGAACCTTTGCCGTTGCCGGAAGGTTGCGGCCGTAAGGACCCCGAGCGTCGGAGTAATAGGACGGCATGCACTCATAGCCACTGCGCCCGGTATAGGGGTAGGCGGCCTCGCCGACCTTCGGTTGCCGGGCGTCGTCGAACTTGCCGCCACGCGATAGCGATAGAAAGTCCATTCCGGCGCGGGCGAATTCGCGCCCGAAGAGCACGGCATCGGCAGGGTCGCTGCCGCCGGCGATGCACTCTTCGGCGAGGAAGCGGCAGCCGACTGGATAGTCCGGCCCTACCGCCGCGCGCACTGCCGCCAGCACCTCGAGGGGCAACCGCACGCGCCCCGGGCCGTCGCCGCCGTAGCCATCGCTGCGCTGATTCAAACGGGAGAGAAAAGAGGCCATGGTGTAGGCATGTGCAAAATGGAGCTCCACGCCGTCGAAGCCGGCCGTGCGCGCACGGCGCGCGGCCGCCGCGAACAGATCCGGGAGCGTACGCGGCAGCGCGCGAATGTGCTCGAGATGTGTATCGGTGACGCGCTCTCTCGCGCCGAACTCGAGCGCCTCGAGCTCGCGCGGCTCGAGGACGCCCGCCAGGTCGGCGGGTGGCAGTGCGCGTAACCAGCTGCGCACTTCCGTCTCGCTTGCGTCGCTGTCCCCGAAGGCGGCGCGGTGGCGTGCGGTGATCTGCAGGAATTCTCCCAGGAAGCGTGCCGGGTCGGGGCGGCGGCGGATGCTCAGAAAGTCGATGACCTGGATGAAAAGGCGCGTCGCCCCTTCACTGGCCTCACGCACAACATCCACCAGCGTGCGCAACCCGGGCAGGAAGCGGTCGTCCCCAATGCGCAGCAGCGGTCCGCTCGGCACGTCGCGAATGCCGGTGGCTTCTACGACGAGCGCCCCGGGACGGCCGCGCGCGAAGCAGCGGTACCACTCGAGCACCTCGGGCGTTACCACACCTTCCGCACTCGCGCGCCAGGGAACCATCGCCGGCACCCAGGTGCGCTGCTCCAGTGTTAGTGTGCCGACCCGCACCGGGGAGAAAAGCCGCGAGGCGGCTGCCTCTGCCGCGCTCGGCCAATGCCCGGGCTGCGGGTTGTGGCGTATGCGCTCCGGAGGACGCCACATCGGCGCTAGCCCAACGGGATGACCGCAGTCGCCTCGATCTCGACTTTGGCCTCGGCTTCCATGAGTGCCACGACCTGCACCACACTCATGGTCGGGAAGTGCTTGCCCATCACAGCTCGGTAGGCGGCACCGATCTCGGCGAGCTCGGCGTGATACTCGGCACGGCTCGTGAGGTACCACGTGAGGCGCACCACATGCTCTGGTCCGGCGCCCGCTTCGGCAAGCACTGCACAAACGTTCGCGAGCGCCTGGCGCACCTGGGCGGCGAGCCCGCCGCTCACGAAACGACCCTGCGCGTCCCAGCCCACCTGGCCGGCGACGAACACCTGGTGACCGTTCGCAGCCATGCCGTTGCTGTAGCCCCGCGGTCGCGGCCACCCATCTGGCTGCAGCACCTCGATTGAGGATCGCGTCACGGCGCACCCGCGGCGGCGAGCAGCTCGCGTGCGATGATCAGTTTCTGCACTTCGGTCGCTCCCTCATAAATACGCAGTGCGCGGATCTCGCGGTACAGCCGTTCGGCTATCTCACCGTGAACCACGCCGCGGGCTCCAAACAGTTGCACGGCGCGATCGATGACCCGTTGCGAGCTCTCGGTCGCGCTCATCTTTGCCATCGCCACTTCCTGTGTGGCATTTCTGCCCTGATCGCGCAGCCACGCGGCACGATAGGTCTGAAGGCGCGCGGCATCGAGCTCGGTAGCCATGTCGGCCAGCGCCGCCTGCGTCAGCTGCAGCTCCGCGAGCGTGCGCCCGAACATCGCGCGTGTCCGCACGTGGCGGACGGCCTCGTCAAGCGCGCGCTGCCCGAAGCCGAGCGCCGCCGCGGCCACGGACGTGCGGAACACGTCCAGGGTGCGCATCGCAAGCTTGAAGCCGTCACCCTCCTCGCCAAGGCGCTGGCTCACCGGGATGCGGCAGCCACGGAAGCTGAGTGTTCCGAGAGGATGAGGCGCACTCACATCGATGCGCCCGGCGACCGAGAAGCCGGGAGTGCCGGCATCGACCACAAAGGCACTGATGCCGCGCGCGGCGACGGAACCGTCGGCGCGCACTTCACCTGGTGCAGTGCGCGCGAAGACGCAATAGAAGTCTGCGATACCGCCGTTCGAGATCCAGCTCTTCTCGCCTTCGAGGACATACGTCTCGCCCTCACGGCGCGCACGGCAGGCGAGTGCTGCCACATCGGACCCTGCCTGCGGCTCGGAGAGCGCAAAGGCCGCGACCTTGCCCCCGGAGGCCACATCCGCCAGATAGCGTGCTTTGAGTTCGGCGGATCCGCCCAGCGAGAGCGGTCCGCTGCCCAGACCCTGCATCGCAAACGCGAAATCGGCGAGGCCGTCGTGCCAGGCGAGCGTCTCACGGATCAACGCCAAGGCGCGCACGTCGAATGCGCTGGCGGCCCCGCCGTGTGCCTGCGGGACCGCGAAGCTCGCAAAGCCCGCCGCGCCGAGCATGCCGACCAATTCACGGCAGCGCGAGTCGACCGCGGCCCGCGACTCGGGGTGCGTCGAGCTCGCCAGCTGCATGGCCGCCCAATCCTGAAGACGTGTCGCGAGCTCGCGATGCCGCGCTTCAAAGAATGGCCAGTCAAGGAAGCCGCGTGCTGGCGCCAGCGCCACCTCAGTTGCCCTCGAACTGCGGCTTCTGTTTTGCCACGAATGCGCGGTACGCGCGACGGAAGTCTTCGGTCTGCATGCACTCTGCCTGCGCCACCGCTTCTGCGTCGATCGCCCGATCGATCCCCATGTCCCACTCGGCATGCATCATCTTCTTGGTCATCGCGTGAGCGAACGCCGGGCCGGCGGCAATCTCTTGTGCCAGCGCGAGCGCTGCACCGGGCAGCTCCTCGGTACTCGTCAGGCGGTTGAAGAATCCCCAGGCGGCGCCTTCCTCGGCCGACATGAAGCGGCCGGTGTACAGCAGTTCCGCCGCGCGGCCCTGCCCGATGAGCCGCGGCAGCACTGCGCACGCGCCCATGTCACAGCCGGCCAGCCCCACGCGCGTGAAGAGAAAAGCAGTCTTCGTACTCGGGGTGCCGATGCGGAAGTCGGCCGCCATGGCGAGAATCGCGCCGGCCCCGGCGGCTATGCCGTCGACCGCGGCGACGATGGGCTGCGGACAGTGGCGCATCGCCTTTACCAGGTCGCCGGTCATCTGCGTGAACTGCAACACTCCGGCGCGGTCGAGCCTGGTGAGGGGACCGATGATCTCGTGCACGTCCCCGCCGGAGCAGAAGTTGCCACCGGCACCGCTGAGAACCAAGGCGCGCACATCGCGGACATCGACGAGCGCGCGGAAGAGATCACGCAGCTCAGCGTAGGACTCGAAGGTGAGCGGGTTCTTGCGTTCCGGGCGGTTGAGGGTGATGAGACCCACGCGGCCGGCGAGCTGCCACTTGAAGTGCTGCGGTTGAGGTGAGAATGTGCCCATGCGGACTCCGTTTCAGTCGCTCGTGGCCCGGCTGATGTGCCGCTTGAGTTCGCCCAGCAGTGCAACCAACTGCTGCTTACTGCGCTGGCTCATGCCATCGAACAGCGCGATCACCCACTGTTCGT